>CAZGBN010000010.1:0-81036 GCA_964524015.1 uncultured Mucilaginibacter sp. | reverse complement strand
AATTTAACCTGGAATACGAAATAAAATCATCTCCACGCATACTATATACTTTTTTAAATGAACCCAACGGCCTTACCCAATGGTTTGCCGATGATGTAAGCATACGCGACCAGATTTACACCTTTACCTGGGACGATGAGGAGCAAAAAGCCAAGTTAATCGCCATTAAAGAAAATAAACTAGTGCGTTTTAAGTGGGTTGATGATGAGCCGCAGTACTTTTTTGAAATGGAAATTGTGCAGGATGAGCTAACTAATGATGTGGCGCTAAGCATTACAGATTTTGCTACGGATGAAACCCTGCCCGAGCGTAAATCTATCTGGGATAACCAGGTGAAGTATTTGGTGAGCGTACTGGGTGCCTAAACACACCATAAATTTTCACTAATTTTGCATAGTGAAAAAGATACATCTTCTATTACTTAAATCCTTCATAAGGCCTTTTCTGATTACCTTTTTGATTGTGATGTTTGTGTTGCTGATGCTATTTCTGTGGAAATACATTGACGATCTGATAGGCAAGGGGTTTGAATGGTATGTAATATTGGAACTGATGATGTATGCTTCGGCTACTAATGTGGCTATGGCGCTCCCTTTATCCGTGCTCCTGTCCTCCATCATGACCTATGGCAGCCTTGGCGAAAATTATGAGTTGGTAGCCATAAAATCAGCAGGGATATCTTTACAGCGCGCGTTGTACCCCATGTTTATTGTTGTAGGGGGTATAAGTGTTGCTGCTTTCTTTTTTTCAGATTATATGTTGCCCAAGGCCAGCCTTAAGTATTACTCGCTTTTATGGGATGCCCGCGAACAAAAATCTGCCAATTTTTTACCCGAAGGTATATTTAGTAACAGTTTTCCGGGTTATACTATAAGGGTACGCCATAAAGACCCTGACGGCCAAACACTACATGACCTTATTATTTATAATAAGGACGTTATAAATAATACCAACTCGGTAACATTTGCTAAAAGTGGCAAAATGCGTCGTACAGCTAACAATCAATATCTGGTGTTAAATTTGGAGGATGGTGTACGCTACGAAGAAGCCCCCGTAGGCGGAGCCCCCATTATGAATCCCAGACAAACCTTAACCCGGTATCGTTTTAAAAGTACCCAGCAGCGGTTGGATATGTCTGGTTTTCAGTTAAGGCGTACGGATCAAACCCTATTTGCCAGGGCACATCAAATGATGAATTTAAATTTGCTGAATAAGGAGATGGATTCTATTCAAAAAGTTATTAACAGTAGCGTGAAAGAAAACTTTAAATCGATCTCGCCTAATATCAAATATTTCACCTTTCCTCATAAATCGGCTATCGTAAAAAAGCCTGTACCGGCTAAAGCCAATGTATTAGCAGGCATACAGCCCACCGAACAAATTGGCTACTTAACCAATGCGTTAACCGAAACCAGGTATATATTAGATGCGTTAAAAAATCGACGTACTACTTATAAAGATTACGTAACTAACCTGCATGATGCAGAAGTTGAGTATCAAAAAAAATTCATCTTATCTGCAGCGTGTTTAGCTTTATTTTTAATTGGAGCCCCTTTAGGTGCAATTATACGTAAGGGTGGTTTGGGGTTGCCGGTAGTTATATCCGTAGTTTTTTTCCTGATCTATCATATCATCTCAACCATTGGCGAAAAATATGTAAAAGCCGGAGATGCTTCGCCGGTTGTGATGTGGGCGGCCATACTTATTTTAACACCTGTAGGGCTATTTTTATCCTACAAGGCGGCTAATGACTCGGTGCTTTTTGATGCTGACTCCTATAGACGCTTTTTTGCGAGGTTATTTAAACGGAGAAAAGTGATTAGTTAATTGAAGGTTGTAATTAGTGCTTTTCGGATATTTACAAACTAATAACCCATTCCCTAATCACTCAAAAACTTACATATTACCGACCATTATACCTTTATTATAGCTTAATTTTACATAATGATACTTGAGCAACCAGCTCATAACTGTTAATATAACTATGCTGAATACTATACCAGAAGCCATTGAAGCCATAAAAGCCGGTAAAACCATTATCGTGGTTGATGATGAAGATAGAGAGAACGAGGGTGACTTTTTAACCGCGGCCCGTAATGCTACACCCGAAGCTATAAACTTTATGGTGCGCCATGGACGTGGATTGGTTTGTGCCCCAATAACCAAATTACGTGCTGAAGAGTTAGAGCTGGAATTAATGGTAAGCCATAACACTACATCATACGAAACCAATTTTACAGTATCGGTTGATTTATTGGGCCATGGTTGTACTACAGGTATTTCGGCAACGGATCGTTCAAAAACCGTACTTGCCTTGATTGACCCGGCAACTACACCGGACGAGCTGGGCAGGCCGGGGCATATTTTTCCGTTGATAGCTAAAAACGGAGGGGTGTTACGCCGTGCGGGCCATACTGAAGCAGCCATTGACCTTTCAGTTTTAGCGGGTTTTGAACCGGCCGGCGTTATATGCGAGATCATGAACGAAGATGGAGAGATGGCGCGTTTACCCGATCTGTTAAAAATTGCTAAAGAACATGATCTGGTAATAGTATCAATAAAGGACCTGATAGCTTACCGTCTTGATGCCGAAACTTTAGTAAAAAAGGAAGTGTCTGTAAAACTGCCTACCGAGTGGGGAGATTTTGAAATGATAGCCTACACCCAGGTAAATACCGGCGAAAATCATTTGGCCCTGGTAAAAGGAACCTGGGAGCATGATGAACCTATATTAGTACGCGTACATAGTTCATGCGTAACCGGAGATATATTCGGATCATGCCGTTGTGATTGTGGTCCGCAATTACATGCTGCTATGGAGATGATACAAAAGGAAGGTAAAGGCGTAATTGTTTATATGAATCAGGAGGGAAGAGGTATTGGTTTAATAAATAAACTTAAAGCCTATAATTTACAGGAAAATGGTTTTGATACTGTTGAAGCCAATTTACAATTAGGCTTTAAAATGGATCAGCGGGATTATGGAATAGGCGCGCAAATACTACGCAGTTTGGGTGTATCAAAAATGCGCCTAATGAGCAATAATCCTAAAAAACGTGCAGGGTTAATTGGTTATGGGCTGGAAGTGGTAGATAATGTACCTATTGAAATTGCACCCAACCAGCACAATGAAGCTTATTTAAAAACCAAGCGCGATAAAATGGATCATTCCATCCTTAAAGATCATTGATCAGGATCGTCTAAATAAGTAGTACTCACTTTTCGTCTTAAACTATCAGGTAACGCAGGATTAGTTCTGATACTATCGGTAAGTGCCCGTTGTCTGCGGCGGCGTTTTCCGAAACTAAACATATTCCTGAAAAACTCACCAAACGAATCAAAATCGCGCTGATATACTAAACCTATGCCGTTTACATATTGTGCGGTAAAGCCTTCAATATACGTATTTAAAGTAGTAGTGTTTAAAACCCTATAAGAGTAGCGTGCCCGTAAATCGCCGTCAGGCCTTATCAGGTAAGATATCTCAAAATCTTTGGTCAAATTATTAAAGCGGGAGTTAAGCAGGTTACTACTGTTGTTAAACAGATCGCCATTACCCGCATTATTAAATAAGCTTCCGTTAATGCGCAACCTTTCATTAAACAGCCTTACAGATGCGCTGGCATCATTAAATGATTTTATGTTAACATCTACATTTTTAATGTTTGATTGTGAAATAAGGTTATTCAACTTATTAAACGCAAACTCGCTTACCGCGCTACCTGCCGTTTGCAATGCTTCGTTGGTTAGGCTGTTGCCTGTACCCGGCGCAAAATTACGGCGCACAATAATACTTAACGCTTGTTGGTTACGGTTATTAATATCGCTTAAATAGGTAGCTAAGTCATCTTTGATGGATGGCTCTGTTGGGAAATTAAAGTCAAAATCAATGGTAGGATGTATCAATGACTTGGTTAGTATTAACTCGGCCTGTACCAGCACCTGGCTCTTTCCTTTCGGCGACGGTGCACCTGCTGCAATGTAAAGGTTGGATATATCTGTACGTACCTCGTAAATAGCTTTTAAGTTAATTTCGGCATTGGCAGGGTTACCCGTCCAGCGTATATTACCCCCCTGGCTCACCGTAAAGTTTTTATTGATAAAATTTTTGGCTGTAAACTCAAATTTACCTGATACGATGTTATAATCACCAACCATCTCAAAATCGCCCAGGCTATTTATTTTCAAGAGCAAACCAGTGGTTGTACCGGTACCTTCTAATTTACCATAATCAGTAGTGATTTTTACTACGGTTGCCTCATCAGCAGTAAGGTCAAAATTTAGGGTAACACCACCAAAGGCTTTCTCTTTAGCAACCACTTTAGCAGTATCACTATGGCTTACAAATCTTATAAAATCATAATCGCCAACGGTTGAGGAAGTATTTAATGGAATATTGAATACTGTGCCCGCAGTGGTAGTTGCAGTAATATTAATATTCATATTATCAATTGGACCATTAAAGCTAAATGTACCATAGGCATAAGCAGTGCCATAATATAAATGATTATCCTTAAAAGTAGTATTTAACGCCATTAGTTTTTGGTTCCTTGGCACGTTTAATGTGACATCAAGAATAGGGTTCGACAAGTTGTTTAAATCCACACTGCCCGTAATAGTTCCCTCACCGCCTTGGGTATCTTTTAATGACAACTTATCTATTGTTACCACACTATTATTTACACTTAACCTATCATTTACTGTATAAGCAGTTTTTAAATAATCTACAGTTAGGCCGGTATTATTTAGGGTAAGGTCGCCATTGAATAACATGTTTTTAGGTGTGCCTGATAACTTTAAATTGGCAGACACGGTACCCTTCATGTCAGAAACGAGTCCCTTTGTAAACGGCGAAAATATCACCGCCTCTGTTTGGTTCATTTTAAAGTCAAAATCAAGCTTATCGCCACCTTCTTTCCCCAATAAATAGGCACCTGTAATATCCAGTGTTTCCAGCCCCCGGTTTAATATATTTATTTTAACATTGGCCTGTTTGCGTGCATTATCAAGTGTAGAACCAACTTTTACATTGCCCACTAACGTTTCATTCATTTTTAAAGAATCAATAGTCAGATTAGCATCAACACCAGGCGATTTGGTTACGCCCGTTAATAATACATCACCATTAAGTGTTCCATTTAAAGTTACGCCCGAGGTTTTGGTAAGTTGGTTAATGGTAGCCATGCTAAATTTATCAAATCGTACCTTCAACTCGTCTTTTGGATTTTCAGAAATAAATCCATCGATCTTCACCATTTGCTGCCCGTTTGATAATTCAAAGCCCGATACTTCGGTTTTACCATCCAGCAACTTAATGTCTACCTTCTCCTGTATCTTCCAGCTTTGGTTCTCTAATATTACATCAGATGGTAACAGGCTAAGCCTGGCTGTAGTATCGCGTCCAAACTGTACCAAGCCGTATAAGTCTAACTGGTTGGTAGCATCCTTATCAGCCAATTTTATGTTAAAATTAAGGCTGTCTCTTTTCAGGAAGTTAGTTATAGAAATGTTTTTAACGTAAATATCCTTGCTTAAATCAACACGGCTTAATGATACGTTTAACCCTAAATAGTCGTTAGTAGTATTCTCGTCAATTATCAAATCATTAAATACTATACCATCATATTTAACGGTTTTTATGTAACCATTTAGTGTGGCAGTTTTATCATTTGAATTAAACTTACCTATAAAAGTTCCCTGGTCGGGAACTTGCAGATCAGGCATAAAAACAGCCAATAAAGGATCAAGATTTTTAAGCTTCATGTTAAACTCAAAATTTTGCGACTCATGTTCGGCTATGGTTGTTTTTAATGAGGGGATATATTTTTTTACAATGGTTTTAAAGTAATCAGGTAGCGTAGCCAGATCGTAGCTACCTTTAATACTTCCATCTATTACATCTGATGTCAATGAAATTGATCGGTTGTCGCCTTTCCCTGTTGCTAATAAATGCAATGAATCAACCACATAATTATTGCGCGGGTTAATAATACGTACCGGTGATAGCAATAGCTCACCTTCAAAGTTTTTCAAATTACTACCTGATCCTTTTGCCATAATATTCATGCTAATGGTAATAGTATCCTTAAGTAACTTTATATTATTTAAGTGCGCGTTATCAACGTTTGCGGTAAAAGCATATACCGGTAATTCAGGTTTAAGATCAATGCTGCCATCCAGGTCAAGCTTAATGTTTTTATCATTTACTTTGATCTTAGCTATAGCCTTTTTATTGGCAAAGGTGCCGTTTAAAGTAACATTGCTGTAATTGTAATTTTTAAAATCAATATTTTTTATGGATGCTGTTACTCGTGTATCCAGGTTATTCAGGTCATCGCCGCTGCCTTTAACATTGGCATTAACCGTAATACGACCGATGTCATTATTATCAATTAGGGTGCCCAGGTCAAAATCGTACGTGTTTATTTTACCGCTATAGCTTGGGTGGCCCGCCTTATTTATCTTAAGGTTGATATCAGGATCAAAGCGGCCCAGTTTGGTTTTAAAAACACCGTAAGCCACAAAATCATTTTGTACCCCGGTAAACCTGCCGCTAAAATTGATGTTGCCAAATTTGTCTACTACATCAGGTGCTTTAGCCTTAGGGTTGCCGGTAAAGCCAGCCATCAGGCGGTCAATATCCATTTTGTTGGTAGCTATCTGATCAAACTTTAATTCAAGAAAAGTATTCTCCCAATCGGGTAGCCCACGTATATTAAAGTCACCTTTTATATAAGTTGATTTTCCGGCTTTAACGGTTAAATTCTTGGTCCTGATATTATTTACCAAACCTTTTATCTGCCCGTCAATACCCAAATCAAAATTCACTTTATCAAGTGATCCTCCGCTGAAATAGGCTATATCTTTTGATGACAAGCGCGAATCTTTAAAATTAGCCTCCATTCGCACCTTGCTTTCCAATTGGGCAAAGTCATCCATCGTTTTAAAACTCATCCTAAAGTAATCTCTTAATGTAGAGTTAGGGGTTTGGATAAACATATTTTTGGCTACTATCTGGTTGGTATCAATAGTAGTAAGAGCGGTTAAGTTTTTAATGTAAAAGCCGCTTTTTTCGCGGAATGTTAGTTTATGTATATCGCCTTTAAATAGGTGGTTTTTGATATCTATTCCTGTTACGTTAACACTAAAATTGTAAACATCAAAATCATCAAAATCAATCCCTTTGGCAGGTTTTTCATTTAGCTGATTTTTATAGCGAAAGCGCAGGTTATTGACCCCAATTTTATTTAAATTAATTATCCAGGGTTTCCCGGTTTTTTTAACCGTATCCTTTGAAGCAAAGTGATCTAATATAAATTGGAGGTTGGTTTTGTGGTTCTTTAATTTTTTAAGATAGAAGGACCCATTATCTAATTGTATCAGGTCGATATTAATGGTTTTGTTTTTAATGCTTGAGAATACCGAGAACCCATTGATATCAACCGAAAGCCTGGGTGTATTTACCAGTGTATCCTTTTGCTGATCCAACACAAAAAAACCTTCTAAAACAACTGACGAAAATGGCTTGATATAAAGACTTTTTATAGAAACCGTAGTATTCCACTCTTTTGAAAAATGCTTAGCCACCTTTTTTGCCGCCCATGTTTGCACCGGCTTGTATTGAAAAACCAATAACAAGATGCTTACCATCAGCAATAACAGCAATACAATACTTAAACTTATTTTGAGTAGTTTTTTAATAACTTTGTGTTTTGTAATTCAAAATTCAAAAGTAAAAATTCAAAAACGTGAATGTTACCTTATAAAGTACTTTCACGCTTAATTGTTTATCACTTTTTAATTTTGACTGTTAACTTTTGATTTTCAACTCGTGCCTATAATTTTAGCTATAGAATCTTCCTGCGATGACACCTCGGCTGCCGTATGTGTTGATGGTGTGGTGTTAAGCAACGTTATTGCCAACCAAAAAATACACGAGGCTTATGGCGGTGTTGTCCCTGAGCTTGCCTCAAGGGTTCATCAGCAAAACATAGTTCCGGCTGTACAACAGGCATTAATAAACGCAAAAGTAAGCAAAAATGATATGGATGCGGTAGCTTTTACACGCGGCCCCGGTCTTTTAGGCTCACTATTGGTTGGCGTATCGTTTGCCAAGTCATTTGCATTAGCAAAAAACCTGCCTATTATTGAGGTTAACCATATGCAGGCGCATATTTTGGCGCATTTTATTGAAGATCCAAAACCTACATTTCCTTTTTTATGCCTTACGGTTTCGGGCGGGCACACACAGATTGTGTTGGTAAAGGACTATTTTGACATGGAAGTAATAGGCCAAACGCTGGATGATGCCGCAGGCGAAGCCATGGACAAAACCAGTAAAATATTAGGATTGCCTTATCCAGGCGGGCCGTTAATTGATAAACACGCCCGTAATGGAAACCCCGATGCTTATAAATTCCCCGAACCGCAAATACCCGGGCTGGATTTTAGCTTTAGTGGTTTAAAAACTTCGATACTTTATTTTATACGTGATAACGTAGTCGCAAATCCTACATTTATTGAGGATAATATAGCCGATATTTGCGCATCTGTTGAGCAGCGGATAGTTACTATTTTGCTGAATAAATTAAGCAAGGCAGCAAAAGAATTAGGTATAAAGGACGTAGCTTTGGCGGGTGGTGTATCGGCTAATACCGGTTTGCGCCAGGGCCTGCAAAAAATGGGCGAAAAAAACGGGTGGAACTGTTTTATACCCCAAATGCAATATTGTACAGATAACGCGGCCATGATTGCCATTGCCGCACATTATAAATTTTTAAAAAGTGATTTTGCCGACCAAAGCATAGCTCCCCTAGCAAGGATGCCAATGTAGATCATAGTATATAGTTGATAGGTTTTGCCATGAACCATCAACTATGAACCATTAACTCATAAAAAATGAATATTCCGTCACTTATATTTTGGGCCATTTTTGTATTGCCGCTGGTGGCACTGATGGTTTGGCTAATGCGCCAGGATAAACGCAATGGTCGTACAGGTTTGATAGTATTAGCTATTATGGTAATAGGTGGTATAATTTATATGTATTTAAAAACCGGCGGCAAGTAGTTTTACTTCGCCTAAAAGTTTTGTATTTTTGTACCATAATCAAAGCAACGCTCTATGTAATTAATTTCTTTCAGTAAAAAATAACCACATCTTCTAACTGGTTGATGTAATTATTCACTTTTTAATGGAAAGAAATTATGCTTATGCTACAAGGGGTTACTTATACCCACCCTAATAGGGATCTGTTATTTTCTGATATAGATCTCATCATCAACAAACAAAATAAAATTGCACTGATAGGTAACAACGGGTCAGGTAAATCAACACTTTTAAAAATTTTGGCAGGTAAGCTGCACCCGATAAAAGGTATAGTAAAAGCCGACCCTGCACCTTATTATGTACCACAGCTTTTTGGCCAGTATAATGATCAAACTATAGCCCGGGCTTTAGGTATTGATGGAAAGCTTAATGCGCTTAATGACATTTTAATTGGCAATGTGACTGATGAAAATTTTACCTTGCTTAATGATGACTGGGCAATTGAGGATCGTTGCTGCGAAGCGTTTGCTCATTGGAGGCTGGATGGTATTGACCTGCTGCAAAAAATGGATACCCTTAGCGGCGGGCAAAAAACCAAAGTTTTTTTAGCAGGGATAACCATACATCGGCCCGAAACCGTTTTGCTGGATGAGCCCAGCAACCATTTAGATAGAGAGAGCCGGAAATTATTGTATGATTATATAACGCACACCAACAATACTTTAGTAATTGTAAGTCATGACCGCACACTGTTAAACCTGCTTGATACAGTTTACGAGTTAGGCAAAGGAGGTATAACTATTTATGGGGGCAATTATGATTTTTATGCTGAGCAGAAAGCTGTGGAAAGTCCTGCTTTAAGTCACGATTTGCAAAGCAAGGAAAAAGCCTTGCGCAAAGCCAAAGAGGCAGAACGTGAAACATTGGAACGACAGCAAAAGTTGGATGCCCGGGGCAAGAAAAAGCAGGAAAAGGCCGGATTACCTACTATATCCATGAAAACTTTTAAGAACAATGCCGAGAAAAGTACATCAAGGGTTAAGGGAATACACGCCGAGAAAATAGATACTATTTCGCAGCAATTGCATCAATTACGGAAAGACGTACCTGATGCAGATAAAATGAAAATGGGGTTTGATAATTCCACACTGCATACAGGCAAGGTATTGATAACCGCTAAGGACATTAATTTAAAATATCAGGATACGCTACTTTGGGAACAGGCTTTAAATTTCCAGATAACCAGTGGCCTGCGCTTGGCAATTAAAGGTTCAAATGGTTCGGGGAAAACAACTTTAATAAATATTATATTAGACAATTTGCAACCGCAACACGGTATTATTACCCGGGCTAACGTTAAAGCGGTTTATATTGATCAGGACTACTCGTTAATTGATAATAAACTCAGTGTTTACGAACAGGCGCAACAAATTAATTCGGGCCATTTGCAGGAGCATGAGGTAAAGATACGGTTGAACAGGTTTTTGTTTACTCCAGTTTTTTGGGACAAGCCCTGCAGTGCGCTTAGTGGCGGCGAAAAAATGCGTTTAATGCTTTGCTGCCTAACCATAAGCGATAAAGCACCAGATATCATTATACTAGATGAGCCTACCAATAACCTTGATATTCAAAATATAGAAATATTAACTGCAGCTATTAATGATTATAAAGGGACGCTGATAGTAGTATCTCATGATGAATATTTTTTGAAACAGATAAATGTAAACGATGAGATTGTTATTTAACTAATAATATTTACCGAAGCGAAAAAATTGCGTAATTGCGTATTATCTAACTAAACAGTAGAAATATGATTTCAGTAATGGTTACTTATAAAGTAAAATCACAATTTGTTGAACAAAACAAGCAAAATATTCAACAGTTTTTAGAGGATTTTAAAGCCCTTGATACATCGGCTTTTCAATATAACGTTTATACAAAAGATGATGGAGTGACTTTTGTTCATCATTCAGTTTATAACAACGAGGACATTCAAACCCAGGTTTTAAATATCCCTTCTTTCAAAGAATTTCAAATGTTAAGAGATGAAAGCGGATTAAATGATACCCATAAGGTTGAAGTTTTAACTTGGGTAGGCTCTACAAACGAAAGTTTATTCTCTAAATAATTACCTTTGTTTTATCCGGGATAAAAACCCGGCAATAGTATGATCAAAGAAATTGAGATAGTTTGTCCGCCAGGGCAACAAGAAGATGAAGGCGCTTTAATAAAGATCGCCGCCAATTCCTTAAATATCAGCCCACAAAAAATAAGTGGGTTACAAATGCTTAAACGTTCAATAGATGCACGTGGGCGTAGGGTAGTTTACCGTATGCAGGTAAAGGTTTTTATAGATGAAACCTATCAACCAGAAAATTATACTAAGCAATATCCTAATGTAAAAAACGGAAAACCTGTAATTATTGTAGGTGCCGGGCCGGCGGGGTTATTTGCGGCTTTGCAATGCATTGAGCAGGGACAAAAACCCATAGTATTAGAGCGGGGTAAAGCTGTAAAGGATCGCCGTCGCGACCTGGCCAATATCAATAAGCAAGGCTTGGTAAATCCCGAATCCAACTATTGTTTTGGCGAAGGTGGGGCAGGTACTTACTCGGATGGTAAGTTATACACCCGTTCTACCAAGCGTGGTGATGTAAACCAGGTATTAAAAACCTTTGTTGCGCATGGCGCTACGGAAGATATATTGATAGATGCCCGTCCGCATATAGGTACCAATAAGCTGCCACAGATCATCACCGCTATGCGCGAAACCATACTGGCAGCAGGCGGCGAAGTTAGGTTTGATGCCAAGGTAACGGAACTGCTTATTGAAAAAGATACTATAAAAGGAGTGCAACTGGCAACGGACGAGAAGCTATATGCCAACGCGGTAATATTAGCAACGGGCCATTCGGCAAGGGATGTATTTGAAATGTTGTATCGTCAAAATATCTTGATGGAAGCCAAACCCTTTGCCTTGGGCGTGCGTATTGAACATCCGCAGGAAATAATTGACCGTGCCCAGTACCATTGCGAATACAGGGGCGAGGATCTGCCGCCATCTTATTATAACTTAGTTGAACAGGTGGACGGCCGAGGGGTGTTCTCGTTCTGTATGTGTCCGGGCGGAATTATAGCTCCATGCGCTACAGAACCAGACGAAATTGTTGTAAACGGCTGGAGTCCATCTAAAAGAAATAACCCTTACGCCAACTCGGGCACGGTTGTGCAGGTAAACCTGGATGATGTAGAAGGCGATAACAACGATCCGTTTAAAATGCTCAACTTTCAGCATCATATTGAGCAAGTGGCATTTAAAGCGGGAGGCGGTAATTTGGTAGCACCCGCCCAGCGCATGATCGATTTTGTGGAGGGCCGCCTTTCAAAAGACCTGCCTAAAAACTCTTACCTGCCTGGTGTTAAAAGTGTGCAGTTAAAAGACGTGTTACCCGACTGGATAGCCGAGCGCTTAAGAAAAGCTTTACCTGCTTTCGGCAAAAAAATGAAAGGCTATTATACGAACGAAGCTATTTTGGTAGGGGTTGAGTCACGCACTTCATCGCCCATAAAAATACCGAGGGATAGGGAGACTTTTATGCATCCGCAAATTAAAGGTCTGTTTCCATGTGGCGAAGGTGCGGGTTATGCCGGTGGCATAATTTCTGCTGCTATTGATGGGATAAATTGCGCGGTAGCAACAAAGAATATATAATATGAACACCACAGCCGAACAACTGGAAAACGAACTGCAAAAAGTATTATCAGGCGAGCCCTGGTATGGCCTGCCGATATACAGCATTTTAGATAAAGTGACTTTTGAAAGCGCCTATGAGCGACCAGGCAATGCAGCTCATAATATTGCCGAGATTATTTTGCATATGCTAAGCTGGACCGAAGAAGTAATGGACCGCCTCAACGAAAAACCTGCGGGTTACCCTGTAAGCGGTAATTGGCCCGACCCCGGTGCCCCGGATGAGCAGAAGTGGAAATTATGGATAGATGACTTAAAACTGGTTAACGTAAACCTGATAAAAACTATTCGAGATTTTCCTGATGAAAAATGGGACGAACTAATTATTGATGAGCGTGGCGATGAACCTGTAACTACTTATAAGGAACTGATATATGGTTTTATCCAGCACCAAATATATCATGCCGGGCAAATAGCTTTGCTGAATAGAATTATAATTGGATAAAGGTAGGGCATGTGTTTAAATCATTTCCCCGCCAAAATATATTCTCCCCATACATCCGTTGGATTCCATATAAATTGCATGTCGTCCATTTTGGCTGGACCATTTACCCGTACCCCACCTGTAATAAATTCTATGGATGAACTTCCTTCATGATCAGATCCATTTAACTTGATGTTATAATAGAACTTTTTTTCATTTGGGGTTAGGCCTGTATGATCTAAAGGAATTAATAACTCATAGGTATAGCTTATTTTATTATCAAACAACGAAACCGCTTTTATGCCCTCCTGATTATAAATGGATAGAAGGCTATCGGGTAATAGCTTGCTCCCAAGTATTTTGATCTCTTTAGATCTGTCCACAACTTGTTTATTGGCAACATTCATAAATGAATCTAATTGTTTGGCATTCATAGCTGCATCAGATGTTGCTATAGGCTTATTTTTCCAATTGATGTTTGGCAAATTCTTTTTTTCAAATATGGGATAAGTTACCGCTATAAGCGATTTGCCTTTATGATTTTCGGTTGTATTTATAGCAAATGTAATGCCACCGGCAACTAATTTACGTATAACTAATGGGTTGGTCGCGTGAATAATAAAATACAAGTTTTTTTCATCATTCGCGATACTGTAGGAGGCTTCTATGCTGTTGTTATATGCCTGAAATGCATTATTCCATTCGTTTGCCTTTCCGTCAATTTTAAAATTAGCCGGTATACGCACACTTATTTGTTGTTTTGACGGTAATTTTTGTGAATAAGAAAAAATAGGAATAATTAATGCAAGAAATAAACATTTTGTTAAGGCATTCATCTTTTTCGGTTTTAGGGCAATAAAAAAGCCACTTTTAGGTGGCTTAAATGTAATTATTATTTACTTAAGTACCTTATTTAATCAGACAACTCCAAACATTTGTAACCTGCGTTTTGCAATAATCCTTCAATAAATCGGGGTGATAGATCATTAGCCACCACACGTAATATATTGTCGCAATCTTCCAGGTCAAAGTTCCATTCTTTGATTGATCGTACAGCTTTTAACAAAGGTTTTACTTCTTTAACCTGCTCTGTTGCTGTAATGCTTGTAGAGAAAACTAGTACATTCATTGTGTTTTTATTTTTTGTCATTCTGAGCATAACGAAGAATCTTGTACGCTTTATTAGTCCCTTATATAGATTCTTCGCTATGCTCAGAATGACAAGTGGGTAATTAGGTAGGTAATAGGGTCAATTATTCAGTTGGTTTTGCCGGTTCGTCGGCCACATTATCCCATCCTTTATCAAAACCATGGTGTCCCCATGGCCCACATGCACGGTCACGCATTTTTTGTTTAAATGCTTCCCGTTGCTCAGGGGTCATGTTTTTAAATTTTTCCTGCATGCGGTATTTCATCCATCCCGGTCCACCGCCGCAGCCCCGGCCACCACCGCGGCCAAAGCCAAACAATATTTTACATAGTAAGAATATGCCTAATGCCTGCCAAAAGGTAATGGTGTTTACAAACAATATATCAGGCAAAAGGTTGTTCCAAAGCAACATTACGGCAAAGCCGGCTAGGGTTAGGCATGCTGCTATCCCCAGTGGGATAAAAATAAAACGGCCCTTAAAAAAGAATTTTTTCATGATTTTTAATTTTAATATTTTGTGATCTCTTCATACAATTGTTGTAACCTGTCGCGCAAATGCAGCACGGCATATCGCTTGCGCGATACAAGCGTGTTAATATTTACCCCGGTAAGCTCGGCTATTTCGGCAAAGGTCATATCGTCCAGCTCCTGCCAAATAAATACTTGTTTTTGCTCCTCGGGCAACTCATCCAGCGCTAAAAAAAGCTGTTCCCAAAAAAGGTTGCGCACATATTCGGTTTCGGGGGTAGTGTCCTCGGTCATCAGGAGCTCTTTAAAATCAAAAGCTTCATCCTCATTATCGCTATCACCACCCAACATATCATCCAATAAAGTCTCTGATCTTTTTTTATGCTTATCGATGATCTTGTTTTTGGCCACCTTATATAACCAGGCACCGGTTTGCTCGATAGGTTCGGCACTTACCAATGAACTAAATTGATACCAAACATCCTGCAGAATGTCCTCAGCATCGGCATCGCTTTTTACACGCTTGCGGATAAAGCCTAACAGGTTTTTGCCGTATAGCTTTATTGCTTGCAGTATATTACTGTTTTTATCGTCCGATGCCATTAATGTGGTTACCAATGTATTGTTGTTTAAAGGTATAGACGATTGTGGTTTGAAAACATTTTAAATTATTTTTATTTTTTTTTGACGGATGCCTGACTGCCACTGCATCAGCCAATTTTAGCTTGGCTTAATATTTGAATATCAATAGTATGACAGATAAAAAAACATTGATACTAGGTGCTACTCCTAATGCAGGGCGATATGCCTATGCAGCCGCAAACCGGTTAACCCAAAAAGGGCATACTATTGTTAACGTAGGTTTAAAAACCGGCGAAGTGGCAGGCGTACCTATTGAAAAACCCGAAGCAATTCATACCGATATAGATACTATTACTTTATACGTTGGTCCGCAAAACCAACCACCATTATATGATTATATTTTAGCTACTCACCCTAAGCGTATTATTTTTAACCCCGGTACCGAAAATGCCGAACTGCGCCGTTTGGCTAATGAAAAGGGTATTAAAACCGAGTATGCTTGTACACTGGTGATGCTATCAATAGGAGAGTATTGATAAACCCGGAATGACATTTTGCTTATAATGTCAACAGTAATATTACATCCCATTAACACTATTGCCATAAAATGCTGTTAAACTTGTACACAAAAACTATAGGGAACTAGTCCCTGCATCACAGCAAGTTATATAAATGAAAATAGGAATAGTTTGTTACCCAACCTTTGGCGGAAGCGGGGTTGTTGCTACCGAGTTAGGTAAAGCCCTGGCAGACAATGGTCATCAGGTGCATTTTATTACATACAACCAACCTGCCCGTCTGGATTTTTTTTCAGAAAATCTTTTTTATCACGAAGTATCCGTATCCAAATATCCATTGTTTGATTATCCGCCCTATGAGTTGGCATTGGCCAGTCGGCTGGTTGACGTGGTAAGGTTTGAAAAGCTGGATATTTTGCACGTACATTATGCTATTCCGCATGCTTCGGCGGCGTTTATGGCTAAACAAATATTATTAACGTATGGTATTTATATCCCGGTTGTAACTACGCTGCATGGTACTGATATTACCTTAGTAGGTAAGGATAGGACCTACATGCCGGTAGTAACGTTTTCTATCAATAAGTCTGACGGGGTAACCGCGGTATCTGAAAATTTAAAGCAGGAAACTTATGAGTTTTTTGAGGTTGAGAACGATATAAGGGTAATTCCAAACTTTATTGACCTTAGCCGCTTTAGCCTTAAAGCTAAAGACCATTTTAAAAAAGCCATAGCACCGTCGGGAGAAAAAATATTGGTACATACTTCTAACTTCCGTAAAGTAAAACGCACAGAAGACGTGGTTAAAATATTTGCTAAGGTGCGCGAAAAAATACCATCTAAACTATTGATGGTAGGCGATGGTGGCGAACGTTCGGACTGCGAGCAGTTATGCCGCGATCTGGGTGTGGGTGATGATGTACGCTTTTTAGGTAAACAGGATGCCATTGAAGAAATACTTTCGGTATCCGACCTGTTCCTGATGCCATCGCAATCAGAAAGTTTTGGTTTGGCAGCTTTAGAGGCAATGGCTTGTAAAGTACCGGTTATCAGTTCAAACGCTGGTGGATTGCCCGAATTAAATGTAGATGGTGTAACGGGATTTTTAAAAGATATAGGTGATATTGAAGGAATGGCTGATAAAGCTATATATATATTGGAGGATGAGGCTCGCCTGACAACATTTAAAGAAAATGCGCTAGCCCGCGCTAAAGAGTTTGACCTGGCTAAGATATTGCCTCAATATGAAAACTATTATCTGGAAGTTATTGAAAAAAGTAAGGCAAATGCTTTATAACTCAACATTCTTGGCAAGGTTTATGTATATTGTTTGAAATATAATAATATCTATAGTCATGAAAAAAACACTTCAAATCCTAATTCCAGTTTTAGCTATTGCTTTACTTATTGCATCATGCTCGGTACCAGCTGCATTAACAGGCTCGTCAAGGGCACGTTTTGTAGGCACATGGACATTAAATACCGTTACTTATGAGAGGCTGGTTAGTGGTTCGGTACAAACGGTATTTGACCAAGCCGCACCAAGCGCTTTTGTTGGTAGCACATGGCAATTAACCAATAGTGGTAATGGTATGTATACTTTAAACAACGGCACTTCACAAACTATTTTTTGGTCGTTGTTTAATGATCCTGCTGCAGGTACCATGTTCCAATTTAAAAAAATATATCAGGGCGATAAGCCTAAAAACGTACCTGATGGTTACCGTTTAGTTATAAATGATAACGACGGGCAATCAATGACATTAAAATCTCCCGTTACTATAGGTAATACTATGGGATATGTAGTTTACTCATTTACCAAAAACAAATAGGTTAAAGCAAAAGGGTAAAGGCGAAAGGTTGTTTTCTTTTTTCCTTTATCCTTTTGCCTTTCCGCTTTATTCTACAGGCACCAATTTTAAACAAACAGGCGCATCAATTTTAATGGTATTGCGGGTTGGGAATAATCTTCCGGTTTTCTGATCAATAGTTAAAACATTAACTGTATTACTTTTTTGATTTGCTACTAATAAAAACCTGCCTGTTGGATCAATGATAAAATTCCTGGGTGTTTCGCCCATAGTACGCATACGCTCAACATAAGTTAGTTTACCATCAATTGGGCTAATAGTGTATAATATTATTTCATTGGCACTTCCGCGGTTTGATGCATATAGATATTTGCCATTAGGCGATATATGAATATCAGCAGCTCCCACTTTATCGTAACTTCCATCAATCATTGATATAGTTTGTACTTCCGTAAGTTTAGCGCCATCAACACTGTATACAGTAACAGCCGCACTCAATTCCTGCACTACATATAAAAACTTACCGTCTGCCGAAAAGTCCATGTGGCGGGGGCCACTGCCCGGCTTGGTACTTACAAACGCAGGCGACTCCGGCATTAAAGGGGGAACTTTTGATGCGCGGTAACGATAGATATTTACTTTATCGGTTCCCAGGTCGGCAACAAATAAATGTTTCTCATCTGGCGATAAAGTAGCAGAGTGCACATGCGGTGATGCCTGGCGTTCCTTATTAATGCTGCTACCTTCATTTTGTATGGTTTGAGTAGGCGTACCTAAGGAGCCATTTTTATTAATAGGGACAACGACTAAACTGCCACCGTTATAGTTTGATACAAAAACATTTTTCCGGTCCTTGTCAATGGTTATATGCGCAGGGCCGGCACCTGTAGGCTGGCTATTTATTAATTCCATTTTACCGCTATTAGGCTCAAACTTTATTGCGCTTACCGAGCCATTGTTGCTTTCATTTACGGTATAAATAAATTTATTATCAGGGCTGGGAGTTAAGTATGATGGGTTGTCTAAGCCGGTTATTTCGCTCATGTATAGTAGTTTACCTGTTTCTACATAAAAACGGTAAACGTATATGCCTTTGCTTTCGCCACTGGTGTAAGTACCAATCACCAGGTCGTAAGTTGAAGGTAGTTTTTTTTGTGCGATGCTAAGCGCGGGCAGGGTCAGCAATAGGATGAACAGCAGCTTTTTCATAATATATTGGTTGATATTAGCAATGCAAGTTACCTAAATCCCAACAAAAAACGCCCCGGTTTGCGGAGCGTTTTTTGTTATTTTATTAAGTGTTTTAGCTGGATAACTTCCTTTTCATCTAAAAAACGCCAGCGGCCACGTGGCAGATCTTTTTTGGTTAAACCTGCATAAACAACCCTGTCCAGTTTTACAACCTCGTAACCTAAGTGTTCAAATATACGGCGAACAATACGGTTCTTCCCGCTATGTATCTGTATACCAACTTCACGTTTTGATGCACCTGCTACATATGATACAGCGTCGGGTTTTATGGGCCCGTCTTCCAGCTCTAAACCAAATTGAATTTTATTCAGGTCGCCTTGGGTAAGGCTTTTATTTAACTCAACCTGGTATAATTTAGTGATCTGGCTGCGCGGATGCGAAAGCTTATCTGCTAACTCGCCATCATTGGTCATTAACAATAACCCGGTAGTATTTCGGTCCAATCGCCCGATAGGATATATACGCTCGCGGCTGGCTTTTTCAACCAGGTGCATAACTGTACGGCGCTCCTGTGGGTCTTCAGTAGTGGTGATATAATCTTTTGGTTTATTCAATAATACATAAACCATTTTTTCGCGTTTTAATGTTTCACCATTATAGCGTATTTCGTCTTTTATCGGGTCAATTTTTGCGCCCAATTCGTCAACAACCTCACCATTAACGGTTACCACGCCAGCCAATATCAGTTCATCAGCCTTACGGCGCGAACAGATGCCAGCATTGGCAATGTAACGGTTAAGCCTTATCAGGCTGTCATCTTTTTTAGGTTGAGCGGGTTTTTTACCGCGCAGTGTTTTTACAGGCGCGTCGCGATCAACGGTAATTTTATCGTAAGTAGGTTTCTCGCGGCGGGTATAAGGCTTATCCTTTATAAAATCGGCATCGCTTTTTCTAAAGCCACCTTCACGCATAGGCCTGCTATCTGTTCTTTTTGGTCTGTCAAACGATGATTTATCTTTTGAATAGGGCCTTTTATTATCTGAACTTTCTTTGCCGAAGCTTCTAGGCGGTCGTTCATCGCCTGATTTGCCGGCATATGGTTTGCCTTTTGGTGCGAAGCTTCTTTTTTCATCTGATCCTTCACCTTTGCTAAAACTTCTTGGCGAGCGTTCATCACTGGTTGGCCTGCCTGAATAAGGCTTGCTTTTTGGCGAAAAACTTTTCTTATCACCAAAGCTACCGCCAAAACTGCTTTTTTCATCACCTGATGGCCGGCCGGTATAGGGCCTTCCTTTTGGTGTAAAACTTTTTTTGTCAGATGATCCGCCGGAAAAACTGCTTTTGTTATCGCCGTCTGATCTTCTACCGTAAGGCTTCCGGTCAGATGATGAAGACGATCTTCTTTCGCTACCCGATGGGGCATCGCTGCCGTATCTTTTTTTCGAGTCTGATCTGTCTGAATTATTTGATGATTTTTCGCGTGATCCTGAAAAGGATTTTCTCGCGTTATCGCCACCTTTCGGGGCTCTGTTTGATGATCTGCCGGACTGACCGTCGCGGCCCTTCTCTGGCCTTTTAAATACCATATTTTTTTGTTTTGCGCTTTCGCAGCGTGAGGGCCAAAGGTACTGTTTTTTGCCGGTTTTTCATGGCTTTTTTAAAGTTTTTGTAGGAGTCTAAAAACACACTTTAAACCACTTTAAACCGTGATTTTTAAACTATTTTAAAATAATCAAAACACTAAGCTAAGGTTAAGTGTTTGACAATCTGACTAATATAACGTACCTTTGTTTAACATTTTACTTAATGTACATTTAATGGAGATAAAAAAAATGATCAACAAATCCTTAATTACGTGCTCCGTAATCCTGGTGATGGCTATCATTTTTAAGCTTAACATTTGCAGTACCACCACCACTAAAAATAGCACTAAAACTGCAACAAAATCACATCATGTTTCGGGGTTAATCTTTGTGAAAAATGATGCTGCAAAATACTATAGTTTCGCTGATGAAGCCCTCCCGCGCAATAATGCAAAAGTAAATCGTAAAATGCGACTTACCCTTAAAAAGCATAATTATCAAAATACACAAACAAACATTTTGCACTTAAAAGCAGAAAGATTGTTTCCTATTATTGAGCCAATTTTAGCCGCACATGGCATCCCTAATGATTTTAAATATCTTCCGTTGGTAGAGTCGGGTTTAAAAGAGGGTACATCGCCAAAGGGTGCAAGGGGCCTATGGCAGTTTATGCCTGGTACAGCGCGAAGTTATGGCTTAAAGGTAGGCAAGGGAAAAGATGAACGATTGAACATTCGTAAATCAACCATTGCCGCATGCAAGTACTTAAATGAACTGCATGATGAGTTTGGCAGCTGGACATTGGCCGCTGCTGCTTATAACAACGGCTCAATTAAGCTGGGAAAAGCAATGAGGCAGCAAAGCCAAAAAAACTATTTCCGTATGCATCTGAATAAAGAAACCGGAGCGTATGTATATAACTTAATTGCCATGAAAGAGATAATAGGCGAACCTGTTAAATATGGTTACAGTACGCTTTATGCATACCAGCCATTGTCGAAATTGTTAGCGGTTAATTAAGCACAAAAATTTACGGAGCACTTACAGTCCGGCTTGCCCAAATGGTAAGGCCGGACTTTTTTTTGCGTATATTTGCGGGCTTATTAATGAGCGAATTAGTGAGTTAGTGAATGAGCGATTTTCAATCATATTTGCTAATCAAAATGAGATGAATAAAACATTCACTCATTCGCTAATTCACTCATTCACTAATTAAAAATATGAATAACAAACCCCTTGATCTGGGCGAGCAGAGTGAAGTTGAAGTTTACGGAGCCCGGGTACATAACTTAAAAAATATTGATGTTTCTTTTCCGCGTAACCAGCTGGTTGTTATAACCGGGTTAAGCGGCAGTGGCAAATCATCTTTGGCATTTGATACTATTTATGCCGAAGGTCAGCGCCGCTATATGGAAACATTTTCAGCCTACTCACGCCAATTTATGGGGGGGATGGAGCGGCCTGACGTGGATAAGGTATCAGGTTTAAGCCCGGTTATTGCCATTGAGCAAAAAACTACCAGTAAAAACCCGCGCTCAACGGTGGGTACCATTACGGAGATATATGATTTTATGCGTTTGCTTTTTGCGCGTACCGGCGAGGCTTACTCGTACGTAAGCGGCGAGAAAATGGAACGCATGACCGAGGATCAAATATTGAAAACCATTTTTGAGCGGTTTGATGGTCAGCCGGTAAATATCTTGGCACCTGTGGTTAAAGCCCGTAAAGGACATTACCGCGAATTATTTGAACAGATACGCAAACAAGGCTATCTAAAGGTATGGATAGACGGCGCTATTGCTGATGTTGAACCTAAAATGCAGGTCGACCGCTACAAGATACATGATATAGATATTGTAGTTGACCGTTTGGTAGTAAGCGAAAAGGATAGCAAGCGATTATATACTTCTATACAAGCGGCATTAAAAATTGCCAAGGGTATTATCCGCATAGCGGATAAAGATAATAACGTGGCTTATTTCAGTAAGTATTTAATGGATCCTATTTCGGGTATATCCTATGATGAGCCGCAGCCTAATACCTTCTCGTTTAACTCACCTTATGGCGCTTGCGAAAAGTGTAATGGATTGGGTTATATTTTTGAGATAGACGAGGCATCTGTTATTCCAAACCCTAAATTGAGTATTTTAAATGGCGGTTTAGCCCCCCTGGGCGAATACCGCGAAACATGGATATTCCAGGTACTGAAATCATTGGCTAAAAAATATGAATTCTCGTTATCTGTGCCTATTGAAAAACTGGATAAAGAACATTTAGAGATCATACTGAACGGCACCAACGAAATGCTAACAGTTGCGGTTGAGTACAATAAATGGAACGTGCAAAGTTACCAGATAAGTTTTGACGGCATTATCCGTATGCTGGAAGAACAGCAGGAGCGAAGAGGAGACGAGGGTATGGACGATATGGAGAACTACCGAGTGCTGCGTACCTGCCCGGTTTGCGAGGGTGCAAGACTGAAAAAGGAATCACTGCATTTTAAAGTAGACAATAAAAATATATTCGAGCTGGCTTGTATGGACATTAATGACCTGCAGGCTTGGTTTACTAATTTGGAAGACCGGTTGACCGAGCGCCAGAACGTCATCGCCAAAGAAATATTAAAAGAGATACGTGCCCGTATTGTGTTTCTGCTGGATGTAGGTTTAAGTTATTTAACGCTTGATCGCACGGCTAAAACTTTATCAGGCGGCGAGGCACAGCGTATTAGGCTGGCTACCCAGATAGGCTCACAGCTAATGAATGTGATGTATATTTTGGATGAGCCAAGCATCGGCTTGCACCAGCGTGATAACGAGCGCTTGATAAATGCCCTTAAAAACCTGCGCGACCTGGGCAATACCGTGTTGGTAGTTGAGCATGATAAAGACATGATACTGGAGGCCGACTATGTAATTGACATGGGCCCGGCAGCTGGCGTACATGGTGGTGAGGTGGTTGCCGAAGGCACGCCTACGCAGTTAATGGCTAAACATACCCTTACAACGTCTTATATTAATGGTGAGCGCGAGATAAGTATACCTAAAACCCGCAGGGAAGGTAATGGTAAAACGCTATCCATCAAAAAAGCTACCGGGCATAACTTAAAAAATGTATCGGTTGATTTCCCGTTAGGTAAGTTCATTGGGGTTACGGGAGTGTCGGGTAGTGGTAAATCAAGCCTGATTACCGAGACCTTGTACCCAATATTGAACCATCATTTCTTCCGCGCTAAAAAGCAGCCATTGGCTTATGGTAAAATTGAAGGACTGGAGCATATTGATAAGGTAATTGAGATAGACCAAACACCTATAGGGCGTACACCACGGTCAAACCCGGCAACGTATACCGGTGTGTTTTCTGATATCCGTAATCTATATGTAGCCTTACCCGAATCACGTATCCGTGGGTATAAACCCGGCCGTTTCTCGTTCAATGTAAAAGGCGGACGCTGCGAAACCTGTAAGGGTGCCGGCTTGCGTGTAATTGAAATGAACTTCTTGCCGGATGTACAAGTACCTTGTGAGGAATGTGGTGGTAGAAGGTATAATCGCGAGACTTTAGAAGTGCGTTATAAAGGCAAATCCATTAACGATGTGTTGGACATGAGCATTGAGGATGCTGCACCGTTTTTTGAGCATATCCCGTCCATCTATCGTAAGGTTAAAACTTTGGCTGATGTTGGTTTAGGTTATATCCGCTTAGGGCAGGCCTCAACCACACTATCAGGTGGCGAGGCCCAGCGTGTTAAACTGGCTACCGAGCTTTCTAAAAAAGATACCGGCAATACTTTTTATATATTGGATGAGCCAACAACAGGTTTGCACTTTGAAGATATTAATGTGCTGTTAGGTGTATTATATCAACTGGTTGATAAAGGCAATACGGTGCTGGTAATTGAGCATAACCTGGATGTAATAAAGGTAGTTGACCACGTAATTGACCTGGGCCCCGAAGGAGGCTCAGGTGGTGGTAATATCCTGTACTCGGGCACCCCCGAAGGTTTGTGCAAAGTGAAACAAAGCTTTACCGGTCAGTTTTTGAAAAAGGAAATGGGGTTATAAATTAACCCCATTTCCTTTTTTATTTATATCTATGGCCTCTCCGCCCATTTTCTGATTGTTCGGTTATCACCCGCTTTCGATGGGAAATATCGGTATCTAAATGGTGGTCGAATACATTATCGGTTATGGCTATATCACGTTCTTTATCACGTTCGGCATAATGCAAGTCTGCTTCCTGTGTTTTAGCCATGGCTACATCATAAGGTCCTCTTGGCGACATCAGCTTTACAAATACCGGCAAACATTCAAATAAAATAAACAGGTAGCCAATAAACGATATGGCTAAGTAGGTGTCCAAATCTCTTGAACCATCCTCATTATAGGATAGTTTTCCCAGTGCCCAGTTACGATCGCTAAAACCGGCAACATTTGATAAACTATCTAATTGTTTTTCGGTAAACAGCCGCAAATTATTTAGCCCTTCGAAATCCTTACGCTGGGCCAAATATTGTTCCATTTTGCCCACATCTTCGGTAACCGTTTTCAGGCGGCCTTCTTTTTCTTTAAGTACCGATTCTTTTTGCTTGGCGTAAGTACCATACCCTGTTATACCTGATGTTTGGTTGGTTTTATCACCAAAAACTTCCTGGTTTAACTGGTAGCGTGAGCGGTTAATATCTTTCTCTAAAGAATCTTTTTCTTTTTTAAGTTCAAGGTTTTTGCTTAGCTCCATGCCATACTTTTGCTGATAGGTTTTTTGCAGGGTATCAATCTTACGGTTCTGTCCTTTCAGGTAAGCAGTCTTTAATTTTTGGCGGATCTCTTTATCAAATATCTTTAACTCCAGCGGTCGCGATATAACAATACCTATCATTATAGCCAATAAAATACGCGGCGAGGCCTGCAATATTTGCTGGTTGGTAGTGCCCTCTTTATTAATGCTGGATACTATGTAGCGGTCCATATTAAAAATTGCTGTACCCCATAATAAGCCAAAAAGTATGGCAAAGCCAACAGCAAACGCGCTGCCGCTAAATACAAAGTACATGGCATACCCGCCGGATAAAGAAGCAAATAGCGCGGTGAAAAATATGGTGGCTCCTATACCTACATATTTATTATGTTCAATAGGATATTTTTTTAAAGTATCAATATGGGCTCCGGAACAAAACCAAAAGAAGTGGGTAATTTTCTCCATTAATTATTGTGTTTATGTAATAACTTATTATAAACGCTTATGTGGGCTTAATGTTACAAAATTTACAGGTAATTATTTGATACAGAAAAAACTTACCTTTGATCATTAATACTAAATACCATGAAAGAAATAAGCGTACAGGAACTGAAAGAGAAAATGGACAATGGCGAAGA
Source organism: uncultured Mucilaginibacter sp. (assembly GCA_964524015.1). Lineage (GTDB taxonomy): Bacteria > Bacteroidota > Bacteroidia > Sphingobacteriales > Sphingobacteriaceae > Mucilaginibacter. The sequence continues at coordinate 55,135 of CAZGBN010000010.1, read as the reverse complement.
TTTTCAACTAATTGACGTTAGGGAGGATTTTGAATATGCAACATCCAACTTGGGTGGCGAGTTAATACCATTAGGCGGCATTTTAATTGAAACCGATAAAATTGCAAAAGATAAAGATGTAGTAATTATGTGCCGCAGCGGTAAGCGCAGTGCGGCTGCTGTTATGCAGTTAGAAGCACAAGGATTTACCAACCTATATAACCTATACGGTGGCATATTGGCCTGGCAAGAAGATATTGACCCTAGTTTAGACGTTTATTAATATGTGGTGGAAAGTATTACTTAATGTATTTTATACCGTTGCTATTTTATTAAGTATTTACGCCATATACATTGGCTTTGCAACCGGACATTATGAGTATGTATTGGCAGGTGTTTTTAGCGCCGCCATATTTATCATATTAAAACTAAAGCTCATTAAACAGGTAAAAGATAGTACAAAGCAACTTTAACGGTTGCTTTTTGTATATACGTATTGTCATTTCGAAACGCGGTGAGAAATCTTAAACAAGTGCTTTAGCAAGGCGTACAAGATTTCTCCTCATACCTCGTTCGAAATGACAAGTAATCAAGGTACAAATTTCTTATAATCATCTTTAGCACGGTGCGGTTCGTACCGTACCCCAGGTGTTAGCCAATATAGCAGCACTACCCTTGAGTACCTGAAATTAAATGGTGCCAGTAAAAATGCGATGACGAATAAAATAGTCAGGTACACCCAAGGATTATTGCTGCCGGTTAACATATAAGTACCTACTGCCAGTATTATCATTTGCGCTACATTAAAGGCATAGCTTACAAACATCGCCACATAAAAATAGCCCAACTCAATTTCAAACTTAAAGCCGCAATGCGGGCAATACTCATGCATTTTTTGGGATGAGAAGCCATACATTTTATTGGCAAACATATCTCCCCTGCGGCATTTTGGGCATTTGGCGTGTAATGCAGCGTAACCTTGTGATACTTCCATGTTGGGTATAATTTTAATTGATGTGTTCATGATGATTTGTTTTTTTTCTGAACTCTTCGGGTGTAATGCCTTCCAGCTTTTTAAAAAACTTGGTGAAGTAAGAGTTATCTGCAAAGTTAAGCTGGTTGGCAATTTCTAAAACGGTCATATCGTTGTTTATTAATAATCGCTTAGCTTCTAATATGATCCTGTTACGTATTACCTCGCCAGCCGGTATACCCAATACATCATTGCAAAGTGCGTTTAAATGATTAGGGGTAATATACAATAGTTCTGCATATTGTTTAGGCAGCCTCAGGTGCATATAATTTTTTTCTATCAGTTTTTGAAAACTGCGCAATAGGGTGTAATTATATGATGGGGAAAACGTTTCGGCCACATTAGCATTTAGGCGCGCCACTAAAATAAATAGCTGTAGCATAAGGCTTTTAACCATATCAAGCCCTAGTGGACTAATGGTTTCATTCTCGGCCATTAAATCTTCAAACAGATCAACTATTTTACCTTGCAATTCTGAAGGTATATCAATAACTGCATCTTTAATAATCCCAGAAAAAAAAGGCAGATCTTCTAAATAATTAGCCTTCAATAAAAATGATTGAAAAAATGTGGTTGAAAAATTAATAATGTACCCGTCAACATCTCCTTTAAAGTCCCAGCTATGTACTTGCCCCGGTATCATAAAATAAATTTGATTGGGTTTTACAGGGAAGTTTTCAAAATCAATAGTTTGCTTGCCACCTCCCTTGGTAAAAAACACCAGGTGATAAAACGAATGTTTATGCGCTAAATGTAAATTGCGGTGACTTTTTAAATACGGTGCAAAACGGTTTATCAGTACATCATCTTTTTGCTGATGCGATAAAGTGCAGATATCATATATTGGAATAACCGTATTCATTAATTCAAAGATACGGGGTTATTGCCATTGTTTATGGTGCTATTTATAGGGTTTGTGGTACTTTTTACTGGTAGTTAAAAAATGTTAAATTTTAGTACTTGCTAATACATTGGTAGAAAATTTATGTATTATTACCTAGAAAATGCGAGGGTTCACATTATCAATGTGTTAAATATAAAAATACTTGGTGTTTTTGGTAAATTTGCTAGGTCTCTGATGCCTGCGCCTTTGAGGCGCGGGCAAATACGGGTTATCAAAAAACACAAAAAAAGCGCCCTGATTGAAGGGCGCTTTTTTTATTTATCGAATCAGTAAATTAATATATTATTTTACCGGTTGAAGTAACTAATGAAGCAATGCGTATGGCATCAAAAATGCGTTCTTCAGTAGTGCCTAGTTTTATTAATGAATCTTCGTGTGCGTTTACACACATTTCGCAACCATTAACGGCAGATATTACCAGGCTCATTAATTCAAAAAATTCTTTACCTGTTACCGGTTTCATCATCAATTGCATGCGTATACGCGCTGGTATTTGAGTATACTTCTCCTTTTGCGTAAAGTGCCTGAAACGGTAAAAAATATTATTTGATGCTAATAAAGAAGCGCATCCAACTGCTTCTGCAATTTCGGCGGCATCCGCACCTTGCTCTTCGGCATATTTGGTGTAGTATAAGGTAAGCGGTTTATTGTTATTATTAACAGCCGTGCTTAAACCTAATAAGGCGCATTCTTTAGCAGATAGATGTTCAGAAGTAAGGGTACTGGTAAAGTTAAGCTTCAAATCACGTACATATCGCGATTCGCCTTTTTCTAACAGGTCCAAAGCGTCTGTTCTGTAATTCGTGTCTAACCCAACGCCGGTTAACAATTCTTGTATAATATCGGTTGTTTCGCTCATGGTAAATGAAATTAAAAAGCGTCATTACGAAGGATTGCTTCTTCGCAATGACGCTTGGAAGATTAATTTTTTAAACAGTTATAGTTTCTTCGCCTTTAACCCAGTTACATGGGCAAAGTTCGTCTGTTTGTAAACCATCCAGTACGCGTAAAACTTCTTTAACATTACGGCCCACGCTTAGGTCATTTACACATACCCAACGTATAATGCCGGTAGGGTCAATAATAAAAGTAGCACGATAGGCAATTTTTTCGTTAGGTTCCAAAATACCTAATTCTTCTGCTAATGATTTTGAAGTATCAGCCAGCATCGGGAATTTCAATTCGCGAAGATCATTATGATCTCTTCTCCAGGCAGCATGAACAAATTCAGAATCGGTTGAAGCTCCAATTAAACGGGTATCACGATCACGAAATTCGCCATAACTGTTATTAAACTCTGCAATCTCAGTAGGGCACACAAACGTGAAATCTTTTGGCCACCAAAACATAACTGTCCAAACGTTGTCATCGTTTACTAATTCGTCAGAAGTTAATGTTTCAAACTCTTTACCTTTTTCTAAACTAACCACGGCTGTTTTTGAGTATGCCGGGAATTTTTGTCCTATAGTCATCATAAGTTTATCGTGTTTTATTTTTTACAAAGATAATAGCTCTGTAGCTAAAATCTAATCACAATAATTGATGACGTATAGTTTGTATCTATATCGTTAATTTAAAAAGTAAAGATTATCTATTGATCAGTTTACTGCACCAAGATCAAGCTTTATAGTAGTTACTGATCCCATGCCCGGACCGTCGCTTTTTATACTAAATGATCCGCCATGACTTTCAATAATGGATTTACAGTTGTATAAACCCAGGCCGGTGCCGGTTTTTTTAGTAGTAAATCCACGTTCAAAAAATCGCTCACCGGTTTCGGGGCTAAAGCCTTGCCCATTGTCGGTTATCACCAAGCCAATATAATTATCTTCGGATAAAGCAGTAATACTGATCTTTTTTTCTGTCGAGTCCATATCTATTGCTTCAATACTATTTTTAAGAACATTAAGAATAACTTGCATTAATTTAGTATGGTCGCCTTTAATTATAGGCAGCCCTGCCTGTATATTTATTTTAAGTTGTATGCCTTTCCTATCAAATGATGCAAAAAGCATTGACCGGCAATTATCAACTAAACTTCCAAGATTAACTGGTTTACGTTCCTGCGAACCGGTCCCATGATCTCTAACAAATTGTCTTTGGATGTTTAATATTTCTTGTATATGGCTAATAATATTCAACAACTCGCTCATAGAGGTGGCTACTTCCTGTTGGTTTGTTGCCTGTGTATTTGCCAGGTTTTCGGTTAAACTTACCAATGCGGCGGCTTTATCGGCACCAATGGCGCCAGTTAAGGCTGTTTGTTGTGCTTTTAAAAAGGTCGATAAGTTTTTAATAGTGTCAAGGTTATTCAACTCAATAGACCGGTTTATACGGTTAAGATATGAACCAAAACCCACCAGCGCGTTGCCAATATCGTGTAATACTTCTGATGCTATTTCAAATTTTCCCTGTGCAATTGCTTTTTCCAATTCCTGCTCTTTTTGTTCAGTAAGCTGTGCATTCAGGGTTTTTAATTCTTCTGATTGCGCGTATAGGTCCTGGTTTAGCTTATTTAGAGTTTCTTCTGATTGTTTACGTGCGGTAATATTATGCCCAATACCCAGTAAGCGAATGATTTTACCATTCTCGTCAATAACAGGAATCTTCGAGGTTAGCATCCAACGTTTGTTGCCATTATCATCCAAAAAAAACTCTTCTTTATTAAGTATTGATACGCCTTGCTTTAGCACGCTCATATCATCTTCATAACCACGCTGGCCTATTTCATTTGGGTATAGTTCAATATCAGTTTTTCCAATCGCTTCAGCTTCTGATGAGGCACGCATACTTTTAACATCTGCGCGGTTAGCAATGATTTTTCTTCCTTCGGCATCCTTTACAAATATGATGTCGGGTAAACTATCAATAAGGGTGCGTAGTAATATACGCTCCTGTGCTACTAGCTCTTCTGCTTCTTTATGCTCAGTAATATCTATATGGGTGCCAATTATTATTGGCGATGAACTATCATCTTGCGCGCCCTGTAATAAACTTCCTCTTGACCATATCCACACCCAATTACCATTAGCATGGCTCATACGAAAATTATTTTCGTATAATTCTACCGGGTTCTTAACATAATCAATAAAAGCTTTTGATGCGCTTTCTTTATCATCGGGATGAATAAGATCGATCCAGGCGGTATTTAAATTTTTACCGGATATTTCATATTCCGAAATATTTCTCCCCAACATGTTAAAATAAGTGTCATTACACCAAAAAAATTCTTTACCTGAAAAATATTCCCAGGCACCAATATTTGAGGCTTTAATAAGCTCCTTATATTTTTCAAGGTCCTGGTTCAGGTTGTCTTGTAGTTGAGTATTTTTCTGCATTTATAACAACGGTATAATAGTTGTTTATTGATGTTTATAACGGGAGAGTAATAGTAAAAGTTGCACCATTGTTATTGCTAACTGCAATATCCCCACCATGCGCGGTTATATATTGCTTAACAATAGCCAAACCTAAGCCGGTACCGGTACTTTTATTTTTTGTAACAAAGGGCTCAAACAAAGTGGTCATAATTTCATCTGTTATACCAGGGCCATTATCACTAATGGTAATAATTATATTGCTGCTATGTACGCCGGCTGTAATATTTACCGAAGCATTAGGAACTTTATTGTCATACAACGCATCAACCGCGTTATTAACCAGGTTAACAATTGTTCGTCGTAATTTACTTTCGTCACCATATACAACCATATCATCAGGTATATTTTTGGTTATGGTTATTTGGGCAGCGCGTTCGCTTATTTCTGCCTGTTCAATCGCCTCGTCGGCAATCTTATTTAAGTTAACCGGTAGTTTTTTAACCGGCGTATTATTAATAAAATCTAAAAAGTCATCAAATATTTCAGAGGCTTGCTCTGCCGAGCGATCAATAAAATCAATAACCTCACTCTCGTTGCCATCTTCGCGAAGCATATGGGTTAATAATTTAATGTTTTTGATAGGCGAACGTAAATCATGCATAACCATGGCTATTACCTGCCCAACTGCCGAGAGTTTTTCTTCTTTGATCAGCCGTTCATTAAGCTCGGCATTACGTATGGCTTGCGCCGCGTTTTGTACAAACAACTTCAGCAGGTACATCTTTTCGGTTTTTAACTTCTCCTGTTTTTTCAGAACAGCAAAAACCGAATACGTATCCATCCGTGCAAGTACTAACTCATCTACCTGTATTACTTCGTCTATATCCAACTTAAGGCTTTTTACCTTGGTGATTAAAGCCTCAAGATTGATCTTTTCTTCAAGCGCTCCTATTGATAGTATTTTTTCATAGGTAAATTCATTATCTAATTTCCCTATTAAAGCCATATCTGTTTCTAAAGACATGGCTAACTGCTCCAATATATTTTGCAGTAAAGAAGCAAGCTGATTTTTACTTAAGCCTATTGATGATATAGATTCGATCAAATGCTCCAAATTGCGTAACTTATTATAATCAGTTACTGCTTTGGTTGCCAATTGTATTACCTCTTCTGGAGCATATGGTTTGCAATGGTAACCTACATTTTGCCCGGCTTGTTCTACAATTTCGTCTATTGACTTATCGCTATAAGCGGTGATAAATATAATCTCGGCCTTTATATCATATTTTCTAATTTCCATGGCTGTTTCCAGTCCATCCCAACCGGGCATGCGCATATCTAAAAATATAACGGCATATGGATGGCCTCTTTCTAAAGCCTCCCTTACACGCTTAACGCCTTCCATTCCATTGGCGGCTTTATCAACAGTAAAAACAGGAATATTACGTGTGCGGGGCGAGAGTAAAGGTTTAGGCGCATCAAACAAAATATTGGCTGCATTGCTAATCATATCTTGTTCCTCGGTTTGCCCCCTTGGAACTAAAATGTCTTCAATGTTATCTCTTACCATTTCTTCATCGTCTATCACTAAGACCGATGTATTCGTTTCATTCTTCATAAAATAATAACTGGCATTGTATGGCTTTATAGAATCATGATTCTATAAAGCTTAGGCTTATTAAACTTTGTGTAAATTACTATAATAAGTTGTAATTACAAGTATAAGGTATTAGAAGTTATGATGTTACAATTTGATTAAATATAAATAACTAATATTTAATACATATCATTTGTTGGAGAGTTGATATTTAGTATTTAGAGATATCCCAATCTTAATTGCGTAAAGATTGTTGATATTTATAGTGAAGCCTTTTCAATGTTTCGTCGGCAGTTTCATCGGGCGATGTAGCACCATAACCTGTTACTAAAATACCTTTTACCCCATTTGGCGATGCCAATGCATATACGGTAGCTTCATCAGCCGGATCAGACGGGCCCTCATAACGGTAAAGATCAACTATCTCAAATTCATCAGCCGAGTATTCCTGTTCATTAACCTTAAGGCTATTCTCTTTCAAATTAAAATCAAGCGTGAAGCCTTGTTTGCGTAACTGCTCAATAGCTTCAGAAATAGTGGCATAATGAAATTCCTGTTTCATTGGATAAATGATTGATGTATAAATTTAAGAAATAAATCAGATTCTATTTGTAAATTTTATCACTTGTACGATAGGCTAGGCTGTAGCCGGCAGTTTCATCGGTTTGTTCGCGCCCGGTTTTTGTATTTAGTTTTAAGGGCTTTTGCATTAGTTGATTATTATCTAATTTAAATTGCAGCTTTAGCGTATCTATCATTCCCTCCTGCATAAAACTCCATTTGGCTTGTATAGTATCGTTTTCAATCGTGCCTTGCAGTTTCCCTTTTCTGCTGTCTTTTTGATAAGGCATCCAATTCATCAACCCGGTTACTTTATTATCTTTTATAACTAATTCAACACTTGTGGTATCACGGTTATTATTACCCTCTGTTCTTAAAAAGCATAATGCTTGCGCATTGGGAGTGCGAGAGATTGGTTGATCAGTTAATGTATCTGTAACGGCAACTTCATTTTTGTTAGTTGCCGAATTACAAGCAGCTATACAAGCAGCTATAATTAAAATCAAACTCATATTTTTCATAATACTAGGACATTTATTAAGCGGAAAAGTTTTGATACGTTATCGTATCGCTTATTTTATTGATGTTCCCTGATCATCCAGCAAAAGCACATAATAATATGTTGCAAGGCAATTGTTGGTTATTTTACAGGTTTTGCTATAACTAAATAATGTAACTTAGCTATAGGTTATATTTACTTGAAACATGAATTAAATGCCTACCAACATAAAATGAAAATAGCAACCTATAATGTAAACGGAGTTAATGGGCGCCTGCCTGTATTATTACGATGGTTACAGGAAACAGCACCTGATGTGGTTTGCCTGCAGGAATTAAAAGCACCACAGGAAAAGTTTCCCGAGTCTGCTATACAAGATGCTGGTTATAATGCCATATGGCATGGGCAAAAAAGCTGGAATGGTGTAGCCATACTAGCGCGTAATGCAGATATTAAAGAGGTTAGGCGGGCACTGCCTGGCGACCCCGAAGATGAGCACAGCCGATATATTGAAGCCTTAGTTAACGGTATAACTATTGGCTGTTTGTATTTGCCCAATGGCAACCCGGCTCCAGGGCCTAAGTTTGATTATAAGCTCCGTTGGTTTGAGCGTTTAACTTTCCACGCGGCAGAATTGTATGCTAGCGGCGACCCCGTAGTGTTAACCGGTGATTATAATGTAATGCCTACTGAATTGGATGTTTACAAGCCCGAACGTTGGGTGGATGACGCCCTGTTTAGGCCCGAAACAAGGGCGGCTTTCAAGAAATTGGTTGAACAAGGATGGACGGATGCCATACGGAAACTCTACCCTGATCAAAAAATATATACGTTTTATGATTATTTCCGCAACGCGTATGCACGTGATGCAGGGTTACGTATTGACCATTTTTTATTGAGCCCGAAACTAAACGATAGACTCCTGGCTGGCGGGGTTGACAAGAATGTACGCGGGTGGGAAAAAACAAGCGACCATGCACCTGTATGGATAGAGTTAGCTGATATATAATGGAACAAGTTTTAGATAACCCGGCATGGTATTCTTTAAATACAGGCAATAGTAACCTGGCGTATGGAAATGAACAGGTTAAGTTTTTTGACAAAGATGTTGCTCCGTTTGTAGGGTTTGATAAAAATACTGAAGAAAATTTTGATTCACTTTATCATTTAATTACTCATAATGGGTTAGTGGCCTTTATTTCGCCGTATCCTGTAGCCATACCTGGTAATTGGAAAGTTTTAAGGCATGTGCCTTGTTTGCAGATGGTTTATAACGGCAATGTACAGAAGGTAAATGCTGATATTATTAACTTAACAGATGAACACGTACCGCAAATGTTAGAGCTTACCGAGCTTACCAAACCCGGTCCTTTTTTAAGCCGTACTATAGATTTTGGATCATTCAAGGGCATATTTAAAAATGAAAAATTAGTGGCCATGGCTGGGCAGCGTATGGCGCCATTACCTTACATTGAAGTAACCGCAGTTTGCACACATCCAGATCATACCGGCAAAGGATATGCAAAACAGTTATTAATTAGCCAAGCCAATCAAATTATCGCACAGAATAACATCCCGTTTTTACACGTAAGGGATGATAACTATCAGGCCATAAAAGTGTATGAAAACGTAGGTTTTGTTACCCGTACTGACATTCATTTTTATATGCTACGCAAGTAGTTTATTTACTACTATTCAATTTTCTTAAATATAGCTTGTAAAATCTGTCAATAGCTGCATCATATCCCGCACGGTCCCTAAACACTTCGGGATTATAACCGTCGTCGGGCTTGTGTTTGGTATGCATATTGAATTGCGCGGCATGCGATGCCAGCCACAGATCAAACTGAACAGCTTTCATTTTCTCAAATGTTGTGGCATAATCTTTAGCTACGTTTGGATAGGTAGGCATATTTGCAAGATTTGTTTGATCAAGTATTGTAGGCATATTGGCTATAAATACCTTGTAGATTTTGTCTTTATCTTTTACATCAAATAAAAATCCGGTAGCACCTTTAGTATGACCGGGGTGGTGCAATGCTTTTATTTCCATATCGCCAAGTTTCACAACCTCGCCATCGTGTAAGCGTACATCTACTTTTACGGGCTCAAATGTTGCGCCTCTATCGCCAAAAGCATAGTCTGATTTTCCGCCATCTTCCAGCACCGGGGCATCATTTTCATTTACCATTACTTTTGCTTTGGTTAATGCTTTTAACTCAGCCATCCCTGCTACATGGTCATAATGGCCATGGGTGGTTAATAATATTTTGATATCCGAAACTTTAAAGCCTAAATCGGTTATATGTTTTATCAACATTGGCGTTTCTTCGCTCAGCCCGGTATTGATCAATATATGTCCTTTTGGGGTAGTTATCAGGTAGCAAGCCAGGTCATAAGTACCTACATAGTATAAATTGCCAACCACTTGAAATGGTTTATAGTCATCCTTCCAATTTTGCTGCATAACCGGGAAGGGAGCAAACTTTTGTGCGTTAGCAAATGAGGCAGAAAATAAAACAGCAGCTAATAATACTAGCTGTAAATATTTTTTAATAGGGGTCATAACTGATTATTTAATAAGTAAATATATAATTTTTTGTATTAATGCAATCTTGTATGAATGTTACTATGTTTAAAGCAGGTATTTAAAACTACTGCAGACTAATAGTGTTATAACCCTGACCTTTTTATATATATGCTATGCTAAAAAATCCATCACCGGCGCTGGTAAAAGTAAGTTTGATACTATTTATAATTATTGCCGGTACAGTTATACTTCATTTTGGCAAATGGCTATTGGTGCCGCTGGCTTTTGCATTAGTATTGGCAATGTTGCTTATTCCGTTAAGCAAAAGGTTAGAAAAAAGGGGAGTCAACAGGACATTAGCTACAATTTTATGTATCCTTACTTTGGTTTTAACTTTTGCGGTTATAATTGGATTATTAGCATGGCAGTTATCAACCGTTATGGATGATATTAACCAGATAAAACATAGAGTAGCTATAGTTAGCGATCACTTTCAAAATGTTATTGCCGCATATACCGGCATTGAAAAGCCACAACAGGAAAAAATCATTCAAAAAGCAGACCCTAATGATATGCTGGCACAAGCACCATCAATACTGTTGGGCATAACATTAGATATTTTATTGATATTAGTTTATATGTTCCTGATGATATGTTTTAGGAGCCACCTCATGAAGTTTTTGATGAAAGCAGTTCCCGCTGATCAACAAGATAAAACCACAACAATAGTTTATGAAGCAAGCGAGGTTTCGCAAAAGTATTTATCCGGCATGTCCTTAATGATACTAAGCTTGTGGATTATGTATGGCATTGGTTTCTCCATAATAGGAGTAAAGTATGCTTTGTTTTTTGCTGTGCTTTGCGGTACGTTGGAGATGATTCCTTTTATTGGGAATCTTACGGGAACAATACTTACCGTATTAATGGGTGTAGTACAGGGCGGAGACATTAAACTTATTGTAGGCATTTTAATAGTGTACGGCTTGGTGCAGTTTATTGAATCGTACATATTACAGCCATGGGTTGTGGGTAATGAGGTTAACTTAAATCCATTTGTTACTATATTGAGTATTGTTATTGGCGAAGCCATATGGGGCATATCAGGCATGATATTAGCTATACCCATATTTGGTATGATAAAGATTGTATTTGACCGTTTTCAGCCACTAAAACCTTACGGATTTTTAATGGGATGTATTGAAAGCAAAAAGCGATCTTTTAATTTTATTGATAAAATTAAGGGTTGCTTTAAATAGTTAATTAGCTGTAACTTTTATAATTTTATCATTACTACCATTGCTGGTTATAATATATACTTTGCCGTCAGGAGCCACGCAAACGTCGCGCATACGGCCATAGGTGCTTTTATAAAATACATTTACAGCATCTGTTTTATCACCTGCTGCGGTCAGTTTAAGCTGCAATAATTCCGAATCTTTAAGCACCGCCAACAATAACGAATTTTTCCACTGGGGAATAGCATCATTATTATAATAATCAATGCCTGATGGGGCAATGGTTGGTGTCCAGGAATAAATAGGTTCGGCCACGTTATTGATACTACAAAAAGTAGATTCACTCCCCGAGCCGCATGCTCCTTCTACATTGGGCCAGCCAAAATTGCGGTTCTTTTGTATGATGTTAATTTCATCATCAGTTGTATTGCCGTGTTCCGAACTATAAAGGGTATTGCCTACAAAAACCAATCCTTGCGGGTTACGGTGCCCAAAGCTCCACACGGGGCTGCCCGGGGTTGGGTTGTCTGCCGGGATAGTACCATCTAAATTGATACGTAATATTTTACCCGATAAGCTACTCTTATCCTGTGCTCTTGTATTTACCGAAGCATCCCCGGTGCTTATATATAATTTTTTATCAGGCGATATAGCTAGTCTGCAGCCATTATGAATGTTTGACGCGCTTATGTTATCTAACAAAATAACAGGGTTGGTAAGTGTTGTGCCGTTGTAGGTAAACTTTACAATTTTTTCGGTATAAGTGCCGCTTTTAAGATAATTATAGGCCACAAATACTTCGGGCGTGGTATTAAAATCAGGATGTAAAACCATACCTAATAAACCGCCCTCGCCCTGCGATACTACTTCAACAATGGTAAACATTAATGTAGCCGTTCCGGTAGTTGGATCAACTGTGCTAATTTTCCCGCCGCGTTCCGTTATCCATAGTTTATTGCTTGGTCCCCATAAAATTTCCCATGGGTAACTTAGGCCCTGTGTTAATACCGCATCTTTTATAGTTGCATCAGGTAGGTTTATATCACCCGGCGTTTGATCGGCTTTTTTGCAAGTGATGAACAACATCATTGACAAAGTAATTGAAAGAGCTACTAAATTTTTCATAGCGCACAATTTATTGGTAATCAGTAATAGTAATTAACAAGGTTGGATGCAAATTGTGTCAATTTTTGTTGTAACTGTCCCGCTTATCGATTCATTACAGCCATTGGTCTATTGATTATTCCGCGCAAATGCCGTAATGCCTTTATTTGAAAGGTTAAATCTTAAAATGATGAAAAGAATAAATTTGATATTATCAATGATATTACTCGCCTCTCAGCAATTATTTGCACAGGATAGTAAACTAAAAAATGAGCAACCCGAAACAGGTGTATGGGCAGAGGGTGTAAAGGTAGACGGTAACCTGAAAGAGTGGAACGATAATTTTCAAGCCTATAATAAAGCAACTAAACTTTTTTATACGGTAAGCAACGATGATAAAGCATTATACCTGGTTGTTAAGTCAACAGATATGCAAACCAGTAATAAAATAGCAGCCGGCGGCATTACGCTGGCTATAAATACCGATGGTAAAAAAAAGGATAAAGATGTATATAGCCTTACTTTTCCTGTAGTAGCGGCAACCGCTAATGGTGGTTTTGGCGGTATGGGCGGCCCTGGCGGCGGTCCTGGTGTACAAGTTAGTGTTGGTGGTGGTCCCGGTGGTCCCGGTAGATCAGTTAATTTCAGTACCGGGCCTGGCGGTCCAGGCGGAATGCGCGGTTTTACACCCGATTCTGCTACGCTGGCGGCAAACCATAAGCGAACGCTTGACGCTGCAAAAGAAATAAAAGTATCTGGCTTTAAGGATGTGACCGATTCGTTGGTATCTATTTATAATCAATATGGCCTTAAAGCAGCCATTGGTTATGATGCACAGGGTAATTATACCTATGAATTAGCCGTGCCTTTAAAATTATTAAACCTAATTGCTGATAGTAAAGCTATAGCATATAATATAAAAGTAAATGGTATGGCCATGCCCGACTTTATGCGTCGTATGGAAGCTGGTGGCGGATTTAGTGGCGGCGGTGCTCCCGGTGGTAGCGGTGGATTCGGCGGAGGTGGTGGCGCACCCGGCGGTGGTGGTGGATTTGGCGGCGGCGGTGGTGGTGCCGGTGGCGGTGGTGGTGCCGGTGGCCGAGGCCCAGGTGGAGGTGGAATGGCTGAAATGTTTGCTGCTACAGATTTTTGGGGCAAATATATTTTGGCAAAAAAATAACCGATATTTGATTATACCTGAATAGCCTGAAATGAAAAATACACTTAAATATTTATTTGTTAGCTTGTTGTTACTTGTTTTGGCTCACCCAATTTATGCACAGCAAAGTATAACTATTGCTGGTAAAGTTATTGCCGAGTCGGATAACCAGCCCGTACCATTAACGAGTATCAGTATAAACAAAAAGGGAATAGGTACATCAACAAATGCTTCGGGCTTATTTGTTTTAACCATACCTGGTGCCAACCAATCAGATACCTTAAAAATATCTCATATTGGTTTTAAAACGCAGCAATTACCTATATCGGGTTTAAAATCGGGTGCCGAATTGGATATTGCACTTGAAAAAAATAATACTGAACTAGGTGAGGTAACCGTTACCTACTATGACGCGGATAAGATCATAAAAAAAGCTATTAACCTAATTCCTCAAAATTATATTAATCAACCACATGTACTACGTGGGTTTTACCGGATGTATGCCTTAAATGATAAGGTTCCGTTGCAATTATCAGAAGCGGTTTTTGATGTTTACAATTTTGGCTACGCAGATAAACACGCTGATATTTTTAGACTGATAAAGGCCCGAAGTGAAAAGAATGACCGCGATTTTAATTCGGCCGACTTCGTACAAAAGCCCAATTCTATTTTTGAACAGGATATAGTAAATCACCTGCCGGCAAGCGGTTTTTTAAGCGAAAAAGGATTAACTAACCATCAATATGAAGTAGCACGGGTTACGGAGATTAATGGTTTCAAGGCTTATGAAATTGATTTTAAGGGAAAGCCGGGAGCTGAAGAAAGAACCTATAATGGCAAAATGTATATTGATACTAAAACAAACGCCTTTATATACTTTGATTTTGGCTTAAGCCCTGCAGGGTTGAAAAACACAAGCTTAGGTGGCTTTGTTGAAAAATCACTGATCAGGAAGAATGACGTTAAAGCCGTATTATTATCTGATCATTCAAAAGTGAGTTATCAGCAAGTAAATAATAAATGGGTATTGGCAAATGTGGATGGCGACAATACACTATCCATAAAAAGTATTTATCTGGATTATGATTATGTTGCCCACGTAAAATATAATTACCAGATAACCGCGGTTAATACGGATCAAAAGGAATCCTTCGACTCTGATATGGGGCGTAACGAGAATATAAATGGCCACAAAAGCAACAGCGACCAAAAGTTTTGGAAAGATTATAATATCCTGCTGGCTGATGATAATGCTGATGATATTTTTAAGCAATTAAAAGATATCAATAAGGAGAAGGAAAAAGAAAAGTTATAATGTAGGGCCCTTGATAGAAATATTAAGGGCTTTTTTATTTAAGGTTATGTAACTATCTGGAGAAGAAATTTGCAACCTGAAATGAAATGAGTAATTTTCCTGTCAATTATACATTAAAACCTAGCATGAAATCGACATTAATCAGAAAAATTATTTTCGGGTGCTTTTTAGCCGCGACAGTAATTACGCTAACGCAATGTACCTCAACACCAGGTGGAGGAGCCGAATGGCAAAAAACAAATGAAGAACTTATCAGCAAGTATGATCTGAAAGTAAGAGAACTTTCTGACTTGCCTGATAACAAGATCCCGTCAAACTTAAAAGACGCTAAAGTAACCAGCCTTAATAGTTTGGATAGCCCCGAGCTTTACCCGGGTGTTAAAGCCAAAATATTTTGGGGAAGCGGTAACATGACTGCTGTTTTACAGCTCGCGCCAAATGCCAAAATTCCAGAGGAAGTGTTGCCATCTGATGGCTTTACTGTGGTGATGGAAGGATCTATTGATCAGTCTATCAATGGCACAGTTTCTAAAATGGTATCGTTAAAAAGACAAGGTCCTGATGGTGTAAATAGTGCAACGCCAAAAACTGATTTGGTTTACCTGGAAAAAGGAACAAAGAGTGCTATTACTGCAGGAGCAGCAGGTGCTAAATTACTACAGGTGTACAGCCCCTTACGTTTAGATTATTTGACAAAATTAGGAGTTAAAAACCTACCTGCTGAAGTGGCTGATGTTAAAACTACACAAACGCCAAATATTACCCCTAATAAGGTTTATGACTTGTACGACATACAACTTACAAATATTTCTGAAGGTGCACACACAAGGCTTTTATCTGGAAAAAACACCCAATTGAGTTTTATCTCCATGGATCCGGGATCAACCTTTAAACATCATATACATCCGGAAGAGCAAATTATGTTTGTATTACGTGGCGGATGCGATGAGATATTGCTGGATGGCGAGCAAGCCATGAAAGCAAATGATGTGGTACGTATACCGGCAAATTTGGTACATGGCGCAAAAGTTGGCGACTTGGGTTGCGATGCGTTAGATATTTTTTGGCCAGCACGTGCTGATTATTTAGAGAAGGCAACCACAGCAAAATCTGCTTACGAAGCAATTATTCCTGCTGATGCAAAAGTTGAGCTGTTGGTTGATGGTTCAAAAACTAAACCGGGCTTAATATTTAGTGAAGGACCTAAATGGATGAATGGTAAAGTATATTTTTCAAATATGTTTTTTGATAAAGACTTTAACGCCAGCCCTGCAAAAAGCTCGACAGTTGAAATGGATGTTAATGGTAGCTACCATTACATCACCGCAGGTAAAATGCAAACTAATGGATTATATCCATACAAAAATGGCAACCTGATAGTTTGCGATATGATGGGTCACCGCGTGGTTGAAATGACTACTAAAGGCGAGGTTGTAAAAGTGATTGCAGATAAATATGATGACAAATCAATTGATGGCCCTAATGATGTAATTACCGATGCAAAAGGTGGTGTTTACTTTACCGATCCGCAGTTTACTATGGAGAAAGAAAAATTCCAGCCGGGCCGTGCAGTTTACTATGTATCACCTGATGGTGGTAAAGTAACCAGGATAACTCAACCTAATGAGTTTGCAATGCCAAACGGTATTTTATTGAGCCCTGATGGCAAAACATTATTCATTAATAACTGCTATGACGATGAAAGCTGGTACCCGGTAAAAAGCGAGAAAGACAACTTTATATGGGCTTATGATGTAAACCCTGACGGTACTATTAAAAACGGCCGTAAGTTTGCCAAATTGTTCCTTATTGACGCGGTAATGGATAGAAAAGGTAAATCATCAAGCGCTGATGGTATGGCTATTGACAAAGAAGGTAATATATATGTTTGTACCTATTATGGTGTACAAATATTTAACAAAACCGGCAAATTTGTTGGTATGATCAACCTGCCATCATTCCCTGTAAGCCTTTGTTTTGGTGGTGATGACATGAAAACCTTATTTATTGTAAGCTACAAAAATGTTTATAAGGTGCGTACCAATATGACGGGTTACGTTAATTACTTGAAATAGCAATTAACTATCTTTATAATTTAAAAGCCTCCAATCGAAAGATTTGAGGCTTTTTTGTTTAATTTTAATGGTTAACAATGAAAGGACTTAAGCTATTTATACTATACATCAGCCTTAAATGGCTTATGTTTTATATATACCAATTTTCAACAGGTGATACCAAATGGAATTTTGGAGATGCCAATACTGAAGGCATATTCTTAGGAGTATTCATGCTTACTATCCTACCTTTGATAGAGACTTTTGTATTGTTCTTCCTATTTAAATGGGCATTAAAAAAACACGGATGGATAATGATTTCCATATTAGTTGGAACTTTTAGCTTAGAGTATTTAATAGGTTGGTTTGCCACTAATCAATATTTTGCAACCTGGATGTTGATTAAAATTGTGTTGAGTATATTTTTATTCCTCTTGGTATATAGAAAAAAAATTAAATTTAGAGAACTCGCTTAATTCCCTAACTGATCGAAGTTTAGTGATAGCGTAGCTTCATCCTAAATGAGCTTACTTAATACACCCACGGTACCAACCGCTTAACACTTTTTTTATAATCTTTGTATTGTTTGTCAAACTCCTCTTCCAAAGCAGCTTCTTCAACATTGATACGATAATTCAGGGCGATAAATGCCGGTATCAGCGTTATTAAAACACTCAATAAACTATTAAAACTTACACTTATTCCCGCTATCATAAGCAGATATCCCAAATATCCCGGATGGCGGACTATTTTATATAAGCCGTCGATCTTTAATATATGCTCGCGTGTGATCACCACATTAAGGGTAAACATTTTACCAAGTTGATAGATGGCTACCCTGCGTATGATGAAGCCAATGCCAAAAATAATTATACTGATTATTTTTACCGTTGTTTGGTTACCTAATTCCCAAGCGTGATAACAAGCCACCCAGAAGGCAAGACTCAGGCACAAGGGGATAATGACACATAGGATCAGTAACGAAAGTTTATCACGTTCATTTTTTACCTTGTTTGAACGTGCTCGTTTAAAAGCGAGCATGGGTAATTCGCTGATAAAGAAAATTAGTAGGAGAATAATATGGATAGGCATTTTATATCAATATGATACAAGTTAACATACTATACCTGTATATGCAAAAGCAAAAAGCCTCAGATCGGAAGATCTGAGGCTTTTTTAGAGTGTAAATTAGTTACCAAGTCCTTTTGCTCATCACCTTATCTAGTTCGGCTTTGGTCATTTTGCCGGCTTCGGGGTGTGCATCAAGCCATTTTAAAAAGGCTGCTTTAATTTCCTCGCTCCATTGGCTGTCAATTTCGCCGGTGCTATATTTACCGGTACGTACCATTTCAATACCGAATTTATCTTTACGTACAACAAATTCAGCAGTACTAATAACTTCCTCTGCCAAATGAGCCGGCACAAAAAGCACACCTTCTTTTTGTACAATAACCAAATCACCTGGCAATACAATAGCACCACCAATGCGTATAGCGGTATTCAAGCCCATCAATACCATTTCGGCAGTAAACGAAGGGTGAAAATCGCGGACTACGGCATTAAAGCCTTTCATTAATCGTATTTCCTGCAAATCCCTGGCAGCGCCATCAAACACAACGCCATTGCCTGATTTACTGTAGATCGAATTAGCCAGGGTAGATCCCATAATAGAGCCATCGCTTATCTTACCAAAAGCATCGGCAACATAAAGATCACCCTTAACCAATACATCAATAGGCCATGAATTGGTGTTTCCTTTACGGCCTTGTTTGGCCCCTCTTTCTTTTATACTCTTTTCCAGATCGGGACGGCTTGGCAAATACATAGCGGTAACAGCACGGCCTGTCATGGCCTCATCGTTAACCATTTTCCAGTTGCCTTCGTATTGGTTTAAATAACCCGCGTTCTTCATTACGGTCCAGGCATCATCAATCATGATATGCTTTGCCCGTTCCAAAATATCATCCGGAAGTTTTGGCCTGCCATCAGGGAAACGTTCGCCTTTCCATTCAGAGGTTAAAAAAGTTAATTCCTCTTTTGAAATGGTTTGCGCGGATAAAGAAGTACTAAAAGTTATGCCGGCTAAAGCCAACATTAAAAAAGCGTTTTTTAGTTTCATATTAAAAATTAAAAATTTTGGTTATCGATCTGGTTTTAAAACCAAAAATAACCAAGATTATTATACAAGTTGTTTTAATTTATCAATTAATAATCAGGCGTTGCTGCTGCACCCTGTAAATTAATTTTTACTGCTTCTACACCCAGGCGTTCTTTTAACTGAGTTAAGTATAAACTACGCGGGGTAACATGTTGATCTAACGATTCAATATAACCGCGTGGCTTGGTAAGGTCCTGTAAAGGAGCATTGTAAATAACTGATGCAGTACCAATGTGCCCAAACGAGTAGTTTTTAGCTGTTGGCGGGCTTTGTATCAAGAAATCACCCTCGCAGTTCCACATTACAATGTTAGCACCTGCCCAACCGATAATATAATCCCAGAAACGCGCAGTTAAAGGTGCTTTTACGTTATCATATAATACACCGTTGGCCCAATGATTATGCGGCTCGCTGGTTGAGTAAGGGTTAACCGCTTTACAATCTAAAAACACGTTGCCGCTTGCAGTTTCACCTTGTAACACAAACGAGTGCCTTCCTTTTTGCGAGAAGCAGCGTTGTACTAAAGTTAATTGACCTCGCAGGTGATAAATAAAACGACGGGCACCCATACGCTGCGATACCGGCTCCCATGATTCGCAATCCTGAATGGTAACCCATTTTGAAGTGGGGGCCACCTCTACAACGCTATTTACAAAGTGCATAGCAGTCATATTACGTACCCAGCCATTTTTAGTATTGTTAAAGGTGATGAAGTTGGCATAATGGTTCTCATCTGAAAAATATTCCTCACCATTATATACCGCAGTAGGTTTGTTGTCTGGCCTGTCCATATTGCCATACCTGGTGGTACGTACTGCAGGGTCATATTCTGATATACCACGCAGGTTTTCAACGCCTACGTTCTCAATACGTTCATCAGTATATTTTGATACATCACCACCGCCCCATTTGGTTTCAATTGCGGTAAATATGGGTGCATCTACAGTAATAGTATTGCCTTTAATCTCAGTGATTATACGGTCATAGTTGATGTTGAATGGACGCCACCTGTTGTTTTTTACAGTTGCACTGTCTAAACCAATTGCTTTGATCCAATCCTGATTGCCATAACGGCGTACTATAACTTTGTCGCCAACTTTGAAGCCTTTGGCTGCTGTAACGTTAAATGAGCGGGCACCAACAGGTACATAATTATCAGTGATCTTTTGTTTGGTAGCTTCATCAGCTGTAGTACCCTTAGCACCTTGTATATTGATCACCGCAGCACGGGTAACAGGTTTAACTGTACGGCCAAACAATATGGTACCAATATCACTCATGCCTTCGCCACGTAATATTACGCCCGAAGCTCTGATGTAAAGAGGTTTATCCAACGGATATTCGCCCATTTTTAATAATACCGCGCCACGGAAACCGGCAGCATCCAATGGCATAGCCGATACCTTGTCAATAGCTGCTTGTATAACCGCCGAGTTATCACCCGCTACAGGCCATACAGTAACCTTGTTTGGTACATAAGGGATAGCTGCGCCACCGCCTTTATATCCCGCGTTTGAAAAATCCGGTATTTTATTGCCAAGGCTATCGGCAATGTAAACCAGTTTGCCATCCGTACCCGGGTATACCAATGATGTAGATGGTAAAATGTCCTTGTTTTGAGCATTGGCTAGATAAGCGCCGAAGCATAGCATCAGCGCGGTAATTGTGTAAGTTTTAAATCTCATAATTGTTGGTTATAAAAATGAATAAACCCGTGAATAATAGTTATCGCACGGGTTTAGCGCGGATAAGTTTTTATCCACTGGTATATTATTAAGTTTATCGGTTATCGTTATCGTCTACAACATCATACCCGCGCCATTTGTAATGGTCATCAGCTAATTTAGCAGCAGACGGCCATGCAGTTTTTTGATGGATATCGCTACGTACCCAATTCATGCGGTTAGCTTCTGTATCAAAAAATATTTGTAATTGATAATTATAAGTTGTTGCCTCTGCCTGTATTTGTTTTGCAAGCGCAGGGGCATATAAGCGATAAAGTTTAGAACCTAAGTAACCTTTTTGTTGTTTCAAAGCAGGTACATAAACTTCGGTGTACATTTTTTCAAACGCGGCTGATTTTTCTGGTGTAACTATAAAGTCCATTTGCAAACTCATGCCTTTAGTTGCGGGAGCAGCAGCAGCACCAGGGCCTGCAGCACCAGGACCACCACCACGTGGACCAGCAGCAGCCAAGACTTTAGACGTGCCGATACCAACAACTAATAATTCTACATCATCAGTGCCGGTATTAGCAAAGGTTACTTTTTCATTTAACAAGCCATAGGTAGCATCATCAGTTCCAAAAGGAGTTTTAGTGCCATTAATATCAACTGTACCTGAACCTTTTACTACGTAATAAATTTCTTCCATACCGTCCATGGTACGTGAAGCAGTTGTAACTCCTGCAGGAATTATGATATGGTCAACATGGTCCCAATTAGTTTTAAAAACGTCGGTGTTAAAAATACGGCGTTGTAAAACTCCTGTACCGTATGCGGCATTGGCTCTTGCTTTTTCTTTTTCCAATCTGCCTGATATAAATGTAGGGATCGGATCTAATGCAGCACCTACACGAGTGTCGCCCAGGTCAAAGTTGTCATTATGGCCTCTAACCATAGTTACACCAAAGTTAAGCCATTTAACAGGTACGTTGCCAGGATTATAAACAGCATGCGAATTGTTTAAACGGCAAGGCACTATAGCAGGGGCCTTTATTAACGATGTGCGGCCGTTGATGGTAAATTCTGCTTCACCGGTTAAAATCACAAACATTTCTTCCATATTGTTATGGAAATGATGGCCAATGCTTGATTTTTCGTTTAATAATCCCGCGTGCAAGTAAGCCAGGTTGGTGCTTACATCCCGTGTGCCTACCATTTGGCCGAAAGCCATGGAACCCGCTCCACGGTGTACGCCTGTTTGTTTTCCGAATTTTGTAGGGTCGTTATGCACTACACGGCTTTTTGTTGCCGGGGCTTGTGCCGAAGCAGAAACTGTGATAACAGTAAATAATAATACAAGTAATTTATTCATGATTCTCATGATGGGTTGGTTTAACTATTTAAGAAATAAATTATATACAGGTTATAGTGGTAATGGGTAAATATGCAAAAACTTTTTCTGACTGTAAATAGCTAATAAAATTAAATGTAGGTTTAACTTTTAAACAGGCTTAAGTTGAATGTATATATACTTAAAGCATACTTACAATTGCACTTTTTTTGAATGCAACAATTTTGTTGTGTTTGCATGAACTTTTCATTTTGGATAATATAACATTCATTTAATACTAATACCGTTAATATAATTTGATATATTAATTATGATTTTTTGAACCGAGTTAGCCATTCATTCTTACTTTTGCGCCAAACAAAAAATAATGGCAAGTAATATTAATTTGAAGGTTTACCATGGTATTGAAGCGACGGTAAACGCATATATCTTTTCTGATAATAAAAGTATTGTATTGGTAGATTGCCTTCGCAACAGCGAGGAGGCTATGCAATTAGCTGAGCAAATAAAGCAACAAGGTAAACCTTTAACTCATTTATTGATCACTCACGGCCACCCTGACCATTATACAGGCATGAATGTGATGAAAAAAGAATTTCCTGATGTACAGATAGTAGTGACCACTGATGATATCAAGAAGGATATTATTAACTTTTCAACTTGGATGGAAAGCGTAGGCTGGTTAGAAAAAGAACCTGCACTGAAACCATTATCAGCAACTAACCCCGGTGGGTTTGACTATGAAAATCAAATAACAGTTTTAAATAGTAAACAACTGCAACTGGCAGAGGGTGCAATATTAGAACTTAACAGCAATTACAGCGCTGCAGAGTGCGAACACTTGACCACTATTTATAGTAAGGACCTGAACGCGTTTTTTACTAACGATTTTATATACAATGGTGTACACCCATGGTTAGCCGTATCTCAAGAAAATATTGAAAACTGGAAAAAACAATTAGTGGAATTTAAAAACACCTATGCAAAAACGCAGCTAACTGTATATGGCGGTCACGGTAAACCAGCTGATGTATCTGTTTTTGATAAGCAGTTAAAATATATTACGGATTTTGAAGAAGTTGTTGCCGCGGCAACCAACAGGGAAGATGCCATGCAAAAAATGCAGCAGTTATATCCAGATTATACACAAGCCGATTTTTTATTAGTATATTCTGTAAACGCTTTTGTGGCAGAGTGACCGATTCTCCATGTATACAATAAAGCCCTAAATTGAAAAATTTAAGGCTTTATTTATTTCCAAAAAGCAGGTTCCTTTAGCCTACCTCTTATAGTACAATCAGCACATGGTTTGTCTGAATAGAGGTATCCTTCAATGCTAATAACACCAAATGACGATAGGGTATATAATGGATTATTTATGGGCAAGATAAGCATTTGGTATCCAATTCCTGGTTTTGGTCTCAGGGTATCAATGCGGCATTGATAAGGTGATACAGGTTTAAATGATGCGGGCAGATCTGCTTTGTCAATAAAAATTCTTTTAGATTGTGTAGTCGCGGCACTTATATAACCTATTACTGGCTCTGATAAATCGGCTATATTATGTACATTTCCGGAAATTGAAGAAGGTTGGGCATCAAATATACTCCCTAATTGCTCTGTATTTGTTTTCAGATTTCCCCAAAAAGCATAAGCATCTTTTGTTATAGCGGTTTGTGTAACCATAATACTATATCGTATTTGCAATTTTTCTGATGAATAATCTATTGTTGTAACAGGGGCCTGATTAACTATATCCTGTGTTAAAGCGGCAGTCGAATTAGTTATTACAGTAGTTGATGTATCACCAGTGAAACAATAGTACACCTGTTGTTTATCCGTTCTGCCTACCAAGTCTGATCCGTTAGAAATATATCCCGAAAAATAATCGGCATGGAATTTCCAAGCTTCCGTAAAATTGTAAAGGTAGTATCGGCTATTATTGGTAGCATCGTGGGTATTGGCATAGATCAACATGCCTTTATTATTAAAAGTATATCCTACTGAATCTATGGGCGGAGTTACTTTAACATCTGCCAGGTCAGATAAATAAATCTTGCCATTAACAGTTTTTATGCGTACGCGATATTGTTGGGTCTTATCTAAATTTAAAACCGGCGAAGCATAGGTGCCCTTGGTTATCTCCTTTAAGGTGAATACACTTGCCTGTGCAGTTTCAATGCTTACTGTTGCGCCAACCTCTGGCTTGGCCGTGGTTTTATTGCCGATGGTTACTGTTCGGCTCAGTTTAATTTTAGTCGAATCGGTTCCGGCATTTATCAGCCCTTCAACCACCAAGATATTAGCATTAAAAGCGGTTGCTGTTAAAACTATCGGTTTTTGACAGCTATAAGCTATAAGGATTATTAATAAACCACAATAAATTTTTATATCTCTTATCATGGCTACTTACTTACCTCAAATGTTGAATTATAGCTCCCCGCTTGTCCATATGCTGTAAGTCCCTGCAAAACTACCGCATACTTTCCTGGCTTATCAGCAGTATAAAACGAAATTTTTGCCTTGCCACTACCATCTGTATTTACATCGGGTGCCCAGTATAAAACATTTCTAAAGTCGGGTACACGGCTTTTTTGTTGCTGCTCGGTTTCGTATACCGGCGAGTAAAACTCACGTTGTAGTTGCATTCCTTCATAATCAAGCACTACAGCACGTGGGTCAATTTCAAATCCCGCCATGTCACCTTTGTACGATGTTAAACTTATTACGCCATTTGATGTAATAGGTCCCCAATAAAATTCACGGTCAACCATATCTAATGACCGTATTTTTAACGGATCTATCTTGAAAGCGCGGTCAATATTAAATATAGGCACGCCATCCAATAAAACCAGTGGGTCAACATCTTTGTACATCTCAATCGGGCTTAATACATGAAAATGCATTCTATTCTTGCTGGTATAAACCAAAACTTCTACAATATACTCTCGCCAAACCTCCTCCATGGTTATAAATCGGGTATAATCATCTAATAGGTAGCGTTTATGGAAATCGCCGAAATATGCCGTACTATCTACCATTGGGTTGATGTATTGTTTCAGTTTATCAGGTGTATATATATTTTGCACCTGCATACCAATACTGGCATTTTCAAGCGATTTTTGCCATTGCTTATCTAAACTAAACAGGGGTAACTTATAGCTGCTATATTGTTCAGAAAATGGACTTGTTATGGTTATATTATATTTGCTGCTGTCTTTTTCGGTATTGGTTTGCAAAACAATTTCGCCGGGGCCAAATAATTGCCGGGTATTAAATAGCAGCTTTCCTGTCGAATCGGCAACAGCCCCATATAACTGAACCCGTTTACCGCTCACTCCCAGATAAGTCAATACACCCCTAGCAGGCTTTTCGGCAGCATTGGTTATCTGCCCGGTAATAAGATGCCCGTCATACTCGGGTAAGTAAGTAAATTTTTGTTTGCTATTTAATACATCATCCCATTTAAACCTGCTCCAGCCCTGTATCAATAATAAATTATCCAACGCTTTATCCGTTTCGGTTGACACTACTTCAAAATAATAGCGGGGCGATTCGATATTTCCTTTTAGCTCAGATCCTAACCATAAATAGCTGGCTATGTCGGTATCATCCGCGTTGTTTAATGAATCTAATTTAAATACTGATACGGACATATTAGCCGGTATAGGCTTACCACCTGTAATACTTGTTGAAATAGCTATATCAACCGGTTTACGGGTTTTATATTGCGTTTGTACTTGTCCAAGCACATTTAACACATTGGGCCTGTTAAAAATCAGGCGTTCGCAAACAGGTTGCCTGGAACTGTTAAACACAGTAATATGATTAATACCCTGGCCAAGTTTTGTTTTGTCAAGTAATACTGAGGCGTCGCCATTGGCATCTGTTACAATATTTTGCGCCAACATTACCCGGTGCCCGCAGTGTACAAAAAGATACAGTGGCTCGTTATTATTACCACGCGTACTTATTTTTAATTCCGGCTGCTTATCAGGATTTATTACATGTATGGAATAACCTTTTGAGGTAACAACGGGCAAATCATTTATTAGTGCATTGTCTCGGCCTATACGTACTATTGCTTTATAAGTACTGTTAGCTTCGGGGATAAAGGTGAAACTGCCCATTCCAAATTTTAAAGATTGAAAGCGCGCAACGGTATCATTTCGCTGGTTTATAACTACACCATTAATTTCTATTCCCTTGCCATTACTGCCTAATGCTTTAAAGCCAACCGTGCTGTTAACCCCGGCAAGCAAGTTTCCACTTTCGGCAAAAAACTGAATGTTTATAGGTTTAGCTGCTTCTTTTGTTGTAGCCGTAATTTCAGTTAACGGGTTTACCAGTTTAATAACTTTTTCAAAAAAAGCGTCGGGGCCAAAA
This sequence comes from uncultured Mucilaginibacter sp., assembly GCA_964524015.1. Classification (GTDB taxonomy): domain Bacteria; phylum Bacteroidota; class Bacteroidia; order Sphingobacteriales; family Sphingobacteriaceae; genus Mucilaginibacter. The sequence continues at coordinate 28,286 of CAZGBN010000010.1, read as the reverse complement.
TTCTTCATCCAGTTGGTATATGCCCTTAATTTATAATTGCCATTTTTTAAGGTAACAGGTATATATAATGAACCATTACCTGCGCCATTATTTAACGATATTTTAGTTTGTAGCACCGCGTTGTTAGCCTCATCTAAAATGTCTACATAGGCTACCTTACTTATATTTAACGGTGTATTTTGTCCGGCGTCAACATTATATATTTTAAACCATAATAGCTCCCCGGTTAAATAAAAGTTTTTATCGGTATGTACATATAATTTTTCCTGCAATACACGGTCATTATATTGTTTAAAGGTATTTTTCAGGACATCTAAAACCTGTGCATTGACATTTAAACCCGCAAAAGCAAGCAATAGGCAACCCAGGAATGATTTTAATATGGACCTTAGTTTGTCTTTCATAATATTATTTCCAAAAAGCAGGTTGTGTAACAGTTCCTCTTATTGTACAATCTGAACAAGGCCTGTTAGAATATAAAACTTGGTTTTTTTCGCTGTAACCCAATGCAATATAAATGTTAGGTGTTTTTATTGAGAGGTCTGCATCTGCAGGGGTTTTAGCGGTATCTATTCTACACGCAAAAGGATACTCCGTAATAAAATTTGAGGGTAATTCCTGCTTGCTAATAAATATTCGTTTAGTTTGAGTTGTACCCGCACTTATATAACCAATTACCGGTTCAGAGGCATCGGCAATATTATGAATGTTGCCGATAAGTTGTGAAGGTTGTGCATCAAATATACTACCTAATGATTCGGTGCTCTTTTTCAGGTTTTCCCAAAAAACATAAGCTTCTTTAGTTAGAGTTGTTTGAGTAACCAATGTACTATATTTAACAGATATTTTCTCTGATTTACCATCAATAAAAGTTAAGGGGAACTGGTAAACTACATCCTGGTTTAAAGCCGCGGTTGAATTAAGCAAAATATTAGCTGAACCTTCATCGCCAAAACATTCATTTATAAATTGCCCTTGCATACGTTGTATAAAAACAGAGCCGTTTGATACCAGAGTGGAAAAATACCGCGCATTAAAACGCCATGTTTCAGCATAATTATATAAATAGTAACGACTAGTATTAGTGTCATCATGCGTATTCACATATAGCTGTATGCCATTATTTTTAACAGCATAACCAACCGAATCAATAGGCGGCGTCACTTTAACGTCAACCAAGTCAGATAAATAGATTTTGCCATTAGCCATTTTTATGCGCAAACGATATTGTTTAGTTCTGTCTAAATTTAAAATAACCGGCGACGAAGAGTAGGTGCCTTTTGCTATCTCTTTTAACGTAGTTACTGTTGCCTGGGCATTTTCAATGCTTATGGTTGCGCCCCCTTCCGGGTTAGCGGTAGTTTTGTTACCAATAATTACCGTTCTGCTCAATTTTATTGTAGTAAAGTCAGTTGCGGTATTGATCAATCCTTCTACCACCAAAATATTAGCATTGGTAGATGTGGCTTTTAAATCTAGTGGCTTTTGGCAACTATAAAAAGACACAATTACCATTGCTAAACAAATACAAAATTTTATATACCTCATCTTTTTAAAATCTTATATTATAATTAACAAACGGAATTGGTGCGGCAAAAATTGATAACTGGTAACCGCCAATTACACCTCCCTGTTGTGTAAAGAAGGTTGAATATGCATTTTGTCGCCCGGTAAGGTTGTAAACACCAATGGTCCATGAGTTATGTGTTAATTGGTGTATTTTATGGTTCCCTTCAATGTTTAAAGCAAGATCTGCTCTGAAATAATTAGGTATCCTATACTGGTTCCGATCAGAGTAATAAACTCTTTCTGAACCATTGTAGTAAAACTTGGCTATTGGTAACGTTATTGGTCTGCCGGTACTGTAGACCAGATTAAGCGATAAACTGTACCTGTGCGATAGGTGGTAAGCGCCTGTAAAATTAAAGTTATGTGGCTTATCATAATTAGCCGGATAATATGCACCACCGTTTGTCAGCGGCAATACGGTAGGGTCATCCTGCTTTAAAAAGGTACGAGCATAGGTATAACTTGTAATTCCGGTTAATTTACCTGCAGTTTTACGAATCATAAATTCTACACCATAAGCTTTACCGCGAGTATTGATCACATCTGTTTCAATTGTTTGGTTAAGGATAAGGGATGCCCCGCTTTTATAATCAAGGTAATTATCAATTCGTTTATAGTAACCTTCTATGGATGTTTCAATGGTGTTTGATTTTAAGTTTTTGTACAATCCTAATGATACCTGGCTGCCCGATTGCGGCTTGATATTATTATCGCTTAACTGGTAAACATCAGTAGGTGATATAGCCGTGCTGTTTGAAAGCAGGTGTAAATATTGATGCATAGTATTATAAGCAGCTTTTACTGATAGATTATCGGCCAAGTTATACCTTGCAGAAAACCTTACTTCAGGATTAATGTAAGTTTTGATGGGTTGATTGTTTGTATAACTGGTAGTATTAATAAGGTTAACGCTTGATCTTGGGAAGCCTGGCGCATAATAACGGACTTCTGCCGGGCCCAAAGAATTATACATAGACAATCGTACGCCTGCTGATATGGAAAGTTTATCCGAAACATCAAATTTATCACCGGCATATAGCGCGCTTTCAAATCCGTATTGTGTGGCTATTGTTTTTGGGGTGGTAAGTGCTTTTTCTCCAACCGGCTGTATGTCTCCGGGGTGCAGTTTATAGTAAATTGAGCTTAGTCCAAAAGTTATGGCGTGTTGATTATTAGGATAATAGTTAAAATCAACTTTTAAATTAGATTGATTGATATCAAAATTAAGCTGGTATGCATTTATGGGGTTAACTGTGCTGCCAATGCCATATTGATAGCGGTCAAAACCCGCGCTTGCAACACTGTACAGTTTATTATTAAAATTATGCTTCCATTTCAGTGATGCATTTTTGTTGCTGTAATTATACGTAGTATCGCTATTTAACTTAAAATTATCATTACTTAAATAGGTATATAAGTAAAGGCTGTTTTTATCATTAATACGGTGGCTGATATCGAGGTTAAAATCATAAAATGCGGCCCTGCTATTTTTATAAGATTTTGGAAGCAGATCAAGCAGCCAATTGGAGTAAGTTGTACGCCCGCCAAATATAAATGATGTTCTGTCTTTAATTAGTGGTCCTTCAACACTTAACCTGCTGGTTAGTAATCCAATGCCTGCCGAGCCTGTAAATTTCTTATTGTTACCCTCGCGGTTATTAACGTCCAATACTGCTGATAAGCGCCCTCCAAGTCGTTCTGGAACAGTGCTTTTATATAATTCAACATCTTTTACAATATCTGGGTTAAATGCCGAAAAGAAGCCAAAAAAGTGTGCAGGGTTATAAATTGTTAGCCCATTAAGCAATACTAAGTTTTGATCTGCAGACCCTCCCCGCACGTTAAATCCGGTGGTTGCCTCACCAACAGACTGAACACCAGGTAGGGCCAGCATGGCTCTTAAAACATCGGCTTCGCCAAATACAGCCGGTATTTCTTTAATGCTTTTAATATCCAACTTCACTGTGCCCATTTGCAGGCCCCTAACATTGGCTACTTTGGTTGCCGATATTTTTACCTCTTTCAAGCTCTGTATCTGCTCCTGCAAGTCAATATTTAGTTTGCCATCACTATACAGTAACACCTGCCTATATGTGTCACGGTTGCCAATTGACCTTATTGTAATAGTATGTTTACCTTTTGGCAGTGTTATTGAATAAAATCCAAATTCATCCGTACTTACCCCGGTTTTAAGATTAGCTATATATAAACTGGCACCTATTATTGATTCGCCTGTTTTAGCACCTTTCACATAGCCTGCCATAGTTGCATTACCTGTTCCTATCTGGTTAGTTTTAATGCCTATTTCGTAAGTTTTATTTTCAACAGTTGCTTCAGGTATTTTATTTTCCTTTTCATTTGTTGTGAAACCCGGTACTGCCGTTGCTATTTGAATAGGTTTAGCAGTGGTATCAAAAAAGCCTCCGGCTAAGTTGGTTTGTACAATACGGTCTTTAGTTAGTAATACCTCTTGTTGTGCCGTTATAGAGTAATGGAAACGAGTATCTTTAAATACATTGTCCAAAATGGTTTTTAAAGGCTGCTGGTTAATTTGCAGTGTCACCCGCAAACTATCAAACGCAATAGGATCATAATAAAAGTGATAACCCGTTTTACTTTCCAGATCGTTGACTATTTGTTCAATATTTGCTTGCTGAAAATTGACACTAATTTGTCTGCTGTCAGTCCCTTGAGCCAATGATACTTTACTAATAAAAAAACATAAAATTATTAAATATAAGTATCTCATATTAGTTAGTGATGCGATCATAATAAGTAAGTAACATTACCATCGCCCGCTCTTTATCATCCGAATAATCAATATGGTTGTCTTTTAAATATTTTTTAAGTTCTTTCTTTTTATCACTAAGCACATCCAATACCTGGCCTTTAGTGCGCACAGTTTGATAAATTGAGCCTTTTTTTAAATAATAGGTAGTTTGAAGGTAATAAACCCGTTTACCTGTTAAACTTTCAAACTGGCCGGTTTTGGTACGTTTTACCAGGAGTTGAAGTTTATTATTATATAGTTCGTCGTAAAACCCAACATCCATTTTCTTATTCAGTGTATCTGGTACCAGTCTGATAAAATGATGCCCATATATATCAAACTCTGAAACACCTTCGCTCAATAAAACAAATTTACTTGTGTTATCATATAACATGCTTACTAGCTGTTTCAAATTTAAATCATACAATAAGGGTATGTTTTTATAAGATGTTCCATAATATTTAACATTGCCATTTTTAAATTGTAGGGTGTCATTAAAAAGCGGTCCGCTAATACTACGAACATCATAAAACTCATATATAGAACCGCGGTACAATTGAGACTGCGGGCCAATAGCTTTTTGGTAATTAGCTATTGAAGTTTCAACTACTTTCTGTAATTGCTCTTCATTTCCTGTTCCCTGGGTAAATCCCGGTAGGGCGTAGGCAAACCCGCATAGTAAAATAAAAAGCCTTACACTTTGTAAATTCATGAAAAAGAATGATAACAGCGCTTAATCAGGTTATTAGGATTGCCTAAGTAATGCGTAATTAATTGATTAGTTGATGCAATTTAATACAATAATTTACTTATCCGCAAATAATTATAAAATTAGTTATAGTAATATTAAATTAAATTGCCCCTGATTTGACGGGTTAAAACAAAAGCTATAAACTATTATTTGCCATTATTTTTTTTGCAGCCAATAATGCTAGTAATGATGCCGTGGCAGCTATTGTTAAATAATAACCTACATATGCCAACCCATAATTATGTGCCAATGTGGTTGCCAGGTAAGGAGTTAAAGATGCACCAAGTATGCCGGCTAATGTAAAAGCCAGCGAAGAGCCTGTATATCTAACAGCAGCCGGAAATATCCCCGCCAGAGCGGTGCCTATAGGCCCATAAGTAAGACCCATTAAAAACATACCTAATGATAAAAATGCGCCGGTTATTACCAGGTTGCCGGTAGTAAATAATGGAGCAAAAAATAACCCGAACATCATTATACATATGGTTGCTATGATCAACATTTTGTTACGACCATATTTATCAGCTATTACTGCAGATAATGGGATGCCCAAACCGAAGAACAGCATTGATATCATTTGTATAATCAAAAAATCACTTTTATTATATTTTAATACAGTTGTGCCATAGCTTAAGGTAAATACGGTCATTAAGTAAAATATCAAAAAGGTGGTCACCGTAGCTAATGTGCCTAGTGTAATAGCTTTAGTGTGCTTAATAAACACATCGGCAAAAGGCACATTTGAACGCTCGTCATTATCAATCACTTTATTAAATTCAGGTGTTTCGGCTATTTTAAGCCGTATGTATAAGCCAAGCCAAACTAATAGCGCGCTGGCAATAAAAGGTATACGCCAGCCATAATTTATAAAGTCAGAGTCGTTCATTACCTGGCTTAATATGGTAAACGTTCCGCTTGATAGAAGGAAGCCGATGGGTGCGCCTAATTGGGGGAACATACCATACCATGCTTTTTTATGCGGTGGGGCATTCTCTGTAGCTAACAATACCGCGCCCCCCCATTCGCCACCCAGCCCCAGGCCTTGTCCAAATCTGAATATGCATAATAATATTGGGGCCGCAACACCTATGGTGGCATAGCCCGGTAAAAGCCCAATAGCTACTGTCGAAGGCCCCATAGTCATTAATGCGGCAACCAATGTAGCCTTACGCCCTTTTCTGTCGCCAAAATGGCCAAACAATGCTGCGCCTATAGGCCTGGCGAAAAACGCAAGAGCAAATGTTGCGAATGATTCAAGCGTAGCAGAAGTTGGATCAGACGCTGAAAAAAATAGCTTTGGGAATACCAGCACCGCGGCTGTAGCATAAATATAAAAATCAAAAAATTCAATAGTGGTACCTATTAAGCTTGCAGTAAGTATACGTGCTATTGAATTTTTGGCGACAGGTTGTTGGTTCATAGACCCAAACATATCAAATTTGAGCGAATTGGTTAAAAGTTAATATTATAGGAGTGTTTATTCTCGCACATTACAAATGTGCTGTGGGTGCTGCCTATACTTTTTACCGCACCTAATTTATTAAATACAAAATCCTGGTAGTGCTTCATATCCTTAGCATATACCTTTAAAAGAAAATCAAAATCGCCAGAAATGTTGTAGCATTCAACTACTTCTCCCAGGTTAAGGATGTCGGTTACAAACTCGTGTCCAATATTTTTATCATGTTGTTTAAGTTTAATGTTGCAAAAAACAATTAAACCGTAATTCAGCTTTTCAGCATCCAGTAAAGCAATATATTTTTTAATATATCCACTAGTTTTTAATCTTTTTACCCGTTCAAAAACCGGCGAAGGCGAAAGGTTTACTTTAGTTGCTAACTCTTTAATGGTTGTTTCTGAATTTTCTCCCAGCAATTTTAACAGCTGAACATCTGTTTCATCCAATTCTTCCATAGAATAATTTTCTTAAAATGAGTTTATTTAAATATATAAACGGATTTATATTCTTTAATAATTATCAAATATAATTTTTTATACTTAATATATATTATTATAAAGTTTTTTAGTCTTAGTTAATAGCTTTGTTTGGAATTTAATACTAAAAAAATGTTAACTCAAAACCTAGGCTATCCGCGTATTGGGAGCCAAAGACAACTTAAAAAGGCCTGCGAACAATATTGGGCAGGAAAAATCAACCTGAGTGAATTGCAAGAGGTTGGACGAAAAATAAAAGAAGAAAACTGGCAAACGCAATTGGATGCCGGCATTGACCTTATTCCTTGTAATGATTTTAGTTTTTATGATCAAACACTGGATATGAGTTTATCGTTGGGCGTTATACCGCAGAGATATGCGCCGGTATTGCAGGTTGAAAGCAATAAAGAAATTGACCTGTATTTTGCCATGGCTCGTGGTTATCAAAAAAACGGGTTAGATATTACAGCCATGGAAATGACCAAATGGCTGGATACTAACTATCATTACATAGTACCGGAATTTACCGCTAGTCAGGAGTTCAAAATTTTTAATGAAAACATATTTAACGAATATAATAACGCCAAAAGCCTGCTTGGGCAAAAAGCTAAGCCGGTATTGGTTGGCCCGGTAAGCTATTTGCTATTAGGTAAAGAAAAGGAACAGGGTTTTGACCGCATAGATCTTATTAAAAAATTGATTCCTGTTTATGTGGATATTATTAATCGCCTTAAACAGTTGGGTGCCGAATGGGTACAATTAGATGAGCCTTACTTATCGCTTGATCTTTCCAGGAAAGAAAAAGAAGCATTTGAATTTGCCTATCGTAGTATTGCTAATAGGGTAAGTGGTGTAAAAATACTAGTTGCTACTTATTTTGAGGCACTGTTGGATAATACACAATTGGCGGTGAATCTTCCCATAAATGCATTGCATATTGATCTGGTGCGTGCGCCTGACCAATTAGATGAAGTGCTTGCGGTAATTCCTGATAGACTTCAACTTTCATTAGGTGTGGTTGATGGACGTAACGTATGGAAAAATGATTATGAAAAATCGTTGAGTTTTATCAGTAAAGCGGTTGAAAAACTAGGTGCCGACAGAGTTATTATCGCTCCTTCCTGTTCGTTATTACATAGCCCTATTGATCTGGATATTGAAACAACTATTGATCCGGAAATTAAAAACTGGATGGCATTTGCTAAGCAAAAGTTGATTGAAGTAAATGAACTCAAACAAATAACCGAAGGAAATAATGATTTATTAAAGGTCAATAAGAAGGCTATCGAAGCCCGGCGATCATCTAGCAAAGTACACAAGCACGAAGTTAAAGATAGGGTAACAGCAATCACGGAAGCAGATGGAATTCGGAAAAGTGCTTTCCAAATACGCCAACAATTGCAACGCGAACGCTTTAATTTGCCTTTGTTTCCAACAACAACTATTGGTTCCTTCCCGCAAACTGATGATATACGCCAGTTACGTGCCAGGTTTAAAAAAGGTGATATAACGACTGAACAATATGAGGAGGCTATTGAACTAGCCACTATTGATGCGATACGTTGGCAGGAGCAGATAGGACTGGACGTATTGGTGCACGGTGAGTTTGAGCGTAATGACATGGTGGAATATTTTGGCGAACAGTTAGATGGTTTTCTGTTCACCAAAAATGGCTGGGTACAAAGTTATGGCAGTCGCTGTGTAAAGCCACCTGTTATTTATGGTGATATAAGCCGCCCTAAAGATATGACAGTACGCTGGACCCAATTTGCTGCTGCACAAACCGATAAACCTATGAAAGGTATGTTAACCGGACCGGTAACTATTTTGCAATGGTCGTTTGTGCGAGATGATCAACCGCGCGAGGTTACTACCAACCAAATAGCTTTAGCCATTCATGATGAAGTTATAGCCTTAGAGCAGGCAGGTATAGGTATCATCCAGATTGATGAAGCTGCTATTCGCGAGGGATTACCGCTGCGAAAATTCAAACGTTCAGACTATTTAAAATGGGCAGTTGGTGCTTTTAAAATTACAGCCAGCGGCGTACAGGATGAAACGCAAATACATACCCATATGTGTTATAGCGAGTTTAATGATATTATTGAACACATTGCCGCTATGGATGCCGATGTGATCACCATTGAGACCTCACGCTCACAAATGGAATTACTACAGGCATTTGCGCATTTTGAATACCCTAATGAAATTGGTCCGGGTGTATATGACATTCATTCGCCACGTGTGCCAACTACTGATGAAATGGTATCGCTTTTGGCTAAAGCAGCAAGCCTGTTGCCGGCACAAAACCTATGGGTTAATCCTGATTGTGGTTTAAAAACACGTAAATGGCCGGAAACTAAAGCTGCGCTGGAAAATATGGTAGCTGCGGCCAGGCAAGCACGTGTACAAATTACTATGGAAGCATAATTAAAATTATACTGAACTGCGGGTTATTTCCTGCAGTTCAGATATTGACAAATAGTAGGGAAAAATAGCGTTATCGTAAAATGATATTATTAAGTTTGCGGGCCAACTAACAAAATTTATATATTGTTAATTCATGTTTTTAGATAAGATCAAATCCGGAGAATCTGGTGTTTTAATTTATGGCATCACTCCTCCAAAAGTGCAAACTCCATCAGAGCGTGTGGCAGAGATCGCCCAAAAAACAATTGAGCGGCTATCTGCCCTTGATATTGACGCGCTTATTGTATATGATGTACAGGATGAATCGGCCCGTACAAATGAAGAAAGACCGTTCCCGTTTTTAAATGCACTTGATCCTTTTGATTTTGCCTCCGGATACTTGGGTGCTTTAAATATTCCTAAAATAATTTACCGCCCCGCCGGTAAATTTTCGGGCGAAGAATTATCAACCTGGTTAGAAGAATTACATCAAAATAAATTTTACCCGGTTTTTGTAGGTGTACCTGCGCCAGATTATCCGGTAAAAACTAGCTTGCCCGAAGCTTATAAAATTTGGAGCAAACATCAGGATACTTCAGTTATTGGAGCTATAACTATACCCGAAAGGCATGAAGTGCTTAAAGATGAAGATGTGCGCATACTGGACAAAATGAGTTGCGGTGTATCTTACTTTATATCGCAATGTGTGTTTAACATCGCGTATGCTAAGCAGGTAATTGAGGACCTTACCAATACTTGTAACAAGCGTAATATAAAATTCCCTACTGTAATTTTTACCCTAACGGCATGTGGATCAGCAAAAACATTACATTTTATGGAGTGGTTGGGCATACACGTACCGGATGAGTTGAAAGAAGAGCTAAAAACATCTGACAATATCCTTGAAAAATCAGTAAAGGTGTGCCTGGATATAGCGGCTGAACTTACCGCTTTTTGCATGGAGAGAAATATTCCTTTTGGCTTTAATATAGAAAGTGTTGCTATACGTAAAGAAGAGATTGAAGCTTCAATTGCAATGGCAAATGATATAGGACAAATGCTGAAAAATAAAGGTGTAAGGAAATAAAATTATACTCTCAGCAGTAGGTTTAATTACTTATTGGTATAAACCCCACTCCAATTGCCGGTAATAACGCCCGAATAAGTATATACAGAGGTGGTTGTACTACCAAAAATTTCTGCCTTGATTGCTTTTGTGCCTCCCGGGCAAATGGCAATTTGAATAGATTGTCCGGCTGCGGGTGTATATTTTAGTACCCCTACACCATTAGCATTAAATATAAAGGGTATAGTATTAGTGCCAATAGTTGCAATAGCATTGCAATCCTTACAAGTAACTTGTATTAATGCTGTTCCTTTTGTTCCATTAAACCAATAATCTGGGTTTGAGGTATCAGTATCCGGGCTATAGCTAACACTTTTTAAAGAATCAGTTTTAACCGTGGTTGGTGTATTTATGGTGGATGTTACTATTTTAACAGCTGGCGTAGGAGCGATATCAGCTTTTAAACAACCGGTGAATAATAAAGAAGCTAGAATAAAATAGATTGACCGCATAAATAATTACTAACCAATAGTGATAAGTAATTAGTAATCTGCAAAAAGTAATCCAAGTAAATATTTAACCTAATTTTTAAAATTTGCACATTAAAGTGGGGAGATATTTCCCCTAATGAGTAAAACTCCCCCTAATATTAATTTTTAAACATGAGTGTAAATGTTGCGCCCTCATTAATACAGCTTTCAATAGCAATTTGTCCACCCAAATTTGTTAAATGATTATACACTAAATATAAGCCTATGCCTTTGCTGTCTTTATTTTCATGAAAGGTTTGATTGAATCCAAAAATTCTATCTTTAACTTTATCCATATCAAATCCTAGTCCCTCATCTTTAAATATCAAACTCACTATGCCATTCACCTTTTGGGTATGTATGCTTATTTGTGGATAGGTATTAGGTTTAGCATACTTTATGGAGTTAGAAATTAAATTGAGAAATATACTTTCCAGGTAACTTTTATTAAACCTTATTACATCTGCAGCAGCAAAATCAGCAGTAATTTTGGTTTTAGTATCAGCAATAAGCGACCTTAACGATTGTTTTATGGTGTTCAGGCATTCTGTAAAACTTACGTCGCTCACTTCAATATTTAAACTCTTTTTTTGAATCAGAATATCCACATATTTATTTAGGGTAGTACTAAGACTCTCTGTTGATTGCTTTAATACATCTAATAATTCACTAACTTCTTCCGGATCATCTTTTTTATCTTCGAGCATATTAACGGTAGATAATAAACTATTTACCGGCGACCTGAGATCATGGGTGGCAGTATAAGCCAACTGCTTTAATTCATGATTTATCCTGGTAAGGTTAGTGAGTAATAAGTTCCTGTCTTCTTCCAGTCGTTTTTTGTGGGTGATGTTTTTTGCAATGGCAAACACTAGTTCTTGGTCCTCTATACCTATAGATGTCCATGATAGCCATACAATATCCCCGTTTTTAGTTAGGTACCTGTTTTCGAAATTTATAAGTGGAATTGATCTTTTTACGGATTCCCGGCTTTCTATAGTGATGAATTTATCCTCAGGATAAACAAAATCATTTATTGGTTTGGAGAATAACTCTTCTTGAGTGTAGCCTAAAGTTTTTGATGCCGCCGGATTGATTTTTCTAAAAAAGCCATCATAACCTGCAACACATATCATATCAGGAGATAACCGGATAAAATGATCTAAGTCAAATTTATCATTTGAGAGCAAATGGTTTAAATCATTACTAAAGATCATTTTAATAAAGCAGTTAATTAGGTGGTATCAAGATACAATGTTTATAATAACTCTCCAAACAAAAAACTGTAGAGTTATGCCCTGGGGTTATGCCTGTTTTTTAAACGATGAAACATATAACTCAACCAAATTTTCAGGCCGAAATTTTTGTATATCAATCCCGGCTTATCTTTTTGAAACGCCGCATCAATATTTGCGCCCGAAATGCCCTCATGATTAAAATTGGCTATTATATAATCTTTATAGCAGAACCGAAAAGAAGGATCTTTAACAAGCGCAATTGTTAAAGCAAAGTCTGCCGAAATTTTATATTTGGTATTGTACCTGTATTTATTAAAAACAGCGCGGGGGTAAATAATTGCCTGATGATAAGCGCCAACTTTAGCAAACTGTTTTTTGGTTAATTCTCCTAGTTTAACAGCACCCTCGGCAAAAACATTACCGTAATAAATAATGCCCGGATCGGTCAATTCGTACACCATGTCTGAAAATGCCGGTCGTAATGTATCATCCGCACCTAAAAAATATATCCAGTCTCCGGTTACTTTATTTAAAGCTTTGTTCATTGCATCATAAACGCCGTTATCTTTTTCACTCATCCAATGAGCAATTTTGTCATTGTTACTCTCAAGGATGGAAATCGTATTATCTGTGCTTCTTCCGTCCTGAATGATAATTTCGATATTTGGATATCGTTGCTGATAAATGCTATCCAACGTAAGCTGTAATGTTTTTCCGGCATTTAAGGTGACAATTATAATGGATACTTTTTGGTTGTTTTGCTCCATGAACAGGAATTAATATTTAGCTAAAATAGTCTTCGTTTAACGATATAAAAAATATCATTCATTTAATTGGGTCGTCAATTAACAATTACCGGCTTTTTGTTTTATTATGAATAGATTTGGCGCTTTAAAATTGTACGCATAAGAATAGTTACTTGTGATATTAAAAGAAACTTATAATGTTTAAAAAGAGAAATATTTTAAGCAAGTTATTGTTAAAGTATACTGATAAAACTAAGTATGCACGCTATAAATGGGAGCGTCAAAACTACGAATTGGAACAAATTACCAATTTTTACACAGGCAAAAACGTTTTAGATACTGTTGAAAAGATAAAGGCAGAAAGCAAGGCAACCGGGTATTTGAATGTATTGCATAGCGGCAACGCGGGAGATATAATTTATGCAATGCCCACACTGAAAAAAATGCACGAGGTAACAAAAGCTCCAATTAATTTTTATCTAAGGTTAAATCAGCCGTTAATTATGTCGGGCTATAGTTCGCACCCTATGGGAAATGTAATGCTGAACGAGAAAATGGCCTCGATGCTTTCTCCATTAATTGAATCTCAAAGCTATATTAATAGCTGTTTGGTTTATACTGATCAAAAAATACATATCGACTTAGATGCTGTGAGGTCAAAAACAATATCACTAACTAATGGAAATATTGCCCGGTGGTACAGCTATTTTACAGGTATTACTCCCCAGTTGTGGAAAAGTTGGTTAACAGTAGAACCGGACAAAAAATACGCTGGCCGAATAATTCTGGCCAGGAGTGAACGCTACAGAAATCCTTCCATAGATTATTCCTTTTTGAGCCAATATGATAATATAACATTTGTAGGTGTTAAGTCTGAGTATGAGGACATGAAAAAAGCTGTTCCGGATATGGAGTGGGTTCAAGTGCCCGATTTTTTAGCGCTTGCGGGTATGATAGCCGGTTGCAAGCTTTTTATCGGCAATCAGTCGTTCCCCTTTTCATTAGCCGAAGGATTAAAAGTGCCGCGAATTTTGGAGGTGTATTCAAAAACAGCTAATGTTATACCCGAAGGTGAAAATGCACATGAGTTTTATTTTCAAAACAATTTTGAAGAGCTTGTTCGTGATTTATCATTAAACAGTTCCGAAATAATCTAGCCAAATCCAATAGGTAAACATGATAAAAAAATCTGTTTCTATAATAATCCCCAACTATAACGGGCGGCTTCTTTTAGAGAAATACTTGCCATTTACATTGGAAGCAATTAAAACAGCCGAAGTTGACTTTGAGGTTATTATAGTTGACGATTGCTCATCTGATGATTCTGTAGCCTATATTGAGCGCAACTATCCCTTTATAAAAATACTGCGCAATGCGATTAACAAAGGCTTCTCCTTTAGCTGTAACAGGGGGATAGCAGCAGCCGAAAAAAGCCTGGCTCTTATACTTAATTCGGACGTAAAACTTTCTGCTAATTATTTTGAGCATTTATGGGCCTATTTTGAAAGCGATAGCACTTTTGGGGTAATGGGCAGAATTATCGATATGGGGGTAACACATATTCAAGATGCGGCGCGTATGCCAAAAAAAAGCGGACTCAAACTCAAAACCGCATGGTTTTATTATTTGGCTGAAGGTAAGGAAACGTATAGCTTTTATTTATCTGGCGCTAACGCGTTAGTTGACCTTAAAAAGATAAAGGAGCTTGGAGGTTTTAACGAAATTTTCTCTCCGTTTTATTGTGAAGATATGGAACTGTGCTTACGTGCCTGGCGGTTAAATTGGAACTGTCTTTACGAACACAGGGCGATTTGCGAACATGAACTATCTGCCAGCACCAAAGACTATAAGACCAGGAAATGGGTAAAAATGATATACTTCCGCAACAGGTATTATCTGCACGCCTTGCACCTGGACGGTTTGCGCCTGTTTTTATGGTTTTTGCAGATCACTTTTATTGATCTGATCCCCAAACTTATCTCGGGTAAATTTTGGCTGGCTAAAAGCTATATTTTGTTTTTAAAAAATATATCAGCAATTAAAGTTGCCCGCCTGCAATTTAAACAGCTTATGCACAAGCATAATAGCACTACCAGTGTTGATCAATTTATCACTAAAATTGTTAACTCTGTGCGGAGTTCAACAGTTACTCGTGTTAAAGAGTAATAAACAAGTACACAGATACGATCATGCCTTAGCCAAGCTTTTATCAGCCGCAAAATTCCTGAACCAGGTTTCGTAAATGATCTTAAGCCATACCAAAAAGCACGGTAACGCCTTAAGTGCATATGGGTCAACGTAATTTACTTTTAAATGCTTCGGAAAAATGTCAGAAGGTGATAGGCTTGTTAATACCAACGCAAATATCAATAATGATATATCAAGGTAATTAAGAGGTTTTTTGGCATTAATAAACCATATAGCAACTCCCACAAAAGCAATAATGTAAGTAGGGGATTCAGACCCTGTACTAAAAATTACAGGGAATATTAGGGTAGATGCCACTATAAGCAGTTGAAAATGGACGGTTTTAAAGTAACGGAATCTGATATAACTAAGCGCAAACAATAACATTGCAGGTAATAAAACCAGGGTATTTGAAATGTTTGCCAGGCCCGTTTTGCGGATTACGCCCATAACAGATACGTCATTGCGGGTTGATAGAACATTCACCCCATTTTTATACACCAGGTCATTATACCAATCCTTGTACGTTTGAACAATAAACTTTGGCGAAGAAATGATCATTGGCAATGCAAACAACACAACCGACCAAAAAACCAGGCTTGCCATAAGTTTTAATTTATTGTTTGAGAATAAAAAGAAAGCCAACCCAACTATGCCGTATAATTTAATAAAGGTGCCCAGGGCAATCATTAAAGCCGCCCAAAAATCTTTTTCATTTTTTATAAATACATAGCTTAATATAATTAGGGCAGCTACCAGCGGATTACTCTGTACGTTGGCGGCTGATGTCATTAGTTCATGTGCGCACAATAATAATATAAGCAGGTATTGCTCCTGTTTTACAGGCAATGAGCGTATGGCCAATAGCAATACCCAGGCATTAAAAATTACCCATAAAACTACACCAACTTCATCTGGTAATAATGCAAATGGCGCAATTATTAATGCAAATATGGGCCCGTAGTGATTAAGGTCAAAATAGTTGTCCGGATAGGGAGCATACAAGTTTTGCTGGTTTAAAACATGCAGAAAATTATACTTATAAACGAAATAATTATTGTGTATATGGCTGTGTCCAAGCAGCACACTTTTAATTACTGCAAACAAGCTTAAACCAAACCATATGGTAAATATGAAAGGTTTACCCAATATTATCTCTTTAATTTTATGCATTAACTAGGAGGTTATCGCATACAAATGTAACAAAAGCTTTAAAAGAATTAGCCGGATGTACACCTAGATGGCCCTGCCGGATGCCACCCTCTCATAAAGTGCCAAACTGTTTTGCACCACTTTATCCCCAGAAAATAGTTTTACTTGTTCCTTTCCTTTAATAATAAGTTCGGCACGCAGATCTGCATTAGTTAAAACAGATTTTACAGTATTGTATATACTATCTGCATTATGCGGATCAAAATAAGCCAGGGCATCGCCCCCAATTTCGGGGAAGCAACTGGTATTGCTTGCCGCAACAGGGCAACCTGCATGAAACGCTTCTAATAACGGTATGCCAAACCCTTCCAGGTATGATGGAAACACAAATAACTGTGCCTGTGCATATAGTTGTTTTAATTTATCTTCTGCAGCGTTTACCTGTTGGCATTGATCAATAATATGTAATGAGGTAAGTAACTGTATTTCTTCGTCAGTAAACTTGCCACCGCCGGTACAAACCAACTTCAACTCTTTATCCTCATTAAGCAAGGGGGCTATAGCTTTTACAAAAGCAATAAAGTTTTTATATATCCTTCGTTCGCCAACAAATAAAATAAACTTGCCAATGGTATTAGGCGCAGCGGGCGGCATCCCTGTAAAATCAGAACTTAAATGTATAACTGCTATCTTATCTTCAAACTGTGGGTAAAACCTAATGATGTCTTGCTTATCATGTTCAGAAATAGCGACTATGGCACTAGCATGCTCCATTACCGTCTTTTTTTGTAATATAACCTTTTCATGGTCTGGAAACTGCTCTGGCACCAGTTCAAATATCATGTCAGGTATGGTAATTACAAAAGGTTTTTTGAGGTCCCCGATAAAATAAGGATCGTAGTATGTGGGGTGAAGTACATCAAAGTTTCCCGAACGTATTTTAAAACTGCAATAACGCCTGTTCCATCGGTAGGTGCGGTTAAAGTGACCGCTAAATATTTTTTTACCCAGCGCGTTATTTAAAGGGAGTGGAACATCTTTTATATACTCATTTTCTGAATACAGTGTGGCAATTTTTGAGGTTACACCCGGCAGCTTGTTCAGGCCATCATTTACTTCTGCAAAATACCGCGAAAGGCCCCCGTAACGTTGTATAGTAAATGTTTGATGGTCAAATAATATCTTCAAAATAGACTGATTTTAGGAATGTAAAATTACATGAATGCATGAACACTTTTACATTTTACACAACTAAAAACTGAATGCAAGATTATTTAGAATGTTGTTACCATAACCGCCACAGCAAATAACAGCCTAATACACAAGCTACTCCAATGGTAGTGCTATATATAAGACCCATAGATTGTTACGATTATTCTACTGTAAATAATGTTTGTAAAAATCTACCATATTAGTATCTTGTGTCTCTAAACCATCCCCTATTATTATGATAAGATCAATAACTCTACTTAAATTAATCTGCTTTACATTAAGCAGCTCATTATTCGCACAAACAAATAACATTATTATCAGCAAAGCTGATATTGAAAAGGCCGGACGCTCTATCCCTGCATCAGCTATTGGTGAGCCTGTTGGCTCAGTGGTACTATATGAGCCACGTTGGGTTGAGGCTACCGCTACAACTATAGCACATGGCATTGTTGAAGGCTCCATTATGCCGGTTGACCCTAAAGGCTGGCCTATTAATTTTAGGGTAATACTCCCTTCAAACTGGTCATTACGCGGCATGCAACAAGGCGGGGGAGGGATGAATGGAACGCTTGGTGTAAGTGCCCGTGGTTCTGCATTGGGTAAAGGCTTCGCGCTTTATGGTAGCGATAGCGGCCACCAATCTGGCGGAATGGGCCCGGGTGGCAAACCATTGGCAACAGGACCCACCAGCGGCGATGAATGGGCGCTTAACGACGAAGCCATAAAAAACCTGGGCTACATGCAAATGAAAAAAACGCATGATGCCGCTATATATATTATGGAACGCGTTTATGGCAAAAAGCCTGCGTATAATTATTATGTGGGTACTTCACAAGGAGGCCGTGAAGCAGTAACCGTTGCACAACGTTACCCGGCAGATTATGATGGTATAATTGCTAACGTGCCAATTCTAAATAATTCAACCCTGATGCTGGCCCCGGTGCTTATACGTATACAAGAAAAACCGGCAAACAACTGGGTTACCCCTGCAAAAGTTAAAGCCATTACTGCTGAGTTTATAAGGCAAACTGATGCACTTGATGGAGTTGCGGATGGCATGATCAATAACTATATGGCTGCCCGTGCCATATTTAATGTAAAAGACGGTATTGGTCCTAAAGACCCGTGGAAGGCTTTAAGAGCACCAAATGGAGTAGATCCAAACCCGGCAGATGCATCTGAAAACGCGAAGTTGACTGATGGGCAAATAAAAACGTTGGAGTTTGTATACAGCCCTTATACCTGGAAATCGCCTTTGGCAAATGGTGTTAAATCATTTGGTATGTGGCTGCCAAATACCTCACCTGCCGATATGGGGCTTATAGCCAATACCCGTTTTAAAGGACAAGAGGGCGCGGCTGATAACGCACGTCCATTTAGTCATTTGGGCATATTGGGTACTACCGGGTTTTTGATGCAGGATATTAAAGCCAATTCATTGGATTATGTGGAAGATGGCAAATGGACAAAACGCAGACAAGAAATATCAACCTGGTTGGATGCCACCAATCCTGACCTTTCTGCATTTCAGAAAAGAGGCGGTAAAATTATTATTACCAGTGGTTTAATGGATAATCTAGCTTCAGATGGGGCGCAGCTTGATTATTATCAATCAGTTATTGACAAAATGGGAAGGCAGAAAGTAGATGAATTTGCTCGTTTATTTGTGGTACCACATGGCGGCCATGGTTTAAGCGGCAAAGGTTACAGCGTTAACGGGGAAGGAAAACCTGTCACCCCCAAAAATATCGCTGGCCCTAATGGCGACGATAACCTTGATCTGTTGGTATCATGGGTAGAGAAGAAACAAGCTCCGGCTAAAACTTTGGTGGTAGATGAAAAAGGCCGTATTGGCACGGATAAAAATGTGAAAGGATATTTGCTTTGTTCTTATCCAAACTATCCTCAATACACAAGTGGCCCTGTGGAAAATGCTTCGTCATACCAAAGCTTTGCCTTTGACCCTAAAGTGTTGAGCAATAAATAACCATCCGGTATGAAGGGTAAAAAAATACTGATCGCTGGTGGCGGCATCGGTGGGTTAACCGCTGCCTTGAGTTTGCATAAAGCCGGCTTTGAGGTAATGGTTTATGAATCGGCACAAGAGATAAAACCGCTTGGCGTAGGCATCAATCTTTTGCCGCATGCTGTGCGTGTATTGACCAATTTAGGTTTGCAGGAAGCTATGTCGGAAGTAGCCGTTGCAACCAGCGAGTTGATCTACTTCAATAAATTCGGCCAAAAAATTTGGGGCGAACCACGGGGTATTTTCGCAGGTTATCATTGGCCGCAGTTTTCGGTACATCGTGGTACCTTCCACATGCTTTTGTTGGAGAAGGTAAAAGAGATGCTTGGTGCCGAAAAGGTCCTTACGGGCCACCATTTACAGTCCTGTGAAAATAAAGGTGAGGGAGTGTTTGCCGTATTTATCGACAAAAAAACTGGCCGACAAGTTACTGTTGAGGGCGATGCGCTAATTGGTGCCGATGGTATACATTCCGTAGTACGCAAGCAGTTTTACCCTGTTGAGGGTATCCCTAAATTTTCGGGTATTATCCTGCACAGGGGCACTACCATAGCAAAACCATTTCTTTCCGGCTCATCTATGATCATGGCGGGCAGCCGCAGTAAAAAATTTGTGGCTTATCCCATAACGAAACCCGATAAAAATGGTAATCAACTCATCAATTGGATAGCCGATCTGCAAGTGAGCGAAGAGGAAAATATTATGGTGCGCGATTGGAACCGCAGAGGGGATAAGGAAAAGCTGTTAAAGCAGTTTCAAACCTGGGAGTTTGATTGGCTGGATGTGCCTTCGCTAATTGCGAATGCGGAAGCTATTTATGAGTTCCCCATGTCGGACCGTGACCCACTGCCCCAATGGACATATGACCGGATAACATTATTGGGTGACGCAGCTCATCCTATGTATCCTATTGGTTCAAATGGAGCCTCGCAGGCCATTTTAGATGCCGAATGCTTAACAGATTGCCTGGGGTGGAGCAATGACGTTGTAGGGGCTTTAAAAGAGTATGAATCTATACGATTGCCTGCTACTGCCAACATCGTTTTACAGAACCGTAAAATGGGGCCTGAAGAAGCCATGCAGATCGTGGAGGAAAGGGCACCGAACGGCTTTGATAATTTGTATGATGTGATCTCGCAAGAGGAACTGGACGCCATATCGGCACGATACAAAAAAATTGCCGGGTTTGAGCTGGAGGCATTAAATCAAAAACACTAAACTAAATATAAACTAAACCTATCCATGCGCACCAATTACCGATACACCATCATGGGATTGCTTTTCCTGGCGACTACCATCAATTATATCGACCGGCAGATCATCGGTTTATTAAAACCCATGCTGGAGACCGAATTTAAATGGACCGAAAAGGATTATGGCGATATTGTATTTTGCTTTCAGTTGATGTACGCTATTGGGTATATTCTGTCGGGAAGATTAATTGATAAAGTGGGTGCCAAAATTGGCTACGGTATTGCTGTGTTCGGCTGGAGCCTTGCGGCTATGGCGCATGGGTTTGTTAAAGCCATACCCGGTTTTATGGCGGTACGTGGCGCGTTAGGTTTTACCGAGGCTGCCAACTTCCCGGCATCTATTAAAGCCATTGCCGAGTGGTTCCCCGTAAAGGAGCGTTCATTAGCTAGTGGCATCATGGTGAGCGGTTCAACGGTTGGTCCGCTGATAGCGCCTTTTGGGGTGCTTTGGATAGCCAATAATTATAGCTGGCAGGCTGCTTTTATTGTTACCGGGGCATTGGGCATATTATGGGTGATAGCCTGGCACTTTTTATACAACAAACCACAAAATGATCCGCGGGTTGGCGCCGAAGAACTGGCATTTATTACTTCCGGTCAACCAACTATAGCAGACGGCGACACTGCAAAAGCATCCATACCGCAATTGCTTGGCAAAAAAGCTACCTGGGGTTATTTTTTAGCTACGTTTTTAACCGATGCTATCTGGTGGTTTTATTTATTCTGGATGCCATCGTATTTGATCAGCAACGGCCTTTCACGAACCGAGATAGCTTTCCCGATAACTATTTTTTATGCTATTACCGCGGTTATTTCCCTTTCGGGCGGCGGGTTGTCATCATACCTCATCAATCGTGGGTGGAGCGTTAACAGCAGCCGTAAAACCACCATGTTTATCTGCATGGCGCTGGTGCTGCCGGTAGTGCTGATGCGCTTTAGCCATGACGTTTGGATAAGCGTTTGTATAGTGGGTTTGGCGGCAGGCTCGCAAACGGTATGGAAGGGCGTTTTGCTAACTACCGTTTCAGACCAGTTCCCTAAAAGTGTGGTGGGTTCGGTATCGGGTATTGGTGGTTTGGGTGGCGCGGTGGGCGGTATGCTGGCAGCCAAAGGTGTGGGTGTTTTGCTGGATGGCTATAAAGCGGCCAACAATTTGCAAGGCGGCTATAACCTGATATTTATTTGCTGTGGTACAGCATTTTTAACCGCTACGATACTGTTCCATATCCTATCGCCAAAACTGGAAAAAGTAAATCTTTAAAACTAATTGACCATGCAGCAGCCCGAATTAGAATTTGCTTTTCGTATCAGTGTTGACCTCACCGGCGGCGTACAGGAAATTGGCGAAACCGGCAAAGGCGTACGCAAAGTAGTGCCCATAACCGGCGGAACTTTTGAAGGGCCAAATATAAACGGCAAAGTAGTGGCAGGCGGGTACGACTGGCAGCTGGTGCGCGCCGATGGCGTGGTAGAAATTGATGCCCGCTACCTGCTGCAAACCAACGATGGCGACCTGATTACCATAACCAATACCGGCCTGCGCCACGGCCCGCCGGAGGTAATGCAGCGGTTAGCCAAAGGCGAGGAGGTAGATGCTGCTGAATATTACTTCCGCTCCATACCCTTGTTTGAAACCGGTAACCCTAAATATGCCTGGCTCAATAGCTCTGTTTTTATTGCTACAGGCACACGCAAGCCAAAGCAGGTATTGATTGATGTGTGGAGGGTGGTGTAGTTAATAGATGGCATGTATTAAAGAGGGTTAACCATGATTTTGTGCTCGTTTGCAACGAGTGCTTAAAGTGTTTTAGCGATTGCATCGTAAGTGTATGGCATTACAAATGCCGACCTATGTTAAGCACTCGTCGCAGACGAGCGCAAGTGGGCTATGCCTGTAGCCTGCAACGACACCTAAACAAAAAAGCCTCAAATCTTTCGACTTGAGGCTTTTACTTGTTTCGGTAGCGGGAACGCGCCAAATGTCGAACTTTTTGGAGGATCTGAGAGCCGTATCAATGAGTCTGATGTATGTTGCACGTTGTTGCCAGGCAAGCAGACCTTCAGATGTTGTTTTGCGTACAAGATATTTAATTTAAAAAACATCTGTTCTTAACTAAAATATCACACAAATAAAATCCAATATTTTAAAAAATAGGCTTATCTTGCAGCAAATCGACTTTTACAGATAATCTATGGCAGCTATTTATTAACTATAGGTAAACAATCGAACGATTGTGAGCTGCGTTTTAAGCGAATTTTGTGTTGCTGGTAATTTGTTTTTAATAACAGGTAATCTTCGCGCTATTGATTTCCTATAACCGGTATCCAAAAAATAAAAAACTATAATACTTATTACTTACACCAACCTTATGAAAAAATCTCTACTTTATTTCCTGAGCTGCATGCTATGCCTGTTAGTTGCAAAGCCGGTTTCGGCGGAAGTCGTTAATCAAAATTCTAATGGCATAACGGCCGCAGTTATTTTTGACAATAAATGGCCAAATTTTGATGACGCACCTATAGCTGCTGACGCCACCTATTCCTTATCGATGGTTAGTTCCCCGATGATAGGCCTGGCTAAAACACTTACAGGTTTCTCACTTCAATCTAATGGTACTTATAGTATTACCTATACCTTTAAGGTGCAAAACTACGGTGACGTTGATCTTAACAATATTCAGGTAACTGATGATCTTAGTGCTACTCTCCCTTCGCCAATTACCTTTGTCAAGAGCAACCTTACAACAAGTAACGTCACGTCCGGTAGTGCGCTTACCGTTAACGCCGGTTTTAACGGGAGTACCAATAAAAACCTTTTAAACCCAGCATCAAGTAATTTAAAGGTTGGCGCCAGTGGTACCATTACCTTAACGATTAGCGTAGTTGTAAATAGCAACTATGGTACCTTTAATAATACGGCTACCGCAATGGGCATAACCACTGATGGAAGTGCTACAACAGTTACTGACGTTTCGGATAATAATGTGAGCCCCAATGAAGGAGATAATACCAAAACCCCACTTGATTTTAGCACACCCACTCCTGTAACTTTTGCACCGCCAGATATTCAAGTCACTAAAACAGTAGATCATCCTATTGCTAATGTCGGTAGTAACGTCGTATTCACGATTGCGGTTAAAAACGTTGGAGCGGGGGGCGGCGCACCACTTGTACTACATGATCTATTACCGGCTGGGTTTCAATATGTCAGCCACAGCAGTGTTCCAGTCGGTTACAACACAACAACTGGCAACTGGAGCCCAATTGTTGGGTCAGGCGTTACTCGTACTCTTACCATTACAGCTAAAGTTTTGCCTAACCATACTTTAGCCGAGTATACCAATACTGCCACCGTTACTGCCACCGACGATACGGATCTGTCCAATAATTCATCCAGCGCCACGGTAACGCCTCTCATCACCTTATCGCCGGCATCGCTACCCAATGTCAGCTCTCCGCTGTCATATACTCAGACGATAAGCGCATCAGGAACTACCGCCCCTTATAGTTTTGCTGTTTCATCGGGTGCTTTACCTGCCGGCATAACTTTGGCACCGAATGGTACATTAAGCGGCACCGCTACCCAACTGGGTACGTTTAACTTTACCATTACCGCTACAGACGCTAATGCAATCACCGGGTCACGGGATTATACGCTTACCGTTAACGCACCAATCCTTACATTATCCCCGGCAACATTCCCTGCAGCAACAGTTGGCGCGTTATATAGCCAAACATTAAGTACATCACGAAATATAGTAATTGGTGGAGAAACCTATACGTATGCCATAACCGCGGGCACTTTGCCCGCCGGTTTGTCACTAACATCAGCCGGATTCCTGAGCGGCACTCCAACCGCTGGCGGAACCTTTAACTTTACCATTACATCTACTGATAACGCTACAGGCGCAGGACCCTATACCGGATCGCAGGCATATACATTAACCGTTGGCGCACCAACTATCATTATTAATCCGGCAGCACAAGCAATGTCTGCAAGCTCTGTTGCACCTATCAGTTATACGCAAACGGCATCGGGTGGTACATCACCATATACTTTTTCTATAACCATTGGTTCTTTGCCGGCAGGTATTACCATGGCATCAGACGGATCATTTAGCGGCACTGCCACCGTATTGGGGGCCTTTAACTTTACAGTTAGGGCAACAGATTCTTCAACCGGAACCGGGCCATATACCCAAGATATATCCCGCACCATCACCGTTAGCGGACCGACCATAACTGTATTGCCGGTATCGGTAGCTGCTCTGCCTGCGGCTAAGGCGGGTGTACCTTATAGTGCAACGTTTACCGCATCGGGTACAGGTAGTACTGGTCCGTTTACCTTTACCAAATCAGCCGGTAATTTACCGGCTGGTTTAACCCTGGCAACAGATGGTACATTAAGTGGTACACCAACCGCAGTTGGAACTTCCACGTTTGGAATTCGTGCTACGGATAGCTCACCAAGCCCGGGGCCATATACCGGTACAAAAACTTATATAAGTTTTGCAGTTAGTGCGCCAACTATTGTTGTTGGGCCTACAAATCTACCTAATGGTGTTGCAGGCATGGCTTACAGCCAAAATATAATTGCCACGGGTGGTACTGCACCATATGCTTATGCTGTAACAGCAGGCACTTTACCAGCAGGTATCACGCTGACATCAGACGGTACACTTTCCGGTACATCAAACGTCACGGGTACCTTTAATTTTAACGTAACTGCTACTGATGCCACAACGGGCGGAGCGGGGTTTCCTTACAGCGGGTCGACAGCGTATACACTTACTTTTTCCGCGCCAACCATTAGTTTGGTACCAACAACGTTACCTGTGGCTACCGTAGGTGCGGCTTATAGCCAAACAGTTACTGCATCAGGCGGTACAGCGGCATACACCTATACTTTAACCGCGGGGGCTTTACCCACTGGGTTAACGCTGTCATCAACAACTGGAACGATCACAGGTACAGCAACCGCGGGTGGTACATTTAACTTAACCGTTACGGCTACGGATGCTTTATTATTCACCGGATCGCAGGCTTACACGCTTAGCACTAACGTGGCAACTTTGGTACTTGTCCCTGCAACTTTACCAGCGGGTACAGTAGGTGCAGCTTACAGTCAGGTTATAACCGCGTCAGGTGGTACAACACCCTATGCTTACGCTTTAACAGCGGGAGCATTACCTGCAGGAGTAACATTAACTGCAAATGGCACGCTTTCTGGCACATCCACAGTAGCCGGTACATTTAACTTTACGGTAACCGCTACCGATGCATCAGGAGGTACAGGGCCTTACACTGCATCTGCTGCTTATAGTATTGTTATAGGTAAAGCCAATCAAACCATTACGTTTGCTGATATCACCGCTACTTACGGCGATGCGCCCGTTGCCTTAACCGGCACAGCATCGTCAGGTTTGGGTGTTACATATACCAGTTCTAACCCTTCGGTAGCAACAGTTACAGGCAGCACCTTAACCATAGTTGGTGCAGGTACGGCCACCATCACCGCGTCGCAAGCAGGCAACGCTACCTACAATGCCGCTATCAACTTAACCAAAACATTAATCATTAATGCCAAAGCAATAACTATTAAAATTGATACCAAAACCAAAGTGTATGGTACTTCCGATCCGGTATTTACCTACCAGGTCACTTCGGGCAGTTTAGCAGGTACTGACTCGTTTACCGGAAGCTCAACACGCGATGCCGGTGAAGCTGTAAATACCTATGCTATTAAACAAGGTACACTGGCATTAAACGGTAATTACACCCTAACTTATATCGGTGCTAATTTAATTATCACCCAGGCTAATTTAATGGTCAAAGCTAATGATCAAACTAAGGCATACGGTACAGTAAACCCAGACTTCACAGTAAGCTATACCGGTTTTGTTAATGGAGATACTGAAGCCAGTTTAACCACCAAACCAATCGTAAGCACAACAGCAACAGCCAATTCTGCAATGGGGACCTATCCATTAATCGTTACCGGTGTTGTTTCCCCCAATTATATGATTAGTTATGGCCCTGGTACACTTACTATAACCAAGGCTATATTAACTGTTACCGCAAACAATATACTTACCCCTAATGGCGATGGTAAGAATGATTTCTGGATTGTGAAGGATATTCAACTCTACCCGAAAAACTCGGTAACGGTTTATGATACCGGCGGCAGGCAGGTATTTACTAAAAAAGATTATAATAATGACTGGGGAGGTACATTAAACGACACCGGCTCGCCATTGGCAGGAGGCACCTACTATTATATTGTTGATCTGGGTATTGGCGGAAATATGATAAAAGGATACATCAGCATTATCAGGAGCAAATAATTTAATTAACAGAAAGAATGAAAATTATTACAACCAAAAACATGGTTATCTATAAAAATACAACACTTAGAATATTTCTGCTGACTATGCTATTAGGATCGTTGGCATTACAAAGCCGGGCGCAGCTTACTCCTTTTCAATCTATGTATTACCGTAATAGGTATTTATTGAACCCTGCACTGGCAGGCATGGATAAAAGCCTGAATGTAAACTTTAATTATCGCCAGCAGTGGACCTTGTTCCCCGAAACGCCAAAAGTTGGTTCATTAACCGCAGATTTCTCGCCGACCGATAAGATGGGTTTAGGTTTAAACATCAATGATAATCAGTCAGGCCTTATCCGCAGTACCCGCGTATTGGCAAGCTATGCATACCATGTACCGCTGAGCGATAAAAACGAGCATCTTAACTTTGGCTTATCATTGGGTTTTGATAATTCAAAAGTGGATTACAATAAGATAAGCGGCGATCTTTCAGATAATGAAATATCAGCCTATAACGCCTTAAAACCATACATTGACGGTGCTGTAGGTGCTGCATACACCAACAATAATTTATTGATAAGCGCCTCTTTACCAAGTTTGGAAAGCACACTATTTAAATCTTCCGATTCGCGCTTTGATGCGGATATGATGATGTTTGTGGGTGTTGCAGCTTATAAATTTGCCGTACCTACATATCCTGACCTGACGTTGGAGCCCTTAGTCGGCTACCGTGTAGTAAAAGGCTATAAAAGTATTGGCGATGTTGGTATCGATGTAGCGCTGAACCGTTATGGTTTGGATATGCAATATATCTATCACACCAATCAAACCATGGCTGCCGGTTTCGGTGTAGACCTAAAATCGGTTTTATTTACTATTGATTATAACTTTGAAACCGGCCCTTTAACCAGTTACACCAACGGTAACTTTGAGTTCGGTATAAAACTTAAGCTTTTCGGCGAACATTAGTCACTCAATCACCTATGGTTGATGTTATCGCAGAACCACTTTGGTAAATAATAAAAGCCTCAAATCTTCTCGACTTGAGGCTTTTAACTTTTAGGTAGCGGGAGCAGGACTCGAACCTACGACCTTCGGGTTATGAGCCCGACGA
>CAZGBN010000009.1:0-83760 GCA_964524015.1 uncultured Mucilaginibacter sp. | reverse complement strand
CAACGGTATCACCTACTTTAAGATCAGGTGTATCACGGAATTCAGAAACAGATACTAAACCATCAGATTTAAACCCAACGTTTAATACTACATCCTTGTTGTTAACATTTACAACAGTACCGGTGATAATTTCGCCTTTGGTGATAGAACTGAAAGTTCCATCATACAATTTCTCCATTTTCTCACGCTCGCTGTCGGTGTAGTTACCAAACTTTTTGTCATCAGCATCCCAATCGAAATCTTCAAGTGGTGCTGTTGCAATTTGAGATTTAATCTCTTCGATAGAAATTGAATCAGCCTCTGATTCAATTGTTTCTTTTTCGCCAGTTGCCGCAACTGTTTCCAGTTCAGCTTCTTTAGCTTTTAATTCTTTTTCTGCTTCTTGTTTTTTTGCCATTAAATAATTTATCTCCTTTTCCCAATTTTCTAATTGGGACTGCAAAGGTAGGTATATAATTTTATTTCAAAAAAATTAATTTGCTGTTAAATGCTGATTTTTAAGCTCTTTAGCAAATAAATGTATCTTTTAGAGTACATATTATACTTAAAACCATCCTTTTGCAACAGAATTGTTGTTTGCTTAGGTTATAATTTATCTTCTATTTCCTTGAAAATATCCATAAAACTAGGCAACAATAGTTGCCTGTAAGCTATCAAAACTTCATTAATGGCAACTTCATGGGTAGGTGTAAAAGGATCGGGCCAAACACGCATACATATGCGTTTTAGCGCATAGGCTATTTGCAGTGTTTCGGCGTATGTATGTAAATAACTGCTGCTTTTAAACCCGGCAAAAAACTTAAAGAACCGGGTATCATCCTTTAATCCGGCAAAAGCTAAAAACTCTGCTATCACATCGTTATCGCAAGCTTCCAATTGATCATAAAAACTTTGCACATTAACCTTTTGGGTGGTGAGCAATAGGTTATCCAATATCAATTCCAACCCAATATGTCCTAAAAAGAAAGGTTTTACCGGCGAATCTTCAATTACGGGTGCAAGCAATAGCTTTAATTGGTGCGAGTGATGCAGAAAAAAACCAGATGAGTGAAAATAGCGGTCAACCTCCAGGTGCCTGTTCCAGCCGGTTATAATGGCATTTATAGCGTGATCGGTATGTTTTAATTTTTCGGGATGGAGAACTATGGTTTTATCGGCGTTTTTTAAAAGATCTGGCAGTACCGTTCCTAATATGAGGTAACAGTTGGTTTTGTCCCGGTCAAAATAATAGTGCGATAAAAAATTCATAGTGATGTATGCCCAAAATACAAAAATTAGTTGATTTTTTGAACTCCCCGTTTCTTATAAAACAGATTTTATACTATTCTATTATCTTTGCCATCCCGATTGTTAACGGGATATAATATAATTATACCATGAATTTTGTTGAAGAACTACGCTGGAGAGGCATGCTGCATGATATTATGCCCGGTACCGAGGACCTTTTAAATAAGGGAATGGCTTCGGGCTATATTGGTTTTGACCCTACTGCAGATTCGCTACATGTGGGCCATTTAACTCAGATAATGACGTTGATACATTTTCAGCGTGCGGGCCATAAACCTTATGCATTAGTTGGTGGTGCTACCGGTATGGTGGGCGACCCTTCAGGAAAATCAGCCGAGCGTAACTTATTGTCAGAAGAGGTATTGAACCACAACCTGGCATCGGTACAAAAACAACTGGAAAAATTTTTAGACTTTAACAGCGGTGCTAACAGCGCCCAAATGGTTAATAATTACGATTGGTTTAAAAACTTTACCTTTTTAAACTTTATAAGGGACGTAGGCAAACACCTTACCGTTAACTATATGATGGCTAAAGATTCGGTAAAGAAGCGTTTAGAAGGCGATACCGGCATGTCATTCACCGAGTTTACTTACCAATTGGTACAGGGCTATGATTTTTACTATTTATGGAAAAACCATAACTGCGTTTTGCAAATGGGCGGTTCGGACCAATGGGGAAACATTGTTACCGGTACAGAGTTAATTCGTCGCAAAGATGCGGGTGAGGCTTTTGCCCTAACAACCCAACTAATTAAAAAAGCTGATGGTACTAAATTTGGCAAAACCGAAAGCGGTGCAGTTTGGTTAGATTCGGCACGTACATCACCATACCAGTTTTACCAGTTTTGGTTAAATACAAGTGATGTTGATGCTAAAAGCTACATACGCATATTTACTTTGTTTGATAAGGCTACTATTGAAGCATTAGAAGTTGAGCAGGATGCAGCCCCACACCAGCGCGCTTTACAAAAAGCTTTAGCAAAAGATATTACCATACGCGTACATGGCGAAGTTGAATACGAAAAAGCCATTAAATCATCCGATTTTTTATTTGGTAATACAGGCATTGAGTTTTTGAACGAATTGAACAAAGATGAAGTATTAGGCTTGTTTGAAGGGCTGCCTCAATACACTATCGCTTTAAATGATTTAAAGCAGGGCATCAATGCTATTGATTTGTTAGCTGGGCATACAGCAGTATTCCCATCAAAAGGAGAAGCTAAAAAAATGATACAGGGGGGTGGTGTAGCTATTAACAAAGTTAAAATTGCTACCGGAGAAGACATTTATAATGCTGAAAACCTGATCAATAATCAATTTTTAGTAATACAAAAAGGGAAGAAAAATTATTTTTTAATAATTGCCGAATAATTTTGATGTACGACAATAGTGCCGTATATTTGTATTGATGTCTGAAAAGAAGTATAAAATATCGCCACCAGAAACTCATCAGTTAAATGAACCGGCACTTGCTTACCAGCTACCGGTTAATTTATATACCAGTTTATTTGGTGGCAAAGGTGTGCAATTTAATGATTTTGATATCCTTAAAACATCACGTCAGGGGCTGCCCAAACATTCGTTAATGGCACTGGCCAAAAAAATATCATTAACCATCCAGGAGTTTGCTGATATCATGCATATTTCTGAGCGTACTTTACAACGCTACGAAGATAACACCATCATTAAAACTGAGTATGCCGAAAAGGCAATTGAGCTGGCACGTTTATATACCCGCGGAGAAGAGGTTTTTGGCTCTTTAGATAAATTTAAAACCTGGATGAAAACTCCATTGCATGTTTTTAAAGGCGAGGCACCTGTTTCACTTTTAGATACTTCAATAGGTTTTGATATGGTATTTAAAGAGTTAGGGCGCATTGAATACGGTATTTTTGCCTAATGATACTTTACCGTATTGTTAAGTGTGCTTATGCCGATTTATCCGGAACCGGTGCCCGTTTGTATGGTGGGCGGTGGAACAGTGAAGGCCGCTCAATGGTATACTTAGCTTCGTCAAGATCTTTAGCCGTATTAGAGGCCCTGGTTCACTTAAGCCCAACTAATTTACCTACTGATTTTTGTATCATGACCATTGAGGCTCCTGATAGCTTTTTGGAGATCCCGGTTGAGCATCTGCCAAAAAATTGGAACGAATACCCTGAACACAATAGCCTAAAACAAATTGGCAACGACTTTTTATTAAAACAAAAGCACCTTTTATTAAAGGTGCCTTCGGCTATTGTTAAAGAAGAATTTAATTACCTGCTTAACCCGTTACATAAAGATGCAGGTTTGGTTAAAATTTTAAATACCTTGCCTTTTGCTTTTGATCAACGGCTAACTAATTAGTAATGCCCTCTTATAGAACTATATATTTTTTCATCATATAGCTTCCTTAATTCATTATGTGTATGTGGTGGCAAAGGCGACAGGGAAGACGCGCCTACATTACTATGTACCTGCGCTATTTTAGTTGCACCTGGTATAACCGTAGTAACTTCC
Organism: uncultured Mucilaginibacter sp.; assembly: GCA_964524015.1. Lineage (GTDB taxonomy): Bacteria > Bacteroidota > Bacteroidia > Sphingobacteriales > Sphingobacteriaceae > Mucilaginibacter. The sequence continues at coordinate 79,969 of CAZGBN010000009.1, read as the reverse complement.
GGATGATCTAATATCCACCTGATGGCCCATTGCGCCGTACGATCATCAGGCAGTATGGCTTTAATTTCGTTAACTAGTTGTATGCCTTGTTTAAAGTCAATCCCCGAAAACGTTTCGCCGGCGTTAAAAGCTTCGCCATTAGCGTTAAAATTGCGATGATCTTTAACATCAAAGCTAGTTTGCTCATTAAATTTACCTGATAACAAACCGCTGGCCAATGGCACACGCACTATTAATGCTACATTTTTTTCTTTTGCTTTCGCGAATATTTCATCGGCCACATGCTGGCGGAACAGGTTGAATATAATCTGTAACGATGCTAACCCCTCCTGCTCCAAACAGATCAATGCTTCTTCGGATGTTTCTACACTGGCACCAAAATGTTTGATCAAGCCTTCCTGCTGTAGCTTACGGAAATTATCAAATACCTTCCCCTGCCTCATTTCTTCTGTAGGGATACAATGAAACTGGTCTAAAAACAGCTGCGACACTCCAAGGTTGTTCAATGAATACTCTACCTGGCGTTTCATGGCATCATAGGTAAAGTTTTGCGGCCAGCCATACTCGCCATCGCTGCGGCGACCTAACTTGGTAGCCACATATACTTCTTTATCTGTTGCTTTTAAAAATTTACCAATAACTTTCTCGCTAACGCCACCGCCATAAATATCGGCAGTATCAATAAAATTGCCACCTGCATCTACGTACGCTTGCAAAATGCTTAGTGCCTCTTCTTCATTTACGTTACCCCATTCCGAGCTACCTAATTGCCAGGTGCCCAAACCAACTTCGGCTACTTTGGTACCTCTAAAATCTCTATAATTCATAATTTTTATATACTTAACTTCCTAACTCAACAATATGGTCAAACTCCTCGCGCTTTAGGCCCATTACTGATAAGCGGCCCTGGCGTATAAGCCCAACATCTTTTAATCGTTCGTCGGCTTTAATGGTTTCCAATGTTACGGGGGTCTTCAAGGCTTCTACAGGCGAAAGATCAACCACAACCCAGTTTTTATCATCAGTAGTTGGATCCTGGTAGGCTTCTTTTACTACTTTGGCTATACCAACCACTTCTTTACCGTCATTACTATGATAAAACAGCACTAAGTCGCCGGTTTTCATTTCGCGCAGGTTGTTACGCGCCTGGTAGTTGCGCACGCCATCCCAAAAGGTACGGCCATCTTTATTAAATTTTTCCCAGCTATATTTTACCGGCTCGGATTTTACTAACCAATATTGCATTGTTTTCTTTGTTTTTATGCCGTTAAGGCATTTTTAATGTCGGCAGAAGGCCTGCTGACAAAGCGCGACAAATTAAACAATTATAATAAACAATTGAAACAGCCTTCCAAAATTCATATTTGGAAAACTTAACACTTAGCAAGAAGTATATTAAAACCGATGATGATGAATGCTCTTTATATCCATATCGATATAAAAAAATATGGTACCCAATAACAACATTACGCCACCAAAAAATGCAGGTATCTGAACAGACCAATGCCCATTTAATGTTGTAATCATAGAAGAACCGCCACTATCAACCATATTTACTTTGTGTCCATAAAAGAATATGCCAAACAGCAAAAGGGCAATGCCGATAACGATCAAAATAATGCTTACCTTTTTCATAATGATTAGTTTAAATGATGCGCGATAAAATTCCGGGTTGGTGCATTATCAGGGATACGAGGTATTTTAGGGCGTATATATATACGTTTGATTGCTACTTTTGTTGTAAGGATTTAAATAATATTCCTGGCTATAATTAACTGCAAGACACTTATCGCTTTCATATTTTCCGCACTTTTTACGTAATGGAGGTCGGAGCGTGTAACACTTCGTGTATCGATTAATCTCCTTTTTCTATCTTTACGGTAATATATGAAATATCTGCGCCTGCTTTTGTTTCCGTTTTCATTGTTATATGGGTTGGTAGTTATTATACGCAACTGGTGTTATGATGCCGGTTTGTTAAAGAGCCGGGAATTTGATATACCTGTAATTGTAGTAGGCAATTTAGAAGTGGGTGGCGCAGGCAAAAGCCCCCTGACCGAATATTTGGTGCGTTTACTTAAAGAAGAAAACAAATTAGCCATATTAAGCCGTGGATACGGCCGGGATACTAAGGGCTATCATTTGGCTGATACATCATCAACGGCTGCTCAAATAGGTGACGAACCCGCACAATTTAAAGCTAAGTTTCCGGATGTTACGGTAGCCGTTTGCGAGGAGCGGGTACATGGTATAGATCAATTATTACCTCAGCATAATTTAATACTGTTAGATGATGCCTACCAGCATAGGGCCGTTAAACCGGGATTAAGCGTTTTATTGTTTGATCATACACGCATTACACAGCCACATTTACTATTGCCTGCAGGTAACCTGCGCGAGCCATTTAGCGGCAGATGGCGGGCAGATATTATCATCATCACTAAATGCCCGGAAGGGTTAACACAAAACGAACAAGCTGAATTAGCGGCCTTAATTGAGCCACTGCCCTACCAGCAATTATATTTTACAACTATTGCTTACCAGGATATGCAAGACATACGTGGTAATGCCGTGGATGGAATGATTGATGCTACTACTACCCTATTTTTATTAACGGGTATTGCTAATGCGCAACCACTGTTACATTACCTGCAAAAATTTACGCCCGATATTATACATCATAATTATCCCGACCACCATCAGTTTAGCTTAAAAAATATCAGTAAACTTGCCGATGAATTTTTGACCTGCGAATCACAAAAAAAAGTAATTATTACAACAGAAAAGGATGCGCAGCGTTTAAAAGAGCAGTCATTGCTGCCGTTAGTTAACCAATTACCTGTTTTGGTATTGCCAATAGGTGTAAAATTTTTAAATAACAGCGGTGGTAATTTTGATCAAACAGTAAAAAAATATGTTAGCAAATATAGAGAGTACCGCCCAATACATTAAGAACCGAGTAGGTGATTTTGAACCTGAAATAGGTATAATTTTAGGTACCGGCCTGGGTGGCTTAGTGAATGAAATTGAAGTTGAAAAGCAGTTGATGTATTCCAACATCCCTGATTTTCCGATATCAACACTGGAGTTCCATTCCGGTAAATTAATTTTTGGTATGCTGGCTGGCAAAAAAGTAGTTGCCATGCAGGGCCGTTTACATTATTATGAAGGTTATAGCATGCAGCAAATAACCTTCCCTGTTAGGGTGCTAAAAATGCTGGGTATAAAAACCTTGCTGGTATCAAATGCCAGCGGCGCGTTAAACCCGGCATATAAAAAAGGCGATCTGATGATTATTGAAGATCATATTAACCTGCAAACCGATAACCCGTTATTGGGCAGAAATGAAAACGAACTGGGCCCGCGTTTCCCGGATATGAGCCAGCCTTATAAATGGGATATGATAGATAAGGCTTTGGATATAGCTTCGACTAATAAGATTACGTGCCATAGAGGCGTGTATGTTGCAGTTACCGGGCCAAATTTAGAAACCCGTGCCGAATACAAATACTTACGCCTAATTGGTGGCGATGCTGTGGGCATGAGTACCGTACCCGAAGTAATAGTAGCTAATCATATGGGGCTGCCGGTATTTGCTATATCTGTATTAACAGACGAGGGCTTCCCTGAGATTTTAAAGCCGGTATCGGTAGAAGAAATAATTGCGGTAGCACAAGCTGCCGAGCCAAAAATGACGTTGATACTTAAAAATTTGATCGCCGGTATTTAATGCGCAATACTTTTAAATATTTATTTACTTTTTTGATCTGTGCTTTTACACAGGCCGCATTTGCTCAATACAATCAGGCAAATCCCAGCCAAACCGGGTTTGGATCTTCGGGCGGATCAAGGCAAAGCCAGTTTAGTAATGACACCATAAGAAGAACCGTGCCGCTTACCGGTGATGAGTTATTGGATACTTTACGTAAACGGGAAGAGGCACGTGGGGATAGTATTGTTTTAAGCTCGAAATTGATAAAGGTTACTAATGAGCGTTTATTAAACGATAGTACGCAAGTATTTCCTTTAGATACCGGATTGACTAATTTTGAAAATTATAGTCCACTATTTCAACCCCGTACACCTAAAATAAGTTTGAGTGGAAGCGTGGGTTATGCAACCAGGCCTTTATTATTTGAACCATTGCGAATAATTGGGTTTGATGTGGGATTGCATGCGCTTGATCCCTATTTATTAACTCCGCAGGATATACAATACTATCGTGCCCAGGCACCTATTACTATATTATCATTAGTAACAGGGGGCAAGGCCGAGCAGATATTTAAAGTTACGCATACGCAAAATATTAAACCAAACTGGAACGTTGGCTTCAACCTTAATTTTGTGGGATCAAAGGGTTTTTATGGTTATACCAATATAGGCCAAAACGTAAGCAATTTGAATGCTGCCGTTTTTACCTGGTACGAGTCGAAAAGCAAGCGATATAATTTATTGGGTAACCTGCTATTTAATAATTTAAAATCGCCGGAAACGGGATCAATATTAAAGGATACTATTTTTTCGGGCAGGCCTTCCATCAATAAGTCAACCGAGGCTGTACGATTACCTAACGCTTATACCAATTGGAAAACCAGCGGATTTTATATCAAGCAATTTTATTATTTAGGCCGTATTGATACGCTTTTGCAAAAGGATGCCGCCAATATATTACCTACACAGCGTGTAGCACATACTCTTAACTATAATGTGCAGAAGTACAATTTTTTACAGAATGATCTGGATACCTACCATGTGTTTCCTGATTATTACTTTGGATCGAATAGATCAAGAGATTCATTAACGGTAACACATATACAAAACGATTTTTCTTATAGCTTCTATTTGCGGGGCAAAGCAACCAAGTTTGTTAAAAACGAAGTAAAACTTGATCTTGGGTTAACACACGACTTTTATAACTACTCGCAATATGTAAGTGATACCATTATAACCGCTGGAGTTAAAGTGAGAAATATGAGTAAAATGGAAAGTTCAACCTTTCAAAATTTTACACTTAAAGCCAAGTTTAGCTATAGGTTTAGTGACAAGGTAGGTTTAGAGGGTAACTTTAACCAGATAGTAACCGGCCGTAACTTTGGCGACTTTTTATATGATGCTAAAGCAACTGTGGCCAGCAACAAAGCAGGTAAAATAATTTTAGGCGCTTATGTACAAAGCAGTTCGCCGGCATTGGTTTATACTAACTGGACATCCAATCATTATATATTTAACAATAAGTTTAGCAATCAAAAAACCACTAACCTATCTTTTAATTATATAAATGACGGGCTTAAACTGGATTTGAAAGCCGAGTATTATTTAATTGCCGATTATCTGTATTTTGCATCAACATCCGGCGGGAACGATGCGCGTCCCCAACAGTTAAGTACTCCGATAAACCTGCTTAAAATAAGTTTGGGTAAAAACCTGACATGGCGCAAATGGCACTTTGATAACTTTATTGTATATCAAAAAACTGACTATCAAAATACGTTGCGTATACCCGAATTATACACTTACAGCAGCTTACATTATGATACCTTTTTATTTAAAGTGCTAACTACTGTAATAGGCGCCAATATAAGATTTAACAGTGCATACACAGCACCATCATACGCGGTAGGTCTGGGTCAGTTTTATAATGGCCCAAATGTTACCTTTTCGTCATACCCAATAGCATCTGTATTTATAAAGGGCACCTTACAACGCACCAATTTATTTGTAGGTTACGATTATGCTAACCAAGGCGTGTTTAGCAACGGTTATTATACTGTAAACCGTTACCCGCAGCAAGATAGGCAATTGAAGTTTGGTGTTAGCTGGACGTTCTTTAATTGAGTTAGCAGTAAACAGTGGGCAATTAGCAGTTGGCAGCTAAAACATCATTATTAATTTCACAACTGATAACTGCAAACTGATTAAGTCTTCTGATGTTTCTTCTTCGCCGCCGGGAATAATACGTTATTTAATATCAAACGATACCCCGGTGAGTTAGGGTGCAATTTCAGATCTGTTAGCGGGTCATTTGGACCATGTTGATAATCTTCGGGGTCATGGCCGCCGTAAAAGGTCCATTGCCCTTTACCATACTCACCGTGTATATAGCGAGCTTCGTCACCTATTTTTCGTTCGCCCATGATGACAACACCCGGTTTAAGCCTATTTTTGTTGAATGCTGTAGCTAAACCTATAAAGCCTTTTATCACCTTATCATGATTTTGGGTTAACATACTGGGAACTACATCCCATTTTGCCGAGAAATCAAATAGTGTAAAGAAATCGGTAGAGCGGTCGCGACCACCATAACCTCCTCTCCCACCACCGCCACCGCCACGAACATCTATATCACTAAATTTCATAGGCGAATAACTATCAGTAGGTATCAAAAAATTTTGAAAAGCTACAGTTTGGCTATAATCCAACTTTGACTGTGCTTTAGGATCAATACCATCGCCATCATACTGCTCATCAACAATATCAGTATTAGCTGCTGCCAAAGCTATATCAAAACTGTCAGCTCCCGAACACATAGCAAATAGGAATCCGCCATTGGCCGTAAACGCCCGTATAGTTTGTGCCACTGCCAGTTTCATTTTAGACACTTTACTGTATCCCAACTTTTTTGCCCTGGCCTCCTGTATCTCCCTATCCTTTTGATTAAAGGAGCCCATCTCGCTAAAACCACGACCAAATTTACTGTACTGCCCTGTAAAATCTTCATGATGCAGATGTAACCAATCGTATTTTGACAGATCACCTTTTAATACTTCCTCATCATAGATTATATCAAACGGAATTTCGGCATATTTTAACACCAATAACACTGCATCTTCCAGCGGCCCTTTAGTTGGCGGCGAGTATAATGCTATACGGGGTGTTTTTTCAAGCTTAACCAACTCCATATTGACAGATGGGTCAGCTATTTCGGCATTAATTTGCGCTACCTTGGCATCCGGTAAAACCTCATAACTTACACCTCTTATCTTACACTCATCCTCCAGGGTTTTGTTATACTTTGCCATAAAACTACCGCCACGATAGTTGAGTAACCAGTCAACAGTCTCACCGTTTTTCAATATCCAATAAGCTATACCGTATGCTTTTAAATGCTCTTTCTGCACTTCATCCATAGGCAAAAGTATAGACGCTGACTTACCTAAAATAGGCAAAAGCAGGAAGATTAAAGCTAAAAGGCACTTAAATAGATTTCTCATTTTTAGCTGATTAGGGGTTGCTTTTTTAAATTTAGGAAGATTTAATTTATAAGTAGCAATTGTAACAGAAATTATGTTTTCTGTTTCTTTTTATGCGCAGCCGGGAATAATACATTATTTAATATCAGCCTATAACCCGGCGAGTTTGGATGCAGCTTCAAGTCAGTTGGCGGGTCGCTAACAGCATGTTGGTAGTCTTCGGGGTCATGCCCGCTATAAAATGTCCATTGCCCTTTACCATAATCACCATGTATATATCGCGCCTCGTTATTGGTTGTCATTTCGCCCATAATAACAACACCCGGTTTTAGCTTATTTTTATTGTAAGCGGTAGTTAACCCCAAGAACCCTTTGATCACTTTATCATGGTTTTGAGTAAGCATACTAGGCACCACATCCCACTTGGCCGAAAAATCGAACAGCGTAAAAAAATCTTTGGTTTTATCAACCTGGCGTGCCTGGGTTACATCAATATCACTAAACTGATGACTAAGCGGGTTGGCATCCAATGAAAAATTTTGAAAGGCGAATGTTTGGCTAAAATCTAATTTACTTTCGGCATCCTTATCAGCTGGATCACCATCAAACATGGATTCGCATATATCGGTATTAGCTGCAGCCAAAGCAATATCAAACGTATCAGTACCAGAACACATAGCAAATAAAAATCCACCGCCCGAGGTAAAATCCCTTATTTTTTGTGCCACTGCAAGCTTCATTTTTGACACCTTTTTAAAGCCCAGCTTTTTAGCCATGGCTTCCTGCTCTTTTTTATCATTTATGTACCAAGCCTCGTTATTAAAGTTAGAATAAAACTTGCTGTATTGGCCCGTAAAATCTTCATGATGCATATGCAGCCAATCATACCTGGGTAAATTGCCGGCTAATACTTCTTCGTCATATACTACATCAAAAGGTATTTCGGCATACTTTAATACCAACGTAACGGCATCATCCCAGGGCATTTTAGTTTTAGGCGAATAAACTGCCATGCGGGGCACCTTCATTAGTTTTACCATATCCATATTGGCAGATGGGTCGCCCACTTCGGTAATAATAGCATTGGCTTTAACATCAGGTATTACCTCATAACTTACGCCGCGTACATTACACTCGTCTTCAATTGCTTTACTATAATTTATTATGAAACTTCCCCCACGATAATTTAACAACCAATCAACCTCTACATCATTTTTTAAAACCCAAAATGCAATGCCATATGATTTTAAATGATCCTTTTGAGCCTCGTCCATGGGGATAAGAATAGATGCGGCCCTGGAAAGTAAAGGAAGAAAGCTTAAAGCTAAAAGCAGAAAGTATTTGTTAAAACGCTTCATCACCCAAAAATAACGAATATTTGCGTAAGGTATTATGTTTCATAAGCAAATGAAACTTTAGGTTAAACTTTTACCTTTATCCTTTTTATATTACATTTGCCATCCATTAAGAAAAGCACCATGAGCAAAGCAATTATTAAAACCGAAAAGGGTGAGATGACCGTGCAATTTTACGATAAAGATGCCCCTATCGCAGTAGAGAACTTTAAAAAACTGGCTAAATCAGGTTTTTACAATAACGTTACCTTTCACAGAGTTATACCTAACTTTGTGATACAAGGTGGTGACCCTACTGGTACAGGTGCAGGCGGCCCGGGCTACCATATTGATTGTGAATTAACCGGCGAAAACCAATACCATGACCGTGGTGTATTATCAATGGCACATGCTGGCCGTAATACCGGCGGATCACAATTTTTTATATGCCATAGCCGCGATAACACTTCGCATTTAGACAGGAACCATACTTGCTTTGGCAAAGTTATTGAGAATGTTGATGTGGTAGATGATATCCGCCAGGGCGATAAAATTTTAAGTATAGAAGTTTTAGAAGACTAAATATGAATTTAAGCGGAATAGTAGCCGTATCTGGCAAACCGGGATTATGGAAAGCATTGGCACAAAACAAAACAGGTTTTGTGTTAGAGAGTTTAGATGCGCAAAAAACTAAGCTGATAGCTAATTTATCAACCGCTAAACTAGCGGCGTTAGACGAGATAACCTTGTTTAGCAATAACGAAGATATTAAACTGGTTGACGTTTTAGAGCGCATGAAAAGCGCCTCAAATATTCCGGATGCTAAAGCTGACGGCAAAGTTTTAAGAACTTTTTTCAGGGAGGTAGCGCCAGATCATGACGAAGAGAAAGTTTATGCTTCTGATATGAAAAAGGTAATATCATGGTACCAGATTTTAAAGGACCTGCCCATATTTAATGAAGTTGCGGCTACCGAAGCTGGTGAAACTGAAAAACCGGTTACTGCTGCGGCAAAAGCTGTTACAGAAAAACCAAAACCTAAAGCAACGGTAAAAAAAGCACCGGCTGCGCCAAAAGCACCTAAGATCAATACACCAAAAAACCCATCAAGAGCCGGATAGGTTTTTGATGTGATAATATGAAAAAGCGGATATGCAAATGATGTATATCCGCTTTTTTATTTATAAGTTATTTATCGGTTATAAACTCAGGTTCAAAAGTACTGTGGTTTATTTCCAAATGTTGTAAACGATGGCGCAGATCTTTTTTAATATCATTAAACAGGGGTAGATTTGCCGCATCAATCACCAGGTGCGCGGTTAAAGCATTTTCAGTTGTACTTAATGCCCATACGTGCACATGATTTACGCTGATAATATGTTTGTTTTTAAGCAATTCGGCTTTGATATCCTCTAAGTGCATGTCTTTGGGTACGCCGTCCATTTCCAGGCGCAGGCTATCCTTAAGCAATCCCCAGGTTCCATATAAAATAACCAGGGCTATAATTATACCCACTACACTATCTATCCAGTACCACTCGGTAAACATGATGATTATGCCCGATATAACTACCCCTAATGAAACAATGGCATCAGTGGCCATATGCAGGTAGGCACCTTTAACGTTTAGGTCCTTGCCTTTATCTTTTATAAAAAGCCAGGCGGTAAATGCATTTATGATAATGCCTACAAAAGCCACCCAAGCCATGGCCGCGCCCTCTACTTTTTCGGGATGTATAAAACGCATAGCGGCTTCATAAAATATAAAGCCAACGGTTGCAAAAAGTATTACTCCATTAAAAAAAGAAACGATAATAGTGGAGCGCTTGTAACCAAATGTGTACTCTTTATTTGAATTTACTTTAGTGAGTTTGTAAGCCAATAAAGCTAACGCTAAACTGGCCACATCGCTTAAGTTATGGCCGGCATCTGTTAACAATGATAACGAACCGGTTATTAAACCCGCTACAACTTCAACTATAACAAAGGCTGTATTGAGTATTATCCCCCAAATAAACGCTTTGTTTAAATGATCAAGTTTTGGAGCATGATCATGTTGATGATGAGTGTGGTCGTGATTTGACATGATTGTAAAATAACTAATTAACTTTCAAAAAGGTTTCAACTCACCCGGTCATCACTACGCTTGACCACCCTCTTTACGCCAAAGGCGGAGAGAGGGTCGACGAGCGTCTAATTACTCATGATGATATGGCTCTCCCTTAATAATGGTAAACGCCCTATACAACTGTTCGGTAAATAATAGTCGAATCATTTGGTGCGAAAACGTCATTCGGGATAGTGATAATTTATCATTGGCCCGTGCATACACTATTTGATCAAAACCATAAGGGCCACCAACAATAAAAACTAATGTTGATGTAGAGGCAATGGCTTTTTTGTCCAGGTAATTGGCAAACTGTTTAGATGTAAATTCAGTGCCATTTTCATCCAGTAAAACTATATGGTCTAACGGTGTAATTTTTTTAAGGATCATCTCTGCCTCTTTTACTTTTTGTTGTTCGGGAGTTAAAGCCTTGGTATTTTTTAAAGCATCCAATTCAACTACTTCTAATTTGGTATAATGCTTTAACCGTTTTACATACTTATCAATGCCTTCTTTTAAATAAGCATCTTCTGTTTTACCTACTGTTAAAAAAACAATCTTCATAATCAAAGCAAATAAACGTTTATTTGAAATATAAGTGCTTATTTAGCCTGAATTTATTTGAACATGCAGAATCCTATTATTGATAATTATACAACCAATGCCTCCCGGGCCCAACAGGAGGCAACTAAATATAAAAAGCTGGCAGACACTTACTCGCTAATGCGGTTAACTGTTTTTGGGTTAATGATATTATCAATTTGTTTAGGAATAGCCTATGATAACTTTACCATAGTTGCTATTAGTTTCCCCTTATTAATATTGGGTTTTGCCTGGCTGGTATCGCGTCAGAGCGTGTATGAAGCTAAAAGGAAATACTACCAGGACCTGCAACAAATAAATGAGAACGAAATTGCCAGCATTACTAACCGGGACAACCTATATGATAACGGCAGCCGTTTTGCCAGCGAAAAACATTTTTATACTGCCGATCTGGACATTTTTGGAGGTTCAACCCTGTTCCAATTAATTAACCGTGCAGCTACCACACCCGGCAATGAAAAACTGGCTGGGTGGCTAAGCGCACCTGCTGATAAACTAACCATACTGTTAAGGCAGGATGCGGTTAAAGAACTATCCGGCAAAACCCAATGGAAGTTAGAGTTGCAAACCTTACTGCTATTCGCTAAAAAAGAAGACATTAACCAACTGCAACGGCTGTTTATATACTTACACATCCCTTTAAACCTAACCGGCGAAAAATGGCTTAATAAGTATGTTAAAGTAGCCCCTTACTTATTAATAAGTTTAATAGTGCTCGCTTATTTCTACCCGCTTTTAAAAGGCTTAGCTATTTTAGTGGGTGTGCTCAATTTGGGTATGGTTTCGTCAAAAGCGGCATTTATCAAAAAGGCCGACCTGATAGCCGGAAAAATCGGCGATACCTTAGCTAACTACGCCGTGGTTTTTAAAAAAATAGAAGAAGAAAAATGGCAAACAGCTTATAATATCGGACAAACTCAAAAACTAACGGATGCCCAAACATCAGCTAAAATAAAATTGCTGGCTGATTTAATAAACAAGCTGAATTACCATCTAAATATAATTGTTGGCATCATACTTAACCTGTTTTTTTTGTGGGATATCAAGCAGATCATCGCTATTGAGAACTGGAAACGCAACAATGCTGACGGACTGGAAATGGCCTTTGATGTTATTGCCGAATATGAGGCCCTGATAAGCCTGGCCAGCCTGCACACCAATTACCCGGACTGGACCATGCCGCAAATTGCCGATGGTGATGGATACACTTTAACTGCCACTGATATTGCCCACCCCTTAATACCTGCAGCTAACCGGGTAGTAAATAATTATGAGTTGAACAACACTTTTAAAGTTGATATCATCACCGGATCAAACATGGCGGGTAAGAGCACGTTTTTACGCACTATAGGTATTAATACCGTATTAGCTTTAAGCGGTGCTCCTGTTTGCGCTAAAAATATGCAGGTATCGGTTATGACCATGGTAAGCTATATGCGTATCAAAGATTCGCTAAATGAAAGCACCTCCACCTTTAAAGCCGAGCTTGACCGTCTGCAAATGTTATTAGCCGCGGTAGATAATGAGCCCAAGGTTTTCTTTTTAATAGATGAAATGTTGCGCGGAACTAATTCCGTTGATAAATACCGCGGATCAAAAGCGGTAATTGAACAGTTAATACGTAAAAACGGTGTAGGCATGGTAGCCACGCACGATCTGCAAATAGCACAACTGGAACAGCAATATCCTGATTATGTGCGCAACTTTTATTTTGATATACAGGTAAAGGACGGCGAAATGCTATTTGATTACAAAATGAAACATGGCGAATGCAAAACCTTTAATGCTACTTTATTATTAAAGCAGATAGGCATTGATGTAAGCGAGTAATTTTTCTGCCCTCACCTCTAAATTTTCGTAACCACTTTCAATCTTCTGTAACTTTATTTTCAAAAAAATTTGCGCAAGTATATACTTGCATATATATTTGCAAGCATATACTTGCATAATGATTCAAAGAAGAGATGTATTCCAGGCTATTGCCGACCCTACCCGCCGCCAGATCATAAACCTGGTGGCCGATAAGCCACTTAATGTAAACACAATTGCCGAAAGCTTTGACGTAAGCCGGCAGGCCATATCACTACATATCAAGATCTTGATTGAGTGTGAACTATTGAAAATAAAAAAACAGGGCCGCGAAAGGTTATGCGAAGCGCAGCTTGATCCGCTTAACGAGGTAGCACTATGGTTAGAGAACTATCGCAAACATTTTGAAAGCAAGCTTGACAATTTAGAAACCTATTTAGATAAACTTAAAGCAGAACGTAACAATGGAAAGCAACACTAAAGACCGTGAATTATTAATTACGCGCACCCTTAATGCCCCCATAGAACTGGTTTGGGAGGTATGGACCAAACCCGAACACATTGCCAACTGGTGGGGACCAAATGGCTTTACCAATACCATTACTAAGATGGATATAATACCGGGCGGACAATGGAACTTAACCATGCACGGTCCGGATGGTACCGATTACGATAACAAAAGCATTTTTAAAGAAGTTATCCAATTTAAACGGATTAGCTATGAGCACTTTAACCCACACTTTATTGCTACTATTGATTTTGAGGCACAGGGCGACCAAACACATCTTACCTGGCACATGTTATTTGATACCGAGGAGATATTGAAGGCGATAGTGAAATCAAATAATGCTGCTGAAGGCTTGAAACAAAACATAGAAAAACTAAGCATGTACCTATACAACCAAATTAACAAATAATGAATATTAACCTGCGTGTATGGCTTGTTATTTTATGGATATCCATTATACAAGCATCCGCACAAAAAATTAATAAAATGCAAACATTAGTAACATGGGGCCACGCCCCGGTAAATGGGATTAATATGTATTATGAAATACATGGCAAAGGCGAACTGCCATTAGTATTAATACACGGCGGGGGATCGACCATCGAGACATCATTTGGTGTATTACTGCCTCTGCTTGCCCCTCACAACAAAGTAATAGCTGTAGAATTACAGGCACATGGCCGTACCAGCGACAGGAATACGCCCGAATCATTTGAACAGGATGCGGATGATGTGGCTGCCCTGTTAAAGCATCTGGAAATTAAAAAGGCAAATATTGTAGGTTTTAGTAATGGCGGTACTACTACGCTGCAAATAGCTCTGAGACACCCGCAGGTAATTAATAAAATAGTGATAATGGCCGGTGCAACTAAACGCGAAGGTTTTATGACCGGCTTTTTTGATTTTATGAAAACAGCAACTTTTGACAGTATGCCCCAGCCTTTAAAAGATGCTTACCTAAAAGTTACTCCCAATGAAGTCGGCTTGCTGAATATGTTTAATAAAGACAGGCAACGTATGATAGACTTTAAAGACATCAGCGATGCTGCCATCAGCACCATAAAAGCCCCTGCCCTGTTTATGGTGGCAGATAAGGATGTTATTTCGGTAAAACATACGGCTGATATGGCAAGCCTGGTACATGGCGCTCAATTGATTGTATTACCCGGTTCACATGGGCAATTTTTTGGCGAAATGGATAGCGCCAAAGGCCGCAAGTTGCCAGAGGCTACAGCGTTGCTGATACAGGATTTTTTAAATCAATAGCCTATAAATAAGTAGAGACGCGAAGTATTGCGTCTCTACTTATATCTAAAATTATCTCGGCCTTCTTCCACCACCGCCTCCCGCAGGCGTGCCTCCTGTGGCACCACCTGCGCCACCCATATCACCACCACCTTGCATATCGCCTTCACCTTGTTTCAAGTCATCGTTGTTAACGCCTTTGCCTTGTTTTTGCGAACCAAAAGTGGTTTTACCAAAGCTGTAGCTAAACGTTAAACCAAATGAGCGTAAAGGGAAACTGGTTAAGTTTTTCTGGATAATAGTAGGGCTGCTTATGTTCTGCACAAACTGTCTGTTCTCTGAAAACGGGGATATCGCGTTGATACCGATAGTTGCCTTTTTGTTTAATATTTGTTGCTTGATACCCATACCCAATAAACTAAATGATGGATTTTCGCCTTGTATAGTACGACGGGAAGAGTTCATTAAACTGAAAACCTCGGCTATAAAACCACTTTTGGTAGTCATTGAAGCGCTAACAAATCCGTTATACTGAATGTAGGTTCCGGCGTTTTGATTAACCGTATTACCTAAGCCTCCCGCTGCCCTTGGGCTATAGCTAAACGCATTAAAATTAGCGCGAAGCGAGAATATTTTAAACAAGCTAACTGAGCCAAATATGCTACCACCAAAAGACCGGTTGGTACCTATATTTAAGTATTGAGTAAGCGTTCCTGTTTCGCCGGTAGTAAGCGGGCTTGCAATACCCTCAATTAAACCATCGGTATACTTGTAATAGGTTGATGCATTGATAACAGAAGAACCGATAAACGTGTTATAACTAAATTCAACCGTTTGCGAAACCTCAGGCGATAAAGCAGGGTTACCAATGGTTTGGCTTTGCTGATTGCTTTTGTTCAGGAATGGATTCAGGAAAGTCAAACTTGGGCGAGCTATACGCTTGCTGTAACTTAATTTAATAGTTTGTGTTGGTGTAAGCGCTTTTTGTACCGTAAAACTTGGAATAAATGTGTTATAGTTTTGAGTAAACGTTTGTACTATTCCTGAGTTTTGAGGGTTACCTTTAATATCGGTATTCTCATAACGCAAACCAGCCATAATGGTATAGTCTTTAGGCAATGTAAATGTTAAAACACTATATCCTGCAAATACATCCTGATTATAATCATATAAATAGGATGTTGCCGGGTTGATCACAAAGCCTGATGGATCAGTTGCAGATGGCATGTTGTTAATAACATTACTTCCTATCCTACGCAAAATAGATTTTGCACCCGCTTCTATTTTAAATAATTTGCTTATCGGGTTTACATAATCTGTTTGAAAGGTGTACTCGTTATTTATACCATCATTTTTAGTTTTTTGGTTAGGGTTAATTGCAGAGAATATATTGGTATAATCAGCATTTACTTCGCTATGGCTCCATTGAGTTGAAAAGCTTAATTCATGTCCCGGTGCTTTAAATTTATGTGTATAATCAGCATTCCAGTCAAAACCGCCAAAGCTGTTTTTTGATACAGATGTTCCTGTATAAGCACTGCTGGTACCATTAGTTAAATTATAAATATTGTTCAACTGCGATCCATCCATGTTAAAACCACCCTGGTTTAAGCGGATATTGGTATTAACTACATTAAATTCATTAAACTCATAACTGGCACCAACTGACCCTATTAATCCTAAACGTTTAATCCTGTTTGATGAATTGCTGGTTTGGCGAATATTGCTTGCAATAAAAGTTTGATCTAACGCGCTGGTTGACGTTTGTGGCCAGCCAAAGTTACCCCCTACATTCGCGGTTAAGCTAAAACGATTTTTATTGTAGTTAACGTTAAAGTTACCATTGTTTTGGCGTGTGCCAATACCACCACTAACCGAACCACTAACACCTGATACACTTTTTGATTTGGTGATAATGTTCAATATACCTGCAGTACCCTCTGCATCATATTTGGCTGATGGGGCTGTTACCACCTCAATACTTTTGATCTGGTCGGCAGGGATAGTTTTCAAAACATCGGCCAGGTTAGCTGATGTAGCGCCTGATGGTTTACCGTTTATTAAAACGCGTACATTTTGATCGCCACGTAAGGACACATTACCATTAATATCCACCGCCACTAACGGAACTTTTTGCAATACATCCGTGGCGTTACCACCTGCAGCAGTTAGGTCCTTTTCGGCGTTGTATACAATTTTGTCTATACGGTTTTCAACCAATGCCCTTACCCCGGTAACACTAACCTCGCTCAGGCTTTTGGCACTTGGAGCAATAATAACGTTGCCTAAGTTTTTATCCGGCTTTGATGGCGTTGTTTCTACCCCATTCACAATTTTAGTGGGATAGCCTACAAAGCTAATTTCAACACGGTAGATACCGGGTTTAACATTGTCCAGTTTAAAACTGCCTTTATCGTCAGTTAAACCACCGGTAACAGGGGTTTTGGTAGCACCAAAAAGTGTTACTGTGGCATAATCTAAAGGTTTTTTGGTTACAGAATCAATAACCGTACCCGACACTCTTCCCACAATAGAGGGTGCACCGCCCGGAGCAACAAACTGAGCCTTAGCAGATAAAGAAAAAATAAGAATTGCAATAAATGTAATTAGTTGTTTCATTAAAAAGTAGTTTCGTTTTAGAGGCGAAACTACTTTAAATGTTACTTCCTAAATGTAGTTTTTAGGTCAATTAATTGTAACTATTACACTAAGTAAATTATATCACTATATTGATGATGCGGCCCTTAACCACGATTACTTTTTTAGGGGTTTTACCATCAAGGTAGCGTTGCACATCAGCATTGGCTAAAGCAAAGGCTTCAATAGCAGCAGGATCTAAACTTAATGAGATATTTAAATTCATTTTGGTTTTACCGTTGATAGACACCGGGTATGCAAATTCATCCTCCACTAAATAAGCAGGATTGAATTTAGGATAAGCAGCATATGATAATGTGCCGGCTTCGTTACCCAATTGCACCCACAACTCCTCGCAGATGTGCGGCGCGTAAGGTGATAATACAATAACCAGGTCTTGCAATATTGACTTGTTATTGCATTTCAGGTCCGTCAGTTCATTGATGGCGATCATAAAGCTGGAAACGGAGGTATTGAACGAGAAACGCTCGATATCTTCTTCTACTTTACGGATGATCTTATGTAATGATTTTAGTTCGGCTTTGGTTGGCTCGTTATCGCTTACCTTAAACTCCCATGCATCGTTGTGGAACAAGCGCCAAAACTTACGCAGGAATTTAAATACCCCTTCAATACCATTAGTATTCCAAGGTTTGCTTTGCTCCAGCGGACCTAAAAACATTTCGTACATACGCAACGTATCCGCGCCATAACGGGCTATCAGGTCATCCGGGTTAACCACGTTGAATTTTGATTTGGACATTTTCTCCACCTCAACACCGCAGATGTATTTACCGTTCTCTAATATAAACTCAGCATCAGCAAACTCAGGTCTAAACTCTTTGAATTTATTCAGGTTCAAAACCTCGTTCTCTACAATATTTACATCCACATGGAGCGGTGATGTTTTGTACTGATCTATCAATCCATGCGAAATAAAGGTATTTGTACCTTTTCCTTCCTCATCAATTAATCGGTATACAAAGTTACTCCTGCCTTGTATCATCCCCTGGTTGATCAGCTTTTTAAATGGCTCTTCCTCAACCACCAGACCAAGGTCCTTCATAAATTTATTCCAGAAACGGCTGTATAGTAAGTGCCCGGTAGCGTGCTCGCTACCGCCAATGTATAAGTCAACATCCTTCCAGTATTCAATAGCTTGTTTGGATGCAAAAGCTTTATCATTATGCGCATCCATATAGCGGTACCAGTACCAGCTACTGCCCGCCCAGCCTGGCATGGTGCTAAGCTCGTACTCTCCCTCGGCGTGTTTCCATCCGGTAGCACGGCCCAATGGTGGTTCGCCGCTTTCGGTTGGCAAATATTTATCTACTTCGGGTAATAGTAATGGTAACTCCTGCTCGGTAATTAAATGTGGCAGGTTATCTTTAAAATATACAGGCACCGGCTCCCCCCAGTAACGCTGACGGCCAAATATGGCATCGCGCATCCTGAAGTTTATTTTGGCTTTACCTGCATTTAAAAGTTCCAATTTGGCAATAACCGCATCGGTAGCTTCTTTATAATTTAAACCGTTAATAAAGTCAGAATTAATGTATCTGCCTTCCTTGGTTGGGTCGGCTTCGGTTTTAATGTCCTGTGTATCTAATATCGATACTATATTCAGTTGGAAATGTCTTGCAAACAAATAATCGCGCTGATCGCCTGATGGTACTGCCATAACCGCGCCTGTACCATATCCCGCTAAAACATAGTCGGCAATATAAACAGGTATCAATTCGTCATTTAAAGGATTGTGTACAAAGCTACCTGTGAAAGCACCGGATACCGTTTTAGCATCAGCCATACGGTCCAGTTCCGATTTCTTTTTAGTTTGCTCTATATAAGCTTGAATTTCTGCCTTTTGTGCAGGGGTAGTTAATTCTGTCACTAATTCATGCTCGGGTGCTATCACTAAAAAGGTAACTCCAAATATGGTATCAACTCGCGTAGTAAAAACTTCTATATACGGTACAGAAGGCTCAGGATTATGCACCGACTTTTCCAGCGGGAACCTTACGCTTGCACCGGTACTTTTACCTATCCAGTTGCGCTGCATTTCTTTTAAAGGTTCGGGCCAGTCAATAGTGTCCAATCCTTGTAAAAGGCGTTCGGCATAGGCAGTAATGCGCATGCTCCACTGCATCATTTTCTTTTGCTCAACGGGGTAACCGCCACGCTCACTAAAGCCGTCTTTTACTTCGTCGTTAGCCAATACCGTACCTAATGCCGGGCACCAGTTTACGGTGCTTTCTCGTAGATAGGTTAGGCGGTATTTCAACAACTCTTCCTGCTGCTCGCCGCTGTTCATGGTTTTCCACTCAGCAGCAGTAAAATCCAGCACTTCTTCATCGCAAACCGCGTTAACACCTTCTGAGCCATTTGCTTCAAAATGGGCTACCAGTTTCTCAATAGATTCCGCCTTATCAGCATCTTTATTATACCAGCTGTTAAACAGCTGCATAAATATCCACTGCGTCCATTTATAATAATCAGGCGAACTGGTGCGTACCTCGCGGCTCCAATCAAACGAAAAACCAATTTGATCCAATTGCCTGCGATAGGTAGCAATATTAGCCTCGGTAGTAACTGCCGGGTGCTGCCCGGTTTGTATAGCATATTGCTCGGCAGGTAACCCAAAGCTATCATAACCCATGGGGTGCAATACATTAAAACCCTTTAAACGTTTATAACGTGCAAAAATATCAGAAGCAATATAACCCAGCGGATGGCCCACATGCAGTCCCGCACCCGATGGGTAAGGGAACATATCCAGCACGTAATACTTGGGTTTGGCGGAATTATCTTCGGCTTTAAATGTACCTTTATCGGCCCAAAACTGCTGCCACTTTTGCTCTATATCTTTAAATTGATAATCCATTTTTATAGGGTTATTGGTATTGAACCGCGAAATTAAGAAAAATGGCGGATTACTACTACTCGGAATATTTCTTACTCGCTCAAAACCGTTACGCAGTTTTTACTTAAATTGGCTAACCGGCTTTTTAAGGTATTTAAACCGGCGGTATCTTTAATGGCAGTATAAAGTGTTTTGATCATATCCAGTGTTTCATCATTGGGATCGCAGGCTTCGGCTTTTTCTAAATGCGGCAGGGCCTTTGATACCATTGCCTTATAATCCGTCATTAATTTTGCATCACCTTTTGCAATTTGGAGTTTTTTTGAAACATCACTTACCTTATTGAAGTATATATATCCTAATGCCAGGTGTGGCACATAATAATCAGGTTGTGCCACCAATACCTTATCATAATATATTATGGCTTGATCTGCCTGGAAGCTATCATCATACAACTTTGCTAAACTGTTGTAAAACATTATCCTGGTTTTTTCAGGAAGTTTACTCGCATTGGGTAATATGCTTTCGCCAATCAATAATGCCTTTGATAATTCCTTTTTAGTACGGGCTACGTCCATATCCAGGTATTGATCATAAATTTGGTCGGCAGTTTGGGCGTGGGCGGATGCTCCTATGAACAACAGTGATAAAAATAACGCGACTTTTTTAAACATCATCAAATATATTAATTGCTTTTAGTATTAATATGAGCGATACCTTCTTCTAAAAAAGACTCCCATATATGATCCGGCTGCCATATTTCGTCAACAATATTACTTATCTCTTCCTCATTAATTTCTTTTAAATAATAAAGATACAAAGCTGTAAAGCATGAGGCCCGGTAATTGGCGGCGCAATGAACTAACGTTTTTTTACCTTCCTGTTCGTTCATATATTTAATAAACAATGCAAGATCATCTATCTGCGGATTATCAAACAACACCGGTATATGATAATAAACCATCGCAGACTTCTGTACCAATGTCGCTTCATCAGGCAATGAATACTTTGCATCAGATAATCCCAGGTTAACAACCACCTGATATTGCTGCGCTGCCAATGCTTTTATTTGTTCTTCGGTAGGTTGCCCCGAACAAGCCAGCATATCAGATATTTTATGAAAATTGTGTATGTACATATTAATTCATTGGTCATTATATTTAAGCATTATCAAATATAAATTATTGCCAGCCAGACTTACGAAGTTTTAAAAACTTTGTAAGTCTTTAAATTCCTCCTCAAAAAATCCCGTCAAAAAACTATCTTTGCCCATGCAAGAAAAAATCCTCATTCTTGATTTCGGTTCGCAGTTTACCCAATTGATAGCGCGCCGTGTCAGAGAGCTCAATATTTACTGTGAGATCCACCCATACAACAAATTTACTGATGTTGACAGCAGTGTAAAAGGTATCATCCTTTCGGGCAGCCCTTATTCTGTACGCCAGGAAGACGCCCCAATGTTTGAATTTGCCAAATACCATAAAACGCTACCTATTTTGGGCGTATGCTATGGCGCGCAGTATGTAGCTCACTTTAACGGCGGCGAGGTTTTACCATCAAGCACCCGCGAGTATGGCCGTGCCAACCTGCAATATATTGATAGTAAAAATCCTTTGTTCAGGATGATACCTGAAAATTCGCAGGTATGGATGTCGCATGGCGATACTATTGCACGCATAGGCGATGATTTTGAAGTGATTGCCAGTACAGATACTGTTAAGGTGGCTGCTTATCATATAAAAGACACCCAAACTTACGGTATCCAGTTTCACCCGGAAGTAACCCATAGTATTGACGGCAAGCAATTACTGCATAACTTTTTGGTTGATATTTGCGGCTGCAAACAAGATTGGACACCGGATTCATTTGTAGAAACTACCATAGCTGCCCTAAAAGAAAAATTAGGCGACGATAAAGTAGTACTAGGCTTATCAGGCGGAGTGGATTCATCAGTAGCGGCCATATTATTGCACCATGCTATCGGCAAAAACCTGCATTGCATATTTGTTGATAACGGCTTGCTGCGTAAGGATGAGTACCAATCGGTACTGGATTCGTACCAGCACATGGGCCTAAACATAAAAGGCATTGATGCCAAGCAACGTTTTTATGATGCTTTGGCCGGATTGACCGACCCTGAATTGAAGCGTAAAGCCATCGGTCGTGTATTTATTGAAGTATTTGATGATGCCGCGCACGAGGTACAGGATGTAAAATGGTTAGGACAAGGCACTATCTACCCTGACGTAATTGAATCGGTATCGGTTAAAGGACCATCGGCTACCATCAAATCGCACCACAACGTGGGTGGATTACCTGATTTTATGAAGTTGAAGGTAGTGGAACCGCTGAATACCTTATTTAAAGATGAAGTGCGTAAGGTAGGCAAGGCTTTAGGCATCGACCCGAATATATTGGGCCGCCACCCTTTCCCGGGCCCTGGCTTGGCCATCAGGATATTAGGAGAGGTTACGCCCGAGAAAGTAGCTATTTTACAAGAAGCCGATGCGATTTATATCAACAATTTACGGTCGGCCGGTGTTTATGATAAAGTATGGCAGGCCGGATCGATATTTTTACCGGTGCAATCTGTTGGTGTTATGGGCGATGAGCGTACTTACGAAAACGTTATTTGCCTGCGTGCCGTTGAATCATTAGACGGTATGACCGCCGATTGGTGCCATTTACCTTATGACTTGCTGGCTAAAATATCCAACGAGATCATTAACAACGTAAAAGGAATTAACCGGGTAGTATATGATATCAGCTCAAAACCACCGGCCACCATTGAGTGGGAATAAGTGGTTTTTATATTTATGGATAACGCTTGTAGCGGCGGCCTGTTCACCCAAACTGCAGCCGGTACAAGCGCCCGTAAAACCCGCAGAAAAACCTGTAGTTAAAGCACCCGAAGCCGCACCAAAGGTTACACCTAAAGTTGCTACTATAGCCTTACTGCTGCCTTTTGAACTGGATTATTTAAAAACCGGCTATAGCACCGCGGCATTAAAGCAAGCTAATATAGCCGTTGATTATTACCAGGGCTTTAAAATGGCGCTAGACTCGTTAACCGTGCAGGGGTATAATTATAAACTGCAGGTTTATGACACCCGCGACCTGCCCTCACAATCTCACGCATTAGCGTACAACCCGGATATACGGGTAAGCGATTTAATAGTTGGCCCCGTTTTTCCTGATGGTATAAAAGCTTTTACATCGGTACTAACCAGTGCGCGTAAACCTATACTTTCGCCATTGGCAGCTTCGGCACCATCTACCTTTAAAAATCAAAATTTGGTTACTGCTATTCCCCCGTTGGAGTATCATGCCTGGGCAGCGGCAGATTATGTGGTTAATGATGTAAAACCTAAAAAAGTATTTATTCTTAAATCGGGCTATAGTGTTGATAACGAATATATAACTCCATTTAAAAAAGGTATTGACAGCCTAAGCAAAAAACGAATAACAACCATTGCCCATACCGTAGTACGTGGCAATTTGAAAGCTATTGAACCCCAGTTTTCGTTAACCGAACAAAATGTGTTTGTGGTGCCATCTACCAACCAGTCATTTTTGATGGTTACTTTACGCACGCTTGATTCATTAAGTAAAAAATATCCTATAACCGTATTCGGTCATCCAAGTTGGGAAGATCTTTCTTTTTTAAATACTGAATTATTGCAGAATTTAAAAACACATATTACATCGGCAGATAATATTGATTATAAGGCTGATGCTACGCTAGAATTTACACGTAATTACCGTAAAATATTTAAAGCTGAAGCCTCTGAATACTCTATAAAGGGATTTGATGAGGGTATGTATTTTGGCAATTTATTGGGTAAGGATAATAATGGCTTGAAGAACCTGGAACAAAATGAATTTAAGGGAATACATAATTCCTTTCGATTTGTAAAAAAAACCGGCTTAGGGTGGATAAACACACACGTAAATGTGTTAAAGTACAGTAACTTTGCATTAAAGCAAGTAAAATGAAGGCGATAAACCAGCTTAAAACGTTTCAACGAATTATAGATGAATATCCGGCTGAAACACCTTTAGGCAAATTTTTACCCGGTTTTTATCGTCAAAACAAACAAATGGGCTCAACCGACAGGCGCATAGCCAACAGGTTGGTATATAATTATTTCCGTTTAGGTAAAGCATTGCCCAACCTACCCAGCGATGAACGCCTTTTTGTAGCCGAGTTTTTATGTAATACGCAACTCAACTCTTTCCTGCAACATTTTAAACCTGACTGGGCCGCCTGTGTTAGTTTTACGCTGGATGAAAAACTGGCGATGGTTAAAACGGCTTATCCTGATTTTAATTTGGAAGATGTATTCCCGTGGGTTAAGGATATTTCTGCGGATATTGATAAACAAGCATTTTTAAAGTCGTTTTTTATTCAGCCTGACTTGTATATTCATGTGCACAACGGCTATGACCATTTGGTAAAAGGGGTATTAAATAAAGCTGAAGTTGCTTTTAAGGATGAAGGCAATGGCTGTTTAAGTTTACCTAACGGTACGCGGTTAGAGAACCTCTTCCCTACCCAGCATTGGTTTGAGGTGCAGGACCATTCCTCACAACAAACGGCCAATTACTTTAAACCCCAAAAATGGGATAGCTGGTGGGATGCCTGCGCGGCGTCGGGCGGTAAATCATTATTATTGCATGAGGATGAACCTAATATTAAACTGGTAGTATCAGATATCCGCGAATCTATATTAGCCAATTTGGACGAACGCTTTCAAAATGCAGGGTTGAAGAGTTATCAAAAAAAGGTACTTGACCTTACCCAAAACATCGACCAAACCCTGCACGATTACGAGTTTGACGGCATTATTTTAGATGCTCCCTGCAGCGGAAGCGGCACCTGGGGCCGAACGCCGGAAATGATATCGCAGTTTGACGAACATAAAATTGAATTCTTCCAAAAACTCCAAAAAACCATAGCCACCAACGTGGTTAAATACCTAAAGCCCGGCAAGCCATTGATATACATAACCTGCTCGGCCTTTAAAGCGGAGAATGAAGATGTAGTTGACTACTTAATAAAAGAAGTTGGTTTAAAGCTGGAAGAAAAGCAGGTGTTAAAAGGTTATGGGCATAAAGCGGATACGATGTTTGTGAGCCGCCTAATAAAATCTTAATTGTCATTCTGAGCATAGCGAAGAATCTTAGCAGGGGTTAATCTGATGAAGACGAACCGCTATCCCCTGAATCTCCGCTGTCGCAACTATCTGACGAACTATCGCCGTCAAACGATCCACCAGAACCGCCTCCCCCAAAGTCACCACCCTCAAAACCATCAAAGGAATCATTATTGTTCTCTGAAGATGCACGATCGTCATCTGAGACGAAGCTGCTATAATCTGAATTGCTATTTATAGCTGACGTTGCAGGGTAATAGCCCGGTTGGCCTTGCTTTTTCAGTTTTCTAAACCAGTTGAATAGATTCATAATGAGTTATAGATGTTGTATTGCTCCTAAACTGTTATTGATAAAAGTATTTATTTATTTCGGTTTGCAAACCTTTGATCTACCTTATTAAGGTAACGTACCCTTTTTTAGTTTGTGCTATCCCTTTGTAATCTGTATAAGTTGCCATCCAGTAATATACCCCTACAGGAGCACTTTGACTGTTATGTTCTCCGTTCCAACCTTTACCTCCGGCGTCAGATGTAAAAACAATGGCACCATATCTGTTATAAATACGCAGCACTAAATTATCTGCCGAACTAATTTTAGTATGATCAAAAACATCATTTATACCATCGCCATTTGGCGTAAATGCATTAGGGTAATCTACAACCTGGCAATTTTCCTTTTCGATATTTATTTTATAAGTATCAAATAAACATCCGTTAGGTAATATAACATTAAAGTCATACGTACCATTATCTAAATTATCAAAGTTATGGTCATAAGAATAAGAAATACCATTAAAAACAATTTTGTATAATGCACTACTGGTCGACAAGCTAAACTTTACGCTACCTTTTATATCACAAACTGCATTTTTTATAGTATAAGTTACCTTAGGTGCAATTGCTTTATAGTCGGGAATAGTTATTACAGTGTCCTTTTGATCAAAGCCTACTCCAATTGTAAGCGTGTAATCTCCGGGTATGAGGTTTGTAAAAAAACCTGTAGTGTTAGTTACATTGTTAATAGTATATTGATAACCGCTACGGGCGTTATCTGTTAAAACCTGGATATTTCCATTTCCGTTAAAAGGACAATCAGCAGTTTGAGTTATGGAAGCAATTTTAATTTCAGGTAAGGTGAGTCCGTCTTCAACAACACTTGCTGCATCGTACGCGGCAAAAGGCAATGTAGCTATTTTTGAACCGAATACTTTATTATCCAAATCCAGTTGATATACGTCTGTGGTATTATTTGAGTAGTTATATGACAAGGCGTATATTATGTTAGTGGTACTGCTGTAGCCAACTGCCGCCAAACCAAAAACATTACCTATGGATGCCACTACAAATGTGCTTTGTGACGGATTATTTATATCAATTTTAACAATGCCGTTACTGGCGGCCATGTATAACTCATCTTTATAAAACAATAGATCTCCTGCCGACACATATGGCATCGCGCCTACTACTACAGGCGCATAATTATTAGCCGGATCCATTTTATATAATATATTGAGATTTGCCCCATACACTATACCCTTTTTATCAACAGTAAGCGAACTAAAATAGTCTGTTACATAGCTCTTGCAATTTGTTACCTGGTTACCCGAAATAGTACCTACTGTAAGGATATTAAAAAAGCTTCTGTAAAATTTGTTTTTATTAACAGCAATAGCTGCTATTCCTGATGAGCCGGTACAAGCAACAACATTTTGTTGTGTAAATGAATTGCCATTTATTGTGACGTATTTTATGTTATTATCACTTGCCACATAAAAGCTTTGTGCACCAGCATTTAGTGAAAAAAGGACAAAAGCAACAATAAGATATTTGAACATAAAGTGACAAGCCGGTTGAGCACCTCAAATTTATGAAATTGAAGTTACAAATGCGTATTACTTCTAAATAGCTTAATAGCAATTGCTAGTAATATTACCCCAAATGCTTTACGCAGAATATCTATCCCGGTTTTGCCGAAAAGCTTTTCCAGCCATTGCACATTTTTAAGCACCAGGTAAACAAACAGGGTATTGATGACGATGCCTATTAAAATACTCTGAGTTTCATATTGAGATTTTAAGGATAGCAAGGTAGTCATAGTTCCTGCCCCTGCAATCAACGGGAAAGCCAGTGGCACAATAGAAACATTTTGCGGCATATCATCAGCTTTAAACAGGTTAATGCCCAATATCATTTCCATAGCTATGATGAATATCACCAGCGAACCCGCTATGGCGAATGATTGTACATCAAGCCCTATGATATCCAGCATTTTATCGCCAACCAACAAAAACGCTATCATCAGTACCAAAACCACCACACTCGCCTTTTCAGATTCAATATGTCCCGCACGCTGACGCATTTGAATAACAACAGGAATAGTGCCCAGTATATCAATGATCGCAAAAAGGATCATGGTAACGGATAGTATCTCTTTAAAATTTAATGGCTGCATAATAGGAGTATTTATGATGCAATAGTTAAAGCAATTTAAACAAAAAAGGTTCTGAAAACCAGAACCTTTTTTATGGATTTAAAACATTTTACAAAACAGGAGCCGGCGGGTCGCTGGTTAAAGGTTTTTCGCCATGGCGCACCTTTGAGTGTTTAACGCTATATCCAAAATATATAACAAAGCCTATCAGCAACCAAACAATTAAACGTGCCCAGTTTGTCCACCCTAAACCATATATCATGGCCGAGCATACCAACACACCCATTGTAGCTGTAAATTTTACAGCCGGAGTTTTAAATGCACGCGGCACCTCCGGGTTTTTTACACGCATTATCCATACGCCTATACAAACCAATATAAACGCGAATAGCGTACCTATACTGGTCATCTCGCCTACAATATCACCAGGTATAAAACCTGCGAAAATACTTACCAATGCAAATATGATCCAGTTTGATTTGTAAGGGGTTTTATGTTTTGGATGTACATCTGAAAATACTTTTGGCAATAAACCATCATGACTCATGGAATAAAACACCCGCGACTGACCCAATAACATTACTAATATCACCGATGAAAACCCTGCTAAAATAGCTATAGTTACCAGGTTAGATAGCCATTGATAATGCGCCACCCAAACACCATTTACCATACTGCCAGACATGTGCTCAATTGCGTAAGCTACCGATGCTTCTTTACCATGTGTACGGAAATCTTCGGTACTGGCAACACCTGTTAGCACATAAGAGAATAATACATACAATACCGTACAAATTGCCAATGAGCCTAATATACCGATCGGCATTGCACGCTTAGGGTCCTTAGCTTCCTGTGCCGTAGTTGATACCGCATCAAAACCAATAAAGGCAAAGAAAACCACACCCGCAGCACCTAAAATACCGGTTATACCACCAAAGTTATGATTAACACCCGCAGCATCAGTATAAGTGCTTGGTTCAGGAATAAAAGGCGTATGATTGGCCGGAACAATATATTGCCATCCAAGGCATATAACTACTATTACAATAGCTACTTTAACAATTACTATTAATGAATTTAAAAACGCCGATCCTTTAGTTCCTTTAATTAAAACAATGGTAAGCATCAGGATGATAAAAATACCGGGTAAGTTAACTATACCTTGTGCCAATACTGCGTTAGTATCGTGATCATATAACTTTTCAAATGGCGAGTGGCACCATTCATACGGTATATTGAGCCCGAAAATATTGAGGAGTTTATTGAGATACTCGCTCCAGGCAATACCTACAGTGGCGGCTCCTACGCCATATTCTAATATTAAGTCCCATCCTATTATCCAGGCAATAAACTCGCCCATGGTAGCGTAAGAATAAGTATAGGCCGATCCTGCAACAGGTATCATACTGGCAAATTCGGCGTAGCATAAACCGGCAAACGCGCAACCTATAGCCGCAATTACAAACCCAATAGTCACAGACGGACCTGCATTTTGGGCAGCGGCAGCGGCGGTACGCACAAAAAGACCGGCACCTATAATGGCACCAATACCTAATGCCACAATTGCACCCACACCCAGCGTACGTTTAAGAGTTGACCCTTCGTGTGCCGACTGCAATAGTTGTGCAAGAGGTTTTTTAATAAATAGCTTCATATTTTATTTTATCAGTTTTATCAGTTAATCATTCCAAACTTACTTATTTAATTTCAAAAAAAAAGGCAACCTAAAGGGTTGCCTTTTTAAAATATCATCAATATAATTTAAACAGGTTTATTTGTTTTAATTACATGGGTAGTGTTATGCGAACGCAGCTTTAATTCGTTTTGTAAACGCTGGCTGTTATTAACTTCCTGGTTTAAGTGAGGTGCAATTACTAAGGATACGATAGACATCAACTTGATCAAAATATTCATTGACGGACCAGAAGTATCTTTAAACGGATCGCCTACTGTATCACCCGTTACAGATGCTTTATGCGGTTCTGATTTTTTGTAGAACATTTCGCCATTGATCTCTACACCTTTTTCAAATGATTTTTTAGCGTTATCCCATGCACCACCTGCGTTGCTCTGGAAAATACCCATTAACACACCTGATACGGTAACACCTGCTAATAAACCGCCTAATACTTCGGGGCCAAAAGCAAAACCAATAATAATTGGGGTAATTAAAGCAATTAAACCCGGGGCAACCATCTCGCGAATAGAAGCTTTGGTTGATATCTCTACGCATTTTTCATATTCAGGGCGTGCTTTGTACTCCATTATGCCCGGTATCTCGCGAAACTGGCGGCGAACTTCTTCTACCATCGCCATTGCCGCACGACCCACTGCCGAAATACATAATGCCGAGAAGATGAAAGGTATCATACCTCCCACAAATAAACCCGCCAATACGTTGGCTTTATAAATATCAATATGCTCAATACCTGCAACTCCCACAAAAGCGGCAAATAAAGCCAGTGAGGTTAACGCTGCTGATGCAATGGCAAATCCTTTACCGGTAGCTGCAGTAGTGTTTCCTACGGCATCTAAATTGTCTGTACGGTGACGTACTTCCGGTGGCAACTGGCTCATTTCGGCAATACCACCCGCGTTATCAGCAATAGGGCCAAAAGCGTCAATAGCTAATTGCATAGCAGTAGTTGCCATCATACCTGCCGCAGCGATAGCTACGCCGTATAAACCTGCAAAATAATATGAACCATAAATACCTGCCGCCAATACGATGATAGGCAATACGGTTGATTCCATACCGATAGCCAAACCACCAATAATGTTGGTTGCATGGCCGGTTGATGATTGTTTAATAATACTTAATACCGGGCGTTTACCCATAGCGGTATAGTACTCTGTAATTATAGACATTAATGTACCTACCACTAAACCTACCAGGATAGATCCAAAAACACCGTTCTTAGTAAACTCTAACGAACCTGGTTTAACAACACCGTTAATATCCAGATCACGGGTTAAGTGCATTGTTTCGGTTGGTAACATCCATTGTACTACAAAATAAGTAGCAATACCTGTTAATACGATTGATGCCCAGTTACCTATATTCAATGCGTTTTGTACACTATCGGTTTCGTTTTTAATTCTCACAAAGGCAGCACCAACTATAGAAAATATTAAGCCTAAACCTGCAATTACCATTGGTAATAATACCGGGGCAATACCACCAAAGTTATCGTTTGATACAATCTCACGGCCCAAAACCATAGTAGCTAGCATAGTAGCCACGTATGATCCGAAAAGATCCGCACCCATACCTGCTACGTCACCCACGTTATCACCTACGTTATCGGCGATAGTTGCCGGGTTACGTACGTCATCTTCAGGGATACCCGCTTCAACTTTACCTACAAGGTCGGCACCTACGTCGGCAGCTTTAGTGTATATACCACCACCCACACGTGCAAATAATGCAATAGACTCTGCTCCTAATGAGAAACCTGCTAATACATCCAGTGCTTTAGCCATTGCTTCTCCATTAACGCTGCCGCCGGTGTTTACAACATACATGGTATAAAACACAATAAATAATGAACCTAAACCAACAATAGCTAAACCTGCTACACCTAAACCCATTACCGTACCGCCGGTAAATGATACTTTAAGGGCGTGTGCTAAACTTGTTTTGGCGGCCTGTGTAGTACGTACATTTGATTTAGTGGCAATGCGCATACCCAAATAACCTGCGAAAGCAGATAAAAAAGCGCCTATTACAAAAGAAATAACAATTACCGGGCTAGATGTAGCCACAGCAGTACCGCTCCACGCCAGTAAAATACCCGCTACTATTACAAAGTAGCTTAGTATTTTCCACTCAGCACGTAAAAATGCCATTGCACCCGCGGCAATATAGCCTGCAAGCTCATTCATGTTGGCATCCCCGGTTTCTTGCTTGGTAACCCAGGCCGATTTAATGGCCATAAATAAAAGGCCAATAAGGCCGAATACAGGAATCAGGTAAATCAGATTAGTGTATAAAAAATCCATAGTGTGTATATATAGTATATTATTTAGTGTATTATTTATTATCTTATAATTGGGGGTGCAAAATAACAAAATTAATTTCTTTAGTACACCATCCTAATTATAAAGTTTTTTGAATAAGTTTAATGCCTTTAACACTTGTACCTCAATGGGAAAAAAAACAAACTTAAAACACGAACTGGGCCTGCTTGACGGCACCATGCTGGTAGCCGGCTCCATGATTGGCTCGGGTATATTTATTGTAAGTGCCGATATTATCCGCAACGTAGGTTCGTCCGGTTGGTTAATTGCTGTTTGGGTAATAACAGGCTTCATGACACTTACCGCCGCTGTAAGTTATGGCGAGCTAAGCGCCATGTTTCCTAAGGCGGGCGGGCAATATGTGTATTTAAAAGAATCGTATAACAAACTAATAGCTTTTTTATACGGCTGGAGTTTTTTCGCGGTGATACAAACCGGCACCATCGCGGCAGTTGGGGTGGCATTTTCTAAATTCACCGCTTACTTAATACCCGCTGTAAGCGAGGATAATATCCTTTTCGCAACCACCATAGGAACTTACAATTTTACCGTAAGCGCGGCGCAATGTGTGTCTATAGTGTTGATCATATTTTTAACCTACATTAATACCCGTGGTATCAAGAGCGGTAAATTGATTCAAAATACTTTTACAATAACCAAACTGGCCAGTTTATTTGGGTTGATATTGTTTGGGTTTATTATGCTTAAAGGCGATATATGGAGCACCAACTGGACCAACGCCTGGGATATTCACCAATTAAATAAAGACGGCAGTATTGCTCCCTATGCCATGGGTGCGGCTTTAGGAGCTATAGCGGCAGCCATGGTAGGCAGTATTTTTAGTAGTGATGCATGGAATAACGTAACCTTTATTGCCGGCGAAATGAAAAACCCGCAGCGTAACATCGGCTTAAGCTTATTTTTTGGTACGCTGATAGTAACTGTAATATATGTAAGCATTAACCTGGTTTATACCGGCGTATTGCCTTTGCAGGAAATTGCTACAGCTAATAAGGACCGTGTGGCTGTAGCCGCATCGCAGGTTATATTTGGTAATATCGGTACAGTTATCATAGCGTTAATGATCATGGTATCTACCTTTGGCTGTAATAACGGGTTGATCATGTCGGGTGCACGGGTTTATTATACCATGGCTAAGGATGGTTTGTTTTTTAAACGCACGGGCACTTTAAACAAATTTGCCGTACCCGAGTTTGGTTTATGGATACAATGTTTGGTAGCTGGCATACTTTGCTTAAGCGGCAAATACGGCGACTTGCTGGATATGATATCGTTAGTGGCCGTGTTCTTTTATGTATTGACCATTATAGGCATTTTCATTTTACGGGCTAAGCGCCCCGAGGCGGAACGCCCTTATAAAGCGTTTGGCTACCCTATCCTGCCTGCTATTTATATCATACTGGGTGTGGCATTTTGTATTTTACTGTTGGTTTACAAACCACAATACTCTACCGGCGGTTTATATATTGTTTTAGCAGGCATACCAATTTATTACCTTGCGAAACGTTACATTAAGGATGAAGAGATTAGTAATAATTAGTTTTTTATTTCTTTGCGCTTACGCGGATGCACAACCGCTAAAGCAAAAGCTAACTACTGCGTTCAACCGCTTGCAGGCTGATGCGCAATGCAGTTATGCTTCGGTATCGTTAACCGTTTTGGATGCCAAAACCGGCGAGCAGGTGTTTGCGGGCAACCCTAAAATGGGTTTATCGCCGGGCTCAACCTTAAAAACGGTTACTACCATTACTGCCTTTAATGTTTTAGGGAGCGATTTTAAATATCAAACCCAATTTGGCTATAAAGGTAT
Organism: uncultured Mucilaginibacter sp.; assembly: GCA_964524015.1. Taxonomy (GTDB): domain Bacteria; phylum Bacteroidota; class Bacteroidia; order Sphingobacteriales; family Sphingobacteriaceae; genus Mucilaginibacter. The sequence goes on along the minus strand of CAZGBN010000009.1, from coordinate 46,239 downwards.
TATTACAGACGGTACGCTTAACGGCGATATCATCATCAAAGGTGGCGGCGACCCGACGCTGGGCAGTTCGCGTTGGGAAACAACTAAAGAAAATTATATCCTCAACCAAATGGTAGCTGCCATCCGCAAAGCGGGAATAAAAAAAATTAACGGGCGCATTATTGGCGATGATAGTGCTTATGGCACACAGGCCATTCCTGATGGCTGGATAGTGCAGGATTTGGGTACTTATTACGGTGCAGGTGCCAATGCCCTTTGCTGGCGCGAAAATCAGTTTGATATTAATTTAAAAACCGGGCCGGTAGGTACACCAATTAGTATTACCGGGAGTACACCAAATACACCCTATCTTACTTATAAGAGCGAGTTAACCAATGCACCTGCAGGCACGGGAGATAATGCTTATCCCTACCTGCCCGTTAGCAGCACCAATTTAATGTACCTGCGTGGCACATTCGCGGTTGACCAACCTAAAAAAAGTGTGGGAGCAGCCTTGCCTGATCCCGCTTATGATGCGGCTTATAGATTGACCGATACTTTGAAACGATTAAGTTTTGATATAACTGGGCAACCTGAATCTACCATAACTTTGGTTTCAAAAGGCCAGGCCACCCCTACTATCGGCACTAATTTGACAACCCTACTTTCGCCCGAATTGAGTAAAATAGTGTACTGGACCAACCGCAAAAGTATTAACCTATATGCCGAGGAGTTACTAAAATCCATCGCCCTGAAAACCGGAAAAGGAACTACAACCCTTAACGGTGTTGATGCCCTCCAAAGCTTCTGGAAAGCCAAGGGTATCGACCCTAACTCGATGGATATTGCGGATGGTTGCGGTTTATCTCCTGCTAATAAAATTACTACGCAAACTATTGCGGCTATCCTGCAATCAGCCAAAAAAGAAAACTGGTTTAATGATTTTTACGAGAGCCTGCCCATTTATAACGATATGCACATGAAAAGCGGCAGTATACACAACGTACAAGCCTATGCAGGTTACCATACTACCAATGGTCGCCAGTTATGCTTCTCTATCATTGTAAGCAATTATAACGGCTCTACACGTGCTATTAAGGATAAGATGTTTAGGGTATTGGATGAGTTGAAATAGGTGATTTAGGCTAAAGCCAAAAGCCTTAAATTTTACAACCGTTGGCTGAAGCCAACGGCAATGAATTAACTTGACTAATATTATTATAAATTAATTCATTGCCGTCCCATTTATGGGACGGATTAAAAAGCCGATAAATGGCTTTAGCCAAAACAGTTCAGAGGTTACCACACTCGTAATTACGAAGGGATTATATATCCTCCGGAAAAAACAATGCCTTTAGCTCTGTTGCTTCGCTGGGTTTCATTTTACCACCTAATATTAACCTTAATTGGCGACGGCGCAGGGCACCATCAAATAGGATGATCTCTTCGGCGGTTTCGGGTACTAATTCGGGTACCTGTACTTTATTGCCCTCTTTATCCAGCGCTACAAAAGTATAGTAAGCCTCGTTGCTTTTAACGCGGGTCCCCGATGGTATATTTTCTGCCCAAACGTTTATCCGCACTTCAACAGAGGTATTAAATGCACGGGTTACATGAGCTTCAATCGTGATCACATCACCCAGCTTTACGGTTTGCTTAAATGATACATTGTCTACCGAAACGGTTACTGCCACATGGTTGCAATGCTTTTGGGCCGATATAGCCGCGGCTATATCCATCCAATGCAATAAGCGCCCGCCCATAAGGTTATGCAGCATATTGGTATCATTGGGTAATACCAGCTCATTCATTACAGTGTGCGATTCTTTGGGCGATTTGGTTATCATATAATATACATTTACTGTAAATATACGTTTAAAGCTTAAACGAGTTTTAGTTATTGCCTAAATGCCATAAATCTGTTAGCTTTAAACGCTGATTTTATTATTTAATATGACAAACAAAACCATACGCCTTATATTGGGCGCACTGCTGCTATGCAGCTTTATTTTTGGCGACCTAAAAGCGCAAACCAAAACACCCTACACTTCATTAACTGATGCCTTACGTGCCAGCGCCAGGCTACGTGGAAAATCAGGACCTGAAAGTATAAACTGGATAAACGGCGGCCAAAAATACTCGTATATCACCGGCGATGAGATACGCTCAATGGAACCAGCCACGTTAAAAGATGAATTAATATTTACCAATAAGGGCTTCACCTTCCCTGGTACTACAAAGCCTTTTGAATATGATTCGTTCCAATGGTCGCAGGATTCAAAATATTTGGTTTTTCAATCAGATTTTAGGCCATTGTACCGAAGCTCGGGTATATCAAATTACTTTGTGTATGATTTGGTTACCAAAAAGCTTAAGCAGGCGGCTAAGGATGCGCGCACCGCCGAGCTATCTCCCGACGGTAAAAAAGTGGGCATGGAACGTAATGGCAACATGTATGTATATGATTTTGCAACCGGTAAAGAGAAACAGCTAACTAATGATGCTACCGGCGAGAACGCCATCTTTAACGGCCATTTCGATTGGGTTTATGAAGAAGAATTTAGCATACAACAAGCCTGGAACTGGTCGCCGGATAATAAGTATATAGCTTACTGGCAATTTGACGAGCGTAAGGTGCCCATTTTCCAGATGACAAATTTTGAGGGATTACATAGCGAACAAGTACAAATCCCTATTCCACAGGTAGGCGACCCAAATGCCACAGTGCGTATTGGTGTAGTTGATGCGAACACCGGTAAAAAAATATGGTTAAAACCTGATGAAACCGGTGATTACTATATCCCCCGTATATACTGGACCAGCACACCTGATGTATTAGCCGTAATGACGCTTAACCGGGCGCAAAATCATTTAAAGTTATATTTTTTCAACGTAAAAACTGGTACCAAACGCGTGGTATTAGAAGAAAAGAACGATGCATGGATAGATATACATGATTTTTATACGGATGTACACGATATGGTTTATTTCCCGAAGGAATCAAAAGAGTTTTTTTATGTGTCAGATAGGTCGGGCTATTTTCATATCTATCGTTACGGTTACGATGGAAAGCTAATAAACCAGGTTACCAAAGGCGATTGGGATATGATCAAGGTATCAGGTATTAATCCCCAAACTAAAACCATTTACTATTTATCGGCAGAAGCAGGTGGATTAGAACAACAATTTTATTCGATCAAATTTGATGGCAGCGATAAAACAAAACTTTCAGATATATCCGGGTTTCACGATATTAACATGTCTCCCAATACAAAATATTATCTGGATACCTATAGCAATATCAATACCCCTACCCATGTAGCATTGCGTAATGATAAAGGCACCCAGCTTAAAATGCTGGAAGATAACGAAGCGGTAAATGCATTTTTAAATACCAAAGTTTATTCAACCCCTGAACTGATCAAATTTAAAACCAGTGATGGGGTGAGTATAGATGGCTACATTATTAAGCCATTTAATTTTGATCCTGCAAAAAAATACCCGGTGGTAATGACCGTTTATGCCGGACCAAGTTCGCATGATGTATTTAATAAATTTTATACCGATGGCTGGCAGCAATGGCTGGCCCAAAACGGTTATATAGTAGCCAACGTAAACAATCGTGGATCGGCTAATTATGGTAGCAAATTCATGAAAGTGCTTTACAAACAATTAGGCAAATGGGAAACCCATGATTTTGTAGAAACCACCAAATACCTGGCCACCATGCCTTTTGTTGATGCTGACAAATTTGCCATAATGGGTACCAGCTATGGCGGCTACGCAACAATCCATAGTTTACTTACACAACCTGGTGTATTTAAAGTAGGCATAGCTAACTCGCCCGTTACTGATTGGCGATTATATGATAATATTTATACCGAACGCTATATGGGCCTAATTACTGATAACGCCGAAGGTTATAAAAAAAGCAACGTCATGACGCATGCAGCTAATTTAAAAGACAAATTGCTTTTGATACACTCTATGAGCGACGACAATGTGCACCCGGCTAACACCATGCAACTGCTTACCGCTTTAACTGATGCAGGTAAAGATGCCGACTTACGCATTTATCCTAAAGGTGCGCATGGCGCGGCTTATAACTCACAAAGCTCAATTTTAATAAAAAATGTAAGTTTTGAGTATTTGGAACGTTACTTAAAAGGCAGTAAATAATTGTCGACTAAATAAGTAGAATAACATTTTAACGTCACAATATAAATGTTACAACAAATATTTAGTGCAGATGTAAACCAGATATATATTTTTGCCGTACTAATTAAATAAAACATTCAAAAATAATCATGAAAAAGATCTTCACCCTTTTAACAGTAGCTTTAATATCAACCGCTGCTATGGCGCAATCTACCTGGAAAGTAGATAAGGCACACTCTCGTTTACAATTTACCGTTACTCACCTATTGGTATCAGATGTTGATGGCAGATTTAAAGATTTTGATGCTACCATAGTAGCTACCAAACCTGATTTTAGCGATGCTAAAGTTACCTTAGTTGCACAAACTGCATCTGTTGATACGGATAATGAGCGCCGCGACACTCACCTTAAAAGTGCTGACTTTTTTGATGCAGCTAAAAACCCTACCATGACTTTTACAAGCACCGGCATTACTCCGGCTGGCGCGGGTAAATATAAATTAACAGGTAATTTAACTTTAAACGGCGTTACTAAACCAGTAACATTAGATTTTTGGCACCGTGGTACTATCCCTGGTTCTGGTAACAAAAAAGATAATGCGGGCTTTAAAGTAACAGGTAGTATTAAACGTTCGGACTTTAATTTTGGCAAAAGCTTTGGTAATGCTACCATAAGCGACGAAGTTCAAATTACCGCTAACGGCGAATTTGGCAAAGCCAGCTAATTAAATAAAAAGCATTTTAAAAAAGCGCTCCAAAACCCGGAGCGCTTTTTTTTGTTATGAGGTTTACCAAAGTATTGACTAATTTTATTGCTTTGATGCCTATACAAACACATATGAAAAGGATATTTTTTATTTGCTTACTGCAGTTATTTATAACCGGTTTTGCTTTCGCCGATACTATATCGGTAGATCGTTTTGTAATCAAGGAAAATCCTTTTGCCGAAAATGAGATTGCTATAGTAGCTACCGACTCTTTAAACAATATCCGCGAAAATGTAAATGGCGTATTCAGCTTCACACTAAATGGTTTTAAGCAGGATATGGTATTTGATAAGGGTACTGCTTTTTATCGGCACAAACTGGATAAATCGAGCTTTTTATATGTAAAACACATTAACGAGAGTGGCACCCATTCTATGCTTTACTATGTTTACAAGCATAGCGGAAAAATTACACCTATCCGCATAAGTTGGATATTGTTGATAGCCATACCTATTGGTTTGATATTACTAGGCTATATATTTAAACGTTTTATAATAATTGCAGCGGTAATATTTTGCATCTTTTTATACTTTAACCATCATAACGGTTTAAGTATTCCCACCTTTTTTGAAAGTATATTTGATGGCTTAAAAGGATTGTTTTAGATAATGTGTATAGATGAAATAACCATTTGCACATCTGCATATCAACTCATCTGCACATCTAAAATGGCATACCTATACCAAAGTTTAACTGCATAAAATTATAGCTATCACCGCGATGTTCACCGGTTTTAGGGTCGTCGGGGGTTCTATTGGCCTCAAAGTAACCACGTTTAAACTCACCATCTTTAAACAATTCGCTTCCATGTTTGAATAATACCCATTGGTCTGCCCCCGAAAATTGAGGGTCTTTTAACTTAAAGGCAGCATCAAGCCTGAAAACAAAGAAACTAAGGTCAAACCTTAAACCGGTACCTATGCCAATGGCTGCTGAATTTAAAAGATTATCAAACCTGAACTCGCCACCCGGATTTTCCTCTTGCTTTTTTAAGCGCCAAATATTACCGGCATCCATAAAAACGGCACCTCTTAATATGGTGCCCAAAAAATTATTGGATATTTTATAACGGTACTCTGCATTAACAACAAATTTAACCTCGCCAAACTGATCCAGGTATTTCAGCCTGCCCCGTATATTATCTGCCGACGGACCTGTACCGTAGCTTGCCCTGTTAAACTGGCCCGGGCCCAGGGTACGCGGCAGCCATGCCCGCATATCGTTTGCACCGCCTGCATAAAAATTCTTTTCAAAAATAAGTTGGTTGCTATTACCAAATGGCACACCAATGCCAGGATTTATCCTAAAAACAAATTGACGGTTACCACCCAGGTGTGTATACACCCTAAAATCAATATCAGCTTTAACATATTGTGCAAATGCGTAACCAAAGATGGTTCTTTGGTTCAAAGTATCTTTAGGCGTATTAAATATATTACTTACACCCGAAAGGAAGTTACCACCTACATCTAGTGATCCTCTGAAATAAGTAAAATTACGGTAAGTATTTAGTTGGTTGGCATTTACCTGGTAGGTGTATTTACTGCCCGTGGTAAATATAGTTCGGCCAATTAAATAAATATAAGAGTAACGGTTATTGGCCGCCAATTGCCTTCTGGCTTCCGGATCAATAATACCTTTTGAAAATTCAATGCTCAAAGGTGTAACACTATGCAATTTGTTGGCGGTTTCGAAAAAATCATAAGTAACCGAAGTATTAAAACTTTTACGCTCAACCAGGTCTTTTTGATAAAATAAGGTATAGTTTACTGCAAATGTGGTATGAGGCACACCATATTTACCTGGTTTGGCAAAATTAAATGGGGTAACAATACGCGGATAAATTAGATTTGCCCCAATTTTAAACTCCTGGTTTTCTACACCCCGACTACCGTTGCCTATATTATATAAAACACTCGCATTAAACTTTAACTGCAATATAGCGGCATCTTTAAATATATTACGGTGAGTAAAAGTATTCCCCAGGTTATAACCATAACGCCCTCCGGCAAATAAAAATTCACCTTCCACCCTGTCAGACATTTGTTTTAGCGGAACAATATCAATTTTTGTATCCAGCCGATTAGTGCTGTCAGCAGTTTTGGTATATGTTGGATTGGGTACATTTCTAAAAACATTTAACTCTGAGAGCCTGGCTGTAGTAATAGCTTGGTTATCAACATTGTATATATCTCCTTTTTTTTGAAAAATATAATCAGTTACCACACGTGGTTTAAACCTGCCAGAATAATCAACAAACCTAAACTGCGAATCAACCTGTATAGTATCCACCTTAGTACGAGGAATTCGCCCGCTACTAAGAGCAATGGTTATCAATGTATTATTAATTGTATAAACCGGATGCTCTGCTTTATCAGCTGGATTAGCAATAATAGTTTTTATATCGGCTACGCTACTATTATAGGTAGTATCATAATCATAATTTAAATACTGCCTGTAAAAATCAAAATACCCGTTACGCTTCATTACCTGGAAAAATTCATCCCTGTCATAAGCCAAACTATCGGCATCAAACCGGCCGCCCGGCTGTACATGCGAAAGGGTGCGGCGATAAGTTTGATATAAATTGGCTACTTTTTTATCAGGTATACTATCGTCCAATTTACGAAACCTGAACATAGGTCCCTGTACGGTATTAAATACCAGTTCGGCTTTTTTCTTTTTAATAATAATACTATCAGTAACCTTTGCCTTTAAATAGCCCTTGCTTTGTATAAATCTTTCTATCTGAAAACGAGAAAACTCAACCAGGTCACTATCTAAAATAGCGGGCGGTTCGCCAATAGCTTTTTTTCCGTTTTTACTAAACATATAGTAAAACTGCAGATTCAGGATATTATTGGGCTGTTGTTCTTTATCCACATAATTTACTGCCGCCTCTGCAAATTCCTTGTCCATTCCCTTAATAGTAATTTTGCGAACAAGGGACTCATTATCTTTCAGTTTGCGGGTAATGCTACAGGCCGAAACAACAAAAACCAGTAAAATACTTAATATTGTAAAGCGGAAATTATTCAGTGTATATGCTTTCAAAGTCTCAAATCAGTTTATTACAGTCCTTACAACATAAAAAATTCCGTAGGGAACATAGCTCTTTTTTGGTAGAAGGCTATAAATCTGTAACTGAATTTATCAATTCGGCGTACCAGATAGAAGCTATTTACCATACAGCAGATATTGCCCCAAAATTGCTCAATTTATCGCAGAAAATAAATTTTGAGGAAATTTCATCAAAATTCATCGAAAAAATAAGCAGTTTAACAACCCCACAGGATGTTATTGCACTGGTTAAAATACCGCAATGGCCCGCTATACAATACAGCACATTACAAAAAAAGTTTTCATTAGTGTTAGACGGCATACAAGATCCCGGCAATATGGGAACTATTATACGTACTGCCGACTGGTTTGGAATAGACCATATTATATGCTCTGAAGATTGTGTAGATGTATATAACCCCAAGGTAGTACAGGCAACAATGGGTTCGCTATCGCGGATAAATGTACATTATACTAATATTGCAGCTGTACTAACCAATATTAAACTGCCCATATTTGGCGCATTATTAAACGGCGAGAATATTTATACCACCAATTTTGGCACCGAAGGTTTAATAGTTATGGGTAATGAGGGCAACGGTTTGCGCCCGGATATTATCAGCTTAATTAACAAAGCAGTAACCATACCACGCACGGGCAAAGCCGAGTCATTAAATGTAGCCATAGCAACCGCTATATTCTGTTCAGAAATAAACAGAAATAATGTTGGCGGGCAATAAATAATTACTATTTTTGCAATCCTTAAAAATGGTCGGGTGGCCGAGTGGCTAGGCAGAGGTCTGCAAAACCTTTTACAGCGGTTCGAATCCGCTCCCGACCTCGAGGTTTAAAACATTAAAAAAACAAAGTCATGGGCGTAACACGTTTAAAAAGAAAAGATAGAAGAAACAAAACCACTTCAAGATTAGAGGTTCAGTTTTTAAAAAATGCTACTAACCTGGAGCCGGGAAGCCGTTCTGCAGAGAAAAAAGGTAACCAAATAGCTTTAAACAACGAAGTTTTAGCTGCAGTAGCAGGTAAATAATTTCTACCAAAATTTTAATCCAAGATCCTGTTGGTTATTAACCGACAGGATTTTTTTATGGGCAAAAATCAGGTTGACCTACATGCCTAAATTTACTATATTTAAATATGTTTGGCATTATCAACCTTCCGGCTTTTATTGTGGCAAGTGCACTACTAATAGTTAGTCCCGATGTAGATACTATATATATTTTAAGCCGAAGCATAGCACAGGGTAAAAAAGCGGGTATATATTCAGTTTTGGGGATTGTTACCGGATCATTGCTCCATGTAACATTAGCCGCATTTGGGTTATCGATAATTATAGCGCAATCTGTAACAGCTTTCAATTTTATCAAATATGCAGGAGCTGTGTATTTGGGCTACCTGGGAATCAAAATGCTTTTGTCTAAACCAACAGCTCAGCTTAATACAGATACCCCATACTTTAACCTACGCAAATTATATATATCGGGCATTTTAACAAATTTGTTCAACCCAAAAATCATTCTGTTTTACCTGGTTTTTTTGCCGCAGTTTGTAAAAACGAGCGAAGCACACAACCCGGTTCCATTTTTAATTTTGGGACTTATGTTTATTATACCTGCTATGATATGGTGTATAATGCTGGTTCTTTTTGCAGTAAAATTATCAGAAAAACTGCGACGAAATAATAAGATATCAGTATGGTTAAACCGCGCTACAGGAGGAGTATTTATAGCATTAAGTTTAAAGTTAGCATTGGTATCAAAAAATTAATTTTTAAATCAACCTCTTATTAATTCTACTGATCAATCCCGGGCCCTCATAAATAAAGCCGGTATATAATTGAATAAGCGACGCACCTGCGTTCAATTTATCAATAGCATCTTGGGCTGAATGTATACCACCCACCCCTATTATCGGGAAAGCGCCTTTTGATCTTTGGGATATATATTTTATAACCTCTGTCGATTTTTGAGTTAACGGTTTACCGCTTAAACCTCCAGCCTCGTCTTTTAGTGGGCTTTCAGTCACTAAATCATCACGGCTTATGGTGGTATTGGTGGCTATTACACCTGCTATTTTGCTTTCGGTTACAATTTCCACAATATCGTCTAACTGCTCAATAGTTAGGTCAGGGGCTATTTTTAATAAGATTGGCCTGCTTACCCCGTTTTTTGAATTGCGTTGCTGCAGGGTGTTTAATAACTGCATCAGCGGCTCTTTTTCCTGCAGTTCACGTAAGCCGGGTGTGTTGGGTGAGCTTACATTTACCACAAAGTAATCAACCACATCAAACAGGCGGTCAAAACATTTTATATAATCGCTTACAGCGTCCTCATTAGGGGTTATTTTGTTTTTGCCAATGTTGCCTCCAATTATGACACCTTCCTGTGCTTTAGGCCTGTTTTTACGATATTCAGCAATACGTTCTGCCACTACATCAACTCCTAAATTATTAAAACCCATGCGGTTAATTAAAGCGCCATTATCAGGTAAACGGAACATACGCGGTTTTGGGTTACCGGGTTGCGGTAATGGTGTAACTGTGCCTACTTCAATAAAACCAAAACCCATGTTAGCCAACTCGCTGATCATTTCGCCGTTTTTATCAAACCCGGCGGCTAATCCTACCGGATTTTTAAATTGTAGCCCAAATACTTCCCGCTCTAATGCCGTATGCTTTACATCCCATAAGGCGCGGCTTAATGCAGCCCCACCCGGAAAACGGTTGAACCGTTTCAGATTACGCGTTACAAAATAATGTACCTTTTCCGGATCGAACTGAAATAATATGGGTTTTATAAGCGAATACATGAGGCGAAGTTAATAGTTTTATTTTTTAGTTATTGATGCGTCTTATATATCGCGGGTTTTTTACTCACCCGGTCTACGCTTCGCTGGACCACCCTCTCTTCGCCTTTGGCGGAAAGAGGGTTGGGCGGTGACCCTCTCTTTGCGGCTTGCCGCAGAGAGGGTCGACGAGTGAAACAATGTCGGGGTGAGTAAGCCGCTATATCAATGTTTAGTTTAAATAATAAAAGAATAGCTATATTTAGTCACCAATTATACTATCACCTATCAACTATGAGCCCAACAAACAACCGTCGTAATTTTATTAAAACTGCCGCTATAGGCACTTTGGCTAGTATAAGTATTCCGCAAATAGCCGCATCAGCTTTCGCTTCGGCCAAAGGCAAAAAAATAGCTATTCAAAAAAATGATGTTATTTTATTGCAAGGCGATTCTATTACCGATAGCGGACGCAATAAAACAGTTACCGAACCTAACAGCACCCGGGCTTTAGGTAACGGTTATGCTTTGGATGTGGCAAGTACCCTTTTATTAAAATACCCCGAAAAGGACCTTAAATTTTTCAACAAAGGTATCAGCGGTAATAAGGTTTATCAATTAGCCGAGCGCTGGCAAACGGATTGTATTGAAATTAAACCCAATATATTAAGCATACATATAGGTGTTAATGATTTTTGGCATACGTTAACCAATGGCTATAAAGGCACCCTACAAACCTATATAGATGATTATAAAAAGCTATTAGACTCTTCCCAACGCTTATTACCTGATGTAAAATTGATTATTTGCGAGCCTTTTGCAGTATTAGGCGTAAAATCGGTAGATAAAAATTGGTACCCAACTTTTGACTTGTTTAGAAAAGCTGCGAGCGATATTGCCGACCAATATGACGCACCATTTGTACCCTACCAGGCCGCATTTGATAAGGCCATAAAAATGGCTCCTCCTATTTATTGGACAGGCGATGGCGTACATCCATCAGTTGCAGGTGCAGCCTTAATGGCGCAGACGTGGTTGGAAGTTATTAAATAGGTAAAAGCTTAAAGGCGAAAGGTTAAAGGTGATAATTTTGAGCAAAATCAATTAGATATTATCTCTTTTTCCTTTCGCCATTTACCTTTCTGCTTTCCCCCTAAAAAGCGTACCTTTGCGCCCGAAATGATTGCAATAAATAACTTAACGTTTGAGATTGGTGCGCGGGCATTATATGATGAAGCCAACTGGCACATAAAACCCGGAGAAAAAATTGGCCTTATCGGGGCCAACGGAACCGGGAAAACCACCCTCTTAAAAATTATTACCGGCGAATATACGCCAACATCGGGCACCATATCAATGGCTAAGGACCTTACTATGGGTTACCTTAACCAGGATCTGCTATCCTACTCGTCTGATCAAAATATTGTGCATGTGGCCATGGAGGCTTTTGAGCGTCAAAACCAATTACATGACGAGATAGAGGTTTTATTAAAGAAAATCGAAACAGATTACAGTGAAGAACTTTTAAATAAGTTAAGCGATAAGCAACATGAATTTGAACTGCTTGACGGCTATAATATAGAATACAAAGCCCGCGAAATTTTAGCCGGTTTAGGTTTTAGTGATGTTGATTGTTTACGCAAACTAAGCACATTTTCGGGTGGGTGGCGTATGCGTGTTATGCTGGCTAAAATATTATTACAGGCTCCTGATATTTTATTATTGGATGAGCCTACCAATCACTTAGACTTACCATCAATACAATGGCTGGAAGATTACTTAAAATCGTTTGAAGGCGCTATTGTAATTGTATCGCACGATAGGTGGTTTTTAGATAAAGTGATCAACCGCACAGTTGAATCCCGCAAAGGCAAGTTGAATGTTTACGCAGGTAATTATTCTTTTTATTTAGAGGAAAAAGCCCTGCGCGAAGAAATTCAACGCGGCGAGTTTAAAAACCAGCAATCAAAAATACGCCAGGAAGAACGCTTAATTGAACGTTTCCGCGCCAAAGCATCTAAAGCAAAAATGGCGCAATCGCGCATTAAAATGCTGGATAAACTGGAGCGTGTTGATGATGTTGATGACGACAACCCCGAAGTTAATTTCCGGTTTAAATTTAGCAGGCAATCAGGTCGCCATGTAACTACTTTAGAACATATCACTAAAAAATATCCTGCAATTGATATTTTAGATGATGCCGAAGCAATTATAGAAAAGGGTGATAAAATAGCCCTGATAGGTGCCAATGGTAAAGGTAAATCAACTCTTTTACGTATTGTAGCTGGTGCTGATAAAGATTTTGAAGGCACGGCTGTTACCGGTCATAACGTTACGCAAACGTTTTTTGCACAACACCAGTTAGAGAGCCTTCATTTAGAAAACCAAATACTACAGGAACTACAATCATTTGCCCCTAAACATACCGATACCGAGTTGCGATCTATATTAGGATCATTCCTATTTACCGGTGATGATGTGTTTAAAAAGATCAAAGTACTGTCAGGCGGTGAAAAATCGCGTGTGGCCTTAGCCAAAGCACTAACTGCTGATGCTAATTTTTTAATACTGGATGAGCCTACCAACCACCTGGACATGGCATCAGTAAACATATTGATACAAGCATTGCAACAGTACGAAGGCACTATCATCGTAGTATCGCACGATAGGTATTTCCTGGATAATGTGGCTAACAAAATTTGGTTCATTGAAGACCAGAAAATAAAGGTTTACCCGGGCACCTATGCCGAGTATGATGTTTGGAACGCTAAACGTAAACTTGACCCCAAACAAGCTGCACCTCTGCCTAAAAAAGAAGAGAAGAAAGCTGAGCCTGCAAAAGAGGTTTTTGATGACAAATCTCAGCAGTTAAAAAAATTGAATAAGGAACTGGCTAAACTAGAAGATCAGGCAGGCGTTATTGAAGGGGAAGTAAAGAGTTTGAATGACCAATTGTCTGATCAAAGTATATACTCGGATGCTACTGCGCTTAAGCAAACAAAAATGGCCTACAGCCAAAAGCAAGAAGAGTTAAAAGAAGTGCAAAAACAGTGGGAAGCCCTTGCCGAGCAAATCATGGAATTAGAAGCGTAAAATAAATACAGGATCATAAAAAAGCCCCTTGATAAAATATCAAGGGGCTTTTGTTTTATAATAAATTACTGTTACTCATTTATTGCTTTAACGCCCGGCAATTCTTTACCTTCCATATACTCTAGCAAAGCACCGCCGCCAGTTGATACATAACTTACATCATTGGTTAGGTTAAATTTAGATACCGCTGCCGCTGAATCTCCACCGCCAATTAATGAGAACGCACCATTTTTAGTAGCTTCAACCACTGCATTGGCAATAGCTTTAGTACCTACCAAAAATTTCTCCATTTCAAAAACACCCATAGGGCCGTTCCATAATATGGTTTTTGATTCGGCCACTACTTTACTAAATAACTTAACGGTTTCAGGACCAATATCCAAACCCATCCAGCCATCAGGTATCTGGCCGGTTTTAGCAGTATTAGTGTTAGCATTGTTATTAAAATCGTCAGCAATAACATTATCTACCGGCAATAATAAATTAACACCTTTATCTTTTGCTTTTTGCACCAGGCTAAGCGCTAAATCTAGTTTATCTAACTCAACTAATGAGGTACCTATAGCTCCGCCATTTGCTTTAGCAAAGGTATAAGCCATACCACCACCTATTATAAGGTTATCTACTTTATCCAATAGCTTTTCAATCAGTTCTATTTTATCAGATACTTTTGAGCCGCCCATAATAGCCGTAAAAGGTTTTTCGGCGTGGTTCAATATTTTTTCTGCGTTGGCTAATTCCGCACCCATTACATAGCCAAAGTATTTGGCATCAGGGAAAAACTGCGCTATAATAGCGGTTGATGCATGCGCACGGTGAGCCGTACCAAAAGCATCATTTACATATATATCGCCAAGTTTTGCTAATTTTTCAGCAAAGGCTTTATCACCTTTTTCTTCCTCTTTATAAAAGCGCAGGTTTTCTAATAATAGTACCTGGCCATCTTTTAATGCTTGTGCCTTATTTATTGCCTCATCACCAATACAGTCGTTAGCAAAATCAACAGGCTGTCCTAACAAATCAGATAAGTGTTTTACCACATGTTTTAATGAGTATTTTTCGGTTGGGCCATCTTTTGGCCTGCCCAGGTGCGACATTAATATTACTGAGCCACCGTCATTTAAAATCTTTTTAATGGTTGGCAATGCCGCTGTTATACGGTTATCATCGGTAATATTATAGGCATCATCTAAAGGGACATTAAAATCAACCCTTATTAATGCTTTTTTACCCGAAAAATTAATCTGATCTATCGTTTTCATATTGTTTGTGTACGTATGCAATTTGGGCGCAAATTGAGCAAATTATTCTAAATTTTGAACATTTAAATTCAATTAGCCATTTGTGGAATTATTGAATTTTAACATACATCACATGGTGCGGACCAATGTTGGGCACATCAAATTCGTCTGAAATGATCTCGAAACCGGTGTTATGATAAAATTGCAATGCGGCTTTGCGAGCATTGCACCATAAGTAATTAGCTTTTTGTCCCTTCAAATATACAATAGCAAAGTTAAGCAATTGGTTACCCAGCCCCTGCCCCTGATACTTTTGTATAGTAGCCATGCCCCTTAGTTGATACCCTACTCCTTCAAATTCGCCATACCCCTGCTGATGAAAAGAAGCTATAGTAGTCAGCTCATCCCCTACATAATAACCCAGATGAAATATGCTATCTAATCTATCTGACGGAAATATGCACTCAGTAGGCGTTAATCTCCCATTACGTAAAACTTCATTACGTACGGGCAATAAGTCTTCAAGCGTAATAAACTTTATCATTTAAGCAGGCTTATTTTTTCAACCAAGTCGGCTAAACGGCTGGAGTATCCTACCTCATTATCATACCAGCCAACTACTTTTACCAAATCGCCAACTATTGACGTTAGCTGTGCATCAAAAATACAGCTATGGGTGTTATCTATTATATCTGCTGATACAATCGGGTCTTCAGTATATTCCAATACATTTTGCATAGTGCTACCCGCAGCTTGTTTAAATGCCAGGTTAATAGCCTCAACAGTTGGTTGCATTTTAAGTGTGCAGGTAAAATCCGTTAATGACCCGTTTAAAACCGGCACACGTATGCCTGCCCCGCCAAGTTTCCCATCCAAATGAGGAAATATAGATGTAATAGCCTTTGCAGCGCCGGTGGTGGTTGGAATAATAGATGCAGATGCTGCCCTTGCCCTGCGTAGATCTTTATGAGGCATATCATGCAAGCTTTGATCTCCCGTCATGGAGTGTACGGTAGTTATGTAACCATTTACTATTCCCCAGTTATCATCCATTATCTTCACCATGGTTGCAACATTATTTGTTGTACATGACGCGTTAGATAAAACTGGCGAATGCAGATCAACCATCCCATCATTAACACCTAAAACTACTGTAGGTATATCTTTATCAATAGCCGGAGCAGAAATAATAACTTGTTTGGCACCCGCATTCAAATGCTGTTCAGCATCTTGTCGGGAAGTAAATTTGCCCGTTGATTCAACTACAAGATCGATATTCAAATCTTTCCAGGGTAATGCCGAGGGTTCATGTTGGGCAAGTACTTTTATTTTTTGATTATTGATATAGAGGTTAGTCTCATCAAAATCAACATTCCCATTAAAACCACGGTGAACAGAATCGTATTTAAATAGATGAGCTAATGTAGCCGTATCGGTTAAATCATTTATAGCTACTACCTGTATACTGGGCTTTGCCAAAATGCTTCTTAAAAATATACGGCCTATGCGCCCAAATCCATTTATTGCTATCCTCATTATAAAGCAAACTTACTAAAAATAGCTAGGCAGATAATATCAGAAGAATATTATGAGTTGTAAATTACTTTTGGTTGTTACACAAACAAATTACGCAAGGCGTGGTTGTGGCGTTCTTTGGAACGAATAAGGAAGGTTAGCCCCCAATTAAATAACAGGCACATCCCAAATATTACTATTACTAATACATAATTTCCGTAAGTATTAAATGATAATACCAACACCGAAGCCATAATATTAAAACCAGCTAATATTAAGGTAGTTTGTAAATGAGTTAAGCCCAACTGCAGCATACGATGGTGAATGTGGTTACGATCAGCAGTAAAAGGTGGAATACCTTTAATTGCACGTATAAAAAACACTCGCATGGTATCAAAAATTGGCCCTATTAATATAGCTACAGCTAATGCCGGGGCCGAATAAACATCTGGCAGCCTATCATCATCAACTCTGTTAAGTTCAATAAATTTAATAGCTAAAACAACTGATATTAAACCAATTATTAATGAACCTGAATCGCCCATAAATATTTTAGCGGGAGTAATATTGTATTTTAAAAACCCCAGTATTGCACCAACCGCGGCAAATGCAACTATTGCCAATTCATACTCTTTAATATAAATAAATAAGAAGGCAAATGTGCTATTAACTATTATACCTGTGGTAGCTGCCAAACCATCAATACCATCAATAAGATTAAATGCATTAACCATTAGCATGATCACTAAAATTGAAAGGGTTACGCTAACTATATAAGGTAAATCAAACACACCAAATATGCCATATAGGCTGGTTAAACGTATATCGCCCAATACAACTAGTATTAAACCTACAATAAACTGTATTAAAAATTTGGTGCTTGAGTTAACACCTGAAAGATCATCTTTTAAACCCATTGCAAATAAAACAATGGATGATATTAATAAATAACTTATAGGAAATGACTTATTTATCATACTATATACCAGTATAGTAATATTAAAGCTTATAAAAATAGCTACTCCGCCCAGGCGCGGTATACCATGGTCATGCTGTTTTCTGAAATGTCCTAAATCATCATATAAATGCCTTGCGCGGGCAACATGCAAAATAGAAGGTATTGCAAGTGTAGTTATCAGTGCCGAAAGGCAAACTATAAATATGTAATATACAAAATGATGTGTGTATAAAAAATCAAACATAATTATATCATTTACAATATTATATATTTATACTAATAAATTATTTTTTTTGTTACGTTATTATTAAAAATATTGTACAACCTTTCGGAGTGGTTTTAAAGCTATTGCAATTAGTGGAAATAAAACCCCGTTTTTCCTCATGGCTTTATAATCAAATACCCATGCCTTATATCTATTTAATATTGTTTTATTGCTAGCACCACCCAAACTCATTTTAATTATAGTTTTATTTAAGTAATAAGTGCTTAAATTATTTAAATGTATAAACCGCGACATTAATTCATAATCAGCGGCTGTACCATATTGCAAATTATATGCCCCAAGATTTTGAAATAATAACCGTTTACAATAAAACGTAGGATGCGGCGGCATCCATCCCCAATTAAACAGGCCTTTTTTATACTCTCCGGATTTCCATTTACGAATTATTTTTTTTTTCGTATCTATATAATCCAAGTCTCCGTATACAATGTCGATGTTAGTTTGTTCAAAAGCGTTTGCAATTTGATTAAGTATATCATCAGCAGCAAAAAAATCATCTGAGTTTAATGTGCCTATTATATCGCCGGTTGCTAGTGCAATGCCTTTGTTCATTGCATCATAAATACCCTTATCTGTTTCTGATAAAAAAACAGATATGTAAGGCTTATATTGTTCAATAATTTGAAGGGTACCATCAGTTGAGCCGCCGTCAATTATAATATACTCAATATTGGTATAATTTTGTGCAAGTACAGATTCGATACAGCGCTTAATGCTGTTTTGAGCATTATAAACCACTGTTATTAAAGATATTTTTAAATTATGCACTTGTTAAAAAATAGATTAATAATATACTACAAAATATGTAGTTTTGAGTAGTTTAGCCGGATTGTAAAAAATTTATGAAGCGTACACATATGCGAATTTTATATACAACTTATTCTATTTTAGGACTTTTGCTTATTTTGGCTTCATGTACTTACAAACAAACCAAAGCTATTACTTCAAAAAACAAGTTGGTTAATGCATCGGTTCCTGATAGTGTTTTAATAAAAAATGCTATTACAAATATAAGCAATTATCGCATTCAGCCCCAGGATGTACTGCAGATAAGAAATTTGCAAAACAGCAAATCAATTGCTGATTTAACCCCGGTTACATCCAGCTCGCCGAACAATGCCGCTGCTGTTACACAACCCGAAACTTTTTTGGTAGAAGACGATGGCACGGTGGCTTTAACAGGATTGGGCCATGTGCAGATTGCCGGGCTAACCAGGGTGGAAGCGATGAAGTATATTGAAAAGCTGTATAAAGATACGTTGTTAAAAAACCCAATAATTGATATTAAGATAGTTAACCTTAAAGTAACCATACTTGGCGAAGTTAAGGTACCAGGCAATTACCCTTTAGTAAAAGACAGGAATACCTTAATTGAAATGATAGGAAATGCCGGCGGTTTTACAGACGTTGCCGATCAAAAAGATATAAAAATTTATCGCGGCGCACAGCAAGATACTTCGGTTGCAAAAATTGAACTAAATAATTTAGCCTCAATAGCCGCGCAGCGAACTATCATTCAAAATAATGATGTTATAGTTATTGGAAAAAACCAAAAAACTTTACAAAAAGAGAATTTGCAAAATATTATAACAACCGCACAGCCTTTTTTGATTTTACTTAGTACTATATTAGTAGTGCTTTCGATCACTAAAAATTAATGGAAGAGACCGAAAAATTTAAGCAAAAATTACCCAACCAGGAGTTTGACTATTTTAAAATTGCAAAAATAGTTATAAGCCGCTGGTATTGGATAGTACTATCTGTTATTGTATGCATGGTTGCTGCAAAAACCTATTTGAAGTTTACGCCTAAAATTTATGCGACAGAAGGAACCATTAAACTTGAAGAAAAGAAATCAGATATATCTGATCTGGTAAATGTGATGGGTTCAGAAAAAGGACCTTCAAAAACACAAAGTGAGATA
This sequence comes from uncultured Mucilaginibacter sp., assembly GCA_964524015.1. Taxonomy (GTDB): domain Bacteria; phylum Bacteroidota; class Bacteroidia; order Sphingobacteriales; family Sphingobacteriaceae; genus Mucilaginibacter. The sequence continues at coordinate 26,459 of CAZGBN010000009.1, read as the reverse complement.
TTTGTATTACAAAGCAGCAACCTTATACTTAAAGCAGTTAGAAAACTTAATTACCGTACAAGTTTTTATATTGAAGGGATTGTACAAACCAAAGAGCTTTACCCGGACAAACCGCTGGATATTAATTTCATACAATTTGATAGCTTAAATTTTACCCGACAATTAATCACATTTAAACCTGTAAACCATACCACCTTTAACCTCACGTATAACGTGGGTGGACATGAAGTAAAAAAGAATTTTTTTTATAATAACCCGGTAACTATAGATAATACAACTTTTAGTATAGGCAATTACTCGGGATCTTACAATAAGCTTTTATTTAAATTCAATTCTGACGAGGATTTGATTAACAGGGCCAAGGGTGGGTTACAAATTAGTGAAAGTATAAAAAACTCAGGCATTATTGGACTTCGGCAAACTGATTCAGATCCGGATTTTGCAGCTGATATTTTAAATGCATTAATGACTGAGTATTTAAATTATGATCGCGAGAATAAACAACAATCAGCTACCAAAATTATTGGCTATATCGATCTGCAATTAGATACCATATCCCCTGAGGTTAAAAATTCAGAGGCTGCAATTGGCGAATTTAAAAAATCATCGCAGATAATGGATGTTAACGCATCCGCCCAGTTAGAATTATCAAAAGCTGCTGAAATAGAATCGCGACGCAGTTTATTGCAAATTCAATTGAATGAAATTAATAGATTTAAAAAACAAATAATTACTGAAAAAGATAACATCAGCCTTAATTTTCCTGTTGAAGGAAGCAGTGATGTTATGATGAATACGCTTATCACGAATTTAAATACCTTATATGCAGATAAAGCATTATTGTTAAAAACATATATCAGTACGTCGCAACCTATTGCAGATATTAACAATCGCATTGCCCAGGTAAAAAATGATATCCTGGAAAATGTTAATTTGGCAATAACGGCTACGCAAAAAAAAATTGATGATTTAAATGGTCAACTTGGGCAGGTAAATCAAAAAATATCCACCTTCCCGCAAGCCGAGCGTGAGTTGGTAAGTTTAAATCGCGATTTTGAGATCAAACAAAAATCACTTACATTTTTAGCAGAGAAAAAACAAGATGCACAAATAAGCCGATCGGCAGTACTACCGGGGGCAAATATTATTGCCATGGCGCAAGTTAATAATAGCCCGGTATCACCCAATGTAAACGATATAGAACGTACAAGTATTGTATTAGGTGTATTAATTGGTATTGGACTTATTATACTAATAAGGGTACTAAACCCTTACATATATGATAAAGAAACTATTGAAAGCTTAACCACTACTCCTATCATTGGAGTTATCAGGAAATTTCCTCAAAAACTGGATGAAAATAGTTCTGAAATTTTGGTACTTAGCCAGCCAAAATCGGTATTTGCCGAGTCGGTACGATCGGTACGTACCAATTTAAGTTTCCTGGCTGCAGAAAAAGACCAGAAAGTAATATGTGTAACTTCAGAAGTAGCCGGCGAAGGGAAATCATTTGTGGCGGTTAATATTGCAAGTACACTATCATTAATTGATAAAAAAATAATATTGATAGCTGCGGATTTACGCAGGTCAAAACTGCATAAAACATTCCATGTACCCAATGATATAGGTTTAAGTAACTTCCTGGCCAATCAAAATACTATTGAAGAGATCATTATACCTACTAATCAAAGTAATTTAGATTTTATACCTTCAGGACCGGTTCCACCTAACCCTTCAGAGTTATTGCATACTGATAGGATGACGTTTTTAATTGACGTTTTGAAAAGAACCTATGATATTATAATGATAGATACCGCGCCGGTTGGTTTGGTATCCGATTCAATACCATTGATTAGGGCAAGTGATATCAACGTATTTGTAATCCGTTCAGGTAAATCCAAATTCTATGCGGCTACTATTCCGCAACGTATATCCGCCGAGTATAATTTGAATAATAGTGTAATTGTGCTTAATGCCTTTGAAGAGGATCTGTTACATTCCAGGTTCTACACCACCAAGTTTAGCGGTGATAACCCTGGCCATTATTATTCTGATTATACCGGTTACCAAGGTTCGGGATATTATATTGACGATGAGAAGAAGAAATGGTGGGATGTAAGGAACTGGTTTAAATAGGTTGCTTATTTATTTTAATGACTGCGCCAATACGTAAGTGGTATCCGGTTTATACACATGCCCGTGCTGAAAAAAAAGCATATGAAGCTTTATTAAAAAAAGGTATAGAAACCTATCTGCCGCTTAACCGCCAACTAAAGCAATGGAGCGACCGCAAAAAATGGGTGGAAGAACCGCTTATTAAATCATACCTGTTTGTCAATATTTCTGACCAGGAGCAGATGGAAGTATTGATGACCAAAGGTGTAGCGCGTTTTATATATTTTTCGGGAAAAATAACTGCCATGCCTTCCAGCCAAATTGATAATCTTAAATTATTAATGGCCAGCCCATATGAACTGGAGGTAAGCGAAGAAAACTTACAACCCGGCGAAAGGATAATTATAAAAGCAGGACCACTTAAGGGTTTGCAAGGCGAAATAGTTTCACATCGCTCGCAAAAGCAATTATTGTTAAGGTTAGATAATATGGGTCTATCCATATTAGTGCATGTTGCACCATCATTGATCAACAGATTTTAATTTATATATACATATTATAGTTAAAAAGTGACATTTTTTAGCTTAATTTAATGTAGCACTTTACCAAATCAGCGACATTTAAACTAAGTAGCTGATAAATAATAAGTTACATATAAGATATGTGACTTACGTGGCGAAGCCATGTACAGACAACAAGGATGTGTAGAATAGCCGGAATAATTTCGCAAAGGGCCAACCCCGATAAAATAAAGGAAGCTGTTAATGTTATGTGCAATGCATTACAACATGGCGGCCCTGATGATGAAGGAATATTTTCTGACAGAGAAAAAGGTTTGGTATTTGGGCATCGCAGGTTATCGTTAATCGATTTGACGGCGAATGGCCACCAACCTATGGCTGATGTTCATAAAAAAGCATGGATAACCTTTAATGGCGAAATTTATAATTACCGCGAAGTAAAAGAGGAACTTATTACGCTTGGCGCTCAATTTAATTCCAACAGCGATACCGAAGTTATTATACAAGCTTATTTATACTGGGGAATTGCATCCTTTGAAAAAATACAGGGTATGTTTGCTTTTGCTTTATATGATATAACAAAAGAAGTTACTTACCTGGTTAGAGATAGTAATGGTATAAAACCTTTGTATTATCATATCCAAAATAAACAGCTAAGTTTCGCATCCGAAATTAAAGCCCTGAAGAAAGCAGGTATAGCTACCGAAACCGATGAAAACTGGCGAATACGATTTTTAGCTTACGGGCATATACCTGAACCTTATACAACTTTAAAAACCGTTTTAAGCCTGCCAAAGGGTCACTTTTTAAAATGGGATAATAAGGACGGCACATTCATCTTAGATGCTTATATACATCCCAATAGAACCAACTTAGTTTATAATGCCGAACAAGCCCGGGAGTATATACATAATGCTTTAAAAACGGCTGTAAACAGGCAGTTAGTGGCCGATGCGCCTTTAGGTGTATTTTTAAGCGGAGGGATCGATTCGAGCATCATTACATTGCTGGCTAATCAGCAACATCAAGATCTTAAAACGGTATCTATATTTTTCAATGAGGCTACTTACGATGAAAGCCATTATCAAAATGCAGTTGCCGATCAACTGCAAGGCGAAAAGTTTGCTCATCTGGTAAGGCAACAAGATTTTAATAACTATCTGCCGCAAATTATTAACGCAATGGATATGCCTACTACAGATGGCATAAATTCATGGTTTATAAGCAAGTACGCGCATGAAGATGGCTTAAAGGCTGTTTTATCAGGTATTGGGGCCGATGAGTTATTTGGTGGCTATCCATCTTTTAAAAGAATAAAGCATATTGGTTTGTTAAGAATGCTGCCTAAACAACTGTTTAGTGCTGCACGATATTTTAACGCTGATAGGTATAAAAAGCTATCCTACTTACAACAGGATCATTATTTAGCTGATTATTTATTATTGCGGGGCATCTTTGTGCCTGATGATATTGCTAAAATTTTGGATGTTGATAGTAAACAAGTAAATGAAGTATTGTTTGGTGAGAATACCTATCCCGATGTAAAAAATTATAATGAACAATTGGCATCTGATTTTGAAACCAACCTGTATATGCAAAATCAATTATTGCGCGATACAGATGTAATGAGCATGAGCCATGGGTTAGAAGTACGCGTGCCTTTTTTGGATGAAGAATTTAAAAAAGTAGTTGAAAGTATTGCACCTCAAATACGGTTTGACAATCATCCGCCTAAAAAATTATTGATAGACAGTTTTAAGCATTTATTACCTGAAACAGTTTGGAACCGGCCCAAAATGGGGTTTTCATTTCCGTTACAACAATGGATGAAAGCGCACGCCGATATAAGTAACGAAAACCTTTATAATAATAAAACAGCCAAAAGCATTATAACACAATTTAAAAATGGCAGGGTGCATTGGTCAAAAGCCTTTATGCTTTACCAGTTAAATAGGCATGACTAAAAATATAATGCTTTTTACGTTGCAAACGTTTAGCACCACTGGCGGTATTCAAAAAATGACACGTACCCTGGCGCATGCGTTAAACCAGGTGGCAATTCATTATAATTGGGATTTTAAGCTGTGGAGCGCTTATGATACTAATGCTGACCTATTGCCCCAATATTTACCGGCAACAAACTTTACAGGGTTTGGCAACCGTATTGCTTTTACATTAAAAGCATTTTTAAAGGCCGCCACATTTGATGTAGTGGTTATTAGCCATATTAATATGGCACTGGTTGGCCGGGTTATAAAAACCATTAACCCTAAATGTAAAATATGGGTGGTAGCCCACGGCATTGAGGTATGGAATGATCTATCGACTAATAAAAAATGGCTGCTTAAAAATTGCGACAAGATACTTTGCGTAAGTAACTTTACTAAACAACAGGTTACAAGCAAACATCATATTGATGCTGCCAAATGTGAGGTACTAAATAATGCGCTTGATCCGTTTATGAATTTACCTGTAGCTTTTAACAAACCCGATTATTTAATAAAAAGGTATAACCTAACGGATAATACTCCCTTATTATTTACCTTAACACGGCTTAGCGCTGCCGAGCAGTATAAGGGATATGAACAGGTAATAAAAATTATAGGTAACTTAAAGCAAGCTTTTCCGGCTATTAAGTATATTATAGCCGGATCATGTGATGATGAAGAAAAAATCCGCATCAAAAAAATAATTGAGATGTATAAGGTTGAAGAACAGGTTTTGTTGGCCGGATTTATTAAAGAGAGCGAATTGGTTGATCATTTTTTAATGGCTGATCTATTTGTGTTGCCAAGTAGCAATGAGGGATTCGGCATTGTGTTTATTGAAGCGTTAGCCTGTGGATTGCCGGTGGTGTGCGGTAATATTGATGGCAGTGTTGACGCTATAAAAAACGGACTGCTTGGAAAAGCTATAAACCCAAATAATCTGGCAGAGCTTGAAAACGCTTTAACTGAAGGATTGCAAAAGCGGCTAACTGACGATATGCGCAAAGAATTGCAAAAACAGTGTATACAATACTTTAGCGAGGATAGTTATATAAAAAAATTAAACGACCTATTAATTAATGAGTTTGCCAACTGAAGACTATTGGGATTTAGAACTTACGCCTAAAAATAAACTCTTTAGCCTTGGGCTTAAGGATGTTTGGCAGTATCGCGATTTGTTATTTTTACTGGTAAAACGTGATTTTATTTCTTTTTACAAGCAAACTGTTTTAGGGCCTATATGGTTTTTTGTACAGCCCGTTTTTACTGTGGCAATGTATACCATAGTATTTGGCAATTTGGCCGGCATACCTACTGATGATGTACCCAAACCACTATTTTATTTAGCAGGTATTATTATCTGGAATTACTTTGCCGATTGCCTGGTTAAAACCTCAACCGTATTTAAAGATAATGCTAGTATGCTGGGTAAGGTTTACTTCCCCAGGTTAATAATGCCTTTAAGTATTGTGCTATCTAACCTGATAAGGTTTGGGGTGCAATTTTTATTGTTTCTGGTGTTGCTGGGTTATTATTCTCTCAAAGGATCGGTAATAGTACCCAATGCTGCTTTGCTGCTTTTTCCGCTGCTTATAATATTAGTTGCCGCGCAAGGGTTGGGTATTGGCATGATCATATCATCTATCACTACCAAATATCGTGATCTGGCATTTGTGGTTAGTTTTGGTGTCCCCTTATTAATGTACGCTGCACCTGTTATATATCCACTATCAATTGCCAAATTGAAGTACCCTGCTTATAGTTGGTTGATAGAATTTAACCCGGTTACTGCTGTAATTGAAACTTTTAGATATGGTTTTTTAGGTAAAGGTGAATTTAGCTGGCTGTTAATTGGTTATAGTTTTGTTATCACCGTAGTTACACTTTTAATTGGTGCAGTAGTATTTAATAAAGTTGAAAAATCTTTTGTGGATACGGTATAATGAGTAAAGTTATTAAAGTAGAAAACCTTTCAAAAGCATACCAACTGGGTAACTATGGTACAGGTACCATATCGCGCGATTTGGAACGTACCTGGGCGCGCATATGGGGCAAAGAAGATCCATTTTTAAAAATAGGAGAAGTAAATAACCGAGTTACTAAAGGTGAAAGCGATGTAGTTTGGAGTTTAAAGGATGTGAATTTTGAAATAGAACAAGGTGACGCGGTAGGTATTATAGGGCGCAATGGCGCAGGTAAAAGTACCTTGCTCAAAATTTTAAGCCGTGTTACCTCCCCTACTACAGGTTCTGTAAAAATTAAAGGGCGCATTGCCAGTTTATTGGAGGTGGGCACCGGGTTCCACCCGGAATTGAGCGGACGAGAGAACATCTATTTAAATGGGGCAATATTGGGAATGCGCAAAGCCGAAATAACACGCAAGTTTGACGAAATAGTTGAGTTTGCTGCTGTTGAACGATATATTGACACCCCTGTTAAACGCTATTCGTCTGGAATGTATGTTAGGTTGGCATTTGCGGTAGCGGCACACCTGGAATCAGAGATATTAATTATTGATGAGGTACTTGCCGTTGGCGATGCAGAATTTCAAAAAAAGTGCCTGGGTAAAATGGGCGAAATAAGTAAAGGAGAAGGCAAAACTGTATTGTTTGTAAGCCATAATATGGGTTCGATCATTAGCTTGTGTAATAAGGGGATTTTGATTGATAACGGACAGATTAAAAACAACAGCGATATTGATACTGCTGTAAAAAGCTATAATAAATTATTAGAGAGCAGTGCAGGTGCTACCAACTTTAAAGGAAACTTGGCTAATGATATACACATTAATAATTTGTATGTAAATGACATGTTGCAGGATGCACTGATTAAACCTGATGAAAATATAAATATCAGGTTAACGGGTAATCTTGGCAGAGTTTTCAACAGGGTAATTTTTATAATTGCGGTATTTCATAATGGAACCCGCCTTTTTACTTTACGAGACAATAGTAAGGGCAGGCAAGCCAACGCCGGGCCATTTGAGACAGACTTTAATATTAAAGCAGAGGTGCTACGACCAGGCACTTATACCTTGGCTATAGGGGCATGGGGCGAAAATTATGACGAATGGATATGGGGCCCTGATGCGGCTATTTTCTCAATTGCCGAAATATGGACAGACGATATAAGAAAACCTGACCATGGAATTATAAACGGTGAGTTTTTACGCTTAAATAATAATGGGTGATAAATTTTCAAAAAATTAAAGATTTAAATTAATTGAAAGTATTATTTATACTTCCGGAATACTATCCTCATTCGGGTGGAGGTATCGCTACTTATTATGAGCATTATATAAAAGCGCTGCAGCCCTATTGTGAGCATATAAAAGTAATAGTAGGCAGCGGGTATACACAAGCAGAAAATGACTTTGACCATAATGGTGTATCTGTTGAGTATTTAAAACCCTCATTATATCATCAATACCTGGATAAGTTTACTCAGTATGACTTATTGCCCGATTACAAAAATAATATTGCAGCGGCATGGGCCATGTGGCAGCAAGCACACCAGGGCCATGGCTATGATGTTATTGAATGTACCGATTTTGGATTAGGATTTATTCCATGGGTACTTGAACATAATAAACCCGTTATTACCCGCCTGCATGGAAGTTATGGCCAAGTAATGTTGAATGAGAATAATTCTATTACTGATCTGGCTATACCGTTTACTCAGCAAACCGAATTATTATTGCTTTCGCGATGCGATAAATTGGTTACGCATAGTAAAGCCAACAGTAAATATTGGGATGATTTGTTAGCGCCAACTACAACTCAGCACATTTACCCTGTATATGAAAAAATTGCAGATGTTATACCTCAATCACAACGAGGAAAATATGGGTTGGTAACCGCGCGCATACAAAAGTGGAAGGGCCCGGTTGAGTTATGTAAAGCTTATAGCCTATTAAAAGATCAGCCCTTAATAAACTGGTATGGTAATGATAAGGTATATACTAAACACCAAACTACCGATAGCTATTTGCGAGAAACGTTCCCGACTATTTGGGGCAAAAACATAGTTCCTTATTCGTCTGTAGCTAATCATCAAGCACAAGTATTGCAGCAAAATGCATTATTCGGGCTTATATCTTCAACCTGGGATATGTTTAATTTTACCTGTGTAGAATTTATGGCGGCAGGTACACCCGTTGTATGTTCGGATGGTGCAGGAGCCAGCGAACTTGTTGAAAACGGAGTAAATGGTTTTAAATATCCGGCTGATGATATACAAGCTTTAGCCCATTGCATAACTAAAGTGACCAACCTTAGTGAAAGTGCCTACAATCAAATAGCACACAACGCGGTTGAAACAGTTAAAGCCAAACTTTCTGCCGATAAGTTGATCCCCATCAATATGCAGGTTTATCAATCGGCTTTAAATGATTTTAAACCACATGCATCAAACCCATTTTTAGATTCATTATATAAACCATCAAATATCAAGTACGATATAGGATATATTCTTAATAAACAGCCGCTAAAAAAGTTGATCAACTATTCCATTGACAGAATCAAACTAAAAATATCTGGTAAAAAATGAGTACCCTGGCATTATGTATACCCGCTTATAATGCATCAAATTATTTACCGCGGTTACTTCAATCAGCCAAAGATCAGATTATTCCTTTCGATGAGATTTTAGTTTATAATGATTGCAGTACTGATGATACTGCCCAGGTTGCTCAGCAATACGGTGCCACTGTAATAGACGGAGATGTAAACCGGGGATGCTCCTACGGTAAAAATCACCTGGCTAATTATACTAAATGCGATTGGATCCATTTTCATGATGCTGATGACGACCTGTTGCCTGATTTTACAACCCGGGTGCATGAATGGATCAAAAAATCAGGCAATGAATACGATGTGCTCCTGCTTAATTTTGAATATGCGGATGAATCTGGTAAAGTTTTGGGTACTGCCAATCATAATATTAATGAACTACACGCTGATGCACTTAAATATGCCATTGAACATAAAATTGTCAATTTCGGAGTATACAAACGAGATATCTTTTTAAAAGCCGGTGGCTTTGACCTTGATCCTGCTGTATTATACAATGAGGATAATGCGGTGCACCAGCGGTTGGCAAAAGCAGGCTTAAAGTTTGATTATCTACCTGCAATAACTTGCATTAATTATTGGCACGGCGCCAGCATGTCAGCTTCCAATCAGTTAAAATGCGCACGTGCAAATTACCATGTACTTGAAAAAACTGCTAATACGCATGGAGATAAATACTCTGCAGAAATAGCTAAAGAATTATGGCATGGTATTGCCAGTATAGCCGCAGTGCAGGATTGGGAATATGTAAAAAAAGCAATAACACTAGCCCGAAGGTTAGGGCATCCTTATTCAAATAATGGCAACCCACTTTTTAATCTTCTAACCCGTATTAACCCTTTTATGGCTGTATGGCTAAGAGAAAAAATGATACGATCACTTAAACCCCAATTACGTAAAAGTGACTGAACCGCTGGTATCCATAATAATCCCCGTTTATAACGCTGAGCAATATGTTGAACTGGCAATTACATCTGCTTTAAAGCAAACCTGGCCCAATAAAGAAATCATAATAGTTGATGATGGATCAACTGATAATTCATTAGCTATAGCAAAGCAGTTTGAAAACAAAGGGGTAAATATTTTAACACAACAAAACAAGGGTGCCAGTGCAGCACGTAACAAAGGGATAGCACAGGCAAAAGGAACATACATCCAATTTTTGGATGCCGACGATATGCTATCAGCAGATAAAATAGCGTCGCAGGTAAAAGTTTTAAATGGATCAGATAATTTAGTATCGCTTTGCGCAACCATCCATTTTAAGGATACAGATAACATTTATCAAATGCAGGCCGAACCGGAGTGGTATGCTGAAGGATCAACAGATACCGTAGATTTTTTAATTAAACTCTATTCAAGCGATATTACTATACCAGGTTATGGCGGCATGATACAACCCAATGCCTGGCTTACTCCGCGCACTATTATTGACAAAGCCGGTGGATGGAATGAAAATCTTACTGTTGACGATGACGGCGAATATTTTTGCCGAGTTTTATTAGCCGCAGATGGTGTAAAATTCAGTCCTCAGGGAATAAACTATTATCGCAAATTTGAAAAATCAAGATCCTTATCCTCAAAAAAAACAGAGCAAGCGTATCAAAGCAGATTACTATCTACAGATTTAAAATATCAGCATTTAAAATCAAAAACCGATACTGCTTTATTGAAAAAAGTATTGTCAAGATATTATTGGGAAATTGGAGTGGCCAGTTTTCCTCAATTCATTAAGCTTTCTAACAAGGCCATACAAAAAGCTAAACAATTTGGTTATAAAGGCCCCAAATATTCAGCTGGGGAGGTAAGCACTTTTTTAAGCAAGATTTTAGGATGGCGGTTATTAAGGTTTATAAGCTTTTTTAAATACGGTTTTTAGATGGATGTAAAAGCACTTTTGAAAAATATTAGCTATAGCTTTAAAACAACAGCAAGTGTTGCCGATGGGCTGAAAAGAATTTTTTGGCTATATACAAAAGCGGCTTTATTGGGTTATAAACAAACACAAATCACATTCAAATATCAACCTCCTGTAGGGAAAGTGAAATTACAAGTAAGGTTCAATGGCGGTTCTGATGTGTTTATTTTAAGTGAAGTTTTTGAACATCATTGCTATCAAACTTCTCTGCAAAATATTACCAATATTATTGATTTGGGGGCAAATGCCGGTTTTACTGCGGTATACTTTTCAAAGATATACCCTGATGCTACCATTGCTTGCGTTGAACCCCTGCCCGGAAATTTAGAAATATTGCAAAAAAATATTTTACTCAATAAGGTTAAATCAGTTATCATAGAAGGTGCGGTTACTATTCATGATCAGGAAGTTTTAATTGAAGTTGGCGACATGGATTATGGCGGCAAAATACATGATATCCCCTTTGGCAAAAATATGGCTAATGCTACTTTTACGGTTGATGGGTATAGCATGGATACAATTATGAAAAGAGCCGGATTTAAAAATGTTGATCTTTTAAAAATTGATATTGAAGGTTATGAAGGGGTGTTGTTTAGCGATAATACTGCCTGGTTGGGTAAAGTTAATGCTATTATAATGGAAATACATGAAGGGGTAAGTATTGAATATATTAAAAATATAACCATACGCCACGGCTTTAAAAACATAATACAACAAAATGGCAATTGGATATTAACCAAATAACAAGCTTGAAACCTTTAAACATATTTTATGCAGAACCTGATCCGGACCGTTGGTTTAAATATGACCGCTATCCGCGCAGATTAATAAGGCGCATAGTTAGAGGTAAACAAAAACCGGGTGGGGTAATGATGGTTGCTCTTTATTTAATGAAAGGATTAGATAAATTAGGTATCCCCTACCGGTTTAATGATTATCAACATATCAAAAAACATCCCGAAGAAATAGCTTGTATCATTGGCAAACCTCATTTGCTTTTTGATAAAAAATGGGCAAACCCTATAATTTTAGGGGCTGGTGTCTACTCACACCCCATAGATCATCCTGATGTATTTGAGCGCTATCCTAACCTAAAACGCTTTTTGGTGCCTGGAGAATGGATGAGACAAATGTGCGAACCATACTATGGCAATAAAGTATTAGCATGGCCTGTTGGTATTGATACTGATGAATGGCAACCTATAAACCACACCAAACCCTTTGATTTTTTAATATATGACAAGGTGCGCTGGGAACATGATAAGTATGAGAATGACCTTATTAAACCCATAATTCAAACCTTGAGAGACAGGGGCATAACCTATAATTATATAAAATACGGGCAATATAAACCAGCAGAATTAAAAGAGAAAGTACATCAATCAAAAGCTGTTGTTTTTTTGTGCGAGCATGAAACACAGGGAATTGCTTACCAACAAATACTATCAACCAATACCCCCATTTTTGCATGGGACAGGGGTGGTTACTGGCAGGATCCGTATTATTTCCCTGAAAAAGTAAAGTACAAGCCGGTAAGTTCAGTACCTTATTGGGACGAACGTTGTGGATTAAAATTTGCAGATGTTGATGAATTTAAAAATACGTTGAATACTTTTTTAAATAACAGGGAAACATTTAAACCGCGTGATTATATATTGGAAAACTTAACACTTGAAATATGCGCGCAGCGATATGTGGATATATACTTAGGGGTTGAAAAAGAGCTTTAATATTAGTTGATGAGAATACTTTTGTTGATGGATCCGTTTATTCCTGTACCGCCTGAAAACTATGGCGGTATTGAACGTATAGTTTATGATCTGGCCAATGAGTATGTAAAAAACGGGCATAGGGTAACTATTGTAGCCGGGCCAAACTCAAAATCGCCAGATCGCTTGATAACTTATGGTAAAAATGGGCCACTTAATCCTAATTTAAATTTAAGAAACCTTTGGCTTGTTTATAATATCCTTAAAAAGGAAATTGGAAGCCATGATGTCATCCATAATTTCGGCCGGTTAGCTTTTCTGGTACCATTTTTTTGGAACAAAATTCCTAAGGTACAATCATACCTGCGTGAGGTTAGCAGATCAAATATTAAAAATGCAGATTTGTTGAACCCCGTTAATTTAACCTACACCGCGGTGTCAGACGCTATAAAGAAAACAGGGCAAACAACTAAAAGCCGGTGGGAAACCGTTTATAACTGTGCATCTATATATCAGTTTACTTATAAAGCAGACACCCCTCCAGATAGTTACCTATGCTTTGTTGGCAGGTTTGAACGTTGTAAGGGTTTACACAATGCCATTAAGGTGGCCCAACTAACTAATAAACAACTGATAATAGCAGGTTTTATTTCTCATATTCCGCATGAAAAAAGATACTTTGAAAAGGAGATAAAACCCCATATTGACGGCAAGCAAATAAAATGGATCGGGGAAATTAATAATGCACAAAGAAATGAGTTATATCGTAATGCAAGTGCGTTGTTAACCCCTGTAGAATGGCTTGAACCCTTCCCGCTTATTATTCCTGAGTCATATGCCTGTGGAACACCTGTGTTAGGATTTAATATGGGTGGCGTACCTGAAGGTATTGAGCATGGGGTAACCGGTTATATCAGTTCAACTGTGGAAGAAATGGCGGAGCAAGTACTTAAAATTGGCCAATTGAGCAGAACTGCGTGCAGGGCCAAAGCAGAAAATGAGTACAGTGCTGAAAAAATATCTCAAGATTATTTTAATTTATATCCGCCTAAAGACGCGCCTAACACTTCATTAAAAATATTGCTGATAATGGACCCCGGTATACCGGTGCCCCCAAAATTGTATGGTGGTATTGAACGTATTGTTTATATGCTTGCCAACGAGTATAAAAAAATTGGCCATGAGGTAACTTTACTTGCAGGCCCCGGCTCCTATTGTGATGGCAAAACTGTAATATTTGGTAAAAATGAAAACAATCCAAGTGATTTAAGTTGGTACCAAAATATATTTTATGTTTGGCGTTACTTATTAAAACATAAAAGCGAATTTGATATAATACATAATTTTGGCCGGTTGCTTTACCTTATACCTATTTTAAACCATCAGGCTAAAAAAATAATGAGTTACCAGCGAGAGATATCGCCGGATGGTATACGTTATGTTACTTTCTTACCTAACCAAAATTTAATATTTACTGCCTGCAGTGATAACTGTGCAGCTACCGGTAACGTAACAGGTACGTGGAGAACGGTCTATAATGGTGTTGATTTTAGTCAATATCACTTTAACGGTGATATAAATGAAGCTTCGCCATTAATGTTTTTAGGTCGGTTAGATAAAGTAAAAGGTTTACATACAGCAATAACCGCTGCTTTAAAAACCAACAATAAACTCTTGATTGGCGGCAACATACCCACTACAGATGATAATTATAAATATTATAAAAACGAAATAGAGCCCCTGTTTGATAACGAGCAAATAGTGTATTTGGGAGCGTTAAATGATGAGGAGAAAAACCACTATTTAAGGCAATCAAAAGCACTATTGTTCCCCATTGAATGGGAAGAGCCTTTTGGCATTGTTATGGTTGAGGCAATGGCTTGTGGTACCCCTGTTATTGGCTTTAAACGGGGTGCGGTGCCTGAAGTGGTTGACGAAAATATTACCGGCAATATAGTTACTGATCTTGACGGAATGATAAGTGCCATCTATAACATTCAAAAAATTGATCGCTTAAAATGCAGGGAGCATGCTGATAAAAGATTTAATGCCTCTAAAATTGCAAACGATTATTTAAGTATCTGATAAATATTCAGTGGCATATAAAATTCTGCTTATTACTTCCGGGCAACCTTCGCTAAACCCACGTTTGGTAAAGGAAGCAGATGCACTTGTAAATGCAGGACATGATGTAACCGTATTATATGCTTACTGGAATGATTGGGGAACCAAATTTGACGAAGAGCAACTGGCTGATAAAAAATGGAAGAGTATACGTACAGGTGGAGATCCTTCAATACAATCTGCAAAATATTTACTTAGTCGTGTGTGGCATAAAGTGGCAAAATCTTTTTATAAAACCACAGGCATAAAGTTTTTAGCAGACCATGCGTTAAGCAGAAGCAGCTACTTTTTAATACGGGAAGCTAAAAAGCATAAAGCTGACCTATACATAGGGCATAATTTAGGAGCCTTACCGGCAGCGGTTATAGCTGCTAAAAAGCACAAAGCAAAATGTGGTTTTGATGCCGAAGACTTTCACCGGCAAGAGGAAAGTGACGATAAAAACTCCTTTAACTACCAAATTACAAAGCACATTGAAGATAAGTACTTCAATCAAACAGATTACCTAACAGCTTCAAGTACGCAAATTGCAGCAGCATATAAACAACTCTATCCTAATAAGAATATTACTACAATCCTGAATGTTTTCCCCAAAAGCACTATTAATGCTAAACATATTCAGCCTAATGAATCCATTAGACTAATATGGTTTTCGCAAACGGTGGGAGATAATCGTGGTATAGAAACTATTATTAAGGCATTGGGATCATTCAATAACAATAAATTTGAATTACATTTATTAGGAAACGTGAGTGATAAAATAAAAACTGAATTTATAGAGTTGGCTCAAAACAAATCAGGTAATTTGTTTTTTCATCCGCCAATAGCTCCGGGTAATTTGGTTGAATTTATTAGCCGGTTTGATATTGGCCTGGCATCTGAGCCGGGATTTAGTTTAAATAATAACCTGGCTCTAAGCAATAAAATATTTACTTATTTACAAGCTGGATTAGCCATTATAGCGAGTGATACTACGGCCCAAAAACAATTTATTGAAGATAACCCTGCTATTGGAAAAGTATATCAGAAAGATAATGTTGATTCGCTTATAGGTGCGTTAACCACTTATATAACCGATGAAAATTTGTTACTAAACACATGCAAGGCATCATTAAAACTAGGGCAGGAAAAATATAACTGGGAAAATGAAAGTAAAACCTTTCTATCCCTAATCAATAAAACTTTAAATATTGAATAAAAGAGCGCTTATTATTTCACCTTATTTCCCGCCTTCAAATGCGGCAGATATGCAGCGTATCCGCATGAGCCTCCCCTATTTTAAGGATTATGGATGGAATGTAGAAATAGTAACTGTTGATGTGCAATATTCAGACTTGCCAACAGATGAGCTTTTGGTGCAAAGCGTACCAACCACTATTAAAATACATACAGTTGAAGCCTTTAATAAAAACTGGACATCAAAATTGGGCTTGGGCAGTATAGCTTTACGGTCATTATGGTATTATCGTAAAAAGGTAAATCAATTATTAAAAGATGGGAATTTTGACCTGGTATATTTTTCAACCACGCAATTCCCGGTTTGTATTTTGGGCGCTTACTGGAAAGCTAAATTTAAAGTGCCTTACGTAATAGACATGCAGGATCCGTGGCATACAGATTACTACAAAAACAAACCTAAGGATCAGCAACCTAATAAGTATTGGCTATCATACCCGTTAAATAAATTTTTGGAGCCCATTGCTATGAAGAAAGTTGATGGGTTAGTGAGTGTATCTGATACGTATATCCATGATCTTAAAAAAAGGTACCCTAATATAAAAAATGTGCCCGGGGCAACCATAACTTTTGGGGCTTTTGAACCGGACATGAAAATTGCCATCGACAATCAAAGTAAGTTCCCGGCATTACTTGACCCGACATTTAAAAATATTGTATATATAGGCCGTGGAGGTGCTGATCTGCATCAAGCTATAATACCGCTTTTTGAAGTATTAGCTGCCGGGATAAGCGATAATCCAACTGTATACAATCAATTAAAGCTTTATTTTATTGGTACAAGTTATGCTCCCGAAGGACAAGGTATTCCAACAATCGCTCCTTTAGCAAAGCAGTATAACCTGCAGCATAATGTTATAGAAATTACCGACCGGATAAGCTATTATCGTACACTGGCAACCTTATTAAAAGCCGATGGATTGTTTATTCCCGGCTCTGATGACCCTGCTTATACGGCATCAAAAATCTATCCTTATTTGCTTACAAACAAGCCGTTGCTCACCATATTTAATTCATTAAGCCCGGCAATAACTGTTTTGCAGGAATATGGTGTTGTACATAACTATAGTTATGACAAAACAGTAGATATTACTTCAAAGATAGGCACCTATTTAAAACAAGTTATTGAGGGGCCCGCTAAGATAGTTTATCACCAAGACGCGATAAAAAAATATGATGCCGAAAATATGACCCTGCAACAATGCAACTTATTTAACAGGATAATTAATGGATAAAATTAAGCGGACATTCGGTTTTATCTTTTCACATCCATTAGGTAAAAAACACCCATTAAAAAGTTTGCTTCGCTTTATTGTATGGCAGGTACAAACCCAATTAATGCCCTCAAAATTGATCATTAAGCCGTTTGTTGGGTCGGTAAAATTTTATGCAAAAAAAGGGCTGACAGGTATTACCGGCAATATTTATACCGGCTTGCATGAATTTGGGGACATGGGCTTTTTGCTTCATTTTTTACGATCACAAGATGTGTTTTTTGATGTAGGGGCTAACGTAGGTTCTTATACGCTACTGGCATCCGGCGCATGCAACGCCAAAAGCATTGCTATTGAGCCTGTAAAAAGCACATTTAATATACTACAGCAAAACATTATATTAAATAACTTACAAAATAGTGTACAATTGTTAAATAACGGTGCCGGGGCCACCGCGGGGACACTCGCATTTTCATCTACCGAGGATACTACCAATCATGTTTTAACTGAGGATGAATTAACAAATAGCATCGCTATTATTCCGGTAATAACAATAGATTCTTTACTAACTGCAGAAGCGCCTGCGTTAATTAAAATTGATGTAGAAGGTTATGAAACCGAAGTGCTAAGAGGCATGGCAGAAACCCTAAAAACACCCTCACTTAAAGCTATTATTATTGAATTAAATGGCAGCGGAGAAAGGTATGGATTTGATGAGCAAGCTATTCATCAATTATTGATAGATAATCAATTTATGCCTTATAGCTATGACCCCTTTACCCGATCATTAACCTTACTGACTACTCATGGCAATTATAATACTATATATTGCCGGGATATAGGCTTTATTAATGATCGTTTAAAAAATGCACCTGGTATTAAACTAATGGGCGAAGTTATTTAGTATGTTAAAACTGGCTATTATTACCACCCATCCTATTCAATACTACGCTCCCATATTTAAGCTATTGCATGAGCGGCAAAAAATTGAGATCAAGGTTTTTTATACCTGGGGTAAAGGCGCGCAAAATAAATATGATCCTGATTTTAATAAGAATATAACCTGGGATATCCCGTTGTTAGATGCCTATCCGTTTGATTGGGTAGAAAACAAGGCGAGCAACCAGGGATCACATCATTTTAATGGTATTATAACGCCCCTGTTAATTAATCAAATTAACAATTATGACCCAAACGCTATATTAGTTATTGGATGGGCCTATCATAGCCACTTAAAGGTTATTCGCTATTTTAAAAATAAAATACCTGTATATTTTAGGGGAGATTCTACCCTGCTGGATGAAACCTATTCAATAAAGTCTGTTTTAAAAGCTCTTTTTTTAAAGTGGATGTATAGTCATATTGATCATGCGTTTTACAATGGGATAAACAATAAAGCCTATTTTAAAAAATATGGGTTAAAAGATGATCAATTAAGCTTTGCCCCTCATGCTGTTGACAATGAAAGATTTTCATTGCCGAGAGTAAAAGAAGCAGAACAACTAAAACAAAAATTAAACATACCAACAACAGCTACGATTATACTTTTTGCAGGCAAGCTGGAAGAAAAAAAGAACCCCGGCTTACTGTTAGAGGCTTTTCTCAAAATAAATGATCCAACACTTCATTTAATATTTACAGGTAATGGCCAACTGGAAGCTATTTTGAAACAAAAAGCCCAAGGTTATCAAAATATTCATTTTATCGATTTTCAAAATCAAAATTACATGCCGGTAATATACCAGGCTTGTGATCTGTTTTGTTTACCATCAAAGGGCCCGGGCGAAAGCTGGGGACTAGCAGTTAATGAAGCTATGGCTTGCAGCAAAGCTGTATTAGTATCAGATAAATGCGGATGTGCTATTGACCTGGTGGAGGATAACAAAAATGGAGCTATATTTAAAAGTGAGAATTTAGATGATTTAATTATTCATTTAAAATACCTAATCGGTGCCAAAAACACTTTACCAGCATACGGTAAAAATTCTTCTGTTATAATTGAACCCTGGAATTTTTTGAACGTGGCCAAAGCGATAGAAAATAAACTATTACATGAAGCGGAAAGATCAAATTAAGTTAAACTTTACCAGGAACTGGAGTTTGCCCGGAAAAGAGCGGCTTGCCAATTGGTTTAAACCATCAGCCAAACTTAAAACTGATTTGAAAAATGGCATTGTATGGTTGAATAAAGAAGACATAGCAATTTACACCACTGCCGATAATTATATTGAATGGAGTATTTTAAGTACCGGTACTTATGAAGACGAGATAGGCAAACTCATTAAAATATCATTAACAGAAGGAGATACCGCAATTGATATTGGCGGCAATATTGGCCTGCAAAGCTTGCGCATGTCATCATGTGTTGGCGCAACAGGAAAGGTTTTTGCTTTTGAGCCCCTTAATTATCTGCAGGAGAAATTTAGCAAGAACATGGCTTTAAACAAAGCCAATAATGTTACTTTATTGCCTTTTGCATTGTCTGATCAACAAGATGAACTGGATCTGATCATCAATAAAAACCAATGGAACCAGGGCACATTTAGTTTAAGCAACAAGGATAGTGGACCAGATAAGCAACGCATTGTAGTTAAGGTAGCTGATGAAATACCCGAAATTCAATTACTGGATAAAATATCATTAATAAAAATTGATGTAGAAGGTTTTGAGTTTCATGTTTTAAGGGGATTAAAACAAACCTTACAAAAACACCAGCCACGTATAATTTTTGAATATGATAGCAATTATTGGGCACATACCAAGCAAAGCATGTCCGAGTGTTATGAGTTTTTGCGCTCCTTAAATTATACCTTATATCAAATTAGTATGGTAGATGCCGAACTGGTAAATGACCCGGCTGATATTGAAAGCGGAAACTTATTTTGTATAGTAAATTAACCTGTATTATATTGCCAATAAATAATTTCATTTTATGAAAGAAAAACCGGCCGGGGTTTATATAATATTATTTTTACCATGGTTACTTGCTGTGTTATTTGACCCTTTTCCGGTTACATCATACTTTATAGCCTGGTTAGGTTCATTTTTTATTTTTTACATGACCTTAACCGGCACGCTTAAACCATTACCTACTGATAGACGCGTTTCAGAACAATTGATGAGGCCCATATTTTTGGCGCAAATCATTTTTGCAGGTTTTATGTGTATCACTTCTATATTTTATCTTTTAAATACATTAGGATACGAAGATTTTAAAAAAGTAAATGACTACTATTTAGTTGATCAGGTTAAATTAAAGGCTATAGCTCAATGCCAGCGTTACTATTGTTTGGCACACGCATCATTTGTATCGGGTATACTGCTTTTTATGCGCTATCCTGTAATACAACGGTACCGTGTTGACAAAAACAAATTACCCAATTTACTTTTTGTTTTTGCGATAATAACGCTACCTGTATCAGTTGTATTTGAATTTATACCGGGTTTATCGCAGTTTTACTATCAATTAAGCTCATTAAGTTTTATTGCCGGCACCTTAGCATTTGCATACGCTATTCCGCTGCACAAAATTACCAATACATTAATATGTTTTGTTTTATACCTTTTTAACTTTTACCAGGCATTAACCTCGGGCTTCAAAGAACCCATAATTATAAGCGTACTGGTATTGGGTATATTTTTGTACCCAATTTATAAACGCGCTATAACATTTACATTTATCCCATTATTAATTGCACTTTTTTTGTTGCTGCCAACCTACAATAGAGCTTTCCGTCAAAGCAACTGGGCTGAAGGTACCAGTAGCGATGAAGCTTCAAAACTGGCGCTTAAAGCGGTAATGGATGGATCTGGCGACAGCAACTGGGAGTTTTTTGTTTATAGATTAAGTGAAATAGAGATGTTTACCTTATTCGTTAAATCAACCCCTGACAAAATTGGATATTATGGGCTAAAGCTATTGAAACAATCGTTCATGGCTATTATTCCACGTGCACTCTGGCCCTCAAAGCCCAGTACCGAAGATATGATCATGGAACGGGTTTATGATGCCAATGTAATTTACCGGGGTGCCGAGGTATCTGCCAAACCTGCTTTTGTTGTAGATGCTTACTTATCCGGCGGGCCATTTGGGATATTTATATGTTTGTTTTTATATGGAGCTACTGCTCAATTAATATCCCTTAAAACAGAACAACTATTTGGTGGATACATTTTAGGTTCAGCATTAATATTTACCGGATTGTTCCAGATATTATGGCGCGGTTTAAGTTTCGAGTTTTTAATAAATACTGTTTTTTGGAGCTATATAACCATGCTCATAATTTTCAAAATATTCAGGTTATATAAAATACTGGAAGAAATTTGAGAATCATACAAATAAACGCTTCTTATAAACCGGCTTTTGTATATGGCGGGCCCACCATGTCTGTTTCTATGTTGTGTGAGCAATTAGCAAAAAAAAATATAGATGTAATGGTTTTTACCACTACCGCAAATGGTGCTAACGAATTGCCTGTTACTGTAAATAAAGCGGTTGATATTGATGGTGTGCAGGTAACTTATTTTAAGCGCCTCACAAAAGATCATACGCATTTTTCGCCAGCGCTATTATCAAAATTATGGTATGAAGTTAACAATTACGATGTTGTACATATTCATGCCTGGTGGAACATGGTATCCGTATTATCATGTTTTATTTCACTAATGCGTGGTGTGCCGGTAATAGTTTCGCCCAGGGGAACGTTGAGCCCTTATTCTTTTTCAAATAAAAACCGGTTTGTTAAAAAGTTGATACACCAACTTTTAGGTAAACCCCTTTTAAATAAATGCTATTTGCACGTTACTTCGCCAAGAGAAAATATGGCCATTAGCAGCCTGGTAAAACCAAAAAACATTTTTACCATTCCCAATTTTGTTAAGCTACACGGTAAAAATGGGAGTTCTGATCAAATATTACACACGCCTGTCAAACTTCTATTTTTTTCAAGGATAGAGCAAAAAAAAGGGTTAGATATATTACTTGATGCTTTACATAATGTTTCTGTGCCCTATCACTTAACTATAGCCGGTAATGGCGATATGGCTTATATTGACGAATTAAAAAAATACGCAACGGTACAGGGTCTTGATAAATATATTACCTGGGCAGGATTTTATAATGAAGATAAATTTGACCTGTTACGCGAACATGATCTGTTTATATTACCATCGCATGATGAAAACTTTGCAAATACGGTGATTGAAAGTTTAAGTGTAGGTACCCCGGTATTAATAAGTCAAAATGTGGGCTTGTATGATTACGTACAACAAAAAAGTTTAGGTTGGGTATGTGAGGCTAATGAAACTTCAATAAGTACCAACATTAATAAAATTTGCACCAACCACAAAGATGATATACTACGGATCAGAAAAGATGCGCCTGCAATAATTTACCATGATTTTAACCCGGATAACCTGGTGGAAGAATATTTAACAATGTATAAGCAAATATTAAATTGAGCGCACAGTTTTCATTTATTATTTTAACGTATAACGAAGAGATGCATCTGCCCAGATTGCTCCAATCTGTTAGTGGGTTGAATGCTCCTGTTTTTATTTTAGATTCAGGAAGTACCGACCGTACAGTTGAGATTGGTGAAAGCTTTGGTGCCCATTTTTTGCATAACAAGTTTGAGAACCACCCCAAACAATGGGATCATGCGCTTAAAAATTTCTCCATTCAAACGCCTTGGGTTATAGGCCTTGATGCTGACCATATAGTAACTGATGAACTAAAAAACAAATTATTAGCTTTTAAAGATGAGGACCACCAAAACATTAACGGCATATACTTTAACCGCAAAAACTTTTTTAAAGGCAGGTGGATAAAATACGGTGGCTACTACCCTTTTTATATGCTTAAAATGTTTCGATATAATGTTGGTTATTCGGACCTGAATGAAAACATGGACCATCGCTTTATTGCACCAGGAGCTTCATTGGTTTGGAAGGACGGTATTATACTGGAAGAAAATCTGAAGGAAAATAACATCAATTTTTGGATAGATAAACATAACCGCTACAGCGATCTTATAGCATACGAAGAGATTGAGCGTATGCAACAACTACGATCACAATCTGTTCAGGCGCGTTTCTGGGGATCGCCCAATGAACGTAAATACTGGTTTAAAGCCGTATGGTTCAAGCTGCCCCGCTATGTAAGGCCCATACTATATTTTACCTACCGGATGATATTTCAATTGGGTATTTTAGATGGCCGTACCGGTGTAATATTTCACTTTTTACAAGGCTTTTGGTTCAGGCTGATAGTAGATATTAAAATTGATGAGATCATTAAACAACAAAAAGATGCCCCAAAAAAAGTATAACCCGCTCCGTTTCGCTTTAATTTATATTGTACTTTTTGCAGCTTTTTACTATTTCAATATCTTTTATTTGGGTATTACGAGTCCGGGTAATCATTACAGTCCATTTTTAGCTGAACATTTAAATTATATTCAATGGTTGCGCGATGGATTAATATTCGTTAGCAAACAAATATTAATAGGATTAGGCTATTCAACTATTACCAACGATATGGATCTGCTTGTAGCCGGGCATAGCCATATCAGGCTGGAATATTCATGCCTGGGTATAGGTGTTATGAGCTTTTTAGCAGCTTTTGTTATAGCTTATCCTAAACCTGTTAAAGAAAAAGTTCTTTTTTTAACAGCCGGTATTTTAATTATACAAGCTTTAAACATAGTGCGGTTTGTATTATTGGCGTTATATTGGAAACCCAATGAAAAACATCTGCTTGATCATCACACCATTTTTAATACCATCATATACGTAATAATCATGGTCAGTTTGTATTTTTGGATGATGCGTGAGTTAAGGGCCAATAAAATACGATGAAACAAACCAATCTTTACAGCTATAATAATTCGCCTTACCATCCTGGTGGCAGCACCCTGAAAAGAATAATTTGGCACTACGTAAACGCTTTTATTTTTAAATCAAGCTTATTCCCGGTCTATGGTTTAAAAGTGGTTGTATTACGCTTATTTGGTGCTAAAATTGGCAATCAGGTTGAATTTAAACCCGGTGTAAATATTAAATACCCATGGCACCTAAATATTGGCAATGAAGTTTGGATAGGCGAAAATGTTTGGTTGGACTGCCTGGTACCCATCAACATCGGCAACAATGTTTGTTTATCTCAAGGGGCCGTAATACTTACGGGCAGTCATAACTATAAAAAAACTTCGTTCGACTTAATTACGGGGAGTGTTGTTTTAGAAGACGGCGCATGGATAGGCGCGGCGGCCATAGTTAACCAGGGCATTACTGTAGGCTCACACGCAGTACTCACCACCGGCTCAATAGCCACCAAAAACCTGGAGGCTTATAGCATTTATCAAGGTAACCCTGCTGTGAAAGTTCGGGATAGGGTAATGGGTTAGCTTATTGCTTATTGATCTCGGCCCAAAGCATATCCTTTAGCTCGGTAATATTTTTTTGAGCTACTGATGATATAAATATCGAAGGGATATCAGCCGGAACTTCCTTCTTCATTTCTTCCACCAATTCATCATCCAGCATATCTGCTTTGGTAATAGCTAATACACGTGGTTTGTGCATCAGTTCGGGGTTGTATTCGTTCAATTCCCTCAGCAAAATATCAAACTCTTCTTTTATGCTGCGCGATGTATCAGCAGGAACCATAAACAGCAATACCGAGTTACGCTCTATATGCCTTAAAAAGCGTATACCTAATCCTTTGCCTTGTGAAGCACCTTCAATAATGCCCGGAATATCGGCCATAACGAACGACCGGCTGTTACGATATGATACTATGCCCAGGTTAGGAACAAGCGTTGTAAAGGCATAATCAGCAATCTCCGGCTTAGCTGCAGATACTACCGACAGCAATGTTGATTTACCCGCATTAGGGAAACCCACCAAACCTACATCGGCCAATAATTTTAACTCCAGTACGTTCCACTCTTCCTTGCCTTCTTCACCGGGTTGTGCAAAACGGGGTGTTTGCATGGTTGGTGTTTTAAAGTGCCAGTTACCCAAACCACCACGCCCACCGGGAGTTAATATTTTGGTTTCTCCGTCGGTATTTATTTCAAACAGCACTTCTCCTGTTTCGGCATTTTTGGCTATAGTACCCAGCGGCACTTCCAATATCTCATCGCGGCCGGTTTTGCCTGTACTGGTTGAACTGCTGCCCGGATCGCCATTGCCGGCTATTACGTGTTTACGAAATTTTAAGTGAAGCAATGTCCATAGCTGCGCGTTACCCTTAACAATAACATGCCCGCCACGGCCGCCATCGCCGCCATCAGGGCCGCCCGTTGCTGTATGCTTATCGCGGTGTAAATGCGCAGAACCTGCCCCACCCTTACCTGAACGGCAACAGATTTTTACATAATCAACAAAATTAGAACCTTGAGACATCGCTTATTACGTTTTTATTCTTAAAGATATAAAGTCCGGTAGTTACAAGCTTCATAGCTCATTACTGCCGGACTTTACAAAGGTAAGCACCTTTCGGTGTACCTATTTATTTATTTTTCCAGGTATTGATAATAGCGCAGATAGCATCAAAAATTTCTTCTACCGAACCAATACCATTAATACTTTTAAACTTGTTTTGTTCTTTATAAAAATCAGCTACAGGGGCTGTTTTACTATTATACTCTACTATACGCTTACGGATAACCTCCGGATTAGCATCATCAGGACGACCAGATTCTTTACCTCTTAATAATAATCTGCGCTCTAACTCATCATCATTTACCTGTAATGCAACCATGCCTGATATGGCCGATTGTTTACTTTCCAGTAAATTATCTAACGCCTCGGCTTGTGCTACAGTACGCGGGAAACCATCAAAAATAAAGCCTTTGGCCTCTTTATTAGCATCCAGCTTATTGCTTATCATGCCAATAACTACGGCATCAGGAACTAAAGCGCCTTCGTCCATTAGCTTTTTAGCCTCTAAACCCAAGGTAGTACCTTGTGTTATTTCGCCACGCAATAAATCGCCTGTTGATAGGTGGATCAAACCGTATTTTTCAATAAGTTTTTGTGATTGTGTACCCTTGCCTG
>CAZGBN010000008.1:0-87769 GCA_964524015.1 uncultured Mucilaginibacter sp. | reverse complement strand
GATGCATTGGGCACAGATCCGGGCGCTCCTGATAATTCAATATGTTATGTAAGTTCATCAACATTTAACCAAAGCATTCCTCAACAGGCTGATGATGCTGATAGACAAATTAAAACTTACAGTAAAAGTTATGCAGTTGACGCGTCAACACGGTTAGATATAAATAACCGTTATGGTAAAGTTACCGTTAATACCTGGAGCAAAAATGAATTTAAAGTAGATGTTCAAATTCAAGTTACTGCAGATAGGACGGAAGATACCAGGAAATTTATAGACAAGATATCAATAGATGATAGGAGGCAAGGCCAAACGGTATCCTTTAAAACCAATATTGATCAAGAAAACCAGCCCGATTTGTTTGGCCGTAAAACCTCGTCCCGAAAAATTGAAATAAACTATGTGGTTTATATGCCGGCACAAAACGCGTTAGATATTACTAACAAATATGGCAATATTGAACTCCCTGATCTGGATGGAAAACTGGTGATTAATTGCGCTTATGGTAATTTGCAAGCTAAATCTCTGACAAATCCTGATAACCAGATAAAAGTAAGTTATGGCGATGCACGTATAGGTAGTTTACGGGCCAGGGATTTAGATATATCATACGGTAGCCTGGTATTAGGTTCTGTTGACAAGCTAAATGCTGATGTAAAATATAGTTCTGCAAAAATTGGCAGGATTACTACATCAGGAGTTATCAGTATTAAGTATGGCTCAGGACTTCAAATTAGTAATCTGGATGAGAACATGAAGAACCTATTGGTTAATTCTAAATACTCAAATGTTAAACTAGGTTTGAGTGATAATGAGGATGCCGATTTTGACGTTACAGTGCATTATGGAAGTTTTAACTATGGCAATCACTCGGTTAATTTGTTGCCTAAACAAACTGTTGAGGATAAGGGCTTTAACCCCACCCGAAATTTTAAGGGTCGGGTAGGTAAAGGAGATCTAACCAGAATGATTAATATTAATTCAAGCTACTCAAGTGTAAAGTTTGAATAACAGGAGAAGCAAGAGACAGGAATCAAGAGAAAATAAATCTTAATTCTTGACTCCTGGTTCTTATCTCTAAAAAACCCTGCAAAGTAATCCTTTTAAATACCCCCCTTCAGGGAAAGATGAACGTACGGGATGATCTTCGGGTTGACAAAACTGGTAAATAAATTGCACCTGTTTACCTGCATCTAAAGCTGCCCAAGCCAAAACCTGTTTAAAGGTTTCCATATCCATAGCGCCGGAGCAAGAATAGGTAGCTAGCAACCCACCATCATTTAATAATAGCATAGCCAGCCGATTCAGATCTTTATAAGCACGAGATGCCCTATCAAGCGCTGATCGTGATGGCGCATATTTAGGCGGATCCAATACGATCACATCAAACTTTTCTCCTTCTTCTCTAAATATTCTTAGCTGCTTATTTACATCTGACTGAATAGCCCTATGCTTGTTTGCATCCAGTTTGTTGAGTTGAATATTTTCTTTTAAAGTTTCAATAGCCAATGCCGAGCTATCTACACTGGTAACAGAGGCTGCACCGTTATGTAAACTATTTAAAGTAAAGCCTCCGGTATAGCTAAAGCAATCCAATACTTTTTTCCCTTTGGTGTACGATGCCAGTATACGGCGGTTATCGCGCTGGTCGCAGTAAAAACCTGATTTTTGTCCCTCGGCTATGTTTACGTTATAAATTATGTCGTTTTCTAGCACTTCAACAGATTCAGGAGGAGCCTGTCCTGTGAGTGAAATATTTGAAGTTTCTAAACCCTCATGCTGGCGCGATGCGGCATCGCTTTTATCAAAAATACTTGTAGGATTAAGCAGTTGTTTTAATTCATCAATTATAACAGGCATTATATTTTCAATACCTGAGGTAAGTACTTGTACCGCTAGGTGATCTGCATATTTATCAATTATTAATCCCGGCAGATAATCAGCTTCGCTAAAAATTAAACGACAGGTATTGGTTTTACCATCTCTTAAAATATCTTGTCTGCTGTTTACAGCTACTTTTACTTTATTACGAAACCACGCTTCGTCAATAGTAACTGCTTCATCCCATTCCAGTAACCGCAAAGCAACCCTTGATTGATCGTTGTAAAAACCATAGGCCATAAATTCCTTTTTGGCATTTAGCAGGCGCACAATATCACCATTAGCAGGCTTGCCCTTTACAGGTTCAATAGCACCCGAAAATACCCACGGATGGCGGTGTAATACTGCTTTTTCTTTCCCTTTTTTTAATACAACATCAATCATGCTTACAAAGGTATCAATTTACAATTATGACTAAAGCTATAAACAAAAAGCCCGGCTTATAAGCCGGGCTTTTTGTTTATAGCTTTAGATTATAATTATTGTATTGGAAGTATACTGGTGAACTGGCCCCCCTGCGCATTATAACCTGTAATTGTTATTCTATCACCTTTTAAACTGCTTATTGCTTTATCAATATCTGCTACAGTATTAATTGGTTGTTTATTAATGCTGGTAATTATTGATCCTTCTTCAACATATCCTTCGTCAAATAATCCACCAGGACGTACCTGAGTTACCGCTACACCACCCCTAATACGTAACCTTGCTTTTTGTGCTTGATTTACCGGGGCAAAACTTGCACCTAATCTATTATATAGCTCGGCTGCTGATTTAGAAGCCGCTACTGCACGTGTCGCGGTACCGCTATTTGCTTTAAGGGTTACTGTAAAGTTTTTCTCTGCACCGTCGCGCAATACGGTTAATCGTATTTTATCGCCCGGTTGTAAACGGCCCACACGTTCTTGCAAATCTGATGATTCATAAACGGTGTTACCTTCTACTTTGGTAATAATATCACCTGTTTTCAAACCTGCTTGTTCGGCACCCGAACCTGCATATACATCAGCTACATATAAGCCAACATTTTTATCGATATTTAATTCTTTAGCGGCATCAGCATTTAATTCTTTAAAGCCAACCCCAATAAATCCGCGTTTTACAGTTCCAAACTCTTTAATATCATTTAATACTTTTTTGGCCAGGTTAATAGGTACAGCAAAACCATAACCTTCGTATGAACCTGTGTGTGAAGCAATGGCCGAGTTGATACCAATCAATTCGCCTTTAGTGTTAACTAAAGCGCCGCCACTGTTGCCGGGGTTAATAGCCGCGTCAGTTTGAATAAAAGATTCAATAGGGGCAGCTTTAGTTGATTTTTCAGTTTGTTGCCTACGCATACGACCACCAAACGGGCTCATTTGCTGGTCATCGTTATCAGTACCAATAATGCCAATACCACGGCCTTTTGCACTTACAATACCCGCCGTAACAGTTGATGTTAGGTTAAAAGGGTTTCCAACAGCTAGTACCCATTCGCCTACACGTGCATCGTCAGAGTTGCCTAATTTTACGATAGGCAGATTAGTACCTTCAACTTTAATTAAAGCCAAATCGGTATTAGGGTCGGTACCTATAACTTTAGCATTAAAAGTACGATGGTCATTCAACGTTACTTCAATTTTATCGGCTTTGCTTACTACGTGATTATTGGTTACTATATAACCATCTGTCGAAATAATTACACCCGATCCTGACGCTTTTTGCGGTGTATTGCTGCGTGGTATACGCTGGCCAAAAAAATCGCCAAATAACTGCGACATTTGATCCTGCTCATCATCATTTGCCGTATTGCTGTAAGTTGTGCGGATGTAAACAACCGCCGGTGTTACTGCAGCTGCAGCTTGTGTAAAATCAACCTCACCAGCTGATGAGGTAATGTTTGATGCCATTGGGTTGTTTGCAAAATAAACTTTCTGTTTATCTTCAAAACTCATGTTGTCGTTATACTTGGTTTCAAATACTTTGTAAGTACCTAACGCCATAGCACCACCAACAAAAGCTGTTAATAATGTTAAACCAATCTTTTTCATATATCTTCCTTTTTACTTGTTTTTATAACGTTAATTTTGACATCTCAAATTTAATACCATATAGACGTCATAAACAACATTAAGTTATGGTTCATAGTGTTAAAAAATGTTAAATTTATACTCAATTGTCAGGCGTTGTTTTTGTTAAATTAGGTTAACATGCTAAGTTGCTAATAATTACTTTATTATACAGTGAAAATACATTTTTATAAATACCAGGGAGCCGGGAACGATTTTATTTTGGTTGATAATAGGCAAAATGCTGTAAATCATCACAATACAAAATTAATTGCCTTTTTGTGCAACCGCCGTTTTGGTATTGGCGGCGATGGGATAATGTTTCTGCAAAACCGCGAAGGTTATGATTTTGAAATGGTGTATTATAATGCCGATGGCCAACCCAGTAGTATGTGTGGTAACGGCGGTAGATGCATTGTAGCCTTTGCTAAATTTTTAGGGGTAATTAAAAATGAGACAAATTTTCTGGCAGTTGATGGTCCGCATTATGCCAAAATTTCAGACGGCGGCGATTGGGTGAGCCTGCAAATGATTGATGTAGATACCATTAATAAAGATGCCGAGGCTTATGTGCTAAACACCGGCTCGCCGCATTATGTAAAATTAGTGGAAGACCTGCAACATAAAAATGTTTACCAGGAAGGGCACGCTATCCGCAATAACGCAACTTACCGCGCAAACGGCATTAACGTAAACTTTGTTGAACCAACCGATAACGGCTACTTTGTACGCACCTTTGAGCGTGGGGTAGAGGACGAGACCTTTGCCTGCGGTACAGGTGTAACTGCCGTAGCATTAGCCATGGCGCAGCACCATAATCAAACAGGCCATGTTACCACTCCTATAAAAGTTTTAGGCGGCGATCTGAATATCCACTTTAACTATGATGGGCAACTATTTACCGATATATTTTTAGAGGGTCCGGCAGTACAGGTTTTTGAGGGGGATATAGTCATTAGTTCATTAGCTCAATAGTTCATTTGTGTCGCTTTACTACCAATAAACTAATGAACAAGTGAACTACTGATCCATCTGTTAATAACTTTCCGTCAAAACATTTTTACTTCCTGCAAATTCTGTTTACGTTTGAATTTTTTGTTGATGTAACTTCTCTTAAATTTTTTACCTGAGAGAAACATGTTACGCGTAGACAGTACCAAACCCTGCCAAATTATATATGCCATTGCCCGGCACGAGTACCTGTCGTACGTTATTGAGCCTCACATAGTACAGCTAAACCCTAACGGCGAATTTTCCTTAACCCATCAACGCTTATTTAGTAATACGGCCAGCGAGTTTGCAGATTGTATTGACGAAACCGATACCAAACTCATTAAAATACTGGAAGAGATTGAGCAGGGTAATGTGATCAAAAGGTTTTATAAAAAGCCCATCCGACCATCGGAATTTTTTACCAAGATATTTAACGAAACCCTTTTTGATACCATCCGCCCTAAAATGGAAAAGCGGATGGCCGAGGCACTTAACCTGTTAGGCAGTAAAAAAGTGTACCTGATGAGCAAGGAGGGTTACCCTGCCGAGCGTAAGTTGCATATAGCCGAAGAGGCCGCTTCTGTACTATTCCACTTTAGGCGCAATGAGGAAGAGATACGTTACTTCCCCACCATAAAATACCAGGGGATGCGTATTGAGTTCATGTTTAAAAATGCCGAGATCATTTGTAACCATCCCGCATGGATGCTGTTGGATGATACTTTATATTACTTTGATAAAGAGATAGAAGGTAAAAAGCTACTGCCGTTTCTAAATAAACGATATATCGCTGTTCCGAGGGCATCAGAGCAGCCATATTTTGAAAAGTTTGTAGCCCCATTAATTGAGAAGCATAATGTATATGCGGAAGGCTTTACCATTGATACCGAAAAGCATGAAGCTATCCCGGTTTTAAAACCTATATATGTTGACGGTGGTACCTCACAGCTGCAGCTTTATTTTAAATACGCGGGTTATATTTTCCCTTACGGGGATGGTAAACCAATTTCCGTACGTATGGAGCGTAAAGGAGATGATTATACCTTCCATCGTATAAAACGCTCGGTAACATGGGAGAAAAATAAGTTGCAGTTATTGGAAGGTTTAGGGTTAGCAGTCACTTCATCCTTATTTCAAAACCTGGAAGTGGCCCATAAAGATGATGATACCGATCATTCCTTTTCGGTATTTGAATGGTTAAATCAGCACCATGACCAGTTAATAACCGAGGGTTTTGAAATTGAACAACCTGAGGGGCAAAAGCGGTATGTGTTTGGTACCAGCAAGATCGATCTGGAAGTAAAAGAAGATAACGATTGGTTCGATATCCACGCGGTGGTTTATTTTGGGCCGTATAGCATCCCGTTCATCCAACTAAAAAATCATATCCTTAATCATAAAAAGGAATTTACGCTTCCATCCGGCGAGATAGCGGTAATACCCGAAAAATGGTTTTCGCAATATGGTAATTTATTACATTTTAGCGAGGGTGGCGATGGACTTAAACTGCGCCGACATCATATAGGTTTGGTAAATGACCTGGCTGAGGGTGAACTGGCCGAAGTCACCATGACCCGTAAGCTGCAAAAGCTTACCGACTTTGAGCAGCTGGAAGAAATACCAATGCCGCAAAACTTTGCGGGTAGCTTAAGGCATTATCAGCAGGCAGGTTATAATTGGTTCCATTTTTTAAAGGGATATCATTTTGGTGGTTGCCTGGCTGATGATATGGGGTTGGGTAAAACCATACAAACGCTGGCCTTGCTGCAAAAGCATAAAGAAGACACCGAAGATGCAGGAGGTAAAAGTACATCGTTGGTTATTATGCCAACATCGTTGATATACAACTGGCTAAACGAAGCTAAAAAGTTTGCACCCAAGTTAAAGCTGATGGTGCATACGGGCACTTTCCGCCATAAATCGCCGGATGCATTTGCTAAATACGACGTGATCATAACCACTTACGGGATAAGCCGTATTGATATTGATTTACTAAAAAACTACTTTTTTGAATATGTTATTTTAGATGAGAGTCAGAACATCAAGAACCCATCATCAAAATCATACCATTCGGTTAAGCAATTAAAATCGCGTTTTAAACTGATACTGAGCGGTACCCCCGTTGAAAATTCGGTTAATGATTTATGGACACAAATGTCATTCATTAATCCGGGTTTGTTGGGCAGTCAGCAGTATTTTCAAAATGAGTTTGTAACACCAATCGAAAAGAAAAAAGACGAGGATAAAGCCCGTAAATTGCAGGCCCTAATCAAACCGTTTGTATTGCGACGTACCAAGGAGCAGGTAGCCACCGAACTGCCACCAAAAACCGAGAACCTGTTTTATTGTAAAATGAGCGAGGAGCAGGCAGCGGTGTACGAGGAAGTAAAATCTGAATATCGTAACGAATTATTAAAAAGCCTGGAAGATGGCACTTTTGCTAAAACACAAATACAGGTTTTACAAGGCTTAACCAAACTGCGCCAGATAGCTAACCACCCATATATGATCGATCAAGAATATGAGGGTGATTCTGGTAAGTTTGAGAATGTGACGCATACGCTTTCAACTGTTTTGGATGGTGGGCATAAGGTGTTGATATTCTCACAATTTGTTAAACAGCTGAGCATTTACCGCAATCATTTTGATAAGCAGGGCATACCTTATGTTTACCTGGATGGCAGCACTCAAAACCGTGGAGATGTGGTGCAACAGTTCCAGGAAGATAAAAGCACCCGCGTATTTTTGATATCATTAAAAGCAGGCGGGGTAGGGCTGAACCTAACAGAAGCCGACTATGTTTTTATCCTCGACCCATGGTGGAACCCCGCGGTAGAGCAACAAGCTATTGACCGTACGCATCGCATAGGTCAAACAAAAAATGTATTTATCTATAAGTTCATCACTAAAGACACGGTTGAAGAAAAAATACTGGCCCTGCAACAACGCAAACTAAGCGTAGCGCGTTCATTAATTACTACCGAGGAAAGCTTTATCAAATCCCTTTCGGCAGATGATATTAAGGAGATATTGGGGTAAAAATCCGTTTCCTGTCATTTCGAAACGCAGTGAGAAATCTATACACGTGCTATATGAACGGATGTATAGATTTCTCCTCGTTCCTCGTTCGAAATGACAATCTCTCTTTTTATTATTTATATTCGTTTATGAATATTAAGCAAAGGCTATTAATTCTTTTTTTGATTTTACCATCAATTGCATTTGCTCATGGCGAAGAAGTTTTGTTAACCGTCGGCATCTCATTTGTGTCAATTGTTATATTTTTAATATTTATCAATTTAATCAAACTAAAATTTGCTAAAAAGCTCATTTTGAGCGCAATATTTTCTTTATCTACTTTTTTAGTTTGGGAGTTTACGAACACTACGCCATATAGACCTAATATGGGTAAAATAAATTTGCTTATAGCATCTGTTCCTGTAGTGACTACATTATTAGCATACTTTATTATAACACAGCTTAACAACCGTAGGGTTTAAACCCAAACACCTCCCCTCAATTCTTGTTAACTTTATACGATGAGCAAACACATTCTATTAACCGGCGGCACGGGCTTATTAGGTAAAAAACTCACCAACACGCTTTTCGAAAAAGGGTATACAGTAAGTCACCTAAGTCGTAAGCAAGGGGACGATGCCAGGGTTAAAACTTATTTATGGGATATTCATAAAGGTACCATTGATGAAAACTGCGTTGATGACGTTGATACCATTATTCATTTAGCAGGCTCAGGTATTGCTGATGGGCGATGGACGGAAGAACGGAAAAGGGAGATTATTGAAAGTCGTACCAAATCAATTGAATTAGTTTATAATGTTTTGAAAAATAAAGCCCATAATGTTACTTCGGTGATTTCTGCATCAGGTGTGGGTTATTACAGCGACAGGGGCGATGAACTAATGCACGAGGATGATGCACCTGCTCATGACTTTATGGGTACTTGCTGTATTGAATGGGAAGCAGCGGTTGATGAAGGCGAGCAATTAGGGCTAAGGGTAGTGAAATTCAGAACAGGAGTAGTATTGGATAAAGATGGCGGTGCCTTGCCACAATTGGCCCTACCCATCAAATTCGCTGCAGGTTCTCCGTTAGGTAATGGCAAGCAATGGATGTCATGGATTCATCATGAAGACGTGATTGATATGTACCTATATGCTATTGAGCAGGAAAATTTAACAGGAGTTTACAATATGGTTGCTCCTAACCCGGTAACTAATGCGCAATTAACAAAGGCTGTAGCCAAACAACTAAACCGTCCCGTTTGGTTGCCTAATGTGCCGGCGTTTGCTTTAAAATTACTGTTTGGCGAAATGAGTACCCTGGTTTTAGGCAGCACCAAAGTATCGGCTCAAAAAATTAAGGATGCAGGGTTTAAATTTAAATACCCGGAAGTTAGCGGGGCATTGCAAGAAATTTATCAATAACCTTTACGGCTCGCTCATATCTTTCGGGCCCGATGCCTGATATAACCTCATAATTGGCATTTAGGTTTTTCAACTCTTTATGCCAAACTTCCATAAAATGTTCGCGCAGATCAGGGAAATCGCGTAACGGATCATCCTGCCAGGAAAGGTCGATATCTAACAACAAATAAAGATCATAATGATATTGAGGTAACGCATCCAAAACTTGCTGCGGTGCTTTACCGAAGATCTGGTCGCTCCATATTTTTACGGTAATGAAGGTGGTATCGCAAATGAGCAATTTATTGGCTTTTGATAGATATTCCTTTTCCAGCGCCACCTGCCCCTCAAACATATTGATCTCATCTTGCCAGGTAGGGGGGGCGGTTAGCTTTTCGCAATAGCCGCGTGCATATTCCGGCACCCAAACCGTATGATAATGATCAGCCAAATAAGCAGACATGGTTGATTTGCCAGTAGATTCTGGCCCTACTACGGCTATTTTAAGTATTTCGGATTCGTCCCGATAGCTATCGGGATCGATTTCGGATTTTTTCATTTTGATAGGTAGCTGTAATCGAAATTAATTAATCTGTTTTTTATAATCCTTTTTCCAGTCCAAATAACCTATCAAAGCTATAACAATATATATAGCGTACATCAATGCGGTTAAATGTAAACCTTTAAACAGGTAAATACCCACATAAATTGCATCTACAAATACCCATAGCAACCAGTTTTGCAAAACTTTGCGTGCCATAAAAAACTGTGCAACTATGCTGCAGGCGGTGCAAAAGCTATCTAAATAAGGGTAAGAGGCAGTTGTGTGATTGAATAATAACCATCCCAATAAAAAGGTAAATATTATTATGGATATTACCGATAACAATATTTCACGAGGTTTTATTAGGGTAACCGGAGTTTTTACCTCTGTGGATACTTTTTGGCTCCAAAAATACCAGCCATAAATATTGACCGCCAAAAAGTAAATTTGCAGCCCCATATCAGCAAACAGGTGGCTATCATAAAAAATAAAGATATAGATAGAAACGCTGATGATAGCCAGCGGCCAGTTCCATATAATGTTTTTAGCTGCCAGGTAAACACATAACAAACCGCTTATTACCCCGGCCACTTCAAGCAACGATTGCTGCTGCCACCAGTTTTGTAAAGTTTGGATAACTGCCATTGCCCAAATATAAACAGCCTTTTGCTGGTTGTTTACTATAAATGGTATTTATCTGGTTAAAAAGAAACAAAATTTATGTTATTATAAAATTAAAGTCCTAATTTTATAGCTAAGATTTAAACCATTCCTAACACCACTATATGATACTGTGCGGGGAATAAATTTAATTGTTATTTTTTGGATAAAGCCGTTCCTTTTCATAGGGGAACGGCTTTTATTTTTAATGCACGTCTGTTGGTGCTTTAGCGTTTTTCTTGAATGGTTGTAGATATAGTAATGGGATAGAAAGCAACATTACAATACCTGTTATATAATAAGCATCAGTATAAGTTAACAAATACGTTTGTTTAATCACCGCACCCTCTATGGCTTTGTAAGCCATCTGTGTAGCATCCAGCGTTGATTTGCCCTTGGCTACAAAGCTATTCACTAACATATTAAATCGCTCTACATACGCAGAATTATACGGATTAATATGCTCTATCAAATTACTGCGATGAAAACCCTGGCGCAAATGTATAAGCGTTGTTAAAGTAGCAATACCAAAAGCCCCGCCTAACTGGCGCATCATGTTGTTTAACCCCGTCCCCTGGCCAATTTCAGCCCCTTTCAAATCGGCAATGGCCAATGTGGTTAATGGTATAAATAGTAATGCCATACCCACTCCACGTATCGCCAACGGCCAAAAGAAATCGCCTGTGCCCGAACTCAAGGTAGAATTACTTAACATGGTAGTAAATACAAAGAATAGTATCAGTCCGCCAGTCGCCATTAATTGAGCAGGTACCCCTCTATTTAACATCTTGCCAATAAATGGCATCATTACAATGGTACATAATCCGCCGGGAAACAATATCTCGCCGGTTTGTTGGGCCGTAAACCCAAGCAGGTTCTGACAGAATATAGGGAACACAAATACCGACCCGTATAAACCAAATCCTAGTACAAATGAAGTAAACATACCTATACTAAAGCTACGGTGCCGTAATATGGCAAAGTTTACTATCGGGTGGTCAGTACTTAGCTCGCGCCATATAAATAATAAGGTGCCAAGTACCGCGGCAACAGTTAATACAACTATGTATGTTGTAGCAAACCAATCTTCTGATTCGCCTTTTTCCAATATAGTTTGTAAGCTGCCCACGGCAACAGCCAACAGCCCTATTCCCCACCAATCAATAGGTTTTCCTTTACCTTCTTTAGGTGTTTTATTAACATAGGTATAAGTTAAAAATGCCGCTAGTGCTCCTACAGGGATATTCACATAAAATATCCATCTCCACGAAGCATGGTCAGTAATATAACCACCAATGGTTGGCCCAACAGTTGGCCCAACAACAGCTCCTAAACCAAATAAGGCGGTTGCTGTACCCACTTGCTCCCGGGGCCAGGTTTCTAATAGTATAGCCTGCGAGGTTGATATTAATCCACCACCGGCAATACCCTGCAATATCCTGAATATTACTAACTCATCTAAACTGGTTGCGTTACCGCATAAAAATGATGCGATGGTAAACACAATGATAGATGTAAGGAAATAGTTTTTGCGCCCAAAGCGGCTGCCCAGCCAACCAGACATGGGTAATACAATTACGTTTGCCACCGCATAACCGGTAACTACCCAGGCAATGTCTTCTAACGTTGCGCCAAGGTTACCTTGTATATCCGGCAGGGATACGTTTACTATTGTGGTATCTATCAGCTCCAGTAAGGCAGCCGATATCACCGTAATAGTAATGATCCATTTTTTAAAGCCAGTTTCAGCCATAATTTAGTTCATAGTTAATGGTTGATAGTTTATAGACTTTTTCTCTATAAACCACGAACCGAATTACTTATAAGATCATGATCATCATTCACAGTGGTTGCCATGAACTATGATCCATGAACTATTAACTTATTGAGCAACCTCAACAGATACACTTACACTCATTCCCGGGCGCAGTTTAGCCATATCTTCTTTACTGCCCTCTATTTTTATTTTAACAGGTACGCGCTGTACTACTTTTACATAGTTACCGGTAGCATTATCAGGAGGAAGCAATGAAAATTTAGCCCCTGTAGCAGGCGAGAAATTATATACTGTACCTTTAATTTTTATATCCGGATAAGCATCAACCTCTACATTTACGTTTTGACCGTTGCGTATTTTATCTAATTGGGTTTCTTTAAAGTTGGCGGTAATAAACAAACTGTTATCATTAACTACCGAAAATAAAGTTTGTCCGGCCTGTACCAATTGACCCAACTGTACATTCTTTTTAGAGGCAATTCCACTTGCCGGAGCTTTAACTGCAGCATAGCTTAGTTGTAATTTAGCAAAATCAACATCTACTTGCTTTTGACTTACACCTGTATTGGTAACAGTTAACTGGCTGCGGGTAGTGCCTACCTGCTCAATAGCAGCTTTGTATTGATCTTTTGCTGCACGAAGGTTGGCTTGCGCTACATCCAGATCAGATTTTGCCTGATCAAATTGCTGTTGGGTGATAGAGCCATCCTTAACCAGGTTAGCATAACGCTGGTAATCTTTATTCACTTTATCCAAACGTGCCTGTGCCGATTCAACCTGTGCCTTTGCAACGGCCGAATTAGTAGCCGTAGTATAAATTTGTGACTGACCTACATTTACGCCTGCACTGGCACCCACTTGTGCTGCACGTGCCTGCTCTAATTTTACCTTTAAGTCGCGGTCATCAATTTTAACTAATACCTGGTCTTTGTTAACGTGCGTATTTTCTTCAAAAAATATGCTGTCAACATAACCACCAACACGTGTTACAACCGGACTGATATCTCCATCAATTTGAGCATCATCAGTATCCACATGTTTGCCATAATATATATATTGTTTTATCCCGAAGAATGCACCGCCTAAAAGTATAATACCCAATATAATAGGTATAACTCTGTTGGGTTTTTTTGTTTCTTGAGTTGTATGTTCTTTTGCCATTGTGTTTGTTATTTATTAAGTTTTCCGGTTGATTTAAGTAATGTATAGTAAGCTAACCCTGCATCAGCTTTAGCTAATTCTAAATTGATCTGTGCCTGGTAAAGTAAGGTTTCGGCATCGGCCTTATCAGTAGCAGAAGCGATATTGCTTTTATATTTTGAGCCTAATATGTTGTTGTTCTCGCCTGCTTGCTCTATAGATACCTGCAGCAATTTGATCTTGTTTAAGGCAGTAAGATAATTCTGATAATTTTGATTTACCTCGTTTTTAACATAATCAATAGTGATGCTTTTATTAATGCTCACCTCGTTTTGCTGAATTTTGGCTGCGGCTACTTTGTTTTTGTTGTACCATAATGAGCTAAAGTTCCATGAAGCGGTTAACCCAACTGTTATAGGTGTAATATAATTGCCGCTTTTTGGTAATGGGTTAGCAGAAGCATCAATATAATAAGCACCTGCCGAAGCTGCTAAAGTAGGCTTGGTATTGGCCCGTATATCTTTAATGTTGGTTTCGGCAACTTTGCTGCGTAGGTCAAGCTGGGCAATTTCCTTGCGGCTTGATAGCGCCGAATCAATATAATTACTCAAAGGAGCCAACTGCTTATCGCCTTCTACAATCTGGTTAATATTCAATCTCGTGCTTTCAGGCAACCCTAATAAAATATTCAGATTGTAATTAATGATCTTACGATTGCTTTCCAGGTCGATTCCGGTTAACTCTACATTTGAGCGTTGCAGTTGAAAACGCAATACATCATTTTTGGTTACTATGCCCTGTTCAAAAAAGCGTTGGGCCTGGTGAATCTGTGCATCAAGTGTGGCCAGATTTTGGTTAACCACCTTTTGACTTTGCAATACCTTATACAGGTTATAATAAGCGCTTATAATATCATAAGTTATTTGCGTTTTATCTTTTACAGCATCCAAACGTGCTATCTGCGTAAGCAAATTGGTCGACTCCAGCGCATATTTATATTTATGTGCGCCAAAAATGGTTTCGCTTAATGATAATATTCCTAAGTAAGCATTTGCGCTGGTAGGCAGCATTATAGTTTCTGTACCGAAGTTGAGTTTGTTGGCGGGTATTTGCGCACGATTATAAGCGAAGCTTACCCCACCGGTAGGTAAGTTATGGTCCTTTGTTTGGTTATACTCTGCAACTGCCTGATCAATTTTTGATTGTGATAGTTTTAAAACCTTACTATTTTCCAAACCCAGTTGTATGGCTTCGTCAATAGTAATGGTTCTGTCCTGTGCACTAATCGTTGTAAATGCAGTTACAGTTAAAAGCAAGGCAAATAACAGTGCTTTTTTTAACGGGTAACTTGTGGTGTTCATGTTGTTTGTTTTATTCATTGTTTATAAGTAGGTAGCATTTTAACAGGTTTTTCATGTAGCTTTTTAATTGAGGCTTAAGCTTGGTCTCAATCATTTTGTCGTCCTGTATATCATAGCCTAATAATGCTGAAGATATTAGGGGAGTATTAAGCATATAATTTTTAGTGCCGTAAAGGGTAGCTACAACCATAGGTATATCTATATCTTTCCTAAATTCTCCATTGGCTATACCCTCGCGCAGTATTTTATCCAGTTCGGCTACATTTTTCATTAACATAGCACGTAGTTTAGTTGACAAGTCGTTACCCCGGTTCATACCCAATTCGCGATAGATCAGTTTTTGAAAGCAATTGCTGTTAACTACTTTTTCGCCATACATCTCCACGTATTTTTCCATTTTATCCCAGGCCCCTAAGCTGCTATCATTGCCCAGGTTTTGCATAATGTTTTGAAAACCGGAGATTTTGCGCTCAAATATAGCCAGGAACAAACCTTCTTTTGAGCCGAAGTAGTAATTCAGCATAGCCATATTAACACCAGCCTCGCCGGATATTAAACGGGTAGAAGCACCGTCAAAACCTTTCTCTGAAAATATGCGCTCGGCAACATCCAGTATATAGTCCTTTTTGTCTATTTTATCTTTGTCCATTTCTTATTCGTTGTGCAAAGTTAATCAAACGATTGATTAAGAAAACATTATTTTATTGTTAATTATATAAGTATTTGATTATCAATGATAAAAAATTAATCAATCGATTGATTATTTGAAATGTAGCTATAATAGTTACATAAGTTTTAAATAATTTGTTTTATAATTGGTTATTAAAATCAACTCATTACCATCCTAATTACCGCTATGAAGCGCATCGTATTAAATGTCCTTTTATTGTTGGCTGTTGCACCTGCTTTTTCGCAATCAGCTCCTCCTTCAGATAGGATTGCAATTGAACAAAACTTTAAGAATTTAAATGTATTAGGCAGCGTGTTGTATGTTGCTGCGCACCCGGACGATGAAAATACGAGGCTGCTGGCTTATTTGGCACAGGAGAAACATTATCGTACCGGATACCTGGCAATAACGCGTGGTGATGGCGGGCAAAATTTAATAGGGAATGAGCAAAGCGAGCTTTTAGGGTTGATACGTACACAGGAACTTTTAGCTGCGCGAAGAGTTGATGGCGCAGAACAGCTTTTTACCCGTGCCAATGATTTTGGATTTTCAAAAGGACCCGAAGAAACCCTAAAAATATGGGATAGGGAAAAGGTATTAGGAGATGTAGTTTGGGCAATACGCAAATTTAGGCCCGATGTAATTATATGCCGTTTTAATATAGACGGCAGTGGCGGGCATGGGCACCATACTTCATCAGGCATCTTGGCAAGAGAAGCGTACGCATTAGCTGCAGACCCTACCAAATATCCGGAGCAGTTAAAATATGTGCAGGTATGGCAAGCTAAGCGTATCTTGTTAAATGGTGGCGGCCCGGGTGGTGGCGGTAATGGACAATTGAGAATAAATGTTGGTGTTTATAACCCGCTTATTGGTAAAGGCTACGGTGAGGTTGCGGCCGATAGCCGGTCGAACCATAAAACACAAGGGTTTGGCACTGCTAAACAACGTGGCGAATCTTTTGAAAGTTTCAATAATATTTTTGGTGATCCGGCAACTACAGATTTAATGGATGGTGTAAACACCACCTGGACCAGGGTAAAAGAGGGCACTGTCATAGCTGATAAACTAGCGACTATAAAAAAGAACTATGATAGTGAGGATCCCAGCAAATCAGTACCTGCTTTAGTTCAGTTATTGAGCGATGTTGAAAAAGTATCAGATACCTACTGGCGCGAACAAAAAAGTAAACAACTGAAAGATCTGATTGCCGCCTGCGCGGGATTATGGTTTGAAAGTTATACTACACAGGCTACTTATGGTATAGGCGACCAAATAGAAGTGCGTTCGCAAGTAATTAACCGATTTAACGACCAGGTAAAATTAAACAGTATTGATGACCATCATGCTATACAACGTTTTGAGGGTGGTAAAATAATACCTGCAAACTTGGTGCAAACTTTTAATAGCACATCAGTAGCTGACAAATATACCCAACCCTATTGGTTGGAGTCGCCGCATCCTATAGGCACATATACCATTAACGATCCGCAAAAGGTGGGTAACCCTGAAAATCCTGATCTGCCGGTTATAACTTATGAATTTACTATTGCCGGTAAGCCAATTACTTTTGACAGAAGGTTATATTATAAATACGTTGACCAGGTTAGAGGCGAGGTTTATCAACCCTTAGAAATTGGGCCGCCCGTATCTGCTGATATAGCTAATAAGGGATATATATTTAACAATCAGCAATCACAAACCGTACAGGTGAAATTAGAGGCATTTACAAAAGCTGATGGCAGTATTAGTATCAAGCCGATAGTGGGATGGAAGATCACTCCCGAAAAAATAGACTTTACAGGTAAAAACAAGGGAGATGAATGGGTAGTAACTTTCCAATTATCACCAACCAACACGCAGCCACGCAGCAGCGTTTTGGAAGCGGTGGTAACTGTAGGGGGAAAAAATTACTCGATGGGTGTGGAACGTATACGTTATGAACATGTGCCGGCTATAACCTTGTTTCCACCGTCGCAAGCTAAAGCGGTTAACATCGACCTAAAAACTGCCGGTAAAAAAATTGGCTACATAGCCGGTGCAGGCGATTTTGTGCCCGAAGCCCTAACCCAGGTGGGCTACGAAGTTCACCAACTGACCGAGAGCGATATAGTAAATAGCGACTTATCTGTTTACGATGCCATTATAACGGGGGTACGCGCCTACAATGTAAATAAGCGTTTAGCGGTTGAGCAGCCTAAGCTAATGGCCTATGTAAATAATGGTGGTAACCTGGTGGTACAGTATAACAATAATAATGGTTTGGCTGTATCTCAGA
This sequence comes from uncultured Mucilaginibacter sp., assembly GCA_964524015.1. GTDB lineage: Bacteria > Bacteroidota > Bacteroidia > Sphingobacteriales > Sphingobacteriaceae > Mucilaginibacter. Next base: position 69,993 of record CAZGBN010000008.1, on the reverse strand, counting down.
TAGGTCCATATCCTTTCCGCCCGCTAAACCAAAGGGTTACTGATGAGTTTGCTTCAGTAACATTTTTAGATCCGCAAAACTCGGTATTAAATTATCCCAACAAAATTACCCAGGCCGATTTTGATGGCTGGATACAAGAGCGAGGCTTATATTTTGTAGGCAATATCGATCCGCAATATAAAACACCATTGCAGATGAATGATCCTGGCGAAGCGCCAAATAATGGGTCATTAATAGTAACAGATTATGGCAAGGGGCGTTTCATTTATACCTCATTGGCTTTCTTTAGGGAACTACCTGCCGGTGTACCGGGAGCGTATAGGTTGTTTGTTAATTTGTTAAGCAAGCCAAAATAATAATCATTTAAAAGTGTTTATAATTAGTTGCTTTACAAGGCAATCTTTATTTTTGTGAGCATATTAAATGAAAAATAAAACACTGCTGCGGCTTTTATCGGTATTGATGTTAGTTACCCTGCTTGTACACTCATGCAAAAAGGATAAACAAGGAACTATTGAATCTGCTTTAACTTCGGGTACCTGGCAACTGGCATCTGTAACACAAACAACTTATTTGGGTAATGCCATTACATCTACCGAAACATTAAACGCCACTTGTGGCTTGGCCCAAATTTTTGCCTTTAAAACAGACAATAGCTGCACCTATAGTAATTTTGAATGCATACCACAAAACGTTGCAGGAAACTGGGCATTATCGCCTGATAAGCTTACTTTATATGCTAATTTAACCAGCAAAGACACTACGGCAGCAGGTAGTTCAACGCCGTTTGATACAACACGGATAGTTAATCTTGGCTTATACTCCATGGTAGTTGAAACCGGCCCTGTGTCAAATTTTTCAACTACAGTACCACGTAGAATACGCCGTTATGGCTTTGTGAAGCAAAAAACCACAAATTAGTAGTAATTAGGGCCTAATATTTTATATTTGAAAATACCTTAGTAAAAACATACTATTTAATGAAAAAACGAATAGCCATTTTTGCTTCAGGTTCCGGATCAAATGCTCAAAAAATAATGGAGCATTTTAAACGCCACACCGAAGCCGAAGTTGTATTGATATTAACTAATAACCCATCGGCTTATGTATTACAGCGTGCCGATAATTTTGAGATACCATCGCATATATTTACCCGTCATGAGTTTTATGAAACGGACGATGTAATACGCATATTAAAAACCCTGCAGGTGGATATTATAGTACTTGCCGGATTTTTATGGTTGGTACCGCCTGATCTATTACAGGCGTTCCCTAATAAAATTATCAATTTACATCCGGCACTATTACCTAAATATGGCGGCAAAGGCATGTATGGCGACCATGTGCACAAAGCCGTATTAGCAGCAAACGAGGAAGAATCGGGCATTACCATCCATTTTGCCAGTGAGCAATTTGATGAAGGTGAGATCATCCATCAATCCAAATTTAAAATTGAACCTGGCGATAACCTGGAGATGGTGAAATTTAAGGGCCAGCAACTGGAGCATCAGTATTTTCCTAAGGTAATTGAGAATTTGTTGAAGAAGATGAAATCATGACTGTAAATTCTTTAAAACTAATCACTAATTAACTGACCACTAATTAACTAATTTACTACCTTTGCGGCTCAAAATTCTCCCAGTAAATGAGTCAGTCAGTAAAAATTAAAAATGCCCTAATTTCAGTTTATTACAAAGATAACCTGGAGCCTATTATTCAAGAATTGAACCGTTTAGGTGTAAAAATTTACTCTACCGGTGGTACCGAAACTTTTATCCGCGATCTTGGTGTTGATGTAATAGCTGTTGAAGATTTAACATCATACCCATCTATTTTAGGTGGCCGTGTTAAAACATTACACCCAAAAGTGTTTGGCGGTATATTATCACGACGCAGTTTACCCGGCGATCAGCAGCAATTAGAGCAATACGAGATACCGGAGATTGACCTGGTAATTGTTGATCTATATCCTTTTGAAGAAACGGTTGAATCAGGCGCAGGACATGATGATGTTATTGAGAAGATCGACATTGGCGGGATATCCCTTATCCGCGCAGCGGCAAAAAACTACAAAGATGTAGTTATACTGGCCTCAAAAAATGATTACGTTGAACTGGATGAAATTTTAAAAGCGCAAAACGGCGAAACTACTATTGATCAGCGTAAAAAATTCGCTCAAAAGGCTTTCAATATAACGTCAAACTACGATACAGCCATATTTCAATATTTTAACAGGCAGGAACCAATGCCGGTATTTAAGCAAAGCATTCAAACCAGCTATGCTTTACGCTATGGCGAAAACCCGCATCAGCAAGGCGTATTTTATGGTAATCTGGATGCTATGTTTACCAAACTACACGGTAAAGAATTATCATACAATAACCTGGTAGATGTTGATGCTGCTGTTGCTTTAATTGACGAATTTACCGAGCCAACTATAGCTATTTTAAAACATACTAATGCTTGTGGCGTAGCCAGCAGATCGTTTATCAAAGAAGCATGGATCGATGCTTTAGCTTGCGACCCGGTATCGGCATTTGGTGGTGTAATTATTGCCAATGATGAAATAAACGCGGAAACAGCTACTGAGATCAGTAAAATATTTTACGAGGTAATAATTGCACCGGCTTATACTGACGAAGCGGTTCAAATATTATTAGAGAAAAAGAACCGTATCATTTTGGTACGTCAGCGTGTTGAATTACCTGTTAAGCAATTTAAAACTTTATTAAATGGGGTTATTGAACAGGATAAGGATTTAGTAGTGGAAGGACCGGAATTAATGACCACCGTTACCAACAGGCAACCTACCGAGCAGGAATTGCGCGACCTGTATTTTGCTAATAAAATTGTAAAGCATACCAAATCAAATACTATAGTTTTTGCTAAAAACAATCAGTTATTAGCTAGCGGCGTTGGCCAAACATCACGGGTTGATGCTTTAAGGCAGGCAGTTTTAAAAGCAAATAGCTTTGGATTTGACTTAAATGGAGCGGTAATGGCATCAGATGCTTTCTTCCCTTTTAATGATTGTGTACAACTAGCCGCAGAGGCAGGAGTATTAGCTGTATTACAACCGGGCGGATCAATTAAGGATCAGGATTCGGTTGCGATGTGTAATGAAAAAAACATATCAATGGTTACAACCGGGGTGCGCCACTTTAAACATTAACAATAATATAATAAACTAAATATTTTAACTGTTTACATGGCAATTATTTAATGTTTTTAAAGTTATATTTATAAACTTTGCAAACAATTGTTGAAGCATACTATAAATGGGATTATTTAATTTTTTTACGCAAGAAATTGCGATCGACCTGGGAACAGCAAATACCCTCATCATACATAACGACAAAGTTGTTGTTGACGAACCGTCAATTGTAGCTTTTGACAGATTAACCAATAAGGTAATTGCCATTGGTAAGCAGGCCATGCAAATGGAAGGTAAAACGCACGATAATATACGTACCGTTCGCCCGCTAAAAGATGGCGTAATTGCCGACTTTAATGCTGCCGAGCATATGATACGCGGCATGATAAAAATGATTAACCAGGGTAAAGGATGGTTTTTTCCATCATTGCGTATGGTTATTTGTATACCATCAGGTATTACCGAGGTTGAGAAACGTGCCGTGCGCGACTCGGCTGAAATTGCCGGAGCTAAAGAGGTTTATTTGATACATGAGCCAATGGCTGCCGCGGTGGGTATTGGTATTGATGTAGAGGAGCCTATGGGTAACATGATCATTGATATTGGTGGCGGTACTACCGAAATTGCGGTTATTGCTTTATCAGGTATAGTTTGTGATCAATCTATCCGCGTAGCGGGAGATAACTTTGATTCAGATATCGTTCAGTACATCCGTCGTCAACATAACATTATGATAGGTGACCGTACCGCCGAAAAAATTAAAATTGAAGTAGGAGCAGCATTGCCTGAACTGGCAGATCCACCTGCTGATTTTGCAGTACAGGGCCGCGACCTGATGACCGGTGTACCTAAACAAATTATGGTATCGTATACCGAAATTGCACATTGTTTAGATAAATCAATTTCAAAAATTGAAGAAGCGATATTAAAAGCGTTAGAGATCACCCCGCCGGAGTTATCGGCAGATATTTACCAAACAGGTATTTATTTAACTGGTGGCGGTGCATTACTGCGTGGCTTAGATAAAAGGGTAGCTGCTAAAACCAAACTACCTGTTCACGTTGCCGAAGACCCGTTGCGTGCAGTAGTACGCGGTACAGGCACAGCACTTAAAAATATTGGTAATTTTAAATTTTTAATGCAATAATTTAGATGTGAGATCATAGATATGAGATTTGAGATAACATCAAGTCTCATGTCTCAAATCTCACTTCTCATATCTAATCAATAAGCAATGCGTAACCTCCTGATATTTATCACTAAGTACAACGCATTCTTTTTGTTCCTGATATTTGAAATAAGTGCGCTTATCATCTATATCAAGTACAATTCTTTCCAAAAAGCGACATTTATAAATAGCACTAACCAGGTAACTGCCGGCTTATACGAAAAGGTAAGTGAACTAAACAGTTACCTTTCATTACGTGAGGTTAATGACAGTCTTGCCCTGGAAAATGCCCGTTTAAGAGATCAGCTAAAATCATCTTTTTTGGTTGATACGGTAACTAAACAACCCATAATTGATTCAACCTACAAACAGCAATACACACAAATATTAGCCAAGGTTATCAGTAACTCGGTTAACACTCGTACCAATTATTTAACCATTAATATGGGCAGCAAAGCAGGTATTACCAAAGGGATGGGTGTAACCTGTAGTTCGGGGGTTGTGGGCAAGGTGCTTTTTGTGAGCGAACATTACTCGGTAGTGCAATCGTTATTACATAAAGAGACAATTATAAGCGCTATGCTGGCCCGGACCAAAGACCAGGGCTCATTTAAATGGGGCGATGATATGGACCCCTATACCGGGCTATTATATGATGTTTCAAACAATGCACAACCTAGAGTGGGTGATTTAGTGGTTACTTCTGACGCGTCTTTATTTCCGGCGGGTATACCTATTGGTAAGATCAGCAATCTGCATTCAACTAAGGGTGGTGGCTTTTTCTTGAACATGGATGTTAAACTGGCTGTTGATTTTAGTAAACTGCAATATGTATATGTAGTTTATAACAAATTAGCGTTAGAACAATTGGGACTGGAGGCCCAGGAAAAGAAAGATGAGTAGGGCTCTTATAATTAATATCATAAGATTTGTGCTATTGGTATTTATACAGGTTTTTTTATTTAAAAATATAACCTTGTATAACCTGTCAACACCGTATTTATATATACTATTTATTTTGTTGCTGCCGTTTGAAACTCCTAATATTCTATTATTTCCATTGGCGTTTATATTGGGGTTAACCATAGATGCATTTTATAATACACCGGGTTTACACGCCGCTGCATGTGTTTTACTGGCATTAGTAAGGGTGTTATTTATCAGTATAACTGTACAAAAAGATGGCTTTGATAATGAGCCCGAACCTACCCTAAGTATCATGGGTTTCAGGTGGTTTTTTACCTACGCATTGGTATTAACCGTATTCCATCATTTCTTTCTCTTTAACCTGGAAGTTTTCCGTTTAGACGAAATACAATATACACTGAGCAGGGTTGTTTTTAGCTCGTTATTTACTGTATTTTTGATGTTAATGACCGGACTGATATTTTACAAGAGTAAAGAACGTAAATGAACAATTTTTTCGAACGTCGATACATCATCGCTGGTATATTTATCACGGTAGTACTTATATTACTGGGTAGGCTATATTATATCCAGATAGTTGATGATCGATACTTGACCATAGCCAATGGAAATGTTATAAAAAGGGTTGTTCAATTCCCGGCTCGCGGTATAATTTTAGACAGGCACGGAAAAATGTTGGTTACTAACGAATTGGTTTATGATATTTCGGTAATTCCGCGAGAAGTGAAGGCGTTTGATACACTTGAATTTTGTAAACTAATAGGAATCGACAAAGAGGATTTTTATAAAAGGTTTGAAAAGGCGAAAAACTATTCGCCTAACCTGGAGTCGCCTTTTTATAAACAATTACCTACTCATTTATTTGCCTCTTTGCAAGAGCGTATGTCAGAGTTTCCGGGCTTTATCGTTCAGCCGCATCCTATACGTACTTATCCTGACTCTATCGCCGCTCAATTTTTAGGATATATTGGCGAGATCAATGATAAGAAAATTGAAGAATCAGGTGGATATTACCGGCGTGGAGATTACATCGGCATTAGTGGTGTTGAAAAGGCCTATGAAGATGTTTTACGCGGACAGCGCGGAGTAAAAAATATGTTAGTAAATTCAAGAGGTGTTCCGCAGGGATCTTTTGAAAATGGCGCAAGAGACACTGTGCCAGTACCCGGCGAACGTCTGACTTCATCGTTAGATGCCGAATTGCAAAAACTGGGTGAAAAATTAATGCAAAATAAAGTAGGCAGTATAGTGGCTATTGAACCTGCAACCGGCGAGATATTATGCTTCGTAAGTAGCCCCGGGTATGATCCTAACGCTTTGGTGGGTCGTGAGCGCGGGACAAATTATAACACCTTACATGATAATCCTTATAAACCCTTTTTAATAAGACCTATACAAGCGAATTATTCACCCGGATCATCATTTAAACCACTGAGTGCGCTTGTTGCTATGCAAGAAGGGGTTATTAACCCTCAAACAACTTATAATTGTCCAGGCTATTACCAGGCGGGTAATAAAAGGATAGAATGTTATCATGGTGAGCGACATGGGTTGGTTAACTTAAGCAGCGCGGTGGCACATTCATGTAATGGCTATTTTGATATGGTTTTTGAAAAGCTGATAAATCGAAATGGCCCAAAACAGACAGATACCAGCTTTAATTATTGGCGAAGCAACGTGGCTAAGTTTGGTTTGGGTGCAAAGTTAAATCTTGATTTGCCTGCCGAAGGAAAGGGATTTTTACCTAAAGCCGAGTTTTATGATAAAAAATATCGTAAAGGTGGCTGGCGCTCAAGCACGGTTATTTCTTTGGGCATTGGCCAGGGAGAGTTATTAGCTACACCTTTACAACTGGCCAATATTGAAGCTACAATAGCTAATCATGGATTTTATTATAAGCCGCATTTGATAAAATCTATAGGCGATAAACAAATCATTAAAAAAGAATATACATTAAAAAACTATGTTGGTATAGACGAACAATATTTTGAGCCGGTTATTGACGGTATGCAAAGTGTTGTTGATTACGGTACAGCTGTAGGTTCAAAAATACCCGGCATAGTAATGTGCGGAAAAACGGGGACTGTAGATAACCCGCATGGAAAAGCCCACTCGGTTTTTGTAGCATTTGCACCTAGAGAGAATCCTAAAATTGCGATAGCTGTTGTAGTTGAAAATTCTGGACAGGGTGCAACATGGGCAGCGCCTATTGCAAGCTTTATCGTTGAAAAATATTTAAGGGACAGCATTACAACACGCGCTTCAGGCATTGAGCCAGGTTATTACATGAATGCTAATTTATTGCCCGAATTAAAATCTAACAAACCTACCAAAAGTATAACACCGGCAGATAGTGTTAAAAAGGAAGTGGTAAAAGTTAACAAGACATCAAAAGTCAAAACAGCATCTGCACCCGTTCGCAAACCTTATAAAACTGAGAGATTAACAGCAATGCTCACTAAATTTAAAGATGATGAGTAACCAGCCGCGAAGTTTCTTTTTTAATGTAGATTGGATAGTTATATTGATCTATCTGGCACTGTGTACCATTGGGTTATTTAATATCCATTCGGCGGTGTTTGATGTCAAAAACGAGGGCCTTCTTGATCTGGATGCTAATTACGGTAAGCAGTTTATTTTTATCATATCATCCATAGTAATAGCGATTGTAATTTTATTGCTCGAAAGCAGGTTTATATCGGCATTAACACCTGCCATATATGTTATCACTATCATACTGTTGATCTTAGTACTGGTAATTGGGCGTAATGTGGGTGGTAACCAATCATGGATACCAATGGGAGGTGGGTTTAGACTGCAGCCATCAGAGTTTGCCAAATTTGCCACCTGCCTTTTATTAGCGCGTTATTTAAGTGCAGCCAATGTAAAGGTTACCGATGTTAAATCATTTTTAATATCTGGTGCCATTATAGGGTTGCCAATGGCACTTATACTTTTACAACATGATACAGGGTCGGCACTGGTATTTTTTGCGTTGATTTTTGTTTTATACCGTGAGGGCTTATCGCCATTATTTTTAATTGGTACAGCGCTGGCTATATTTTTATTTGTAACTACTATTTTATTTAATCCACTATATATAGTTGGCGGTTTAGTTGCTTTTACTGCGTTGATCATATATTTATTTAAAAGATATAAACGCCTTATTATTACAATGCTGATTGGCTTGGCCGCGTCTATAGCCTTTATTTTCAGTGTTCAATTTTTGTACAATAAGGTTTTACAACCACACCAAAAATCCCGTATTGACATTATACTGGGCATAACCAAAGATTACCGTGGTAAGGGTTATAACCTGCGCCAATCCATGGTAGCCATAGGCTCAGGTAAATTATGGGGCAAGGGTTATATGCATGGCACACAAACCAAATACTCGTTTGTACCCGAGCAAAGTACCGATTTTATTTTTTGCACCGTAGGCGAGGAGTGGGGCTTTGCAGGATCGGTAGTAGTTTTGGGCCTTTATTTATTTTTGATGCTGCGATTGATCGTGATCGCCGAAAGGCAACGATCGCCATTTTCAAGAATATATGGTTATGGGGTGGCTTCAGTCATATTTTTTCACGTAATGATAAATATAGGCATGACCATAGGCTTAGTGCCGGTTATAGGCATCCCATTGCCTTTTGTAAGCTACGGTGGTTCATCATTATGGAGTTTTACTATCTTGCTGTTTATTATGGTGAAACTGGATAGTAACCGTATGGGAATGATCTACGCGTAACGCCTTTTTAGCAACTCGTAAAACTTTTCGACTGTTTGGGGCTTGTTATCCCAATTGTTTTTAGTTGCGTAATTTTTTTTCAGGAAGGTATCAGCCTCATCCAACCCGTTAAAACGATTTAATATTTCAATAGCTTCGCTATAAGCCAGGCTGTAACCGTTAAACAGATCTTTTACAAATAACAGCTTATCATTTAATGTAATGGCCGATTTCAGATCGGTAATTGGTAGCAATGCAGGTTCTGTTTTACCCATTTGTGCCGATATTTTTTGATTGATGGTATATACCTCATCAACTTCGGTTTTACTTGCGGGTATAACAGGCTCCTCTATTTTTTTTACTTCCTCAATTGGTTCATCAATGATAGGCTCAGGTATATTTACAATATCCGTTTCTTTTTGGAAGAATACTTCTTCGTGGTCCGTGTCGCCAACCTCGCCAATAGTAGCTTCATCGTCTTCCCAGCTTTCATCAATCTCTAATTCGTGCCTTATTATTTCCGGTTTAGGCTCATCTTTTGGTAAAGCATTGCCAGTTTGTATTACCGGCTCAAAAAACACTTCCTCATGACTGGAAGGTGTTTGCTGGGCAGACATATTTTCAATGGGAGTATCTTCAACAGGTTTTGATTCCACCGGGTTGGAAGGGGTGTTTTGTACGTTTAGTTTACGCAGCACCTCAGCATGATCTGCCAAAAAATGGGTGTTGGCAACAAATAGTTCCAGTTCAAGATCATTTAACGGTCCCTGAACGGTTTCAAGGTATTGATATTGATCGTTTATTTCTTTTATTATCCCGCCTATTTTGTTAAATACTTCCTGTTGTTTCATCATAGTAGTACTGCTGTAAAAATGCTTATCAAAAATAAGCATTAAAATGCTGATATTAGACCTTGGTAAAAATTTAGGATGCAGATAACCGAAGATATATTTAAGCGGAAAAATGAAAGCGGGGGGAGTATCGAGGTGGTATGCGGTTCCATGTTTTCGGGCAAAACCGAAGAATTGCTTAGACGCATAAACCGTGTGCGTATAGCTAAGCTAAGTTATAAAGTATTTAAGCCTAAACAGGATACCCGTTATGATGAAACAGATGTGGTATCGCATAACTCAAATTCTATAATATCTACCCCTGTTAAAAAATCAGCAGATATATTATTATTGGCAGGTCATTCGCAGGTAATAGGAATTGATGAGGCCCAATTTTTTGATGACAAGTTACCCGAAGTATGTAATGCCCTTGCTAATAAAGGTGTAAGGGTTATTATTGCCGGCCTGGATATGGATTTTAAAGGCCGACCATTTGGACCAATGCCTGCTTTAATGGCTATTGCAGAATCGGTTACCAAAGTGCATGCGGTATGCGTACGGTGCGGTAACCCGGCTTTATATTCGTACAGATTGGTGCCCGGTAAAAACCGCATTTTATTAGGCGAAAAGGAAAGTTATGAGCCCCGTTGCCGTATTTGTTACCACCTGGTATTTCCGCAATAATGGTATTTAGCTATAATTATACTAAATCAGTACAAAAAACAGGTTGTAAGTAAAACAAAACCCTACCCATAGATTGTTATGCATATATGGCGAAGAAGATATTAGTTATTGAAGATGATAAAGACATTAGAGACACGCTTGTTTACGTGTTAGAAGAACAGGGCTATGAGGTTGTATCTTCAGAAGAAGCTAAAATTTTAAAATCTTTAGATACCATAAAACCCGATTTGATATTGCTGGATAATTGGCTTACCGAGTGGAAAAGTGATGCCAATGGCCAGCAAATAAGTAAAGGACTTAAATCAAATCCTGCTACAAGTCATATACCCATTGTGCTTATTTCGGCAGTAAGTAATATACAGGAAATAGCCGAAGCCGGGATGGCTGATGACTACCTACGCAAACCATTTGATTTAAATGACATAATTAGCATAGTAAAAAAGTATGCTGATGTAAATTAACTACCCTTTTAATATCATTAGGTGTATTTAAGCGGTATGGTTTGCGCGTTTTTTTGTGCTTTTAAAGCCAATTCGGTAGCTAAAAAACAATGAGCCTGGGTCATGGCAGTTTCGGTACGGTTAACCAGGTCATCAACAAACAGCTTACCAAAAGGTAACTCTAAATTGCCGGCATCAAACACTACTGTTTCTTTTTTATTAGCCATATAAACATGGTTACCTCCTTTTTGCGGTAATCCAATATCTATGTTCTTGCGCACTTCAATAAATCCTTCAGTACCTAATATAGTTAGGCGGCCATCGCCCCATGAGCCTAAACCATCTGGAGTAAACCAGTCATTACGTACGTAGCCCATACCGCCATTACCCCTCACTACAACATCAGCAAAATCTTCAAATAAAGGGTATTGAGGATGATTTACATTCCCTACTTCTGAAAACAATACGTTTGCCGATGTGCTGCCTGTAAAATATAAAAACTGGTCAAACTGGTGTGAGCCAATATCGCATATGATGCCGCCATATCTTTTTTTGTCCCAAAACCAATCAGGGCGAGTTTTTGGGTTTATTTGATGCGGACCCAACCCAATAGTTTGTATTACCTTCCCAATTGCGCCTGATTGTACCAACTCGCCAGCTTTAACGGTGCCTTTATTTTCAAAACGCTCGCTGTACATAATCGAATATATACGTTTGGTTTCTTTTTGTACTTTACGTACCTCGGCTAGTTGATCAAGTGTAATAATGCCGGGCTTATCAACCAGATAATCTTTGCCGTGACGCATTACTTTTATACCCAATGGTGCACGCTCATCTGGTATAATTGAACTCATGATCAATTGTATTGATGGGTCCTCTAAAACCGCATTTTCACTAGTCGCTAATTTTGCTTTAGGGTATCTGCGCGCAAAAGATGCGGCTAGGTCAGGCTCCTTTGCATAAAAGCAAACTAATTCGCCGCCACCACGGGTTATCGCGTCAACCATACCATTTATATGGGAATGATTAATGCCAATCACCCCAAATTTTATTCTTGTTTCTGCGGGCTTTATAATGGTTTTCTCTGATTCGATGAAATTGATCTTGTTGGGGCCATCTTCATAAGCGGCAAGCGCATCTGTAGATAGACCTGATAAGAAGGCTAAACCGGCAGTTGCGGTAGCTGCCTCTTTAATAAATTTGCGGCGGTTAAATTCCGATCCTTTCATACCTGTAGATTAATATTATTAGTATGATAAAGCTAAATAAATTATTTTAAATGTTGCAATCGATTGCAATGCAATTCTGCATAAATAGCAGGAACGTTACAACCTTGGAAAATTACTTTAAGGTATTTATAAAATCAACCATACCTGTTATTAATTCGGGCTTTAGCGGCAGATCAGGCTGTTTATAAGTAGCCAGATTTTTTTCCCGGTCAATAGGGGCCTCTTTAAGTACATGGTTCATTCCATTAATGATCAAAACGTTAGTAGTTTTTGATTTCCTCAACTTTTCGGCGTTTGATACATTTACCTGTAAGTCAGTTGTTCCGTGTATAATTAAAGCAGGAATTTTAATTTTTTTTATTTCTTTGTCCGGCTCAAATCTGAACCAAGTCATCAAATAAGGCTGAACACTTGGGCGGGCAATAGAGTATAAGCCAGGGTCAACATTTTTGTCAATTTTACCTCTGCGTAAACTATCTAACATTTTTTTAATACCTCTTTCAAAATATTCAGGTTGCGATTTCATTTGTTCAAGTAATATTTGATCCGCACGTACACCTGCACCGGCTATTGATATCAGGCCTTTCACGTTTTCATTAGTGCCTGCCAATATGCCAATTAATGAGCCTTCGCTATGCCCGGCTAATATTATTTTCGAAAAGCGTTTGTCCTCGTTTAACAAATTTATCAGCGTGTATGCATCATCAATACCATCATCAAAGTGCATATTTTCCTCTTTCTCGGTAGTTACGCTTTCGCCTACGCCACGTTTATCATAGCGTAAGGATGCTATGCCATTTTTAGCTAATCCCTCGGCCATTAACTTGTAGGTATTTGTAATAAGGTTGGTTTTTGCACTGTTGCCGTCACGGTCAACCGGGCCGGAACCGGGTATAATTATCACTACGGGGATTTTTCCGGTAGCATTTTTTGGCATGGCCAAAGTGCCCGAAATTGATCCGGACAAGATTTTTACAGATATTGGGGTTTCAATTATATTAGGATCCGCAATTGATACGCGTGCCATTGGATCCTGGTAAGGACTTAATACTAAACCGGTAAACTGGGCACTATTGTTTAAGGAAATGTTTAATAAAAAAGTAGCACTTTGAAACCGGGCCTTATAAATCCCCAACGGCTCGTTATAACTTACAAAATCCACAGATAGCAGGCTGCCAAGTTGAGATTTTAGTTGAGTGGTGGTTGCTTTAAACCTTTCAATAGGTAAAGCAGTTTTCATTTCGGCACTAAACTGGCTGAAAATGTCGTCTATTTTATTGTCATTATAAAGATCTTTAAACTGGTTGGCGGCAATTTTATATTTTGCAGGTTCGGCTTGCGCAAAAGTTTTGCAAGTAAAAAGCAGGGCAATTATTAATAAAGTAATCTTATTCATCCTGGTAAAGATCAAATAAATATTGAAAAACCGAAATTAATAAAAATCCCGTTTATTGTTAGCACTAACAAGGTTAAAGTGGGTTGTTTAAGGATGCTATTTTATTTGAACTTCCTCATATTTATTTTTTATGCGTGTGGTAAAAAAATGTCCCAATGAAACCGAGTTAACAAATTTTCTATAGGCCATATTAGGAAAGTTATGATATTGCCAAACTTCGCCGGTTTCCCTAAACTCAACTTCTAAAATTTTTTCATCCATGTAGTAGCCTACACTTTTAAAAACCGAAGATGTTACACTATGTCTTCTCATACCGCATTTATACTGTATCTGCAACAAATTAGTTTTACAATTATGAATGTTTAGTTCAAAATTGCGAAATACCATACCCATATAATAAACAAAACCTGCAAAGGCACCCTAAACCATAAATAAGTTGGGCCATTGCCATTATGGGTTGCTTTTTCTATATCTACCTTTTTATAAGCAGCTATAATATTTGCCGGTAATAATAAAATGAAAAAAGCAATAAGTAATAACGCTGCATTATATTGTGTTGCGGGGATAAGTAAACATATCCCGCCTAGTATTTCCATAATTCCGGTTAAATAGATCACCATTTTCTTGAATGGGATAAATTGCGGTAACATTATCATCATGCCCTTATAAAAAACAAAATGCGCAATTGACGTAAACATTAACATTACAAACATAGCAATGCGCCCACTTAAAAATAAGTTAACATTGTGTGTTATAATAAAAAATAAAAGGCAGCTTAATGTAAATGTGCCTATCAAAACAAACAGTGGTTTCATAATTTAAAGGTAATACACTTTTTCAATTTGTACATTTGCCCTGTTAATAACCATATATGGGATACCCCAATTTACAAGCCTGCATAGTTGACCTTGAAAAACATGGTCATTTAATTCGTATAAAAGAGGAGGTTGACCCTCATTTGCAGATGGCCGCAATTCATTTACGTGTATTTGAACATGGTGGTCCGGCTACTTTATTTGAAAATGTAAAAGGCAGTAAATTCCCGGCAGTATCAAACTTATTTGGTACGTTGGAGCGGTCTAAATTTATTTTTAGAGATACGCTGGATAAAGTTAAAACACTGGTTGATATAAAAGGTGATCCGCTGAAAGCCATAAAACAACCATTTAAATATGCCAATGTTGCGTTAACAGCTTTATCGGCATTGCCTATGAAGAGCGGCAACATATCTAATTTTCAACGCTGCCAAATTAGCGATATACCTCAAATTGTAAACTGGCCCAATGATGGCGGCCCGTTTGTGACCATGCCGCAGGTATATACCGAGGATAGCGACAAACCCGGTATTATGAATGCCAACCTGGGCATGTATCGTATACAATTAGCCGGGAACGATTATATTTTAAATGAGGAAATAGGTCTGCATTACCAACTGCATCGTGGTATAGGGGTACATCAAACCAAAGCCAATGCTAAAGGACAACCTTTAAAAGTGAGCATTTTTGTAGGCGGCCCGCCATCGCATCCGGTTGCTGCGGTAATGCCCCTGCCCGAGGGTTTATCAGAAATGACCTTTGCCGGGGCATTGGGTAACCGCCGTTTTCGTTATTTTTATGATGATGAAGGTTTTTGCATTTCGGCCGATGCTGATTTTGTGATAACCGGTACCGTTATGCCGCACGATAATAAACCCGAGGGCCCCTTTGGTGATCATTTAGGATATTATAGTTTGAAGCATCCTTTTCCATTACTAAAAGTTCATAATGTTTATCACCGCAAAAATGCTATTTGGTCATTCACAGTAGTGGGCCGACCACCACAGGAGGATACCAGTTTTGGTGCATTAATACATGAAATAACAGGTTCGGCTTTGCCGCAGGAAATACCGGGCTTGAAGGCAGTAAATGCAGTAGATGCCGCGGGTGTACACCCCTTATTATTTGCTATTGGCAACGAACGTTATACCCCGTACTTAAAAGAGCGAAAGCCACAGGAAATACTAACTATTGCCAACCATATATTAGGGAAAAATCAGTTGAGTTTGGCTAAATATTTATTTATTGCCGCGCAGGAAGATGATCCAAATTTAAACGTTAACGATATTGGCGGGTTTTTAAAACATGTTTTACAACGGATAGACCTTACCCGCGACCTGCATTTTTATACCAAAACCACTATTGATACTTTAGATTATAGTGGCGACGGGTTAAATGCCGGCAGTAAGCTGGCCGTTACTATTGCCGGCGATATTAAACGTGAATTATGGACCGAATTACCTGTAGGATTTGACCTGCCCCGCCCGTTTGTGAATTTTAAGATGGTAATGCCTGGCGTTTTGGCTGTTGAAGTACCTGCAAATATCCGCACCAGCGATATGCCGCTAATGCTGGAAATTTTACAAGAAGAACTAGCTGAAGCTCGCTTAGAGGGTTTGCCATTGATGGTTTTATGCGATAATGCAGCTTTTACAGCGCAAAATTTAAACAATTTTGTTTGGGTAACTTTTACCCGAAGCAACCCATCGCATGATGTGTATGGCATAAATGAATTTACCGAACATAAACATTGGGGGTGTAACGGGCCATTAATTATTGACGCGCGTATTAAACCTCATCATGCACCGGTATTAGAAAAAGATACCGAAGTTGAAAAATTGGTAGATAAAATGGGTGAACAGGGCGGAGCTTTATACGGAATTATTTAAAGCCTGGCATCTGGGATTATTTTATTTCTTTTTAACTTCATCGGGAACTCCAGTATAAACTCTGTTCCTTTATTTATCTCGCTTTTTACGTTTATAGTACCACCCAAACTTTCGGTTTGCAGTTTAACCATAAACAAGCCCATCCCTTTACCCTCCACTGTCATATCAAACCTTTTGTATAAACCAAAAAGATGTGGCATATTTTTAACCAGGTCAATGCCTTTGCCATTATCTTTAAAGGATAAATGGATGCTATCGCCAACTATAGTGCTGCTTATTTCAATTTTAGGCGGAACTCCCTGCCGCTTATATTTTATGCTATTTATTACCAGGTTTTGAAAAATACTATACATATAGCCCTTTAATGTATAAAGTTCATCAAGCGCTTTAAAGTTATAAATTATAGAGGCTTTGCTTTTGCGTACCATTTCATGAATGCCCGATTTTATTTCTTCAACCAAATCAGGTAATGATATAATTTCTATCTCGTTATTAACTTCCTTTCCTATTTGCAATATGTTATTGAGGTCAATAATTACTTTATCTAAATTATTTACCGAATAGGATAATGCTTGTAATGCGGCTGAAGCATCAGCTTCATCGCCTACATTAAAACCATTTAATAAGTTTGAAAGCCCGCGTATGTTAGCCACCGGCGCCCTTAAATTGTGTGATACGATGTAAGTAAATTGTTCCAGATCTTTATTGCGTTGTACCAGATCGGCAGTAATTTTATCCCGTTCCAGATTTACATGTTTCTTTTCAGTAATGTTTTTTAAGGTTAAAATAACGCCTATACTTTCTTCATTGTTATTAACTACACATATCCATTTAACCTCATACCAAACTATAGTATCATTTATAAAATAGGATGTTTCATAACAAACAGTTTCATTATAAGTAATAACCTTTTGTACTATTTGTTGAATTATCGTTTTACGCTCTTTAGGGAAATAACTATAAGCGGATGCGCCTATTTTTAATTTTTTACGAAAGTTTGCCAAGCCATGTTTTTTAGCATTGGTGTTAAAGGAAACTATGTTCAAATCATTATCAAATAATACAATGATCAGATCAGTATTTTCAAATACCGAACGGAGGTTAGCTTCCGATTGTATTAAAGCTTCTTCTGCTAATTTTCTATCGGTAATATCAATATGTAAAATTACCGCTCCTTTTTGGGTATTATCAGCTAAGGGAGCAACTATAACCTGGTACCAAACCTTTTTATTTGATACATAGCATTCGTATTCAAGTGAAAACTCTTTTTTGTTACCAACAACAACATCTTTTAAACCTTTTGATATTTTATTGTTAGTGGCTTTGTTAATCCCGGTGGCTGCTTCGGCTATAGCCAAATAGCTGTAACCAATTCCATATTGAGGTACCCCGAGGTTATTAGCCAATGCAAATTTTTTCCACGATTCGTTTACCGCTATGATCTTACCTTTTTCATTTACTAATACAATATTTGGAGGAAGGGCATTTAATATAGCGGCTTGTGTAGCCGATGCTTCTAATAATTGGTTGTGTGTTTTTTCTATTTCAGCTTCCGCTTTTTTGCGATCTGAAATGTCGCGTATGAATACGGATAAGCCCTTACCGGTGGGGTAAATATGACTGGCATACCACAAATTTGCAGATGCTAGATAATCTTCACTATAAATATAACGTTGCTCTTTTAGTGCCTGGTTAAATGTTTTATAAGTTTCTGAGTTTACCGCTTCGGGAAACTCAGTCCAAATGTGTTTTCCAATAAGTGAGGTAGGGTCGCAACCTACCATTTCACCAATTTTTTTATTAACATAGGTATAATACAAATTCTCATCTAAAGCAATAAAGCCTTCTGTAATGCTTTCTAAAATTTTTTCTACCTGGCTAGTCTTTTTCCTTATCTCTTCATCCTTAAGTTTCCTTTCGGTCACGTCTCTAAAATTGCACACTATGGCATTAATATTTACATCATTAAGCATATTGGTGTAAACGCACTCTACCCATATATAATGCCCCAGTTTATGCTTGCTTCGGTAGGTTGCTATAAAAGGAGTGTTCGGGGTGTTAAGTACATCATTAATAAGCTCATGTAACATTTTCTTATCATCCGGATGTACAAGTTCAGTCACACTTATTAAATCTTTGTCGTCATTACTCCAGCCGTTTATTCGTTGTGCCGATTTACTTCTGTATATGAGTTTAAGGTTTTCATCCATTAATGAAATACCATCATGGCTATTTTCAATTAACTGTTTGAATCTTGAATCATTAGCAACAATCTTTTCCGTGTTTTCTACTACCCGTTGTTCAAGTACGGCATTTAATTGTGTTTTTCGGTCGTTAAGTTTTTTCTGCTCGGTAATATCACGGGTTACTTTTGCAAATCCAATGAGGTGCCCCTCGTCATTATATAAAGTAGTGAAAACCACATTGGCCCAAAATGATGATCCGCCTTTTCGTACCCGCCAGCCTTCAACTTCGTGAATACCATGTTTAAGTGCTTCGTTTAGGTTTTTTCGAGGCTCATTATTTTCAACATCTTCAGGCAGGTAAAAAACGGAAATATGTTTGCCTATAATCTCTGCTTCTGTATAACCTTTAATATGTGCGGCACCCTGGTTCCAGCTCAAAATGTAACCATTTGGGTCTATCATAAATATAGCATGATCCTTTACCTGGCCCACAAGCAGACGAAAAAGCTTTTCATCAAAACTTTTGATAGAACTAGTAGTGCGGAGCGCTTTTTTAGGCATGCAATTAAGTTTAAATTAATTGGCACTAATTTTTAATTGCCAATAACTATTGGATTATCAATGCATTGTTATAAATATGAATTAACTAAGGGTCAGTTAGTTTTGGATAATTAAAGATATATAATTAGACAATTAATAAAAAATGTTTTGGTTAGTTTTGTAATTAAAAAATTATTTTAATTAATTATCAGGAAATTAAAATAATTTAAATAAATTATTAGGTAAAAAATAATGAGCAATAAGATTGCCGACCATTAGTATGGGGTGTTATTTGATTACCAGCTAACGCTGATTTTTTGATTACCCTGGATAGTATATTCTACGTTTCCATCTTTTCTCTTGATCCCTTTTATAATTTGTTTTTGGCCATGGGCATTTATTTTAAAATCAGGCAGCTTTTTCTTGCCATTTGATACTATAACCATGCGGCAAGTTAACCGTGTGTCACCTTTAACGGTAAATGAAACAGGCTGACCCTTTCTTGTGGTAAAATTTTCTGTAGGATAATCAACAAATACCATAAATTCCTCGTTGGGTACTATCATATAATGACGAGGTAAAATACCAAAAGCATTACCGGCACCATAAACCTCCTGGCCAACCTGGCCGGCTTTTTCCCAACCATCACGCATGTCTTCTAAAGCTACCCATAGGTTAGGATCCAATTCACCTGTTTTAACTTCTTCTGACAGCATTTCTTTAGGGAGCATTGGCGGGTAGTAATATATGGCCCTGTAAACCAGGAACCTAATGTATTCTGCTAACAACAATTTAACCGAAGGTAATATATCAACACCTTCGGCATGACGTAAATAATCATGTAAGGCACAAAATACTTCTTCCTCTTCATAGGCAGCGGTATACGGAGCATTGCTTAATGGAAAAACTGCAAAAAATGACGGAAAGTTTTTGCCATAGCCATAGTCGCAATCCCATAGTTGTGCATTATTAAGAACGTTGGCCAGGCATAAATAACTTAGGTCTAAATAAAGTTGATTTTTGGTTACCTTATATAACCGTAATAATGCACCGGCAGAAAAGGTAGTATTGTTAGCCTGGTAAAACATATCAAAGCCCATTCCCTGTAAAGTTTTAGCAGCTTTTTCGGCTTCATTTAAATAGCGTTTTTCGCCGGTAAGTTCATAGGCTTGCAACATAACATGAGCATATAGCCCGGCTACATCTTTTTCGCCACCTTCACCTGGTTCGGTCTCGGCCTTTAGCACTTCCAGGGTTTCCATATGATAAAATACCGGCCAGGTATAGTTAAATTTATGCGCCACCTTTATGGCATATTCTAATGAATCTACAAAAAGTTGGCGGGCTTCTTTATCACCTTTAAGCGCCAGTCTTGAAAGATTAAGCATAGGATGATGCAGGTACCATGCATCCATGGTGCGTGGTTGTCTTTGCTCCTCTTCGTTTTCTAACTGATGCTCGGCCTTAGGATGCCAACGCATGATAACTTTTAAGTCTTCATTATAAAAAGGGGGTAAACCTTTTTTTATTTGCTCAATAATATGTACATCGCCCTTATTCCATTCAATATAGTCAATTAAGGGTAGTAATATTGCCAGCTGCACCATAATTTCGGGCGGGGTTTTATAGTCGCATACATAGGCGTTAAAATAATGGTTCCCATCAACTTGCGACCAACAACCCGGGCTGTCAATCAGATCTTTTAAGCCGCTGGTTAATGTAGTAGGCCAATCATGATATTCTGTTTGTGGCAACGGCAATTGTAAATATATATTGGCCATCATATTCAGGTATTGCCTGATCATTGCGGCTTCATCAGTGGGTACTTCCTGGCTAAAGCTTACAAAGGCATCAGATATAACCACCTGTTTACCGGCGGCAAGGGGTTTTTTTACAGCAGGAGGTAGGGCAAAACCCAACTCCGGCCATTCGCCTCGTACCAGTTCTGCACCAGATGTTTCGGTTTGCTGGAAATAGTCATTTAGCGCGGTAAGATTTTGAAAATACATAACAGAACCTGCTTTGGGCCGGGTTATGTTAAAATATATTAACCCCGACCTTGTGCCTACCTGGCTGGTTCTGATATTTCCGGCAGTATTATCCGTGTTACCATCTTTGCCCGGGATAATGATATCGCGCGGCCAAAATGGTATCAGCAAGTTTGTGCGTGGTTTTAACGCAGTGGTGTATCGTAAAATACCATCCTCGGTATCAGGGAATATAATGTCAACAGTTATATCCCCAATAATGGAATCAAGCACAAAGCTAACTTGTTTATCGTCTTCTTTCTGTTGAGTAATAACTAGCTCTCCTTCGGGCGAATAAGCGGTACGTAGGGCCAATTTACCCCAGTTTGGCCAGGCAGCCAATATCCACAGCGAATCGTTAGTTAAATGTACAGTGAAATTAAAAGCACCGCATTTTTTAGCGTAAATGGCAGATGGTCCTTCGTCTGCAAAAGTAGAACTGGCAGCAGCTGCCCATGGTGAAATTCCGTTCGTCATAAATTTTAGAAATTTTAAAATAGTTACACATCTAAAAAGTATCTGCTCAAACGCCTAAGGCTATAAAAATATCCGCTAATGAAAATCTGGCTCCGCAAACAAACTCGTCTGCCGCGCCATAGTAAAAGGTAATAGTATCTCCGTCAGGCTCCAAAATGTGCCCGTTAGTAAACACAACATGGCCAAAAAAGCCGCTTACTTCATAAGGCTCTAGTGGCTCCATAATAGGATCATGAGTTCGGGCTATAATTTTTGATGGATCATCCAGATCCATTAAAAATGCGCCTAAACAATACCGATGCTCAAGGGTGGCTCCATGGTAAATCTCCAGCCAACCTTTATCGGTTTTAATAGGGGCAGCACCTGCACCTACCCGAGCACTGTCCCAGTTGCCGGGCCGGGTTTTAATAATACATTTATGATTGCCCCAATACACACCATCCGGCGATTGTGCCAGCCATATATAGTTCCCGCCTATATCAACACTGCTGGGGCGGTGCAGCATGTAATACAGACCGTTTATTTTTTCTTCAAATATGGCACAATCCTTATTATGAGGCGGCAATATCATACCATGCGATTCAAAGGTTTTCCAATTGGTGGTGGTGCGCAAACCAACGCCAACTCCGCTATCAGATACTGCAGTAAAGGTTAACCAGTATTTATTATCAAGCCAGCTAACCCTGCAATCTTCAATACCAAAGGTTTGCAGCATGCCTGCTCCAAACAGTTTAGGGTAATCTTTCGGTTCTTCAAAATGTATCCCATCGGTACTGCAAAACAAACGCAAGTGCGATAGCGTAGTTAAATAATCAACCCCTTTATACCTTACCACGCGTGCATCAGTTGAAATCAATTCAGGGTCGGTAAGTTGTATTTCCATTATTTCTGTCTCACCAGTTGCAGTTAATACCGGGAACGATACCACTACTTCATTTTGCTGAGGTCTTTCGGCTACTCTTACTAATAACCATGTTTTGCCATCAAATTTAAATACCCCGGGATTTAATAAACAGGCTACATGTACGCCCTGCATACTTGGATTAACATCTTTAGGTGATAAGAGGGGGTTTTCCGGGAAACGTTTGGCAATATCAGTCATAGTAAATATCTACTTGCTTATTTTAACATGACGTAATGGATATTGTTTAGATTTAAAATCAAATGAGGGATTATAAACTTTTGGTACGACAGATGGTTATTTATATCATGAAGAAACCAATTTTAGCCACAGCAGCACTATTAGGAATTGCAGGTATAGCCGCTTTGGCTTTAAACGCGCAAGGCAAACCTTTGCAAATCGTAAGCAAGGTTGATCTGGAAAAATATTTAGGTAGATGGTATGAAATTGCTGCTTTTCCTCAAAGTTTTCAAAAGGGTTGCAGCTGTACATCAGCCCTATATGGTTTAAGGCCCGACGGCAATATTGAAGTAACCAATACCTGCCTTAAAGAAGGAAAGATAAAAAAGGCTATAGGTAAAGCTGTAGTGAAAGATAAAAAAACCAATGCTAAATTAAGCGTACAATTCTTTTGGCCGTTTTCGGGTAAATACTGGATCATCGCGTTAGCGCCTGATTATTCATATGCTATGGTAGGCCACCCTAACCGCGATTATTTGTGGATACTGTCGCGCAAACCTGTGATGGATAATCAAACTTATCAATACCTGGTTAACCAGGCAACCGAACAGGGTTTTGATGTGCGCAAGCTGGTAAAAACCGACCAATCGTGCAATAATTAAGGTTTATTTAAAAACTCTTTTAGGTCCGGGTGATACTGGGATGTTAAAAACTCTGTTATGGTAAACTCGGCTAGTTCGTGCTTGTAGAAAGGGTCTTCTTTGATGATCTTTTCTACGGCTTCTTTTGAATCAGCAAGGACCAGTATTATTCCGCCGCTACGGGGCACTTTACGGCCCGATGCTACAAACACATTTTTTTTATAGTATTTGTGCAGATATTTTACATGGGCAGCCATGTGTTGGTCCAATTCTTCTAAAGGGACTATGTAGTTGAGATCGATGATGAACATTAAACAAGGTCCCTAAACAATTGTATATGCCAGCTATCTTTAAAAGGTACTTCCCATTTGGTATTCAATTCTGCCAGGTTTTGTACAAGGTTATTGTAGACGATAGATTCTTTATTCAATTTGCCTTGTTTTAATAGGTCTTCAAAGCCCTGGCGTGGTAATGAAAGCACTTCCTCTCCATCACGATATGCCAAATTAAAGCGGTCGAACAGGTTAATATTAAAGTGTTCTTCCAACTGTTTCATAAAATTCACTGATTTATCAATTGAGCATCCGCTTGCACCTGCCTGGCTTTCGTCAACAATCAAAATTAAAAAACGGTTGTAGCGTATTTCGGCCCTGGCTTTAAGCTGATTGTTATGGGCGGTCCACTGGGTAGTAAAGCTATCCAGGTGCTGTTGTATTTGCTGGGTTTCAGTGTCAGTTAGTTTTCTGTCCGACTGGTATATCCACACTCTTGAATTTTCAGAAAATTGCATCTACAAAGCTACAAATTATTAACTTCGGTGTAAGTTTTTGTTGTCATGTACAGATCAGTTTTACTCCCGATCAAAAAAGTTGGTGTTGTTTTAGTGTTGATGATTGCCGGTTTGGCTAATTATGGTTTTGTAACCGCTGTTGATGAGGAGGAAATGATAGCCTGGACCAACAAGTGTTTTACCCAATCATTTGATGCATCGGTAGGTGATAAATTAAAAAAGTTTGAACTGTTGTTAACTAACGATGCCTTTATTCGCTTTCGCAAAACTTACTCAAATAACAAGCAGGAATATTTTTCTTTTCACCTGCATCGTCTTGCCGATATGAGTTATTTGGGCAATTCCGAAAGCGGTACCTTACAGTTTAAAACTACCGATGACGACATTATTGTACAAACCTATAATGACCGTAAAGGAGATGTAGATTCAATGGCAAATATCCTGAATATTCCGGTTAAAAGTATGGGGGCCGAGCGGTTAGATAGCCTGCACAATGTAATTGAGTATTTTAAAGCCAAAAAGGGTTTATAATGAAGCTAGTTTGCTTTTTATTGTGGATGTCTTTTTTAGGTTTCGATACTTATGCTCAAGGTTTACTTAAAACCAAGGGTATTGATATAACAGAGAGCTATGCAGAAGGATATTCAACAAATTTAAAAGGCGGATATGAACTGATAGTAACCCGTGATAAAGAATCAGATAGATTATATCTTAAAAAGCAAAGTAGGATAATATCCCAGTTGTCGGATGGCTCAGCAGGATTGCCATTTAAAAATTTAGGTTATATCAGTGCCGATTATCAGGACTACTTTGTTTTAGCTCATTCATTTGGTTCTGGTAATCCACATCAAATAGGGTTGATCAGAAAATCAACAGGTAAAAATGTTTTTAAGCGCGATGTCTGGTGGATCGCGGCAGTAGAGAGTAAAGAGGCACTATTATACAGCGAAAATAGTGTGCCGTCTGCCAGAGATAAAATGGTATTGTACTATTTAAAATCAGGAAAAAAATTGTTGTTCGATTTTCCGGAAGATATTTTGGACGGGCCCCAAATTTTAAACCGAATTGAAATAGCAGAGTTGACTAATAATACATTAGTTATCGAATACGAAGCGCACGGCAATACTAAGCGTAAAACGTATCATTTATAGGCCGTTTGCCCTAACGGTTATTTCCGCAATATCCAATACTTCAATCTGCTGATTTGTATGCTTTACCCCATCGGTTAACATAGTCATGCAAAACGGGCAACCAGCTGCTACTATGTTGGCTTTGCTCGCTGCAATTTCTTCTACACGTTCTATGTTAATGTCTTTATTACCCGGTTCGGGTTCTTTAAACATTTGCGCGCCACCTGCGCCACAACATAGGCCATTACTTTTGCATCGTTTTAGTTCAACCAACTCGGTATCTAAGGCTTCTAACGCTTTACGGGGCGCTTCATATACATTGTTTCCTCTTCCTAAATAGCAAGGGTCATGGTAGGTTATACGTTTGCCTTTAAAACTTTCTCCGCCTTCGGCTTTGAGTTTGCCGTCGTCAATTAGTTGCTGTATCAGTTGGGTATGGTGTATTACCTCATAATTACCGCCTAAACCGGGGTATTCATTTTTGATGGTATTAAAACAATGGGGACAACCGGTAACTATTTTTTTTATTTCATACCCATTTAGCACTTCAATATTCACCATAGCCTGCATCTGGAACAAAAATTCATTACCAGCGCGTTTCGCCGGGTCGCCGGTACAACTTTCTTCGGTACCCAAAACTGCGTAGCTTATACCTACGTGCTGCAATATCTTGCAGATGTCACGCGTTATTTTTTGCGCCCGCTGGTCAAAACTACCCGCACAGCCTACCCAAAACAATATTTCGGGCTGTTTGCCTTGCGCTACCATTTGGGCCATTGTTGGGATAGTTAATGGTTCATTGCTCATAGCTCAATCAACTCTTTATTTTTGACATTAACTCATCTATGCTATCGTGTTCCATAAACTCAATAGCCGAATCAATAGCTTTTAATCTATCCAAAATATCAATAGCCAATTTTGAGGCAGCAACTTCCTGACCAACCATCTTGGCATCCCAGTTTATACCTGCCAATATATTCTCCTCAATCATGCCTACACACCAATTCTCTAAAAAATCAGATAGTGGGATAGACACGGCAGCATAACCCTTCCAGCCATCAACGGCACAGCTTTTGGCGTAAAATCGGTCTTCCCAAAAAGGAATTACATCCACTTCTTCACTATCGTTTGAATAGGAGTTGGCCCATCCATTTTTATTTTGCAGGCCCCAAACTAATTTTGATGCTACTATCTTTTCAATAAAGGTTTTGTATTTCGCTTCGGTTGTTGCAGTATCTTGTAACATAATTTAATTATTGTATAGGGTTTTCAGCCCAATTTAATCTTTCAGTATTGCTGTATTTCCATGGCGCTCCGTTATTCTCCACATTGCTAAACATATTGTTTAAACTAGCCGGAGCCTGGGATTCTTCCATTACAATATAGCGTCGCATCTCGGTAATGATCTCTAGCGGGTTAATGTTTACCGGGCAGGCTTCTACGCAGGCATTACAGGTGGTACACGCCCATAATTCTTCGCGGGTGATATAATCGTCCAATAAAGTCTTGCCATCGTTGTGGTCCTTGCCATGCTTGTCTATGTTGTTACCCACTTCAGTGATACGGTCGCGGGTATCCATCATTATCTTACGGGGCGATAGAAGCTTGCCTGTAATATTTGCCGGGCAAACCGAGGTGCACCTGCCGCACTCGGTACAGGTATAAGCATCCATTAGGTTTTTCCAGGTCAGGTCGGTTGCATCTTTAGCACCAAAACGGGTAATTTCACCGGTAGTTTCGGGTGTAAATGATGGATCCAGCATCGCCTTAACCTCGTTGGTTACGGATGCCATATTGGTAAATTCGCCTTGTGGCTCCAGTTTGGAATAATAAGTATTAGGGAAAGCCAGCAGGATATGAAAATGTTTAGAATAAGGCAGGTAGTTTAAAAAAGCCAGTATGCCTGCAATATGTACCCACCAGCAAAATCTTTCAGTTATAACAAGCGTATCGGCATTGTTTGATAAAAGCGGCGCTATTAATGAACTTACCGGGAAACTGCCCGCCTTAATATAATGGCCAAACTGCAAAATCTGCAATTTATAGTCGGCAGCATTCATGGTTAAAAAAGCCGCCATCAGGCATATCTCTACCAGTAAAATATAGTTAGCGTCTGATTTTGGCCAGGCGGTCATTTCAATACCGCTAAAGCGTTTAAGTTTGATAATATTCCTACGCGCTAAAAAAGCAATACAAGCAACCAGTACCAATATAGCCAGTGCTTCAAACCCACCAATTAAAAAACCGTATAACCCGCCTAACGGACCGGCAAATATGCGGTGCGAGCCAAAAATACCATCAATCATGATCTCTAACACCTCCAGGTTGATGATCACAAACCCCACGTAAATAAAAAGGTGTAGGATAGCAGCAATAGGGCGTTTGGTCATTTTGGTTTGACCCAAAGCCACTTTCGCCATCACTTTTAAGCGGCGGGCGGGTTGGTCTGATCGGTCAGTATCTCTGCCTAATAATATGTTGCGCCTTACTTTGCCTACGTTTTTAGCAAACAAGTAAATAGCAGTAGCCAGCAGAATAATAAATATAATTTGTGCGATCATTAAACGTGTAAAGTACTATTCAAAGTTAACCGAATTGTTGTGATTAGCTAAATGCTGAATAAAGATTAGTTGAATGTTAATTGGTTGATTTAAAGAGTAAATGAAAATCGACTCAAAATAAATTGCATTTTTTTCAAAAAAAAATCCCCCGAAATAAAAAAAAAGCTACATTTGCACTCCTCAAAAGGCGGTATCATAGCTCAGTCGGTAGAGCAAAGGACTGAAAATCCTTGTGTCGCTGGTTCGATCCCAGCTGATACCACAAAAAAAGCTCCTTACTTAACTGTATGGGGCTTTTTTGTTTATATGGGTAAAAAATTAGGTACAGATTTATTAACTCGGTCCCATTTCTTAACTTGTTGCCTGTCGTATCATAAGTGTTAACCCATTATTTATTAGCATAACAAAGTCAGGTTGTGGGTTTATGCCTTAGTCTTTCTTGCGCTTCAGAAGCATCGGCCCTAACTTTAAACATTCCTTATATAAGTCCGGCAAAGTCATTAATTCATAGTGTTATTTGCCGTTAGTATTCATCGGTAGGAATACCGATATTTGCTATATGTTCATTACTCAACCTACCAGCAAGTTATGTTAAGACACCTGGGAACTAAAAGAACATACTTACACAATGTAAAACTAGCTTCATTGTTAAGTTTAACAGCCGGGTTTGTAAATGCTGCCGGATTTTTAGCCTTTGCTGTTTTAACCACTAACGTAACCGGCCACGCGGCTTTATTTGCCGAAGGCATTGCTATGCAGCAATGGCAAAATGTACGTGTAATTGCCCTTTGGATGTTGCTATTTTTTGCCGGGGCATTTATATCCGGGTTGATCGTATCCCGAATAGGGAAAAACCAGCAATACTCCTACGTGATCCCCATTCTTGTTGAAATATTAATATTAATTGGCATTGCCTTGTTGGGTTATAAGTATGACGATAGCTTAGCAGCCAGGGAAATTTTTGCCGGTAGCTTACTGTTTGCTATGGGCCTGCAAAATTCGTTGGTTTCCATGGTGTCCGGATCGGTGGTCAGGACAACTCATCTTACCGGAACATTTACTGATCTGGGTATCGAATTGGCACAGTATATTCAAAAAAAGCATGAGGACCGGCCTGCATTATCAACCCGGATAAAACTTCATTCGGCCATCATATTTTTCTTTTTATTGGGTGCGCTAAGTGGTGCCTATTTATTTGGGCTATACCGGTTTTACGCTTTTTTTTTACCGGTTGGTGTTTTATGTTATACCTTAATGTATGATGTATTTAGGGTAACACTTAAACGTTATTACAGGAAGTTAAACCCTAAAAAGTAAGTTGTCCAAAGTGCTTAAATCATATTTAGAGTGCCTTACGTCATGTTTAAGTTAAGCCATTACAGCCTTTTTTATAATGTTATAATGTATGGATTAAAAAGTGTACTTGGTGTACTTTCCTATATTTGTAACTAATTGTATTTGCATGAAGGACGAATCTATCCGAAAGCCATCTGTAAAAGCTCCTTATTTAATAGCAAGGGGCTTTTTTTTGTTATAGGCAGTGTTCATACTAAATTTCCAGATAGCCACTTACAATTCATGAAACTTATTGGTTAAAGCTGCCGTACAACTGTCTATTACCAATAGACAATCTATCTTGAAAGCTGCCTTCCATACCTGCCTGTTAATTGATGATAATCCATTGGATAATTATATTAACGCTTTTCTGATAAGTTACTATAAGTTTGCCGATCAGGTTATCACCTTAGAGTCTTCTCAAGAAGCTTTAAAATTTTTAGAAAACGGCACTATCCAACCTGATATAATTTTTCTGGACATCAGAATCCCGGTAAAAAATGGATTTGAGTTTATTAAGGAATACGCCCAATTAGATAATATTAAGCCGTCAACTAAATTGTTTATATTATCAGCTACATGCGATCCAAGCGAAATTGCGCGGGCAGAGAATAATAAATATGTAACAAAGTTTATCGAAAAAACTTTAACCGGAGAAAAGTTAGCCGATATAATAAATAACCATCAAATTGCGCCAATGTACCCAACTAATAGCGGTCTAAACTCAAATACTTTATCCGCTTAAAGTTTACAAATAAGGTGACACCGACCATAGACTAAATGGTTGAAATGTTTTTATAAAAGCCTGCAAACCTGCAGGCTTTTTGAATTGGTATCAGTTATAAGGTTTAACTACTTAACAGTAGTTGTAATTGTTGAGCCGCCGCTCAGCATTAAATCAGTTTTAATTTTGTTATAAACTGTTGGGTTGATAGTGCTGGTTATCAAGATAGTGCTAGTACCATTAACCACCGTTCTTGTGGTTTGGTCAATTTCTTGTGCGCTCACATTAGCTAATAATTTGTTTAGGTGTAAACTTACTTTTGCAAGGAAATTGTTTTTACCATCAATTGTCAGGTCATTGGCTGCAGCTACAATTTCAACGTCTTCGTTAAAATCAAATTCAACAGGTACAGTATTACCGGCCTTGGTTGTGTATACTCCTTTTAACACAAATGGTAAAGTTGTTGTAGTAGATTTAGCTAAAACAACATGCAGTTCAACATTAGTATAAGTGCCATTAGCTATTGTGGCGTTAATAGTAGAAGGTAACGTTGCGAATAGGTCAACATTTACCAGGCCGCTTGCAATTACTTCAAACGCTACCCCACCTTTTTTCGCATTCAACTTGAATTTATTAATGTTAGCAGTAGCCGTTGTCCAGGAAACCGATGCTATACCTGTTGCCGCAAAAGTAGTCATTCCGCTACCTGCATTACCGGAAGAAGCCAATGTTGTTAATGGATTGTCAGACTGTACAGCAAATGACATTTGCGCGTCAGTTGTGGTTAGGGATGAATCTTTTTTACATCCGGTAAATAGCATTGTTAATGCCACAGACAAGCCAAGGCATGATAAATAGATCTTTTTCATAATAAGTTTAATCAGTTGTTAGTAATTGGTTAAACAAATGTAATGATTCAACGTCATTTTATATTAATTATCAGAAAGTTAGAAGGTAAGATCGACCATTATTAGATGAATTTTGGAAGATATGTCATAAAAAAACCTCCAAACAATAGCTGGAGGTTCTTTATTTATAAAATACCCTTTGCTTACTTGAACAGCTTTTGCGCAATAGTGCTCAAATAAAGTTTACAGTTCATCCAGGTGTGGCCACCTTCTGATTCCATAAACTCATATTTTATTTTTTTCTCATCTAAAACTTTCATGTAGTCTTTTATAACCGGGTTAAGGCTATCCTCTTTGCCTACGCCTATCCAAAATAGTTTTAGATTTTTATTCGCTGCTGCCGGGTTTTTGAAAAAATCTGCGTTGTTGCGGTCAAATTCATTTTTAAGCATTCCCGGTGCAAACCCGCATACCCAACTGAACAGATTGGGATTGTTTAACCCAAAATAAAGCGTAGTACCGCCACCGCCCGAGAAGCCTGCAATAGCACGGCTGGTAGGTAGGTTTATGGTGCGATAGTTTTTCTCAATAAACGGCATCAGGTTACCCATAAAATCTTTTTTAAATTCCTGTAGGTTTTCCCAGTTGCGCAAACTGCCTGATGATTTGCTGATAACGGGGTAAGCACGGCCATAAGGCATTACAATGATCATTGGCGTGGCCTTTTTATCAGCAATTAAATTATCCAAAACAATGTTGGCGCGGCCCACTTTGGTCCAGGTTTCTTCGGTATCGGTAGTGCCGTGTAGCAAATATAAAACCGGGTACTTTTTTGTAGGATTTTGCTCATAACCCGGTGGCGTATATACAACAACAGGGCGTGTGCCTAATTCTTTAGAGGTATAGTATCTATATGATATTGTACCATGCGGTACATTCTTGATAGCATGTACCAATGGGGTAGGGCCGGGAACTTCCATAATACTGTTTTGAAAACCCTCGTTAGGGAATATCATAGAGTTAGCCGGATCGGCTACCTGAACACCATCAACTATAAAAGCATAAGGATACATATCAGGTTTTACCGGGCCAAAGGTAATTGCCCATACACCGTTGGCTCCTTTGGTAAGTGCTTGATTGCCTTTAAGCATTTGGCTGGTTACTTTAACATCTTTAGCATTTGGCGCACTAATACGTAAGGTAACCATGTTGTCTTTATTTACTTCATGGGTTTCAAAAGTCGGTGCTGAACCTGGTTGGGCAACAGCTTTGATGCCTGCGCTTAGCATAAGCGCTAATGAAAATAGGGTTAAAATGCCCCTGTTTAATTGTTTCATAATGATTAAGTATATTATTGGTTTAATTGATCGATTACTTACCAATATCGAATATTTTGAGGAATAAAATAACAATTTTTTTGTACGGCCTGTATCAGCTAAGCTTTTTTACTACATTTAAAAAATTATACCAAAAACAACCAATACATATAATGAAAAAATTTAACCAGCTACTATTAGTAGCACTACTGCTTTTTAGTGTTAAAAATGTTTCCGCACAAAACCAAATAGTAGTTTTAAAAAGCCCTGATAAACGGTTAACATTAACTATAATATCAGCTAATAACAAGCTGATGTATGATGTTAAAGCTGGTGCTGTCGACATCATTAAACAATCTGCATTAGGCTTAACTATTGACGGTGTAGACCTGGGGGCTAATGCCCAAATTTCCAAGGAGCTGGTATTGAGCAAAATAAATGAGACCTATACCGTTTTAGGCAGCCATACCGATGTAAGTAACCGTGCCAACGAGTTGGAAATACCTGTTACTGCCTCAGGCATAAAATATAGCCTGTTTATCAGAGCATATAATGATGGGGTGGCTATTCGCTATTCTCTTCCTGCTGAAGCAAAACACATGGATAAAGAAAGTACCTCATGGGTGCTGCCTGATAACATTACCAAAATTGCATGGGCAGATTATCACCAAAGTTATGAGGCGTATAACCGTTTAACCGCTATGGATAAAATACCCGAGGGTAAGGCCATCATGCCCCCTGTTACTTATGAAACCAATGGCAATTATGTTTCAATTACCGAGGCTGATTGCGAAAGTTTTTCGGATATGGCATTGATGCGCTCAGGCAATGTGTTTAGTGTAAATTATCCTTTTGCAAAAACCGGGTGGGATGTAAAACCATATACCGGAACTGATAAACGCGTGCTTATTGGGAATTATAAAGGAAAAAGCGTTTCACCTTGGCGTACCATGATCATTACAAAAAATTTAAACGACCTGGTAAATTCAGACCTGGTAATGAACTTATGTCCTGCGCCTGCACCAGGTTCTGATTTTTCATGGGTAAAACCGGGCAGAAGCTTATGGCAATGGTGGAGCGTTGGCGCGCCAAAATATGAGGATCAAAAAAACTGGTATGATGCAGCGGCAAAATTAAAGTGGGAATATTACCTGGTTGATGATGGGTGGCGCAACTGGAAACAGCCGGGTAAGGACCAATGGCAGTTGCTAAAAGAGGTGGTTGATTACGGCAAAACAGTTGGCGTAAAATCAATTATCTGGGTTGATTCGAAGGAATTTCGTAAAGCTCCGGAAAGAAAAATATATTTAGATAAGGTTAAAGCACTTGGTGCTGATGGTATTAAAATTGACTTTATTCCGGATGCCAATGCCGAGATCATGCAATGGTATATGGAAACCATGCAGGAATGTGCCGACCTTAAGCTATTGTTAAACTTTCACGGTAGTGTTAAGCCTACCGGGTTAAGACGTACTTATCCTAATGATATTACCAGGGAAGCTGTAAGGGGTAATGAATATCAAATGACCCGATACCGCCGTGTAATGACAGCAGAGCATGAGGTAACCATACCATTTACACGCTATTTAGCCGGTGCTGCTGACTATACCCCTGTAATATTAAACCCTAAAGAACTATCGACAGTAAAATTTACCTGGCCGCGCGAGTTTGCGCAGGCAATTGTGTATTTATCGCCAATAACTCATTTTACTGATCAATATAGCTTTTATCTGGAAAGCCCGATGTTTGACCTGTTTCAGCAGTTACCAACAACCTGGGATGAAACCAAAGTGCTTTCATGTACCGAAATGGGCGAGGTGGTTGCCTTTGCACGCCGTAAAGGTGATACGTGGTGGATAGGTGCAATGAATAACGATACTGAAAGAGAAGTAAAAATACCGCTTAACTTTTTAAAGAAAAGTAAAAAAGCGACACTTATTTACGATGCTGCTACTAATACCAGTATTGACAGGAAAGAGCAAACTGTATCAGTAAAAGATGTGTTAACTATAAAATTAAGATCGGGCGGTGGTTTTGTTGCTAAAATGTAGTTAAGCAACATTTTAAGGCGATAAATAATGGTTATTGCAAGGTTGTTGCTCATTTAGATGAATACTTTACCTTATAACTACATATAATTGAGTACCTTTGCATCCACATAGATGAGACAACTTAAAATAACCCAATCAATCACCAACCGCGAATCGCAATCGCTTGATAAATATTTAAGTGAGATAGCTAAGGTAGATCTGATTACCGCACAAGAGGAAGTAATACTTGCTCAGAAGATTCGTGAAGGAGACCAGGCCGCCCTGGAACGTTTAACAAAAACCAATCTGCGTTTCGTAGTTTCGGTTGCCAAGCAATATCAAAATCAAGGACTTACCTTAGGAGATTTGATAAACGAAGGTAACTTAGGCTTGATAAAAGCCGCACGCAGATTTGACGAAACCAAAGGATTTAAATTTATATCATACGCTGTTTGGTGGATACGCCAATCAATATTATCAGCCGTTGCCGAGCAATCGCGGATAGTAAGATTGCCGCTTAACCAGGTAGGTTCATTAAGTAAGATACGTAAATCAGCTTCAAAACTGGAGCAGGAATTAGAGCGTGTGCCTACACCTGAAGAGTTAGCCGATGACCTGGAAACTACTTCAGAGAAGATTGCTGATGCTTTATCAAATTCGGGCCGTCATTTATCAATGGATGCTCCATTTGTAGCCGGTGAGGAAAATACGTTACTGGATGTATTAATGAGCGCTGATGCCGAGACAGACAGCGATTTAATGATAGATTCATTAACCCAGGAGATCAAACGCTCATTAGGCATTTTAGCCGAACGTGAAAGACAAGTTTTAGTATTGTTTTTTGGATTGAACAGTATTGCCGCGCATTCATTAGAAGAAATAGGCGAGAAGTTTAGCCTGACCCGCGAACGTGTAAGACAGATAAAAGACAAAGCATTGATGCGTTTAAGACAAAACTCAAAATCAAGATTATTACAATCTTATTTGTAAGATCAATCTTAAATAATTATAAAAGAGCCCTCACTAATCAGAGGGCTTTTTATTTTTAGCTTCTTTTTTCGATTTGAAAAATTCGCGCGCGCGTTTTAAACCCGTTGCAATAGCAATACCTTCTTCTGTACCTTCCTCCAACATCGCGTTGGCAATTTCAACTGCTTTTTCGCGCAGTTTTATAGGTTGATTTTTGTATGATGGGGGGTAGTCTCCGTTATACCAGGGCATAGGTCCTCCTTTTATTATAGGAACAATTGTATACACAATGAGTTTTTATCCACCTTAAAACAGTTTTGAATATTATTCATAATAACAGGAATAAAATTTATAGTTATATGAAAATATCTTTATATATAATTGACCAACCTTTTATAAACATAATTTATGAAATTTAAGTTATTTGCCGCCCTGTTGGCGGTGGCCTGGCCTTATACTAATATCGCGCTGGGACAAACCACCCCAAAGCGCCTTATTGCCAATGCAACAACAAAAGTATTAGAGGCAGAAATCACAAGCCCTGTATCAACCGCAGCTAAAACAGCGGTTAGTTCAGCATCCGGTGGTTATGTAATGAGTTTAACCAAAGCCGGGGATGGCATTACATTTAAAAATGTAAAAGCCGCGCAACAATTAGCTCTTCGTTATTCGTCCTTAAAGATAGGTGTATTGGATGTTGCCGTTAATGGACAACCTAAACAAAGGATCAACATACATTCATCGGGTAATCTTACCAATTCATTTTTAAACGCAATTATTAAAATCAAAATTCCGGCAGGTGCAACAGTGGTTATCACATTGGCCACTAGTGATGTTGCAGTTAATGTAGACCAGATAGCTATAGGCGCAGGCTTGAAACTACCACCTGATATATGGAATCTTCCGGCGTTACCCGTTGCCGCTGGTCCTTATGCTGCCGACTGGAAAAAATTGAGTGATAATTACATGGCACCCGATTGGTGGCGCGAAGCAAAATTTGGGGCATGGTCGCACTGGGACCCACAATCAGAGCCAGAGCAAGGGGATTGGTACGCCAGGAAAATGTACCAGGAAAATACACCGGTTTATAAATTTCATGTTGCAACGTATGGGCACCCGTCTAAAGTTGGTTATAAGGACATCATCAACAAATGGGTAATTGATAAATGGGACCCTGAGGCGCTAATGAATTTATACATAAACATGGGAGCCAAATATTTTATGGCGATGGGTGTTCATCATGATAACTTTGATAATTGGAACTCAACCTATCAACCCTGGAACTCTGTTAACCTTGGCCCTAAAAAGGATATTGTAGGTATTTGGGAAAAGGTTACCCGTAAGCATGGGTTACGCTTTGGTATAGGCTTTCATAACACCCCGCCCCGTACCTGGGGACAGTTTATGCCGGTTAAATATATGAGTGATAAAAGCGGAGATTTAAAGGGTGTTCCTTATGATGGGCTTAATACCATAGCTGATGGTAAGGGCAAGTGGTGGAACGGCTATGATCCGGTGGATTTGTACGGGCCGGTGCATACGGCAAAAGATGATCCATTGCGTTCGCCTTTTGCAAACCAGTTTATGTGGCGCGTTGATGATGCTATTACCAAATATCATCCTGATGTTATTTATTTTGATGAGCATGGCGGCGATTCGCAAGTTGACTTGGGGGTACATATGGGCTTAGGATTTTTAGCACCTCAATTAATAGCCAATTATTATAATAAGTCCCTAAAATGGAACCATGGTAAAATGGAGGCTGTAGTAAATTTAAAAGGGATAGGGGGCAGATATAATAGTTTCCAAAACAGCAAGGAATTACTGCCTTATGTTGAGCACTCGCTGGTAAAAAGTTCTGAAAAGATCATTGAAAGGGAGATCATGGCATATCCGTTTCAAACTGAAGAGTCAATTTCTGAATGGCATTACCAAACAGGGCAAAAATATTTAACAGCAGATGAAATTGTTAAGATCCTTTTGGAAAATGTTTGTCGTAATGGTACACTCCTGCTTAACTTAACCCAGCATAACCGCGGCGATCTTGACGCTAACGTTATACAAACAGCAAAAGATATAGGTGCCTGGCTTAAAATTAATGGCGAAGCTATTTATGGTTCGCGTCCGTTTGAAGTACATGGTGACACATCAGTTTATTATACCCGTAACAAAGGTAAATTGTACGCTACATTCTCTAACTGGAAAGATGCTTCCGTTAAATTAAAAGCTTTAGCTAGTAATGGTGCAACATTAGGCAAAGTAACTAAAGTTGAATTGATAACTGGCGGCCAACCTGTAGCATTAGCATTTGTACAAAATGAACAAGGGTTAACAGTAACCCCGCCATCATCAACAAAACCATTCAACGGAATTAGCAATGCTACACTTGCATCTAAATATAAAGTGCTCAAAATTACACACGATAAAACATGGATAAACGATGATGATCCTGGCGTAAAGATGACTAGTGGCTGGTTTAGGCATAGTAATTTAAATAACAGGGATTTTAACAACGATTTAACCGATAGCGATACACCCGGTGCAACCTGGAAGTTTTCATTTGAAGGCAGAGGGGTCTCAATCTTAGCTCCTAAACAAGCAGGTGCAGGTAAAATGGAAGTAATGGTAGATGGAAAAGCTGGGAAGTTGGTTGATCTGTCATCTGCCGAAGGCAAAAAAGCCCAACAGGTAGTTTACCAGGTTGATAAACTAGTTCAAGGTAAGCATATTATAACTGTTGTTAATAAGGGCGGCGGTCCTGTTGCCATTGATGCATTAATAGTTTCCGGTGCTAAATAAAATACAAATAATAGTACAATAAAGCCTTGCGACTTCGCGAGGCTTTATTGTTTAATGGGCTTATGAATAAACTTTAGTAAGCTTTGTAAGGAATTGACTTACCCCGCTACTTATTGCTAAATTGCTGATACTTGGAAAAAGAATTTTTAAAATCGGTTAATGAGCATCAGGGTATATTATTTAAAATATGCCGCATGTATTGTAAGGATAATGATGATGTGAATGATCTTTTCCAGGATATGCTGCTGCAGCTATGGCAAGCGTGGCCCACGTTTAAGGCACAATCTAAATTAACCACATGGATGTATCGCATATGCCTGAATACCGCTATTGCAAGGTTAAGAAAAAGCAATAGAAGCCCTGCATTGCAGGCTTTAACATTAGCCCAATACGGCTTGCCTAATGACACGACCTACAGATTGGATATTTTATTTGACAGCGAGTTGCAGATAGCTATTGATGGTTTGGATAGGATAGACAAGGCATTAATAATGCTATACCTTGACGAGAAAAGTTATAAAGAGATAGCCGAAATTATGGGGCTATCTGAAACTAATGTGGGGGTTAAGTTAAACCGGATAAAAACTAAATTAAAAGAAAGGATGAGGCCCTGATTATGGAACTGGACGATTTAAAAGTTAATTGGCAAAAGGAGTCAACACAAAATTTTGAATTTAATAAACAAAGTGTGGAACAGCTGCAATCTATCCTAAAAGAAAAAACTACAAGTACTTTGTTAGGGATGAAAAGTAAATATGAAAAGATAATCACCCTATTATTAATAGGTTTGGTTGTCAACATCATAGTAAGCCCTTTTTTACATTTTTTGCTGGGAGATGATGGTCCTGTATTCCGGTTAACCTATTCGGGGCTATTAACTTCAATGACCTTTGTAGTGATATGCCTGGTAGTGATATTTTTTTATTGGATAAAATTTAAATCAATGCCGGTAACGGTAACAGATCCTGAACTTAAAATAACTTTATCCCAAAATATTAACAGCATGAAACGATCATTAAAACAGGAAGTGGCTTTTATAATAGCCTTATTTGTTATCCTGTTTACAATTGGCCGTATAACTTCGCAATTTTTAGGCAATGGTGCTTTTGGCGATATTTTTCATACGGATATTATGCTGGCAATAGGGGCAGGGGTTTTAATGTTTTCTTTTTACGTGTATAAACGGGTGAAATTTTACAACCGTAACATTAATGAACTACAGCAATATTTAAAGGAATACGAAACTAATTTAAGCTAAATAAAAAAAGCCTCCCGATTTCAGGAGGCCTTTTTTATTTAATTTGATTCTGTACTATCGCGCAGCGCTTTTATCTCATCATGTGCATCAACTATACCCGTTAGCTGGTCATTTAAAATATCCCTGATATAAGCCGGTAAAAATCTCTCTTCCAACGCCGATTCATACGCTTTTTTAATAGCATCTTCACCAAATTCACATTCTTCTAAAATGCTATGTGTACTATGTCCGGTAAAGGTAGTTTTAACATCTATCCACGCACGGTGAAGTTTGCCACTGGTACTGGTGTCTGTTTCAACATCACCTCCTAATACCTCAACCTCTTTAGCCAATTGCATTTTATATTTGCGGCTTTGGTCAATATAACTTAAAAATAAGTTTTTAAGTTCAGATGTTGTTAATTCTTCCTGTATTCCTTCTTCTTCCAATTGTTTTAAGGCGTTTTCAAATCCTTTTGTTCGATCATTATTAATTTGAACTAAATCGTTCAAAACTTCCATTAATTCATTATTATTATTTTCCATGGCTAAATAGTTTTTACAACATATACAGTAACAACTGTGCCAATTATTTAAATTGTTAAAAAATTTAATATAAAAGAAATAATTTATTTACCACGGAACTTGGATATCAGCCATACAATTAAGATGACAAAGAACACTACCAGGAATATCCCGAAATAAGCCCCTGCTTTAAATATGTCGCCAATAACAGAGCATCCGCTTAGCGCCGTAATGGCCGCAATGAAGAATAATATGTTTAATTTTTTCATAGTGATAGTTGTTTAGTTTTTTAATACAAAAATTAAGCCTTGTTAAACTTGCCGAAAAATGACCTTTAAGTAATGGTTTTATTGTGCGTTTGATTGTTATAATTGTACAGCAATATATACAACCATGGCTCAGCCTTTATTAAGCATACAACACGTAACGGTACGGTCTATAACTCATACCATATTCACCAATTTTAACTTTACTGTTAATAAAGGCGAGAATTGGGCGTTGATAGGAGAGAGCGGATCTGGTAAAAGTGCTTTACTGCAAACTATAGCCGGTAATTTGAGCATAACTAACGGCGAGGTATCGTATAATTTCCCCAAAGGGATTGAAGGCGAATCCTATAGAAAGCAAATTGGTTTGGTTGAGCCACGTCATCATTTCAGGAACTTATCCAACACTACCGACTTTTACTACCAACAACGATTTAACTCGTTCGACTCGGAAGACGCGCTGACTGTTGAGCAGTATTTGTCTACCATCCCCCATGCAGATAAAGTTTATTGGACGTATGATAAAACTATAACCACTTTAAACTTAAAGTACCTGTTAAAAAAGCAACTAATAAAACTATCCAACGGAGAAACCAAACGATTGATGATTGCTGCCGCATTGCTTAAAAATCCGCAGTTATTGTTGCTAGATAATCCGCTTACGGGTTTGGATGTGCAAACCCGGCAGGAGTTTGATCATATTATCAAAGAAATTACCGCCTCAGGTACTACCATCGTTATGGCTACGTCGCCCTATGAAGTGCCGGATGCGATAACGCATATTGCTTTATTAAAAAATGGTGCTATCAGTCAAACACTTACAAAGGATAAATACAGTCCTGAGTTAATGATTAATAAAGAAGATGATCAAATTGATAAGGAGGAATTAAGATCATTATTAACTGACCAGGCAATTACCCCGTATCAGCAAATAATCAACATGCGTAATGTGCACGTTCAATATGGCGATGTGGTGATATTGGATAAGATAAATTGGGATGTTAAAGCAGGCGACAGGTGGGCATTGTTAGGGCATAATGGCGCGGGCAAATCCACCTTGTTAAGTTTAATTAATGGCGATAATCCGCAGGCCTATGCCAATGATATTACGCTGTTTGATAAAAAGCGTGGTACCGGCGAAAGTATTTGGGATATTAAAAGCAAAATAGGCTTTGTATCGCCAGAGCTGCACCAGTATTTCCCTACGGATAACAGTTGTTTACAGGTCATCGAGTCGGGGTATTACGATACCTTGGGGTTGTTCAGGAAAAGCAGCCCCGCCAAAGCAGAAACGGGCCTACGCTGGATGAAAGCTTTGGAGATAGATAAATACGCCCACACCTTATTAAAGAATATCCCTGCCAGTGCGCAACGGTTATGCCTGCTTGCCCGAGCCCTCATCAAAAACCCCGACCTGCTGATATTTGACGAACCCTGCCAGGGTATGGACACCCACCAGCAGCAACACTTTAAAAACCTGGTAGATACCATTTGCAGCATGAGCAAAGTAACCCTGATATATGTTACCCATTACCAGCATGAGATACCGGATAGTGTGAATCAGGTATTGAAGTTGGAGAAGGGGAGGGTGGTTGAATAGAAATCACACTAATCCAACAATCATCTAAATCAGTGATTCAGACAAAATATAGGCTATAAATCATGGTTTACACAATTTGGGCTAAATTTTTATTAATTTATTGATTATTAACTACTTAACTCATGTTTGGCATTAAAATGTGTTAACCTTTGTAAACCATGATTTTGCTCATTTATAGTCTATAAGTAAAAATAGTACCTTTCACTTTTATCCTTTCACCTCTCACTATGTATATTTGTATATGAATACAGCCTATCTGTTACAGCGCGCTTCGCAATTTGAGTTTTTGAGCATTGAAGAGGGAATGTTTTTGTATGAACATGCATCCACACCCGATTTGATGTATGTAGCCAATGAGCTACGCAAAAAACAAGTGCCGCATGGCAAAGTAACCTGGCAGATAGACCGTAATGTAAACACCACCAATGTTTGTATAGCCAATTGTAAGTTTTGCAATTTCTTTCGTCGCCCCGGTCACGAGGATAGCTACATAACCGATATTGAAACGTATAAAACCAAGATAGAGGAAACCTTCCGCTTTGGCGGCGACCAGCTTTTATTACAAGGCTGCCACCACCCTGATCTGCGTTTGTAGTTTTATACTGATCTCTTTAAACAACTCAAAGAGGTATATCCAACGCTTAAACTGCATTCATTAGGCCCGCCGGAGATTGCGCACGTAGCCAAGTTGGAAGGCATGAGCCATATTGATGTATTAAGAGCCATGCAAGCCGCCGGACTGGATTCGTTACCCGGTGCAGGTGCCGAAATTTTGAACGATCGTGTACGCCGACTGATATCAAAAGGTAAATGTGGTGGTAAAGAGTGGCTGGATGTAATGCGTGCGGCGCACAAACTCAACCTGCCCACATCGGCAACCATGATGTTTGGCCATGTAGAAACTATTGAAGAGCGCTTTGAGCATTTGGTATGGATACGCGAAGTGCAAGCCGAAAAGCCCGAAGGTAATTACGGCTTTGTGGCGTTTATTCCGTGGCCTTTCCAGGATGATGGTACGCTATTGCGTAAAGTGCGCGGCATAACCAACAACGTTACCGGCGATGAGTACATTCGTATGATAGCCTTGAGCCGTATTATGCTGCCCAATATTAAAAACATACAAGCCTCATGGTTAACCGTAGGTAAGCAGGTAGCTCAATTATGTCTGCATGCAGGAGCCAATGATTTTGGCTCTATCATGATAGAAGAAAACGTAGTATCAGCCGCGGGTGCGCCGCATCGCTTCACTGCGCGCGGTATACAGGAATCTATAAAAGAAGCAGGTTTTGAGCCACAACTCCGTACACAAAAATACGAGTGGCGCGATGTGCCAGCACAGTTAGAGGAACAGGTGATCAATTATTAATCACCTATTCTTCATCTACATATTCTAAGATATCTCCCGGTTGGCAGTTAAGCACCCGACATATCGCTTCCAGGGTTTCTAAGCGTACAGCTTTCGCTTTACCCGTTTTTAGGATGGATAAATTGGCCATGGTGATATCTACCCGCTCGCTCAATTCGGTTAACGACATTTTGCGCTTAGCCATCATTACATCCAGGTTCACTATTATCGGCATGGCTTAAACAGTTAGATCTTGTTCATCCTTTAACGCTTTTCCCTGCATAAATACATGCAATATCAGGAAGAATATAATACCCATATGCATAGCTATCCAAAAAGGATACAGGTGTGCTGTATTAAGTATTACGTCGCTGGTAAAATAGCTATTAAATATAAATGGCATTGATAGGTTGAGTAAAATAAAAAATACAGATACACCGGTAATACTATAAGCTAAAACGCGTAGTCTGACAATATTATATGTGGTAAAAGCAAATTCGTCAGCATTCCAAACGGGTGTATTGCTATTACTTCGTAAAAGGTTTATTAATCTTAATATTATCCAAATAATAAAAAAGGGAAACCATATAAAGGCCATCAAACTTTTCCACCAAACACTTACACCAAATGATGATCCGCCAAGCAGGCTCATAATCAATTGTATAAATATTAATAGATTAAACAACGCATATAAAACAAGTATAATATTAAGCGTAGTGAATATAGGCTTAAGTGTTGCTGTGGTTTGTTCACTAACCGGTATTTTAATCATTTGCGATTTGTGACTATATTTAAATTTAACAGGTATGTCTTTTACCTCTACATTATATAGTTCATCGCCATCTATGGTTTTGGTTGAAACAACGTTTTTCCTGATATAAGCCTGAAATTTCTCTACATGAAAGATCACAGAATCAAGCGCGGGTACGGGTGAAGTCGTCGATCTTAATTTCCATCCGGGCAGAGATATATAATAATATCTTTTTTCCAATGGGTAATTATTCGGCCCGTTATGACAAGTATCACATAAAATTTGGGCTCTGCCAACGCCTATCACACCGATAAAGTTCCTGATCGTTCGGTTGTAATCGCCGTTTTTTAAACTTCGCATTCTTCGTTGCTCTGATTTTAACTGCATGAATTGGCTATAGGGCAGATCAACTGATAACGGCGTGTCAATTGGCTTTAATTTATTGATTTGTGCATCATAAATACCTAAATTATCATAAGGCA
Organism: uncultured Mucilaginibacter sp.; assembly: GCA_964524015.1. Taxonomy (GTDB): domain Bacteria; phylum Bacteroidota; class Bacteroidia; order Sphingobacteriales; family Sphingobacteriaceae; genus Mucilaginibacter. The sequence continues at coordinate 26,078 of CAZGBN010000008.1, read as the reverse complement.
GCTTATAGGCAAGTTTATGAGAGTTTCTGGGACTATTGTATCGGGTAATAATATAGGCACCGAAGTCCATCACTAAACAGGTGCATATCAGGATAATATTTATAGTGCGATAAGATTTCATATAAGTATAGCTTAAACGGTTAGGTCTTGTTCATCCTTTAATGCTTTACCTTGTATAAAAGCGTCAAGTATCAGGAAAAATATAATACCCACATGCATGGTTACCCACAACTGTGATAAACGCGCTGTATTAAGTACCACATCTTCTGTAAAATAACCGGCAAATATTAGGCGCAACACCAGGTTTAGTAAAAATAAAAATATAGGGATACCGGTAAGGGTATAAGCTAATACCTGTAGCCTAAAAATGTTTTGTTTAGTAAAAATTAATCTTTCCGTTTTTTGCAAACTATTGTTCTTCGAATTATTATTTAATACGATACGCCTTAATAAATTAAACAAAGCGAAGACAAGAAAAAGCGGAAATATAAGAACCATAAGTAAACCAAGGAAGCCGTACCAAATTGCATTTCGATAAGTAAACTCCGATCCGTCACGGAGGTTAATAATCAACTTTGTAAACAGAAGGACGCCATAAAGAGAAATTAATATCAATAAACCAGTTACAATTTGCATAATAATGGTAAGTGTATTGGCTAAACTTTCACTAACCGGAATTTTAAGCAACTTCGATTCATGGCTATATCTAAATTTAACCGGCACATCCTTTATTTCTTCTTTATAAACTGTGGTGTTATTCTTAATTTTCGAACTCAGTACAGATTTCCTGAGGTACGCCTGCCCGTTCTGTACATGAAATATTACCGAATCTAACATCGGCTCATCAGCAGTAGTTGATTTCAGCTTCCATCCCGGCAAACTTATGTAAGGCTGTCCCGTTTTGCAGGTATCGCATATTTCATAAACACCGGTACGTATTACATTGAAAAAATTCCAACTCGGATTCCCCAGATCACCATTTTTTATTAAACGTGCTATTTGTTGTTCTTTCCTTAATTTTTGATATTGTTTATAGGGTAGATCAGTGGAAATAACCGTATCGATCGGCTTTAAGTTATTCTCCACCTCCCACGAGGAGATATGCGGGGATTTTTTTGAGGTATAATACTTCAAAGGATACTCGTAAATAAAATAGCCGATATCAATAAGCAGGCAAATGCTTATCATGATGATATTGATAATTCGTGTTAAGGAAGGCTTAGATTTCATTATGATAAGGTTTAGGTTGTGCAATTATAACAATTTATTATTGAATTAAACAAATTATTTATTGTAAATCGATAAATAAATATTAACTTACCTTATTGATCCACCTTTAAAATTCGCGAAATCCTCTTCATCCTTATTATCTGTGATTCAGACCCCAAAGTGGTAGTAAACCACACACTTTAAATATGTTGAAAACTTTTGGTGGTAAAAAGTGTTAAAAAGTGGTAAAACAAATTTACTTTTACGTTACAATAATTGCCGAAGTGTAACTATGTCCAATTTTTTAGGTGAATTTGATTGTAAACTGGATGCCAAAGGACGCATGATGATCCCTGTTGGCCTCAAAAAACAGCTTCCCGAAGCTGTTAATGAGGGCCTTGTGATCAATCGCGGCTTCGAAAAGCATTTGGTTGTCTACACCCGGAAAGAATGGAACAAGATAGTTGATGACCTAAGCCAACTGAACCAATACGAGAAAAAGACCCGCGAATTTATTCGCTACTTTACCCGTGGCGCTTCTGAATTGACGCTTGATTCTGCCGGACGTGTGTTATTACCAAAAGCTTTATTGGAGTATGCAGGCATTAACGCTGATGTGGTGTTATCTTGCCAGTTCAACAAAATTGAGGTTTGGGCGCAGGATGCTTACGAGGCTCAAATGGATAACGAGCCTGAAAATTTTGCCAATCTTGCCGAAGAGGTAATGGGTAATGCAGGAAGGAGGAATGATGAGTAATTATCATAACCCCGTAATGCTGCAGGAATGTATAGAAGGATTAAACATCCGCAAGGATGGTACTTATATAGATGTAACTTTTGGCGGAGGCGGCCACTCGAGCGAAATATTAAAACATTTGGGCGAGGACGGCACTTTACTGGCCTTTGACCAGGATGCCGACGCGCAGCAAAATATGATTGACGATAAGCGCTTCATTTTTGTTGATCAAAACTTCCGTTACCTTAAAAATTTTAGCCGTTTGCATGGGGTTATCCCGGTAGATGGCATATTGGCCGATCTGGGTGTTTCATCCTACCAATTTGACCAGGCCGAGCGTGGCTTCTCTATTCGTTTTGATGCCGAGTTGGATATGCGGATGAATCAATCATCTGATTTAACGGCTAAAACAGTAATAAACACTTATAGCGAAGCTGATCTGCACCGCATTTTTGGTATTTATGGCGAGATACAAAACGCCAAGTCGCTGGCAAATACCATCGCGACAGCCAGGTTAAACACGCCAATTAATAAGGTTGCCGATCTTAAAAATGTCATTTCAAACCGTATCCCCAAAGGAAAAGAAAATAAATACCTGGCCCAGGTTTTTCAGGCATTGCGTATTGAAGTTAACCAGGAACTGGAAGCGTTGAAAGATTTTTTAATGCAATCGGCCGAGGTATTGGTATCAGGCGGGCGCTTAGTAGTAATGTCTTACCATTCTTTGGAAGATAGGCTGGTGAAAAATTTCATCGCCAAAGGCAAATTTAGTGGCGAAGTGGAAAAGGACTTTTTTGGTAACGATCAAAAACCATTTGACGCGGTGAGCCGCGGGGCTATTACCGCATCTGAACAAGAGATAAAAGAAAATAACCGTGCACGTAGTGCCAAATTAAGAATAGCTGTAAAAAAATGACCAATCGTTTACGTACAGAAATTCAGGAAGAGGAAGCTGAGAAGGAATTAATTGTTGAGGAAAAACCAGTAAAAAAGGAAATTCCTGATAATTTTTTAACCCAGTTTTTAAGTAAAGGGTTCATCACTACTGATGAAGCTACCCGCGCGTTGCCCTTTGTATTTTACATGGCCTTTATTGGTATGATATACATAGGTAACAGGCATTTTGCTGAAAAGAACATACGCGATATTGATAAACTAACCAAAGAGGTTAAGGAACTAAGCTGGGATTATAAAGTAACCAAAGCCGAACTGGCTTATAAAAGTACATTAACTGAAGTTGCCAAGCGTGCCGATACATTAGGCGTGCGCGAATCTGTACAACCCGCGCAAAAATTAATAGTAAGGGAGGTGAGCGATGGGAATTAGGACCAATATACTATTAAGGGTGTATATCGCTTTCGGGCTGATATTGCTTTTTGCAGCCGCGGTAATAATACAATTATATAGGGTGCAATTTGTGCAGGGTAAAAAGTGGAAAGCCATGGCGGTTGCGCTGTCTACCAAATATGAAAACATAGAAGCATCCCGCGGTAATATTTATTCTGTTGACGGTAGTTTGCTGGCCACATCAGTGCCTGAGTATGAGTTGCGCATGGATATGATGGCTGGCGGAATAAGTAAAGACAAGGATTTTTATGGAAAGGTGGATTCGTTGGCCGAAAGTCTTTCGAGGCTTTATCCTGATAAATCGGTTAAAGAATTTTCACGCATGTTGCGCGAGGCCCGTAAGGATGGTGATCGCTACCAATTGATACGCCGCCGCGTTACACACCAGGAGTTAAAGAAAATACGCCAGTTCCCGATATTTAAAATGGGTAAGAATAGGGGTGGTTTAATTGTATTGCAGCAAAACAAACGTATCCTGCCTTTCAAATCGTTAGCTGCCCGCACTATAGGGTATAAAAACGAGAACGTTAAGAATCCGGTTGGATTAGAAGGTGCTTATGCAGATTATATTAACGGTGAAACCGGCAAGCGTTTAATGCAACGTATTGCAGGGGGTATATATATGCCTGTAAATAATGGCGAGGAAGAAATTCCGGCCAAAGACGGGGCGGATATTATATCAACCATTGATGTTAACTACCAGGATGTGGCCCAGGATGCGCTTAAAAAGCAGCTTATAAAAAGCCAGGCACATCATGGCAGCGTGGTGCTAATGGAAGTTGCCACCGGCGAAATAAGGGCCATTGCCAATTTTACGCGTACTAAAGATGGCGATTATAAGGAAATGCTAAACTATGCCATCAGCGATGCTGCTGAGCCCGGTTCAACATTTAAACTGGCATCGTACATGACTGCTATTGACCATGGTAAAATTGATACCAGTACTTTGGTTGATGCGCGCCATGGCAGGTATGATATGATCAACCCCCGCACAGGTAAAGTTGTATTAAAAATACGTGATGCGGAAGATGAAGGTGGCGTGATGAGCGTTAAGCGCGCGTTCGAAAAATCATCAAACGTAGCCGTTGCTACCATGATATACGCTAAGTATCATGATAACCCTAAAGAGTTTACAGATAAGTTATACAGCTATCACCTTAATGAAAAGGATAGTTTGCAAATACCGGGTGAAGGAAAACCCCGTATCAAAAACCCTAATTCAGAAGATTGGAACAAACTTCAGTCATTATCGCAAATAGCTTATGGTTATGAGTCTAAACTGACGCCATTGCAAATGTTAACTTTTTATAATGCGGTGGCTAATAACGGTAAAATGATAGCGCCGCTTTTTGTACGCGAAATAAAAAGACTAGGTAATACTGTTGAGCGTTTTCAAGCAAGGGTTATTAACCCACAAATATGTTCGCCAACTACACTAGCCAAAGTAAGAGGAATGTTGGAGGGCGTAGTATTAGAAGGTACCGGTAAACTGGTTATCAAAAATGATCTATATAGCGTAGCGGGTAAAACCGGTACGGCACAAATAGCACAGGGCTCAAAAGGATATGGGGCCAAAAACTCACACCAGGCATCATTTTGCGGATATTTTCCGGCAGATAAACCCAAATATTCTATGATCGTTGTGATAAGCGACCCAACTGTAGGTTCACACTTAGCCGCCTGGGTAGCAGGACCGGTGTTTAGGGAGGTTGCCGATAGGGTTTACTCCAATGACCTGAAGATCAATCAAAAACAACCGGTGCGTTTGGTAGGTAACACTAACCCGCCTAAAGTAAAACAGGGTAATACTAAAGCATTAAAGCAAGTGTATACCATGTTAGGAGTTAAGCCACTGTATGCAAATGCGGGTAATAGCAGTGTTGATACCAGTAATGGTATTAGCTATGCCGAAGTGCAATACAAAAGCGGTACCGTACCAATGGTTACCGGCATGGGTTTAAGCGATGCATTGTATTTATTAGGGAATGCCGGATATAGAGTAACGGTACGCGGCAGTGGCGTAGTAAAAAATCAATCTGTAACCGGCGGCAGTATGATACCAAAAGGATCAAGAATAGCGATAACATTAGAATGAGGCAATTAAGCGACATATTACAAGGTCTTCCTTTTACCGAACTGCAGGGCAGTGCTGATGTAACTATCAGCGCCGTTGTGTTTGATTCGCGCAAGGTGGTACCGGGTTGCTTATTTGTTGCCGTGCGCGGTACAGTGGTTGATGGTCATGATTATATTGAACAGGCTGTTAAAGACGGTGCAGCTGCTGTTATTTGCGAGGAATTACCCGGTCACACAGCCGGTGAGGTTGATTTTTTAATGGTAGCAAACTCTGCCGAAGCATTAGGCATAGTTTCGGCCAATTTCTATGATAACCCATCGAAAAAGTTAAAGCTGGTAGGCGTTACCGGCACCAACGGTAAAACTACGGTAGCTACTTTATTATACCAATTGTTCCGTGATCTGGGTTACAAATGCGGCTTGTTATCAACCGTAGAAAATCAGATCAATGGAAAAATTATCCCATCTACCCATACCACACCGGACCAGGTAGAACTGAACAGGTTATTAGATGAGATGGTTGCTTTAGGCTGCGACTATTGCTTTATGGAAGTAAGCTCGCATGCGGTAGCACAACATCGCATAAGTGGTTTAAATTTCGCAGGTGGAATATTTACCAATTTAACGCATGACCATTTAGATTATCATAAAACATTTGATAATTACCTGAAAGCTAAAAGGGCCTTTTTTGATGGGCTGTCTAAAAATGCTTTCGCATTAACCAATAATGACGACCGTAACGGCAACATCATGGTGCAAAATACCAAAGCGCACCGCAAAAGCTATGGCTTAAAAACTATGGCCGATTTTAAAGCCAAAATTTTGGAAAATCAGTTTGGCGGTTTACTGCTGAATATTGGTAACGAAGAAGTTTGGTTTAAAATGGTAGGCAGTTTTAATGCTTATAACCTGCTGGCAGTTTTTGCTGCCGCGATGTTGCTGGATCAGGATAGATCAAAAGTGCTTACATCATTAAGTAAATTATCAGGCGCCGAAGGAAGGTTTGATTATGTAATTGGTCCGGATAAAGTTATAGGAATAGTTGATTATGCACATACGCCTGATGCGGTACAAAATGTGTTAAGCACCATCCATGATATCCGTAAAGGGAACGAAAAGGTAATAACCGTAATAGGCTGCGGCGGCGACAGGGATAAAGCTAAACGCCCCGTAATGGCCAAAGTAGCCTGCGAATGGAGTGATAAGGTAATATTGACCGCGGATAATCCACGGTCAGAAGATCCGGAAGCTATTATAAAAGATATGGAGCAAGGTGTAGATGCGGCTTTTAAAAGACGTACGGTAAGTATAATCGACCGTCGTGAAGCCATTAAAACTGCCTGTCTGCTGGCGCAACCTGGTGATATTATACTATTAGCCGGAAAGGGCCACGAAAAGTACCAGGAAATTAAAGGTGTGAAAAATCACTTTGATGATAAGGAAGAGTTGCTGAACCAATTTAAATTAATGGGATAGATGTTATATTATTTATTTACCTATCTGTACAAAGAATACCGTATTCCCGGCACCGGTGTGTTTCAATACATCACGTTCCGGATGGCTATGGCAGTAATTACATCATTACTGGTAACTACTGTTTATGGCCGCAGACTGATAGATTATTTACGCTTTAAACAAGTTGGCGAAACAGTTAGGAACCTGGGTTTAGAAGGTCAAATGCAAAAAGCAGGTACACCAACTATGGGTGGTGTTATCATCATATTAGGTGTTTTGGTACCTACGCTATTATTTGCCAAACTGGATAATATATATATCATTATGATGCTGGTAACCACAGTATGGTTAGGTACCATTGGCTTTTTAGATGATTATATTAAAGTATTCAGAAAAAACAAAGAAGGATTAGCAGGCAGGTTTAAAATTACTGGGCAAGTTGGTTTAGCATTGATAATTGGTTTTACTATGTATAACCACGAAAGCATTGTAATACGCCAGGAAGTAACCTTGCCGGTTAAGGATGATGTGCCTATTAGTTTCCATATAAAGAACAATAAAGCGGTTTATACCCAGGACGTGCAGTCAACCAAAACAACCTTGCCTTTTTACAAAAACCACGAGTTGGATTATGGCAAAGTGGTTAAGTTTTTAGGAGAGGGATATGAGCGTTATACACTAATAGTCTTCTTATTGTTTACTATTATCATCATTACTGCCGTATCTAATGGTGCCAACCTCACTGATGGTATTGATGGGTTAGCTACGGGTACATCGGCTATTATTGGGTTTACACTGGCTATACTGGCCTATGTATCCGGTAACGTAATTATCTCCGATTACCTCAACATTATGTACATACCCAATTCGGGTGAGCTGGTAATTTTTGCCGGTGCATTTGTAGGGGCGTGTGTAGGGTTTTTATGGTATAATGCTTATCCTGCCCAGGTATTTATGGGCGATACAGGTAGCCTTACCATAGGAGGAATTATAGCCGTATTTGCCATTATGATTCGTAAAGAGTTAATGCTTCCGGTTTTATGCGGTGTCTTTTTGATAGAGAATTTATCGGTTATGATACAGGTGTCATGGTTCAAACTCACTAAAAAAAGGTTTGGCGAGGGCCGAAGAGTGTTTTTAATGGCGCCATTACACCACCATTATCAGAAAAAAGGGTTTCACGAAGCGAAGATAGTAACTCGTTTCTGGATCATCTGTATAATGCTGGCTATAATAACGGTAATAACACTGAAACTGAGATAAGAAATAATGAGTAACAAAAACAAAATCGTGATCCTTGGTGCCGGCGAAAGCGGCGTGGGTGCGGCATACCTTGCCCAGCAGCAGGGGTATGATGTTTTTGTATCTGATTTTGGTGCTATCGCGGATAAGTATAAACAGCAATTATTGGATTGGACCATCCGGTTTGAAGAAAGCCAGCATACCGAAACTGAGATATTAAATGCTACCGAAATAATTAAAAGCCCGGGCATACCTGATAAGGCGCCTATCATCAAAAAAATAAAAGCAAGCGGTATACCTATCCTGTCAGAAATTGAGTTTGCGGGCAGATACACCGATGCGAAAATTATAGGCATTACCGGCTCAAATGGAAAAACCACTACCACTAGTTTAACCTATCATATATTAAAGAATGCCGGCTTAAATGTGGGTTTGGCAGGCAACATAGGCAAAAGCTTTGCCTACCAGGTAGCTACCGAAAAATTCGATTGCTATGTTTTAGAACTAAGCAGCTTTATGCTGGATGATATGTACAAATTCAAGGTAGACATCGCCGTGTTATTGAACATTACACCTGACCATTTAGACAGGTACGATTATAAACTGGAAAACTACGTAGCATCAAAATTTAGGATTACGCAAAATCAAACCGGGGACGATGTATTTATTTACTGCGCAGACGACCCTGAAACTATAAAAGGTATGACTGGGCAAATAATTAATGCCATTCAGCTGCCATTTTCTATTGAAAAAAAGATTGAACCGGGGGCTTACCTCCAAAACGACAATATTGTCATCAACACACACCAACAAAATTTCACAATGTCAATTACAGAATTGGCCCTGCAAGGCAAGCACAACATTTACAACTCGATGGCTTCGGGTATTGTAGCAAAAGTGCTCGAATTACGCAATGATACCATACGCGAAAGCATGGGCTCCTTTAAAAATATTGAGCACAGGCTGGAGTTTGTTGGTAAAATATCGGGCATTACTTTCATTAACGATTCAAAGGCTACCAACGTTAATTCAACCTGGTACGCGTTAGAAAGTATGACCAATGATGTAGTGTTGATTTTAGGTGGTGTAGACAAGGGAAATGACTACACCATGTTGAAAGATCTGGTTAAACAAAAGGTAAAGGCCATAGTTTGTTTAGGCAAAGATAACAAGCGTATTCACGAAGCATTTGAGGATGATGTAGAGGTAATAGTTAATACTTTTTCGGCTCAGGAAGCGGCGCAGGTTGCTTATCATTTATCTGAAAAAGGCGATACCGTATTGCTATCACCTGCCTGTGCAAGTTTTGATTTGTTTAAAAACTATGAAGACAGAGGCGATCAGTTTAAGGCGGCAGTAAAAGAACTTTAGAATGTGCGGATATGCAGATGTGCGTATGTGCAGATGATTTTTTTGATGTGTAGAATAAGATATAATTAATGAATGATAAGCCGAACTTGATTGTTGATTTAACTTTTAATTTCTCTTTGAAAGTTATTGCTTTCTCAGAGGTGTTGGAATCAAAGAAGAAATTCAATATGGCCAATCAAATATTTAGATGTGGTACTTCAATTGGAGCAAACGTACGTGAAGCACAAGGAGCAGAAAGTAAAGTTGATTTTAGACATAAATGTAAAATAGCATATAAGGAAGCAGAAGAAAACGGAATATTGGTTAAAGCTATGTAAGCACGCGGATAATTATCCATACGAGGAAAACATGTATAACGATGTACAATCAATAATAAAGGTTTTAGGAAAAATAATTTCATCAACCCATTAAATACTAAAGTTATCTGCACATACGCACATTTGCATATCTGCACATAACTAGTAAGGAGGACAGTTTGTGAATCAAATAATAAGTAATTTAAAAGGAGATCGTTGGATATGGCTGATAGTCGTATTGCTATCGCTTATTTCATTACTTGCTGTTTATAGTGCAATAGGTACGTTAGCTTATAAGCGTGGTGTTGGTGCCGAATCTATCTTGATTAAGCACCTGGCCATGATTATAGCAGGTATATTCCTGATGTATATTTCGCACAAGCTGGATTATAGATATTATTCGGGTATTTCTAAATTGTTAATGATCATTACCATACCGTTGCTATTATATACATTATTTTTTGGTTCGCATATTAATGGAGCTAGCAGGTGGATAGCCATACCGGGCACCGGTCTTAGCTTTCAAACATCAGATATGGCTAAGCTGGCTTTGATTACTTATTTGGCCAGGACATTATCGCGTAAGCAAGAAAACATAAAAGATGTAAAAAATTCATTTATCCCTATTATAAGTTCAGTATGCCTTGTATTTGTGCTTATTTACCCGGCCAATCTATCAACCGCGTTGATGCTATTTGGAGTAAGTATTTTGTTGCTTATAATGGGACGTATAAGTATTAAACAAATAGCAGTCACTTGTTTTGCCGGCCTGGCATTATTGGTTATTATGGTTTTGACCGGAGTGGGCGATAGGAATGATACCCGCTTATCCCGTATAAAAACATTCATGCATCCAGAGCAGGCTGACCCTGCCAAATCGTTCCAGGCCGACCATGCAAAAATTGCTATTGCCAGCGGGGGCTTATTTGGCAAGGGTCCGGGCAAAAGCAGCGAGGTAAACTATTTGCCTGAAGCATTTTCAGATGAAATATACGCCATTATAGTTGAAGAATATGGCATGATGGGTGGGATAATACTAATAGGTTTATATCTGTTTTTATTGTACAGGTGCATTAAAATAGTAACTAAAGCGCCAAAGGCGTTTGGGGCACTACTGGCCGCAGGTTTAAGTTTTAGTTTGACGATACAGGCATTTGCAAACATGGCGGTAGCTGTAGGTTTAGGGCCGGTAACGGGGGTGCCGCTGCCATTTATAAGCATGGGTGGTACGTCTATACTATTTACCAGTGTAGCTTTTGGTATTATACTATCAGTAAGCAGGGATATTGATGAGCCTAAAAAAGTGGTAGTGGGTTCAATAAAAGAAGTTGCGGCGTAAGCCCCCTAACCCCTAAAGGGGGAATAGAAAATATAAAATGGTGAAAACTGATAAAAATATGGCTAGTCAAAAGCTCCCCCTTCAGGGGGTTGGGGGGCGTGGACTGCGGATCATAATTAGCGGCGGTGGTACAGGAGGACATATCTTCCCGGCTATTGCTATTGCCAATGCTTTAAAAAAGCTTGATCCGGCTACCGAGATATTATTTGTTGGCGCGCTGGGCCGTATGGAAATGGAAAAAGTGCCGGCGGCGGGTTATAAAATTATTGGTTTAGATATACAGGGAATACAGCGTAAATCTATTTGGAAGAACATTATGTTCCCTGTTAAATTGTATAACAGCGTTTACAGGTCTATTAAAATTTTAAAAGAGTTTAAACCAAACGCTGCTGTTGGCGTAGGGGGCTATGCATCGGGTCCATTATTGTATGCGGCAAAATTGCGCGGTATACCATATTTGATACAGGAGCAAAATTCATACGCGGGTATCACAAATAAATGGTTGGGTGGCAATGCAAAAAAAATATGTGTGGCATTTGATGGCATGGAGCAGTTTTTCCCTGCCGATAGGATCATAAAAACAGGTAACCCTATTCGTAAGGAATCGGTAGATATAGCAGGCAAGCATATACAAGCATTGGAATTGTTTAACCTTGATCCTAATAAAAAAACTATACTAATTACAGGTGGTAGTCTGGGTGCGCGTACATTGAATAACAGCGTAATGGGCGGTTTAAATAAACTGATAGCAGCTGATGTGCAAATTATATGGCAAACAGGTAAGTTTTACTATAAAACCATAACCGAACAATTGGGCGATCATCATCCCAATATTAAAGTGCTGGAGTTTGTAAACCGCATGGACCTGGCTTACGCTGCTGCAGATATTATTATATCAAGAGCTGGCGCAGGTACAATTGCCGAATTATGTGTAATTAAAAAACCGGTAATACTGGTGCCGTCACCAAATGTGGCCGAGGATCATCAAACCAAAAACGCGCTGGCGTTGGTGCAGGAGCAAGCAGCAGTATTTGTTGCGGATAGGGATGCAGAGGTCAAACTGATTGATAAAGCAATTGAATTATTAAACGATAAAGACACACAAAAAAAACTAAGCAATAATATCAGCAAACTGGCTTTGCCAAATGCTGATGAAGTTATTGCGCAAGAGGTTATCCAAATAACAAATAACAATTAAATCTTAGGCCCTCTTTCCAAAAGAGAGGGCCTTTTTTAAAAAGACAATGGAATTAAACAACATACAACGGGTTTACTTGATAGGGATAGGAGGCATCGGCATGAGTGGCCTTGCCCGTTATTTCGCTCATTTAGGGTGCATTGTATGCGGTTATGATAAAACACCTACCGACTTAACCGACGAGTTAAGAAACGAGGGTATACAAGTAATTTTTGACGATTGCAGCGAACTGGTGCCTAAAAGTTTCAGGGACAATGAGCCTGATACTTTGGTTATTTATACTCCGGCTATCCCCAAAGATTCGGAGATATTAAATTTTTTCCAGAAAAAAGGGTTTACGTTGTATAAACGCTCGCAAGTATTAGGTATTATCAGCAAAAGTAAGTTTACTGTTGCTGTTGCAGGTACGCATGGTAAAACCACTACCAGTTGCATGGTAGCACACATACTAAAAAATTCGGGTAAAGATTGCTCGGCGTTTTTAGGTGGTATAGCATCTAATTACAATACCAATGTACTATTTGGCGATAACAATATTGTAGTTGTTGAGGCTGATGAATATGATCGTTCATTCTTAACCTTATATCCTGATACCGCCATTGTCACTTCGATGGATGCTGATCATTTAGATATCTATGGCGATCATGCGCAGTTAACCGAGTCGTTTAAATTATTTGCCGGGCAAATAAAAAGCGGCGGTACATTGATATACCATAAAGGCTTGCTTTTAGATGGTGGTGTTACTTATGGAATTGATGCTGAAGCAGATGCCAACGCATCCAGCATACTTATAGAAAATGGTGATTTTTACTTTGATTTTTCTAATGGTGAAACCCGTATAGTCAATATAAAAATGGGTATTGCGGGCATACATAACATTGATAACGCGGTTGCCGCAATTGAAGCCGCCTTGCGTTTAGGTGTAAGGGGCGATGCGATAAAAAGTGCTTTAGGTTCGTTCAAGGGGGTAAAGCGCCGCTTTGAATACATCGTTAAAAATGATGAGCAAATCTATATTGATGATTACGCGCATCACCCGGAAGAGTTGAGGGCGTGCATATCATCCGTAAAAAAACTGTATCCTAATAAAAAGTTGACAGTCATTTTTCAGCCGCATTTGTTTACCCGCACGCGTGATTTTGCCGATGGTTTTGCCGAGGTGCTGGACATGAGCGATGAGTTATTAATGCTGGATATTTACCCGGCGCGCGAGTTGCCTATTGAGGGTGTAAATTCAGAGATGATATTAGCTAAAATGAAACTGGCCAACAAAAGGATAATAGGCAAGCAAGAAGTTATTGAGTTAATAAGATCAGAAAGGCCTGAATTGCTTTTAACAGTAGGTGCAGGCGATATTGATACATTGGTACAACCTTTAAAAACGGTATTAGAAAATGTTTAAGAAACCTATTTGGCGGCAGTTATTAATTGGTTTTGCCTGGCTGATAAGCCTGGGTGGACTGGTTACGCTGATGAGTTTTATTGAAATTAAAAAAGGCGAAGTAGTTTGTAAAGATGTTAAAGTATACATACCGGGTAACCAGTATTTTATTGATAAGCAGGAAGTAGAAAATATTTTAAAATTAAGCAGCACCATGTTGGTTGGCCGCAAACTGGATAAAATAAATATTCATGACCTGGAGGGTAAATTAAAGGCAAACCCTTTTGTAGCCTATGCAAAAGTGTATGCCGATATGGATGGTATTATATGGATAGAGGTGATACAGCGCCAGCCTATAATGCGTATAATGACCCAATTTGACCAGGATTTTTATGTAGATGAAAATGGGTTTAAACTTCCGTTATCAAACAACTTTACAGCAAATGTGCTGGCTGCTAACGGGTATATAGATGAGCCTTTTGCCGGCAAGGTAGATACATTAAAAACACCATTGGCTAAAGATGTTTTTAAAACCATAAGCTTTATACGTAAAGATGCTTTGTGGAACGCGCAGATAGCCCAGGTTTATATCACTGCCGACCATGAAATTGAATTGATACCAAGGGTTGGTAACCAACGGATACTATTAGGAAACGCCGATTCGCTGGAGACCAAGTTTCATAACCTGATGGTATTTTATAAACAGGCATTGTCACAGGTTGGGTGGGATGCTTACAAGCAAATTAATATTAAATATTCCAACCAGATCATCGGAATAAAAAATGGCAAGGTTGATTCAACAAAGGTTAATGTAGCTGTTGATTCGACACAATTAAGTAAAGACACATCTCTAATTAAACACTAATATGGACAAGAGTTCAACACAAGAAAAAAGTTCGCCAATTGTAGTGGGTTTGGATATTGGTACCACTAAAATATGCGCAATTGTTGGCCGTCGTAGTAAAAACGGTAAAATTGAGGTATTAGGTATTGGCAAGGCCGAATCTGCGGGTGTTACCCGTGGCATGGTATCAAACATCGACAAAACTGTACAAGGTATTACCGCGGCAGTTGAAATTGCGGGCGCGCAATCCAATGTCGAGATCAGGGTGGTAAATGTAGGTATTGCGGGGCAGCACATCAAAAGTTTGCAGCACCGTGGCCTTATAACCCGCCGCGATCTGCAATCAGAAATATCCCGTAAGGATATTGACAAACTGGTTGAAGATATGTACAACCTGGTAATGCCTCCGGGCGAGGAGATCATCCACGTATTGCCCCAAGAGTTTACCATTGACAGCGAGCCGGGCATTAAAGATCCTATTGGTATGGCAGGGGTACGTTTAGAAGCTAATTTCCATATCATATCTGGCCAGGTAACTGCCATTAAAAACATTGTGAAATGTGTTAATAAAGCAAATTTAGAGAGCCAGGAACTGATACTGGAGCCATTGGCATCTTCCGAGTCGGTATTAAGCGACGAAGAAAAAGAAGCCGGTGTAGTGTTGGTTGATATTGGTGGTGGTACCACCGACGTAGCTATTTTTCATGAAGGAATTATACGCCATACCGCGGTTATTCCGTTTGGAGGTAATAGCGTTACCGAAGATATCCGCGAGGGTTGCTCAGTAATGCGTAACATAGCCGAGCAATTGAAAGTGCGTTTCGGATCAGCTTTAGCTGAAGAAAATAAAGAGAATGAAATTGTATGTGTTCCCGGTTTACGCGGCCGCGAACCTAAAGAGATATCAGTAAAAAACCTGGCGTTTGTTATCCAGGCCCGTATGGAAGAGATCGTAGAGCATGTGTATTATGAGATCAAATCATCGGGTTACGAGAAAAAGCTAATTGCCGGTATAGTAATAACCGGTGGTGGTGCGCAATTGAAACACTTACCACAATTAGTGGAATTTGTTACCGGGTTAGATTGCCGCGTAGGTTATCCTAACGAGCATTTGGCTAAAAACGAGGTGTTGCCTAAAAATGTGTACGAAGAAATGCAGAGCCCAACTTTTGCAACAGGTATTGGCTTGTTGATAAAAGGTATCCAAAAAATGGAGTACGAAGGCATGCCGGAAATACCAGTAACAACATCAGTAAAAGCGGAAAAAACTAAATATGCCGACGATAAAAAGTTTGGTCTTTTTGGTAAAATACTGGAGAGCGGAAGGAAATTTATTAAAGACGATATTAAAGACGAAGACTTTTTAAAATAGGTGGCAAGCCCCCTCTAAATCTCCCCCGGTAGGGGAGATTTTAAAAGCCCTCTCCAAAGGAGAGGGTTGGGAGAGGTGTAATTATTCACAACGTTTCAATTTTTCCACAATATGCACAAATGTGGAAAAAGCTTGTTGAAAAAGTCATAATATTACAATGGTGAAAAATAAGAATTCGTCAAATCTACATATAACTGAAAAATAGGATTATGCAATTTGAGATGTTAAAAGAAAAGTCGTCTATCATCAAAGTTATTGGTGTTGGCGGCGGCGGTGGTAACGCGGTAAACCACATGTACAAGCAAGGTATTACAGGGGTAGACTTTATAATTTGTAATACTGATGCCCAGGCATTGGAGCTAAGCCCTATCCCCAATAAGGTACAATTAGGTGCCAGCCTTACCGAAGGTATGGGTGCCGGATCGATACCCGAAGTTGGAAAAAATTCAGCTATAGAGAATATTGACGACATTAAGCAAATGCTGGGTGCCAATACCAAAATGCTGTTTATTACAGCAGGTATGGGTGGTGGTACAGGTACAGGCGCAAGCCCTATCATTGCCAAAGCAGCCCGCGAAATGGATATATTGACCGTAGGTATCATAACAACCCCTTTCAGCTTTGAAGGCAAGCGCCGTAAAATGCAGGCTGAAGAAGGAATGGAAGAGTTGAAGAAATATGTAGATTCTTTCCTGGTAATATCAAACGACAGGCTGCGCCAGATATTTGGTAATTTAACCTTAGGATCGGCATTTGCACAGGCAGATGATATTTTAACTACTGCCGCTAAAGGTATTGCCGAGATCATCACCTTACCGGGTTATATCAACGTTGATTTTAAAGATGTGCGCACCGTAATGAAAGACAGTGGCGTATCTATCATGGGAAGTTCAGCAGCCGAAGGTGATAACCGTGCTTTAAAAGCAGTTGAAGGTGCACTATCATCACCATTATTAAAAGATAACGAAATTGAAGGTGCTCGTTACATCCTGTTAAACATCAGCTCTGGCGAAAAAGAGGTGACGATGGATGAAGTAAGCATCATTACCGATTATATACAGGAAGAAGCGGGTTTAGCCGCCGACCTGATTTGGGGTAACTGTAAGGATGAGAGCCTTGGCGAAAAAATATCAGTAACTATCATTGCTACCGGTTTCCAAACCAAGGATGAGCGAGAGCAGGAGCAAAGCAGCAAAAAAATAGTATCAATGCTGGTTCCTGATGCACCATTAGTGCGTCCGGTAAATGAATTTATTACCCCGGTAGCTGCTGATGCAACTGCAGAACCCTACATGAAGCATACCAAAGAAGAACAAAAGCAAGCGCAAGCTGATCTTTTTGACCTGTTTGGTAATACCCCGGAAGCCAATGCGGTAATATTTAATATGGATGCTGACGATGATGATGAAATTGATCAGGTTGAGCAAACTGTTCAGATGCCTGAAATGACATTCAAATTGGCAGATCCGGAAGTATTTATGGAGCAAGGAGAAACTATTGTAACCTTTGAGGCGCCAACCCCGGAAGAAACAATTATAGCAGAAGCTGAGCCTGAAGTTGCTCCTAATGCTGATGAAAATAAAACTGACGAATCAATAGAGGAGCAGTTGCGTAAATCGCGCGAGCGCATCATGCGTTTAAAGGACCTAAGCATGAAATTGCGCACAGGTAATATCCAGGAACTGGAAAATGTACCTGCTTACAAACGCAAGGAAATTGCTTTACAGCAAACTCCTGCAAGCGACGAGAGCCAGGTATCAAGATTCTCTTTATTGCCTGATGATGAAGGGAAAATTGAGATACGCAATAACAACTCGTTCCTGCATGATAATGTAGACTAGTTAGAGTCAAGAATCAAGAGACAAGATTCAAGACTTATTTGTTAAGAAATAATATAAGAGTCAGGGATTAAGAAGCATTAGGCATCTTGATTCTTGACTCTTGTTTCTTGGTTCTGTTTCTGCGTCTTTATAGCTATATTTGTAAATTAAAGCAAAGAGTACATTGGATTTATTTGATAAAATAACAAAAAGCATGGGCGGGCCGTTGGGCCAGCACCAAAAGTGGTCGCATGGCTATTTTTCATTTCCCAGACTGGAAGGCGAAATAGGTGCACATATGATGTTTAATGGCAAAGAGCATTTAGTTTGGAGCTTGAATAACTATTTGGGTTTAGCCAATCACCCCGAAGTTAGGGAAGCGGATGCCAAAGGCGCTGCTGATTATGGCATGGCCTACCCGATGGGAGCAAGAATGATGTCGGGTAACTCGGTTCATCATGAAGGCCTGGAGCGCGACCTGGCCGCGTTTGTAGGCAAGCAGGACGCGTTTTTATTAAATTATGGTTATCAGGGTATGGTTTCTATTATCGACTCTCTGGTGGGCCGTAATGACGTTATAGTGTATGACGCTGAATCGCATGCCTGTATTATTGATGGCTTGCGTTTACACATTGGTAAACGTTTTGTCTATCAGCATAATGATATTGAAAGCTGTGAGAAACAATTGGAGCGTGCTACCAAACTAGCTGAACAAAGCGGTGGTGGTATATTACTAATCACCGAAGGGGTGTTTGGTATGTCGGGCGTGCAGGGAAATTTGAAAGATATTGTAGCGTTAAAAGAAAAATACAATTTCCGTATACTGGTTGATGATGCACACGGTTTTGGTACTATGGGTAAAAATGGTGCCGGTGCACCTGAGGCCCAGGATTGTATTGAAGGTATTGACGTTTACTTTGCCACCTTTGCCAAATCAATGGCAGGTATTGGTGCTTTTGTAGCGGCTGATAAGCAAATAGTTGATTATTTGCGTTATAACATGCGCTCGCAAACCTTTGCCAAATCATTACCAATGCCCATGGTTATGGGGCTTAAAAAACGTTTTGAGTTGCTTAAGACAAAACCCGAGCTTCGTGAAAAGTTATGGCTAATTGCTACAACCTTACAAAACGGATTAAAGGACCGTGGTTTTGACATTGGTAAAACCGATACTATGGTTACCCCGGTTTTTTTAAAGGGCGATCTGTATGAGGCTACTTCTTTAACCCGCGACCTGCGCGAGAACTATGGCATTTTCTGTTCTATTGTGATCTATCCGGTTATCCCTAAAGGATTAATAATGCTGCGCCTTATACCAACAGCCTCGCATTCATTAGACGATGTACAGCGTACACTGGATGCTTTCAGCGAGATGGGCGAAAAATTAAAAGCGGGGCATTATAAAGAAAAAGCCGCTGCAATTACGCAATAGCTATTCTTTTAAATATTTTGAAAAAGCCTTCTATGTATCATAGGAGGCTTTTTTGTTGAATTTACCTATTAAAAGAAGTATTAAATATGTGGATAAAAACACCGTTTCTCGCTCATTTTATGTGAGATATGGTTTTTTTTAATAAAAAACATTTTTTAGCTTAGCTTAAGCAAACTATAAACCTCAAAACAAATAAGGAGTAATTAAATGAAAAAATTTACAGAAGTAAAAAAATTGATCGACTCGCTTGAAGCTGATGCCGATAAATTTTACAACAAGGGTAACAGTGCAGCCGGTACCCGCGTTCGTAAAGGTATGCAAGACCTTAAAAACTTAGCTCAAGCTATCCGTTTAGAAGTGCAGAACACTAAAAACAAAGCGAGCTAAAAAAAAGAAATTAAACTTTGTGTTTAAAAAACCCGGCTGCACGCAGCAGGGTTTTTTTATGCGGTAATTTTTTTGGTTTCGCTGATGATCTGTTGGGCGGTGTAATCACTTACCTGTACTAAAGGCAAACGTAAAGTATCACCACATACCCCTAATTGCTTAAGGGCGGTTTTTACACCTGCAGGGTTGCCTTCAACAAACATTAAGCGAGTAAATTCTACTAAAGCGTAATGCCCCTTTTGAGCACCTTTAAAATCGCCTTTAAGTGCTAGGCGTATCATATCTGATAACTGGCGGGGTAAAGCATTGCCAATTACTGATATTACACCCACGCCGCCAATGGCCATCATAGGCAGGGCCACCGCGTCATCACCTGATATGAGTAGAAAATCTTCCGGTTTGTCGCGGGCTATCTGGTTAAATTGCTCAAAGTTGCCTGATGCTTCTTTGATACCAAAAATATTTTTAAAGTCATTAGCCAACCTGATAGTAGTATCGGCACTGATATTGCTGCCGGTACGGCCAGGCACGTTATACAACATTATCGGCAATGGCGAGTTTTGCGCAATAGCTTTATAATGCTGGTAAATACCTTCCTGCGTAGGTTTATTATAATTAGGGCTTGCCGATAGGATGGCACTGTACCCGTTTGTATCAAATTGCTTTAATTCCTCAATTACTTCGGCTGTATTATTGCCGCCAATACCGGCAATAAGCGGTACGCGGCCATTATTAACCTCGGCAGTGTAGGCCCATATCTTCTTTCTTTCTGTGCTGGTTAGTGTAACGCTTTCGCCGGTTGTGCCTAACACTACCAGGTACTCAACGCCGCCATCAATTACATAATTGATCAGGTTTTTTAACCCGTCATAATCCACTTGTCCATCTGCCTGAAAAGGGGTCACCAATGCTATCCCTGTTCCGTAAAAATTGTTCATGTTCGCAATTAAGGATGCAAATATAGTAAAAGTCCATGGTCTATGGTCAATAGTCCATGGTAAAAATGCCAGAGTAAAATGCTATGGTCTATCAACTATGGTCCATGGACCAACTAAAGCCCCAACCTAATACGCAATGCCGATGTCGTGTTGCTTCCACTGTTAAATGATTGCCCGTAAACTATCCTGAAATTAAGATATTGAACACCCAGGCCCAGTTCAGCATAGTTTTTTAGGTCGGGAGTTGTTAAGTAGTTCACATTCACAATTTCTTGCAGTTTTAACTTCCGTATCAGCGGGATCTTATTTAAAATAAAACCCGAGAAATTTTGCTCCATGTGAGCTTCCAGGTATTGTTTATTAGTGCTGTACAGGTAATAATCTAACAGTAAGAACCTGGATACACCGGCCTGGTAAAACAAGGTTTGGTTGCCTGCAAATTGTTTATAATCAGGGAATGATAGGTTAGTGGAATTAACAAATTTACCCGCGGCTATATAAAATGATGTTCGGCCATACATCCCCAAATTGATGTTGTTTTTTGATACATCAAAGCTTACAAGGTCATAATCTACAGTTGAACCCAATGCATTTTTAATGCCCTTGGTGTAGGTAAAACCTATAGTAGGATATTTTGATGGCAGGTAACGTTTGCCTGTTGGGTAAGTCTCATATTTGTTGCTAAAATCATAGCTGGTGCGTAATGATAATGTTAACGCTTTATTCTCATTAAATAGCGGAATATCTGCTGTTGGGGTAAATGGATTGTTTGATGTAAATTCTTTTCCCTGTGGATGGAATATGCTATTAAATGCTGTATTTGGCAACCATTTACGGTTGGCCCATTCAATGTTGGCACTTGCCCGCCAGCCCCCGCTTATCCTGCCGCCTAATGATAAATTAATAAATTGCTTTTGATACAGCTTTTTAAAATTCTCCCGCATAAGTAAGCTGTAAGCCGAATTGATAAAGGGTGTAATAGGTTCGGTACGGTTTAAGTCTACCACATCCGATCCGCCATTGATATTTAAAGTGAAATTGTTAACAGGAATGGTTGCACCAATACTACCGTTTAATAAATGGTTAGAGAAGCCATACCGCACTTTTGCCCCTAAACGTAGATACTTATTATTTAAGGTATCAATTTGCTGAGTGTATGAAAAGCCGTAATTAACTGCAACACCTTCAACAGTATTATACAGTAATGAACTTAACAAAGGGTCAAAACGATAGGTTTGTTTGGTATAACGGTTACGAATACTAATGCCGTTTAATAAAAACCCCATTGCTGTTACTTTATTCCGCGCCCTGTCAACCGAATCTAAATATTCTTTTGATTCGCGCCGCTGGGCTATTTTATCTTTTTTAATATAATCATTTTCTTCTTCTTCAGTAAGCGGTATAGGCCTTTCATTCTCCCAATAAGTAGAATCCTTTTTATTTACCTGCGAAGTAATCCGCAGTACTTCGGCAAAATCTTTCTTTTTAAATGATGGGTTAAGGTCATAGTTTTTATAAATAGAAATATAATATCCACCAAACTTAAACCCTAATAAACCACCCGTAAATTCAAAATTAACCGCAGCTGGCATCCACGTTTTTTCAACCGGGAAAAACTGCTGGCTTATTTTAACGGTATCAACAAAATTGATATTTGCTTTTTTTGTGATCAATAAATTTAATTCATATAAGCGCCAGCTATCCTCTAATATGTAAATAATACCTTCAAAGCAGGGGTCGTAACTACGTTTAGGGGTTATTTGTATCTTATTTATGGTTTCCCCATTTTCTTCGCTTGCGCCTAGTAACTTATAGTTGTAATAAAATAAGGCGTTATCAGCCACCGGAGATATTAACGGGCGGTTACTCAAGCCTTCCCAATTCTGGATGTTTTCATAAAAATCAACTTTCAGATCTGACGCTCTGTTATAGCTAAACGCCCGGTTTCGGCCCGATACTTTGGATGATATCATCTCTTCATGAACCTGCCCGGGATGCAAATAGCTGTATTTAGATTCAGACTCAGATAAGTAGATAATACCCTTACGGTTCGTGTCTAAACCCATTTCTTTTCCCAGTTCATTAATATCACGACCTAAAAAACTTTTTGGGGCGCCTAATAATTTTTGCAAGCCTTTTATATATACTTCGCAGGTATAAGCTTTAACCTCGTTTAAATAGCCTTTTCTTTGTTTAATTGCTTTGCGCATGATGGCATAAGCCGGATCCTCACCGCTGCCGCTGATATTAACGCCCTGTAATTCGTAAATTTCGGCTGGTAAAATAATGTTTAATGTTTGGTTGGCTTTAAAATCTACCTGGCGCGTAACAGGCTTATAACCTACTGCCCGATACACAATAGTATATTGACCTGCTTTTAATTGAAGAGAATATTCCCCCTCGCTATTGGCTGATGTGCCGATAGTAGTGTTCTGGATATGAATAGTAGCAAAAGGAATAGGGTTTGACCGTTCATCGGTTACTTTACCACTTATGAATAATTGTGCCGATGCAGTAATTCCTGATAGTAAAAATAGTAAAAGGGTTAAGGTTAGTTTCATTACCTGGTTTAGTATATACTAATATGCGGTAATTTATGTAATGATGCTAAACTAATTTGTTAATTATTGTTAAACATGACTTTATAAACTATCTGTCATTCTGAGCATAGCGAAGAATCTTATACGCTTTACCAGGCGCTTTAATAGGATTCTTCGCTATGCTCAGAATAACAATGGGGGAGATATTAGCCTATCATTGCCATCAATTCCTCATCGCTAATAATGGGGATATTTAGCTTGGTAGCTTTTTCCAGTTTGGATGGCCCCATGTTATCACCGGCCACTAAATAGTTCAATTTAGCCGATATACTGCTCAATATTTTGCCGCCATTTTGTTCAATTATATCTTTCAATTCGTCCCTTGATCGTTCGAACGTGCCGGATATAATGAAGGTTTTGCCGCTTAATTTTTCACTGGCCAGGGTTACTACCTTTTCTTCGGCAACAAATTGCAAGCCATGGGCTTTTAGTTTTTCAATTTCTTCCAGATGCTGGGCATCGCTAAAATATTCAATTAAGCTTTGTGCTATGCGTTCGCCAATTTCTTCGGCAACAATCAATTCTTCTAACGAAGCCGCTATCAAATTATCAATGTTTTTAAAATGATGAGTTAGTTTTTTTGCAACCGTTTCGCCAATGTAGCGAATGCCCAAACCAAACAGTACTTTTTCAAAAGGCATTTGCTTTGATTTTTCGATGCCATCTAACATGTTATTAATTGATTTTTCGCCAAAGCGGCCCATCTGCTTTAACTCTTCGCTATGATTATGCAGTTGGTATATATCACTTATGCGCTCAATAAAACCACGCTGGTAAAGCGTATCAATAGTTTCATCGCCCAGGCCATCAATATTCATGGCTTTGCGGCTTATAAAATGCTGCATTTTACCCACTATTTGTGGCGGGCACCCCTCATCATTAGGGCAGTAATAAGCCGCCTCGCCCTCCTGGCGTATCAGTAAAGTATTACAAGCCGGACAATGCGTAATGTATTTTATGGCTTTAGCACCGGGTTGGCGCTTATCCATATTCACACTTATTATTTTGGGGATGATCTCGCCGCCTTTTTCAACAAAAACCCAATCGCCTTCGTGTAACTGTAATCTTTTTTCAATTTCATCTGCATTGTGCAGGGTAGCACGTTTTACGGTGGTGCCGGCTAATAATACAGGTTTTAAGTTGGCCACAGGGGTTACCGCGCCTGTACGACCTACTTGGTAGGTTACGGCCAACAGCTCGGTTTGTACTTGTGCCGCTTTAAATTTATAAGATATGGCCCAGCGCGGCGATTTGGCTGTAAAGCCCAGTTCCTGCTGTTGGTTATAGTTGTTTACTTTTATTACAATACCATCAATATCATAGCTTAAGTCAAAGCGCTTTTTATCCCATTTATTTATAAAATCCAGCACTTCATTAATACTATTACAAAGCCTGCTTTCATCATTTACATGAAAGCCCCATTCTTTAACGGCCTGCAAACTTTCCCAATGGGTTTTAAATAATTGTTTATCGGTGTATAAGCCATAAAGAAAACAATCCAACGGTCGCCTGGCTACCTCGGCCGAGTCCTGCATTTTTACCGTACCCGATGCAAAGTTGCGGGGGTTAGCGTATGGCTGCTCGCCATTTTCAACACGTTCTTTATTCAAGCGTTCAAACGCTTTTAAGTGCATAAAAACCTCGCCGCGTATCTCAAAATGATCGGGATAAGATCCTTCGGCTAATCGCTTCGGAATGGTGTTTATGGTACGTATATTAGTTGTTACATCATCCCCCTGCACACCATCACCACGGGTAACGGCACGAAGGAGTTTGCCATTTTCATAAGTTAAACTCATCGACAGGCCATCAAACTTTAATTCACATACATACTCAAAGTTGTCACCAATGGCTTTGCGCACACGCTGGTCAAAATCTATCAACTCCTGCTCATTATAAGTATTACCCAATGATAACATGGGCCACTTGTGTTTAACGGTAACAAACTCCTTGGTAATATCACCACCTACCACTTGTGTTGGTGAATCAGGGTCAGCAAATTCAGGGAATTGTTTCTCCAGTTGGTTAAGCGCCTCCAGTTTTTGATCAAACTCAAAATCAGATATAGTAGGCATAGCCAGTACATAGTAGTTATAGCTATGTTGTTTTAACTCGGCGGTTAAGGATTGTATTTGTTTTTTAGCTTCAGCAGGTGACATAAAGCGAAGATAGTAATTGATAATAGTTGATAGCAACTATAGCATGGTAATACGTAAAATTTGTTAATTATTTTTTTGATTTTTTTTTGCCGGATATTAAATTTGTTCGCCGAATTTATAAATCAACTATACTTCAATGAAAAGGGGTAATAAATTTTTAATTTTATTATTGTCGGTATCGTTTCTTGCAAGTACTCATGCCCTGGCGCAAGAAACAGTGATAGTTAGCAAAATACCGGTTGCTCCAAAGTATAAGCATTTTGCACGACCTACAAAGTACCACGTTTGGCATCCGGATGAATGGCTGCCTAATAAAAAGACATATATTTTTAGGCAGGGATATTGGGACATACCACCTACACCAAATTCGGTATGGAAAGAAGGATCATGGCGTAAAACAGGCAAGGGATATGTGCGTATAAATGGATATTGGCAACAAGTGAAACCTATTAAAAGATAACCAAATTAATTGTCACTTATTTTATAAAGCAACAATATATCAATGAGAACGGGAAGAAAATTTTTAATTTTACTATTAGCTATATCGCTATTTGTCATTGCAGATAGCAAAGCGCAAGTTTATGTTAGCAAAATACCGGTAGTACCAAAATATGTGAAACCAAAACAGCCATCAAAATTTCACGCATGGGTTACGGACGAATGGTGGCCCGCTAAAAAGAAATATGTTTATGAAAAGGGGCATTGGAGTGTACGTCCTAACCAGGCGGTGTGGGTAGATGGCTATTGGCGTAAAGAGGCTAAAGGTTATGTGCGTGTTCGCGGCCATTGGGATTACGATGGCGAAAAAACTATTTACCGTTAATAAAAGTCATAACATCTGCGTAAACCCTCAAACCTATAATAAGCATCGCGCGA
>CAZGBN010000007.1:0-89539 GCA_964524015.1 uncultured Mucilaginibacter sp. | reverse complement strand
CTTTATGTCAAGACTTTTTTCATTTGTTTCTGAAAACGACTTAGCCAACTTCAACACATTCATCTTTTCAT
Organism: uncultured Mucilaginibacter sp.; assembly: GCA_964524015.1. Classification (GTDB taxonomy): domain Bacteria; phylum Bacteroidota; class Bacteroidia; order Sphingobacteriales; family Sphingobacteriaceae; genus Mucilaginibacter. The sequence continues at coordinate 89,468 of CAZGBN010000007.1, read as the reverse complement.
CCAACTCCTTGTTCTTATTTTTACTGGCATCCAGCGCCGCCATTAACGATTGATTTTCCAGTTTTAATAGATCGTTTTCTTCTTGCAAAGCACTGCACAGCTCAATAAGCCGTCCGGCTTTGTCTATGATAGCATTAAGTTGTGTGGCAGTGCTCATTTTCTTACTATTTGCGGATCTCCGCTCCCGCTTCTTTGCCTAAGTTATAAATTAATTTTTGCATGATCGCATCAATCGCTTTATCGGTCAAAGTTTTTTCAGTGTCCTGCAAAATAAAGCTTAATGCGTATGATTTTTTACCGGCTGGCAATTTATCACCCTCGTATACATCAAACACATCTACATCCTGTAATAATTTGCGCTCTGTTTTTTGGGCTATTTGTTTAAGCTGGCTAAATGATACAGTTTTATCAATCAGCATGGAAAGGTCGCGCCTTACAGCCGGGAACTTTGATACTTCCTGGTAAACAATTTTACTTTTCTTGGCGATGGCCATTAACTGATCAAAACTAAAATCGGCATAAAAAACCTCTTTATCTACATCTGCCTTTTTTAAGGCTGCCGGGGCCACTTTACCAAACTTAACCAACGTTTTGTTATTGCGATTGTAGTTTAAGCCATACGCCATTTTTTTACAGGTGCAATCTTCAATTACCAGATCAGTAATGTTTAAACGCTGCAAAATATTATCAACAATAGCTTTTAAATTATAAAAAGATACCGACTGTGCTTTTTGGTTCCATTGCGCGGTAACTGATGTGCCACTCATAAAAATAGCAAAACGCTGGCTCTCGTTATACTTATCGTCCTGTATTTTATAAACCTTGCCAAACTCGTAAAACTTAATGTCGGCATTTTGGCGATTTTGGTTATAAGCGATTGCTTCCAGGCCCGAATACAACATGGTTTGACGCATTACATCCAAGTCAGAACTTAACGGATTTAATATTTTAACCGCAGTATCTAAATTATCTGAATACGCAGATTTAGTTAGAGAGTTTGATAATATCTCGTTAAAACCGTTAGCAGTTAGCAAGTCAGATAACATATTTTGTACCGTATCTTTCTCTGGCCTTGGCGACGCGCTAAGCGATGCCCTTACCTGCGTTGGGATATGAATATTATTATAACCATAAATACGCAGGATATCTTCTATCACATCCACCTCGCGGGTTACATCCACACGGTAAGGCGGCACTTTAAGTGTTAAACCTTCAGCAGTTTCGTTGACTACCTGTATATCCAAAGCTTTAACAATGCTTTTTATTTCTTCGTGTGGGATATCCTGGCCTATGAGACGCAGAGTATTACTATAAGATAGTTCCACATCAAACGGGGCTACCGGCTTAGGATATAGGTCGACAATGTTTGATGATACCGAACCGCCTGCAACCTGCTGAATTAACAATGCTGCACGTTTTAAAGCGAACACCGTCATATCCGGATCGGTACCGCGTTCAAAGCGGAAAGACGCATCGGTTTTTAATCCATGACGCTTAGAAGTTTTACGCACCGAAACCGAATTGAAGTAAGCGCTCTCTAAAAATATATTTTTGGTAGAGGTCTTAACGCCTGACTCTGCACCACCAAATACACCGGCAATACACATAGGTTCGGTGGCATTGCATATCATTAAATCATCTGCTGATAGCTTACGCTCTACATCATCCAGCGTTTTAAATACCGTGCCTTCGGCACAGTTTTTTACAATTACTTTATTGCCCTTTATGGCATCAGCATCAAAAGCGTGTAAGGGTTGGCCCAACTCGTGCAGTACATAGTTGGTTATATCCACAATGTTGTTGATGGCGCGTACGCCAATCACCGCCAAACGCTCCTTTAACCATTGCGGCGATTCTTTAACCTCTACACCTGATATGGTTAGTCCTGAATAACGTGGACTTGCTTGCTCATTCTCTACCACTACTTCAATTGGCAAGTTGGTGTTATTCACTTTAAAAGCGGAAATATCCGGTTTGGTAATGCCTATTTTAAGGAAAGCGGCAATATCCCTTGCGGTACCTAAATGCGATGTAGCATCGGCACGGTTAGGGGTTAATCCAATTTCGTACTGGTAATCGTCATTGAGTTTAAAATATTCTTTGGCGGGAGTACCAACGATAGCATCGGCATCCAGCACCATAATACCATCATGGCCTGTACCTAAACCTATTTCGTCTTCGGCGCAGATCATCCCTTCGGATACCTCGCCGCGTATTTTTGATTTATTGATCTGGAAAGGCTCGCCCTGGGTTGGATGTACGGTTGTACCAACTGTCGCTACTACCACTTTTTGACCGGCAGCCACATTAGCTGCACCGCATACTACCTGCAAGTCTTCAGCTCCGCCTACATCAACTTTGGTGATGCGTAGCCTGTCGGCATTGGGGTGTTGGGCAATTTCTTTAACGTAGCCTATTACCAACCCTTCTAACCCGCCGGGTACGGCTTGTACTTTCTCCAGGCTCTCTACCTCTAAACCGGTACCGGTTAATATGGTTGATAGTTCCTGCGGAGTTTTATCAGTCTGTATAAATTCTTTAAGCCAATTGTATGATATCTTCATCAGATCGAAATGATAATCGGCAAAGATAGGATTTGGCGCGGAAAGCGGAAAGGATTAAGCTAAAAGTGGAAAGCTTCGGGCTTTCCACTTTTTACATTAAATATGATTATTTTAAAAGACGTAGTACTCTACCTGTTAAAATTAAAGATACACTATCAGAAAAATCATGTTTAAGGGTTGTAATATCAGGATTGGTCATCCTTAACTCACTTTTTCCATTTACTTTAATATTGGCTAGTTTGATATGGTTTGTAGAATCAATAACTAGCGAACCCGTACTTATTGAATTGTCGCCAACAATGGCCTCCATATTCTCCAGCTTGCTATTTTTCAATTCAATTTGCGTTAGCTCACTTGCTTTTACAACCATTTTTTGCTGATCAAATCCTACAACATCTATATCACCAACATAACTAGATGTGGTATATGTCTTATTGGAACCATAATCCACTACTTTAATATGTTGCATATAAGGTTTGGTTGTTATACTATCCAATTGCGGGCAGGTTATTATAATGCCGCCAGAAAAATACGTATTATGTACCCCGAGTGTACCGATATATTTAATAATTAAGGTTTTTCCCTTCTTGATTATCTGTACTTTATCTTTTAAATCCTTCCTTAACCATATTGCAAATTCAGGCCCCTTTTCAATACTGGCATCTATCACATCGGCCGATAGATGCTCCACGTTACTAAAGTCTTTTATTGGAAGCTCTTCCATGCCAAAAAAGCGGCTCTTAAAATCGCCTTTTAAATATTCCGCCTTTAATCCCGCGTCAAACACTACCAGGTAGGCGACAATTACTATGGTTATTACTACTAATAACTTATTGCTAGTTTTCATTATGATAAGGTTTAGGTTGGATAATTTTTTGATTTATATTCTTCATAGCGCTTCTGCATTTCTTCAAAGCTGATTTCTAACAGATACAAACTCCGGAAAAAATCAGGCAATTCCTGCTGTAAAAAGCGTTCTTTGCGCATACTCTTTACTTTTTTAATGGCATCTACAGCCACATAATGTCCCATACCACGTTTGTTAAATATGATCTCCTGGTTTTGCAAATGCTCGTACGTGCGCATTACCGTATTTGGGTTAACCTGTAGTTCGCCCGCCATCTCACGTACCGATGGTATTTTTTCATCAGGTTTCCACTTACCTAACATAATATGCTCGCTTATACGATCGGCAATTTGCAGGTATATGGCTTCTTTTTCTTTGAAATTCATAGGCTAAGCTTCTTTTTCTTTTAATTTGAAATAGGTGGTAGTCCAAAATAATAAAACTACAATTACAAAAACTACTTTTCCATAGGTATCAAATTCATCCGCAGGTTGTAAACCCCACGAAGTATAATCTTGATTTGGCTGTATGATGCCTATATCAGTGAAAGGCATACCGGCACTGAACCTGGTATGAGCAGCAAAAAACATATTTAATACTAAACCATTTATAAGTACCACCGCACCAAGGCATAAGAAAAACACAATAGCTGTTTTAATTAAGTGCAGTTTTTTGAAGACTATAGATCCCCAAAAAACAAAAGCATGAAACAAGGTAAAGCTTACAAATGCCAATATTGGCCGTCTGCCTGTTGTTTGAAAGACGTTGATCATTTCATTTTCTTTTAGATCGCTATTGCTTAAACTAATCACTATAAGGTCTGCCAAACAAAACGAAGCCACAAATACGATCAGAAAAATAAAATAGGAATAAAGTAAGCCTACCAAAAACTTTTCAAAATGGGATGAAGGAAGCATTAATGCGGGTATTACTTTACTTCTATCGCCCATATCGGCAAACACCACACTGCCAAATATACTTCCAAACCCAGACATGGTAAATAGAAATAACATTATCTGCGCCCCTTCGTCTAAATGCCATCTATTCATCATCGAAAAGAATAACAGTATTAAAAACATCACGCCAAAAAGCACAGCTATTGATAAAGCGTAAGTTTTACTATGTTCAATGGTATGCTTTTTAAAAAGCATACCAAAACGTTTTATATCAAATGTATTATTCATGGTTATTGGTTTAAGGTTTTGATCAATTGTTCGTTATTGCTGATAATAGCGTTGAATAAAATTTCCATATCAACTTTGCTGTAACTGTTATCGGTATTTAAAGTAATTGCATGCAGGCCCGAGAATGTTGGCTCGGCATACAAATAGTCTGTAGTGTCGGCAGATATTACTCCAAAGTTCAATTTCTCGGCAATGTCATCCATGCTAGCATTTACCACAATTTGTTGATTATGTAGTATCAAAATGCTATCTATTAAGTTATCCAGGTCACGTACCTGGTGAGTTGATATAATGACACATCGGTCTTCGGTAAGCGTAGAAGCTATTATTCTTCGGAACTCGGCTTTTGAAGGGATATCCAAACCATTGGTCGGCTCATCCATAATTAATAATGACGTGTTAGTCGATATACCAAAGGCTATCACTACCTTTTTTTGCTGGCCAAATGACAGTTGCGTTAACGGCTTATTATCCGGCACATTAAACTCGGCCAGTATCTTGTTAAACTGCATATTATCAAAGTTGGGATAAAAAGGGCCGGTACTATCAGCAAACTGCCTGGCGCTGATGGCGGGCATATAAATATCTTCAGGTACAAAAAACAGTTCCTGTAAAAAATCAGGCAAACGGTTTTTTGAGGTGTAGCCGTTTACCTTGCAGCTGCCTGCAGTTGGGAAAACTAAACCGGCAATGTTTTTAAGCAAAGTTGATTTGCCTGCGCCGTTTTTACCAAGCAAGCCATAAATGTGCCCGGCTTTAAGTGAAAGATTTAAATTTTGGAACAACGTTTTTTTGCCGTATCCGAAGGTTAGGTTGGTTATTTCTATCATAACAGTGTATTAGTTAAATAGTACACTGCAAATATAAAGCTATATTTTACAATTCAAAATATTTTGAAAGTATTTTATAATTTCTTGATTATTTACGAATAAAAGGAATAACTACGTTTTTGTAGTCAGGCTTTTGTAGTTCGAGCTTTAGCCTTTTAAAGCTTTGCACAGGTCCTTCTGATGCAAATAAGTTTACTAACCATGCAGGAATATCACCACCCGGGTCAACCTGTAAAGTATATTCAATTTTTGTTTCACGTTCGTTAATGGGTATAAGTAACCATTTCCCTGTTGATTTTTCTATTCTTATAACGTCCTTCTTTTTTGGTACAAAACCAGGCACAACAGGGCCATCAATAGTTACTACTTTGGTCTCGGGATTTTGGGTAACGGTAAGATGTGCCACAAAATCGCGGTTAGAAATTGGCCAGGGCATGCTCACTTCCGAGTGATAATATAACTCTGATGGTGAAACCTGTTTAAGCAATGTAACTGATTTAGTTTTGTAAACCCATTCAGTAGCATTTTTTACATCTAGCAGCACGGCTACCAGGTGTGGTAAGGTTGCCTGAAAATTACATTCTACCCTAAGTGCTTTGATCTTTGAATCCGCTACTTCGCTGGTATAAACTTTAATCCCTTCCTTTTCGCTATGGAATTTCCAGGCTGCCTGAGCGAGTACTTGCATGGATAGAAATATTAATACCAATGATGCCGGTATCACTTTAAAAAAACGGGGTAGCTTAATTACTTTCATCTAATAACCTTTACCAAATATACTATATATACGGGCAAAGGTTTAATACAGATTAATGCTTTATCTCAAAATTACGTTGCTCAAACAAACCATCCCGCTTCGTTTCTTTAGTAACATCCCTATCAAAAACTTTGTTTAGGTTATTACCGGCTAAGTCCTATATTCTTGAATTAACACAATGTTACACTATACCAAAATGCACCTTACCTTACTAAAGCCCTTACAAAACCTGTCAATAGTTTAAACACTCCGTTGTAACCGTTTAATGGCAAAGTTTTGCTGATATCAAAAACATCATGATAAGCTTTTATACCCCCCATGGTATACATATAAAATGCGGGCACACCTTTTTCAGTAAACCAATAATGATCACTATTGGCGGCTTTACCTCTTGAACTTATTTTAGGCAGATAGCCGCTTGTATTAAGCTCCTTTAATATATTAAACTCTTTAGGATATACTGTAGCATTAACCACCATTATACCTTCATCACCTGTACCCAAAATGTCCATATTAACCAGGAAACGGATGTTATTTAAATTGATTAGCGGGTGTTCGGAAAAATATTTGGATCCTAACAACCCTGCCTCCTCTCCCGAAAAACCGATAAACACTATGCTATAAGGCTGCGGATTTGCCGCGTAATATTTGGCCAGGCCCAATAACTGGCTAACCCCGCTGGCATTATCATTAGCTCCGGGGAAATAAGTACTGGCACCCATCCCGCCTAAATGATCATAATGTGCAGAGAATACTATAAATGAATCGGGTTTGTTTGTGCCCCTAACCATTCCGCAGATGTTGGCGGTTTTGAAGTTATTGATGAGTTTGTTTTCGATATTAACGGCTATAGTAGTGGGTAATTGTTTAATTGCATTTGCATCTATTTTTATAATTGTAAAATCCGCAACCTGTTGTGATACCGACCAGGTTAGCTTTTTTTCCAGGGATACAATAATGCGGTTTTCATTATCTACAAAGTGAGTGCTGTCTTGCTGTATTAATTTACCCTTTGCTTTTACCCCTCTGCTCTGCTCACCAACAATAAACTCCCGCCCCGGCACTAAAGCTGTACCATTTATACTCACCTCCATTTTACCGGGAAAGGTATTTGCATTATAACTAAATTCCTGCATATAACTATTGCCTACTAATGGTTGTAAACCATAGCTTTTAAATTGGTCGGCTATAAAGCGCCCGACTTTGCCCACGCCATCATTAGTATAACCACGTCCCCAAAAATATGGAGAGGTGAGGGTATCTACCATCCGCCGTGCAAATAAGGAATCCTGCGCTTGTGTTATCAGAGCAGATAATAATAAAAGTAGGGTGAGTTTAATTTTCATAGCTTATCAATTGCAAATTAGTAATTTGGGGGCTATAAATGGTGGTACTAATTAATACAGTCATAGTTTTGTTATCCCTGGCGGGAATGGAGGCCTTCTCTTGGGCCATTCATAAATATCTTTTCCATGGCCCATTGTGGTTTATCCATAAAACACATCATCAACAAAGGCATGGCTGGCTGGAGTTAAATGATATTTTCAGTTTGTTATTTGCGACTATTGCCTTATACCTGATGTGGCTGGGTCATATGTCATTAGATTATCGCTTTTGGATAGGAACAGGGATAAGTATGTATGGTGTCATCTATTTTATTTTTCACGATTGGTTTATACATAACCGTATTAAAGCTTTTAAAAGTAATAATCGTTATTTAGCCGGCATCCGCCGCGCGCATAAGATCCACCATAAATCAACCATAAAAAAGCCATCAGAAGAATTTGGGTTGTTGGTGGCCAGCAGGAAATGGTTTAGAAAACCGTAGAGACGCAATGCCTTGCGTCTCTCGTATGTTAGTTATAGACACAAAGTATTGTGCCTCTACGGATATATTGCAAATTAATTCCGAAATTCGCCGTCACCATGCTGCAAATACAACAAAACGTATCTCTTAAAAATTTTAACACTTTTGGTGTTGAAGCCAGCGCTAAATACTTCGTAGAAATAAATCACGAAGATGAACTGGTAGAGTTGTTTATGGATCTGCAATGGAAGCAGATGCAATTGCTGGTTTTGGGTGGCGGCAGCAATATGTTGTTGATAAATGATTTTGATGGGCTGGTTATCCACATGAATATCCGCGGGTTTGAGCACCGCATAAACCATAACGAGGTTTATGTGGAAGCAGGCGGCGGCGAAGTATGGAACGACCTGGTAAACTTTTGTGTGGCCCGTGAATATGCAGGATTAGAAAATTTAAGTCTGATACCCGGCTCGGTGGGTGCATCGCCCATACAAAATATAGGGGCTTATGGTGTGGAACTGCAGGATGTATTTCATAGCTGCAAGGCTTTTGAAATTGCCACCGGCACATTTAAAACTTTCATCAAAGCAGATTGCAAATTTGGCTACCGCGAAAGTATATTTAAAAGTGAAGTTAAAGGGCAGTATATTATCACTTCGGTAAAATTCCATTTATCACTTATCCCTAATGTTAATCTACGCTATGGCGCTATAGAACAGGAACTGGCTGTAAGAGGCATAACCTCCCCTACTATTAAAGATGTATCGCAAGTAGTATCACATATACGGGTATCTAAACTACCCGATCCCTCAACTATTGGCAACGCGGGCAGCTTTTTTAAAAACCCGGTAATTAGCCAAGCCGAGTTTGGGCCAATACACGCCAAATTCTCTGATATAGTAAACTATCCTGCCGGGGATGGCTACGTTAAACTAGCTGCAGGCTGGTTAATTGAGCAATGTGGCTGGAAAGGCAAAGTAGTTGGCAACACAGGCACCTGGAAAAACCAGGCACTGGTATTAGTGAACCATGGCGGTGCTACCGGACAGGAGATTTTCAACTTTTCGTCGCAAATCATAGACAGTGTGTACACTAAATTTGGCGTTACCCTACAACGTGAGGTAAATATTATTAGTTAATTTTTTCTTTAATAAATTTAATTTAAAAATGTCTGATTCACGCATTTTAACACATATTTTTATTTTAAATTTTTTAATAATAACACAATTAATGTATTGTTTTTTAAATACTTACATACATATAAGGTGTTATTATTACACTAATATAATTTTCCAGTTAATTTCTCCCATTTTGTCATACTATTGTCCTGTTTAATTATGTAGATGGTATCAAGTTTGTCTTGTAATGAATACATAAACAAGAAAAACAAAATGACAAAGATTGAGTTTAACACCCTGGTATTACGTCAAGCAAGTTCATTAAGGTCATACGCCTTACATTTTACACACGACGCTGATGATGCTAACGATCTTGTACAGGATACAATGTTGAAAGCGATTACTTACTACAACAAGTTTAAAGAAGGCACCAATTTAAAAGGATGGTTATATACTATCATGAAAAACACCTTCATCAATAATTATCGCCGTTTTGTTAAAATGAGCACTTTTGTAACAAAATCTGATGAGATCTCATCTCCAAATTTGGTGTACAGCTCAACAAAAAACCAAGGCGAAGCAAAATTTATAATGGATGATATTAAAAGAGCTATGGACAGGCTCCCGGCAGATTACTATGTGCCATTCACCATGTACTTTGAGGGACATAAATATCATGAAATTGCCGATCATTTAACTATACCAATTGGCACTGTTAAAACCCGCATCCACGTTGCCCGTAAACTGTTAAAGAAAAATTTGAAGGCTTATGATAATGGTATTAAAAAACCAATCTACGCAGAAAATTAAAATCCATAATTAAACTCGATTATATATAAAAAGCCCGCCTTGTTCAAGGTGGGCTTTTTTGCTTACTCATTTTTTTCAAATTGCCATTCAAAAGAACCTTTCAGCCCAAACTTTTTATAGTTTCTTTCGCTGCTATCTGACCGGATATTAACGCAGGCGGCACACCCGGCCCAGGCACCGTTAGCTGCCCGGTATAAAGCAAATTTTTAATATGCTTATTACGCATAGCGGGTTTAAAAAATGCGGTTTGCGCTAATGTATTTGCAAGCCCGTAAGCGTTACCTTTAAATGAGTGGTAATCGGTTTTAAAATCGTTCATAGCATAGCTACGTTTTACAACAATATTATCCTTTATACTTTCGCCTGTAATACGCTCAAAGCGGTCAACTATCATATCAAAATATCGCTCACGCGTGGCATCGTCGTCATTAAGTCCTGGTGCCAGTGGTATTAAAAAGAAAAGATTTTCACCCGATAAAGGTGCAACCGTATTATCAGTTTTTGATGTACACGCTACATAAAACAACGGTTTTGATGGCCATTGCGGGTTGGTATATATCTCTTTGGCATGCTGCTCAAAATCCTCATCAAAAAATAAATTATGATGCTGTATATTGTTGAGCCTTTTGTTTATCCCCACAAAAAACAACAAGCTTGATGGCGACATGGTACGACTATCCCAATATTTATCCGTGTAGTTCCTATAAGGTTTATCAAGTAATTTTTGATCCACATGTTGGTAGTCTGCCCCAGCAATTACAAAATCAGCTTGCAGTTTTTCTTTGTTAGTGATGACATTGCTCACCTTACTATTCTCAACCTCAATTTTAGTTACTTCTGTATCCAGTTTAATGGTTACCCCTAATTCTTCGGCAAGTTTTACCATTGCCTTTACAATTTCGTTCATACCCCCCATTGGATACCAGGTACCCAATGCAAGGTCGGCGTAATTCATCATACTATACATGGCAGGGGTATCTTGTGGTGTTGCTCCTAAAAATAACACCGGGAATTCCAATAGTTTAACCAGTTTTGGATTTTTAAAATGTTGGCGTACATGTTTACGCAAACTGGTTAGCAGTTGCATGCTAAAACTTTTTTTGATCAGGTTCCAATCAATAAACTCGGTAATAGAGTGCGACGGTCGGAAAACATACTCACCCATCCCAACTTTATATTTATAAGCGGCCTGGTTCAAAAAATCACGCAACTGCGTACTGCTTCCAGGTTCGATATCCTCAAACATCGCTTCTAACTGTTGCATATCAGCCGGCACATCTATCAGATCATCCTTTCCATAATAAATCCGATAGCCGGGATCTAAGCGTTTCAATTCATAATAATCACTTGGCTTTTTGCCGAACAGCGCAAAAAAATTCTCAAACACATCAGGCATCCAGTACCAGCTGGGGCCCATATCAAATTTAAAACCATCAGTTTCCCATACGCTGGCCCGCCCGCCCGGCTGAGTGTTTTTTTCAAGTACGGTTACCTTATGCCCTTCTTTCGCCAACACACAGGCTGCAGATAAACCCGCAAAGCCACTCCCTATTACAACTACATGTTTTAAATTATCCATTATTAGCTTTAAGTGCCCAAAATAAGCAATTTGTTAACGGCTGCATCAAAAACAATAGGGTTTAATTTTTGTACTTTTGATACAATGGACGCCATTAAAATGAACTTGTACAACGAAACGTGCTTTGAATGCAGCAAGGTAATAACCGAAAAATACAGCACTTCGTTTAGCAGTGGCATTAAAGCATTTCAACCACAGTTACGTTACCCGGTTTATGCCATTTATGGTTTTGTGCGCTACGCGGATGAAATAGTTGATACCTTTCATGACCATAACAAAGTAAAACTAATTGCCGATTTTAAGCAGGAAACCTATAAAGCCATCGACGAAAAAATAAGCTTGAACCCCGTATTGCATTCATTTCAACATGTAGTAAACCAATACAAAATTGAGCATGAGCTGATAGAGGCCTTTTTACGCTCAATGGAAATGGACCTGGATAAAAAAAGCTACGACGAGGCTAACTATAAAACCTACATCTATGGCTCGGCCGAAGTTATTGGATTGATGTGTTTGCGTGTTTTTTGTGAGAACGACAATAACCTTTACCAATTATTACAGCCTATGGCATGTAGCCTGGGTGCCGCTTTTCAAAAAATTAACTTTTTACGGGATGTAAAGTCTGATCTAATAGAGCGTGGCCGTACGTATTTCCCGGGGGTTGATTTTGCCAATTTTACCCAACAGGATAAAAGAGATATTGAGCAAGACATAAAAACCGATCTGGAAAAAGCTTATCAAGGCATTGTACTGCTTCCTGCAAGCTCACGTTTAGGTGTGTATATCGCTTATAAATATTACCTGCAGTTGTTTAAAAAAATTGTCAACACATCTGCAAATACTATATTGCAACAACGTATAAGAGTATCAGACAATCATAAACGGGCCTTATATTGCAAAGCGTTAATTAAACGTAAGCTGAAAATAATTTAACCTATGAAGCGGATAGTAATTTTAACAGGTATTTTTTTGACGTGCCTGGTTCAAATAACCTCTGCACAAACTCCAGATCATAAAAAAGCGTTACGCCAACAATTAATGCATGCCGTAAACAATAGCAAGACTACTGATTCGCTTTATAATAGCCTGGCAACACTTACTAATAAGTCGCCATTAATTACGGGTTATATAGGTACCCTACAGGCATTAAAAGCTAAACACCACTGGAATCCCTATTATAAAATAAAGTATGTACGCGATGCCGAAAAAACCTTCGCCAAGGCCGTAACTGCCGAACCGCATGATATAGAGATACGATTTTTACGGTACTCGGTTGAGCATAACCTGCCCAAATTTTTAGGCTACAGCAAAAACATGAAGGCAGACCGGGATGAAATGCTTTCGTTACTCAATAAACATTACCCTGCTGATGAAAAGCAAATGGTAATTACCATTATTAATTACCTGCTTGAAGCTGATAAATCTACCAATACCGAAAACAATTATCTAACTAAACAACTAGCCACCCTACAGTGAAATACACCTACCTGTTGATAAACTTTTTAACCGTTCTTTTCCCGGTACTGCTGTCGTTTGATAAACGGGTGCAGTTTTATAAAAGCTGGAAGTTTATATGGCCGGGTATGGCAATAACGGGTTTTATCTTTTTGTTTTGGGATGTGCTGTTTACTAAAAAAGGGGTCTGGAGTTTTAATGATGAACGTATCATCGGCTTAAACTTTATGGAATTACCGTTGGAAGAGATATTGTTTTTTTTAACCGTACCCTTTGCCTGCCTGTTTATTTACGCTTGTTTAAATTATTATGTTAAATGGGAAATAAGCAACCGCATGACGCGCATCATCACCAACCTGTTGATGGTATTGTGTTTGGCGATGCTTTTTTATTGCCATAACAAGTTATATACGCTAGTAACATTTAGCTTGCTATTGGCATTGCTTTCAATATTACAATATGGCTTAAAAGTACAATGGCTCAATAAATTTTATTTAACTTACCTGGTAGCATTAATACCGTTTTATGTAGTGAATGGTTTATTAACTTCCATGCCTGTTGTATTATATAATAATCTGGAAAATATGGCCATACGTATAGGAACTATACCCGTTGAGGACCACTTTTATTGCATGGCTATGTTATTAATGAACGTGGGCTTTTTTGAGTATTTTAAACAAGATAAATGGCATGACTAACCTACCTGTATATACCAGATCACAATTGGCCCTGCGCAACGGGCAGGATAAGCCCGAAGTTTGGATAGCCTACAAAGGCCTCATATATGATGTAACCGACAGCCGTCTATGGCGCAACGGTAAACATTATGAACACTGGGCCGGCCAGGATCTGACTCCCGAATTGGCTGACGCACCACATGATGATTGGGTGTTCAAAAATTTTGACCCGATAGGAAAGTTAAAATAATTGAGGATCAGCCATGAGAAAAATACTTGAAGAAATATCTGCTGTAGCAATCCAATTAAATGAACTGACCTTTACGAACGAGCAAATAAATACGAATTGGCTCGGAAATCCTCCTGCATCTGTAAAAGAAATAAAATCGGCGGAAGAAAGATTAGGTGTAGAATTTCCGGACGACTATAAAAACTTCCTTTTAATTGCCAACGGTTTTTCCAGGCCCATAAACGCTACAGAACCTACATTTGAAAATGCTGACAAAATTGATTACTTAAAAACTATTGATAGTTTTATTATAGAATGTTACAGGGACACATCAATAGATATTGAACGTGCCATAGTGATTGCTGGTATTGAAGATGAAGAGTACTTTTTGTTAATTCCGCCAAATACAGAAAATCCTGAATGGAAATACTTGAAATTTGCAAGTTGGCTGGCTGGCGAACAAGTCTACAAGGATTTATCAGACTACTTTATTTCTGTTCTAAAATTTATGAAAAGTATGTCTAAATAAAGCAAAAAGCCCCGCATCGCTGCAGGGCTTTCATACTCCCTTGAATAATTAAACTATCTCAAATGCCGACAGGCTTACAAACTCCTGTATACGACTTGCAATTTCTTCCTGTTTAAGGTCTTTAATTTTTTCGGTACCAAATTTCTCAACACAAAATGATGCCAGGGCTGAGCCATAGATCAACGCGTTTTTCATATTGTTAAAATTGATGGTGCCAACTTTGGCCAAATAACCAATAAATCCACCCGCGAAAGTATCGCCTGCGCCGGTCGGATCAAATACATCGGCCAATGGCAAGGCTGGTGCCGAGAATATTCTATCCTCATTAAACAATAACGCGCCATGTTCGCCTTTTTTAATGATCAAATATTTAGGACCCATGGTTAAAATTTTGCGGGCGGCTTTAACCAGGCTGTACTCGCCTGATAATTGACGCGCCTCAGCATCATTAATAGTTAAAACATCAACCAGTTTAATGGTTTCTTTTAAATCGTCCATAGCAATGTCCATCCAAAAATTCATGGTATCCATTACTATTAGCTTAGGGCGTTTGGTTAAACGCTTAATAACCGTTTGCTGTACCTGCGGGGTTAAATTACCCAGCATTAGGTATTCGCAATCCTGGTAGCTGGCCGGGATGACAGGATCAAAATCCGCCAAAACATTCAATTCGGTTATTAAAGTATCTCGGCTGTTCATGTCATTATGATACTTGCCGCTCCAAAAAAACGATTTCTCACCCTTTTTTATCTGCAAACCTTCGGTATCAATACCGTGTTTTTCAAAATCTTTGATCTCTTCCTGTGGGAAATCATCACCTACTACGGCTACAATTTTAACTTTATCATAAAAGTAAGTTGCGGCCAAACCTGCATAGGTAGCAGCACCACCAACAATTTTATCTGTTTTGCCAAAAGGGGTTTCAATAGCGTCAAACGCCACAGTACCAATAACTAATAAACTCATGTAAAAATATTTATATTTTTTTTTGCCAAATATTGTGAAAATTGCTCAGAAATCATACTTTTGCACACTCCAAACCGGAAAATGATTCCTGAGTAGCTCAGCCGGTTAGAGCATCTGACTGTTAATCAGAGGGTCGCTGGTTCGAGCCCAGCCTCAGGAGCAAAAGCCCCACATGTCTGTGGGGCTTTTTTATGCTTTTATATTTTTATCCTTAAGTATAATGCGTGATATACGACTCACGGGCAGTATTTATTGATAGTACGAAATTATTCTATAAGTAATTTTAAACGGCTTTTTATCTACATAGCAAATTTGCTCTACCCAGTTTTTGTGCTTATCAAACCTGGTATAGCTGTAATTCAATATCGTGCTTTTTGGCGAACCATTAATTGTAGATATTTCTTTGAATCTTATCGGATCTTGCGCTTCATTCAATATGGTGTTAAAACGGTAGGTTATATTACTCATTGCATTTTTCATAAAGCCACTAACAAGCTGTGTGCCTTTATAATGATTTTCATAATAGTGAATCATTTCTCCATTAGCTTTATAACTGCATGTACTAACTAATAGCCCAAAACTATTGAGTTTAATTTTAGTATAATACAGTACAAGCTTTCCTGTAGAATCATAATTTTTTAAGGCACTGAGATTCCCATCACTACCATAAACATACACCTCACTTCCGTTTTTTTTGCCATCTAAAAGGGTGTTTATCGCCATCAATTTTCCTGTATTATAAATAAACAAGCTTTTTGTCACTTGCTTACTAGCAATATCCACAATACTATCTTGGGTTAAAAATCCCTTACGATCAACATCATCAATAATTGTTTGGATGAGTTGATTATTGTTTGTTTTAGGGTTAACCATATAAGTTTTCGTAATTATTCGCATTGCCGGTCCTCTAATATTGTCCTGTTGCATATCGTTAATAAACGAGGTGCTTTTAATAGGATGACAACTAACAATTACAATACAGGCAAAATAAAGCAACGTGATATATTTCATGGTTATAGTATATATTCATAAAAGTAACACTATGATTTTCATTAACTTGTTAATTAATGTTAATCTTTCGTTATAACCAATACCAGTCTTTAATAGCAGGAAATTGTAAATAGCCTAAAATTTTCACCGCCAAAGAAACATCCTTAAAGCCTAACCGTTATTTAGACATGAAGAGTAGTTATTTAAAGCTCGGACTGTTCACGCTTTTACTAACGGCAATAGCCAGTTGTGGCATATGGAAGTCAATGGGTGATAACCCAAGCGGCGAATACCTTGCCCACATAGATACATTGCCTAATTATAAAAACGGCGCTTTTCAAAATTTAACTGAACGGTTAGATTCGGCAGTGAAGCGTACCAAGTGGCTGTTTCTTAAAAAACGTATTAAAACCATCAAACCTACAAAACCACTCCCTTCGGTAAAAACTGATTTAAGAAAATTGGAGGCTGCCGCTCCTACTATTGTTTGGTTCGGGCACTCGTCATTACTGATCAAAACTCAACAGGGAACTATACTCACCGATCCTATTTTTAGCAATCATGCAGGGCCGGTACCCGGTATAATGAAAGCATTTCCGGGTACTATGAACTACAATGCTAAGGATATGCCCCAGATAGATGTGCTAATTATTTCGCATGACCACTACGATCACCTGGACTTCAGAACGCTGAAAAAATTGAAGAGCCAGATCAAAATGGCTATAGTACCTGTAGGTGTTGGTGCAGACTTACGCTATTGGGGCTTTGATCCTAAAAAGGTTATCGAATTAAATTGGAACCAATCAACCACTCTGCCAGGAGGCTTAAAAATTACAGCAACCCCAGCCCAGCACCGCAGCAATCGCACCTATAATACAGAAAACAAAACACTTTGGGCATCTTACGTAATACAAGCAGGCAGCTACCGCATATTTTATGGTGGCGATGGCGGCTATGGTCCCCACTTTAAGCAAATAGGCCAGCAATATGGCCCATTTGACCTGGCGCTGCTAGAGTGCGGACAATACAGCCCCAACTGGCCATGGACACACCTGCTGCTTGAAAAACCGGCCCAGGCTGCCATTGACCTGCAAGCACGAATGCTGCAACCAATCCATTGGGGTAAATTCCCGGCTGCTGACCATCCATGGACCGAACCTATTAATAAACTGGTGCCAGCTGCCGAAAAGGTAAATTTACCACTAAATGTTCCCCGCATAGGCGAGCCTTACACTTTGGGCGACCCGCCAAAAACTAAAGTATGGTGGAATTTTGAATGATATTGTACCATTAGGTTAAGTAATATTATTGATTACTATCGCCTTAAAAAAATATTTCGATTTCATGGGTGATATTTAGTGCATATATTACACTTAGTAATAAAAACATATAATGGCAGCAATAAATAATAACACACTTTCAAGTATTGAATTGCGTGAAGCTTTTTTTATAGCACTTTATAAAAAGGCCTTTTTTTCGGTTACGCGTTATATTGCCCGGATGGGTGGCAGCCTTGAAGAAGCTGAAGATGTTTTTCAGGACGCATTGTTGATATATTATGAGAAAATAACCTCGACACCAACGCAGACCATTGTAAACGAGAAAGCGTATTTGCTGGGTATTGCCCAAAAATTATGGTTACAACATTATAGAGCCGGCAGCAATAACGTTCCGTTAAATGATTTTGACACCGAAATTGAACCCCAAGAACAGCATGCCACTGAAAAAATACTGCGTTACCTGGAAACTGCAGGCAAGAAGTGTATGGAACTTCTTAAAGCTTATTACTATGATGGCTTACAGGTGGGTAATGTAGCAACGCTATTTGGTTACTCAAGCATACATTCGGCTACGGTAGCCAAGTATAAATGTCTGGAAAAAGTTAGGGAAACTGTTAAACAAAACTCATTAAACTATGCGGACTTCATTGAATAACATCAAAGCTATTGATGATTATATTTCTGGTAACATGGCTACCGGAGATAAGTTATTGTTTGAGGCTAACTTAATATTGAATAATGACCTGGTAAATGATATGCAGTATCAACAAAAAACTTATACAATGATCAGGCTATATGGTCGTCAAAAAATTAAGGACGAGATTGCTGCCGTACAAAAAACCTTTACTACAGCACCACAGCACCAAAACCTTATACAGCGCATTGCCAAACTATTTAAAAAACATTAAACCATGGAAATAAGTCGTAACGAATTTAGAAACTACGCGGTAAAACACCACCGTATAGGCAGTCAGCATGTGGATAGATACCTGGGGCGCGCCATCAACCTACCAAAAAGCATGACGCCTTACATTACCGAGGAACGCCAATTGAATGTAGCACAAATGGATGTTTTTTCTCGCCTGATGATGGACAGGATCATATTTTTAGGTGAACCCGTTGCTGACCGCATGGCTAATATCATCCAGGCGCAATTACTTTTTCTACAATCTGTTGATGCTAAAAAAGACATTCAGCTTTACATTAATTCGCCGGGTGGTGATGTATATTCGGGCATGGGGATTTATGATACCATGCAATTGATAACGCCGGATGTTGGTACTATTTGCATTGGGATGGCCTGTTCCATGAGTGCTATATTACTTTGTGCAGGTAAGGCCGGAAAGCGTGCCGCGTTACAACATGCCCGTGTGATGATACACCAGCCTTCGGGCGGGGTGCAAGGTGTATCCGCCGATATTGAAATTACAGCACAACAAATTATAAAAGTAAAGCACGATTTGTATAAGATCATTGCCAAACATAGCGGTCAAACTTATGATTGGGTACACAACGCTTCTAACCGCGATTATTGGATGACCGGCCTTGAAACAAAAGAACATGGTATGATAGATGAGGTATTAGGGGATATAGATTAATTTAATGTAGTATGATAAAAACAGGCATAGTTTGCGCAAAAATATCTATAAATTATTCCCTCAACAAATTATGATCTTTTTTAAACTCCAGGGGTGTTTTGTTCATCAACTTTTTAAAATAGCGGTTAAAGTTTGATAAATTATTAAAGCCACTATCATAACATACCTGATTAATGCTTATATCCTTTTCCAATATCAGGTTGCAGGCATGGGCTACCTTAACCTCCAGCAAAAAATTGTAAAACGTTTTACGGGTTTTTGATTTAAAATAACGGCAAAAAGCTTTGGTGCTCAGGTTAGCTACCGAGGCAATTTCCTCTAATGTTATCTTCCTTTGAAAATTATCAGATATATATTGAAACACGCTGTTTAAACGGTCTGCTTCTGATTTTTCAATTTTTTCGGGATTGTATATGGTGTTAATGTATTCTTTCTCTTTAGAGAAGGCGATTTTTTCGAGTATGTTTAATAAAGTAATGATTCGCTCTAATCCTGTTGCTTTTGATAATTTCCCCACCAATTCCTTCACTTGTAACATTGTACTACCCGTTATTCTAATACCCTGCTTTGCTTTTTCCAGTAAGGAATCAATGTTTTTAAGTTCTGGGATGTTAAAAAATTTATCGCCTAAAAAATCATGATGAAAATAAATTACAGTTACATCCAGCTTAAGTTTTGATCCTTCTATAAAATACTCCGGGTCGCAGCGCCACATATGGGGCATATTTGAACCTACCAGGCACAGTTCATCCCGTTCAAAGCGGTGTACATCATTACCAATAAATCTTGTCCCGCGTCCTTTGTGTATATAGATAAGTTCTATTTCCGGATGAAAATGCCATTGGTTATAAAACTTATCCACCTTAGATATAGTAATAGATGATTCGGGCTTTAGCGGAACTTTTAATAAGTGTGGTTTCATGTACAAAAGATATAAAATCTACCTTAAAAAGGATATTTTACACAAATATATGTTACTATAGTATCAATTGTTGCGAATTGGTTGTAAATTATTTCTAAACCAAGAAAGTATATTTGAAATAGATATGGCAATCCTGCGTTAAAATAGCGTAGCCGATCATATAAACCAAAACTGTGCTTATTTTTTGTGTATAAAAGTACCCTATTGGGTAACTAAGTAATAAATTTTTGTGTGCCAATTATTAACTAACCTTATATAAACCACTTAACAAAAAATTATGAAAATTTATTTGATCGCTTTAATGCTAATTATTGGGTTTGTATTAACCCTGCACCTGGCCATGAACTCGCAAGTAGGCGCTATTTTGAAAAACCCAAGAATGGGTAATGCTATTTTTTGGACCATTGGCGCCTGTACTGCTATAATTATAGGCCTTACAGATTGGGACCCTACCGTATTTACCCGTTTAAAGGAAGTACCTATATGGTTACTTACCGCGGGCATGATGGGCGGCGCGTTGGTTTTTGGCATTGCATGGACCATGCCTAAGTTAGGTGCGGGTAACGCCTTTGTATTAATGATAGCGGGACAAGTAATTTCAGGGATGATATTTTCGCACTTTGGTTTGTTCGGGTCGCCGGTTGAACCTATTTCAATGGCTAAATTGGGTGGCGCGCTGCTATTAGTTGCGGGTGCTGCTACAGTAACGCTTGCTAAATAAAGGATAAAAACAAAATATTATGGAAGATATAAAATCATTTAACCGGAGAGACTTTATGCGTTTAGCCGGTATAGCCGGTGCAGCGGCACTGGTTACTCCCGACCTGGTTTTTGCAGAAGCTGCAAAAAGGAAATTTAAAATAGGGGCAACTTTTATTCTTTGGGGATATGGCTCAAACGTTTTGGAGCCGGCATTACAGGACATAGCTTCTTTAGGCTATCATTCTTTTGAAACGTTTGGTAACGTGTTAGACGACTTTGAAAAGAAACCTGGAGGCGTGAAAGAAGTGATACAAAAATATAAAGTACCTATAGTATCGGCATTTTGTACACATGATGTATTGGACCCCGCAAAAACAACTGCCGAGGTTGAAAAGTTGAGACGCTGGTCAAAAATACTTAAAGCTAATGGCGGTAAAGTAATTGAATTTTGCGCAGGTGGAAGAAGAGGCCCGGGTTTTGATTACAAGAACTATAAAAAGAGCATGGTTGATTCTATGAACTTATATGGCAAAGTTGCTCAAGAAGAAGGTTTGGTTTGTGCCCTGCACCCACATACTGGTACACCTATAGAAACCGAAGAGGAAATATACTTCATAATGGAGAATGTGGATACCCGTTACATGAAATTTGGACCAGATGTTGGCCAGATACAAAAAGGTGGTGGCGACCCGGTTAAAATTGTAAAAGACTTTATGCCATTAATTGAACATGTTCACCTAAAAGATTATATAGGCGGCGACAATGGCTACTTAGGATATTCGCCGCTGGGACAAGGGAAGGTGGATATGAAACAAATATTAACCATGCTGGAAAAGAGAAAAAAAGAAATGGCCGGCATGATCATGTTTGAACTTGATTATGATAACAAGGTAAAACCCCCGTATACTCCATTAGAAGCAGCCAAAATTTCGAGAGACTTTTTAGCTAATATGGATTATAAATTCGAAAACAAAACAATTTAATTAACACCAATACAATTTAATAGTAACAATGCTAACTGCATTGTAAGGCCGCGGTTTATTCTTTAATACAGAGGGGCTCGGATAGACAAAAATGAAATATGGAAATTCTTAGCAATTACATTAATGCCAAATGGGTAACAAGTAAGGAAACAACAAATACTACTGATGTGCTGAACCCGGCCACACAGGAAGTATTGGCAAAAGTACCTTACGGAAATGGTACAATAACAGACGTAGAACAAGCGGTTGCAGCAGCAGCCGAAGCTTATAAACAATGGAGCCAGGTACCGGTTATGAAAAGAGTACAGCCCCTTTATAAGTTAAAGCAATTATTGGATGCAAATGCTGAAGATATTGCCCGTACCATTTCGACAGAAAGTGGTAAAACATTAGTTGAAGCACGCGGCGAGGTACAACGTGCCATTGAAAATGTAGAAGTAGCCTGCGGCACGCCGATGCTTATTCAAAGCGAGTTTTCTGAAAACATTGCCGGTGGCGTTGATGAGTTTATGATACGCCAGCCTTTAGGCGTGTGTGCATGTATAGCACCATTTAATTTCCCGGGGATGATACCTTTTTGGTTCCTTCCCTATGCTATTGCCTGCGGTAACACTTATATCCTGAAACCATCAGAAAAAGTACCATTAACCATGATGAAGGTATTTAAGTTAATTGAACAAATTGACTTACCTGCCGGTGTTATTAACCTGGTACATGGTGGTAAAGAAACTGTTGATGCTTTATTAGATCATCCCGAAGTAAGGGCCATAAGCTTTGTGGGTTCAACAAAAATTGCTAAATATGTTTATGCCCGCGGCGCAGCCAACGGCAAACGTGTACAAGCACAAGGTGGAGCAAAAAACCCGGTAGTTGTATTACCTGATGCAGATATTGATATGTCTGTACAGATCATTACTGATAGTGTATATGGTTGCGCGGGTCAGCGTTGTTTGGCAGCATCAAACATTATTACTGTTGGCGATAATGGCGCTATTAAAGAGGCTTTATATGAATCTGCCAAGAAACGTACTACTGGTTACGGTTTAGATGAAAGTAACGAAATGGGCCCGGTTATCAGCAAAGAAAGCAAGGCACGTGTGGAGAGTTTGATTGCACAAGCTGAAAGTGAAGGCGCTAAAGTTTTATTAGACGGAAGAAAAACCAGCATTACCGGTTTTGAAAACGGAAACTTTATCAGGCCTACAATTTTAGAGGGTTTACCTTTAAACGGCGAAGTGATCAATACAGAGATCTTCGGGCCGGTTATGAGCCTTATAGAACTCAGCAATGTGGACCAAGCTCTGGATTTTATCAATAATGGCCATTACGGTAATATGGCTTGCCTGTTTACCAACAGTGGTGCCAATGCGCGTAAATTCCGCAGTTTGGCTAATGCCGGTAACATTGGCATTAATATAGGGGTGGCGGCGCCAATGGCACAGTTCCCATTTAGCGGCTGGAAAGAAAGTTTCTTTGGCGATCTGCACGGACAGGGACGTCATGCCATTGAGTTTTTTACTCAAACCAAAATAGTGATAGAGAGATGGCCTAAAGAGTGGTCTCGTAAATTTTAATAACATTAACTATAATATACATGTTTAAAAAAGCCTTTTGTCCTGATTTTAAATTACAGACAAAAATGAACTTTATGGGTATTGACTGTGTAGTTACTGACCTTAGTCATACCATTAGTGCCGACGATCCTACATTTATAGGCCACCAGCGCACCTTAATATGGAACCACCTTTCGCACGAAGAAACGCAAAAAATGGGTTTAACCAAGCCACCCTACTCTTATAAAGTGGTTGGTTTTACCATGTGCGATCACTCTAATACGCACGTTGACGCGATCAACCACGTAGTAAATGAGCCTGATGCACGCGCGGTTAATGAACTGCCTTTAGAGTGGTTTATGGCGCCCGGCGTTTGGTTTGATTTTTCGCATAAAGAGCCAAGCAGTTATATTACCAAAGCCGATATTGAAGATGCTATTGCTAAAACAGGCGTTACTATCAAGCCACAATCGGTAGTGTTATACTACACCGGCTGGTATAAAAAATGGAAGGACAATTTTGGCTACATCCGTGATTATCCGGGTGTTGACAGGAGCGCTATTGAATACCTGAACGATTTGGGTGCAATAAGCATTGGTGCCGATGCGCCGAGCATTGATAGCTATAATGAGGTAGCGGTGGTTAAAGAACAGCCTGCACACATTGTATGCCGCGAAAGAGAGATATTAAATATTGAAAATTTAGCACAGGTAGATATGATACCTGCCCATGAGTTTTGGTTTGTTGGTTTACCACTTAAAATTAAAGGTGGTTCTGGCTCACCATTCAGAGGGGTAGCCATCGTTCCTGAAAATAGTATCAAAAAATAATTATGGCTTTACCTAAAGAAATGGATGCCGTTGTATTAAAAGGCGTTCGTGATTTTTCTATACAAACTGTACCTGTACCACAACCGGATGCTGATGAGGTTATTTGCGAAGTAGATACAACCTATATATGCGGTACTGATCCGCACATAATTAATGGCGATTTCCCTGGCTTTTGGCCAAGAAGTTTTCCATTTATACCGGGCCACGAATGGTCTGGCACTATTGTGCAATCAGGCCCTAAAGCGCTATCATTAGGCTGGAAAGAAGGCGACCGTGTTTGTGGTATCTCACATTGCGGTTGTGGCTATTGCGCCAACTGTATGAAGGGCCGTTTTAACAATTGCTTAAACTATGGACATGAAGAACGCGGCCACAGGCAATATGGGCATTATACACCCGGTGCTTACGCGCAATATATGCGTACATCGGTTAAAAGTATTTATAAGGTGCCCGATTCCATGTCGTTAGAATATGCTGCTTGTGTTGACCCATTATCTATCGCTTTATACACTGTTAAGCGTTCGCGTATGCAGCCGGGCGATGATATCCTGATATTAGGAACAGGTCCGCAAGGCTTAATGGCTATACTTTGTGCAAAAGCACTGGGTGCGGGTAGAATTTTAGCTGTAGGCAGTGGTGATCGTTTGAAAAAAGCTGAAGAATTAGGTGCCATCCCTATCAGCTATAAAGAAGGCGATGTACTGGAACAAATAAAAGCGCTTACCAATGGTTTGGGTGTTCCTGCCGTGTTAGAATGTGCAGGCACTGCCGAATCTATAAGAACGGCTTGTTTAGCGGCATCAAAAGGTGGTGTGGTATCATTAATAGGAATTCCTCATAATGAACCATCATTACCCATCAAAAGAATTGTATTGGATGAAGTGGAACTGATAGGTAACCGTGCTAATCCAAATACCGCGCAGGAAGCTATCGACCTGTTGGTAAATGGCCGGATTGACCTGAACCCTTTAATGACACATCGCTTTGCGCTAAAAGATTTTGCAACTGCGCTTGATGTTTTTGAGGGCAGAAAAGAAGGAGCTATTAAAGTAGCTACCAAGCCAAACGGAATGTAATTATATCGACCAAAAATTAAATCAAAACTAATATGAGTAATAAAGTAATGATTGTAAGCGGCGGGGCATCCGGATTAGGATTAGCGGCTGCAGAAAAATTTGCCAAAAACGGGTATAACATTGTTCTTATCGATATTCACGAAGAAAAAGGTAAACAAGCCGAGGCTAAGATAAAAGCCTTAGGTGTTGATGCTGTTTTTTGCTTATGCGATATATCCAATAACGCACAAGTGCAGGCTGCGGCCAAGACAACTAAGGAGCGTTTTGGACGTGCTGATGTATTGATCAACAATGCAGGTTTAGAAGTTCGTGGCAGTATTTTACAATGCGACGAAGATGATTGGGTCCGTTTATATGATATCAACCTAAAAGGTATCTATTACATGTCAAAGGCATTCGCGCCGATGATGCAGGCACAAGGCAAAGGGGCTATTGTAAACACCGGTTCCATATTAGGTTACCGTACCGTTGGTGAACGTGCTGCTTACTCATCATCAAAAGGAGCTATTGATACACTTACCCGCAGTATGGCTTTTGATTTAGCTGCTGATAACATCCGTGTTAACTGTGTAGTACCGGGCGCTATTGATACCCCATTGTTAAGAGGCTCAATAAATGATTCTCCTGATCCGGCAGAAACTGAAAAATTCCTGGGTTCAAAAAGTGTTTTTGGTCGTATGGGAACATCTGCCGAAGTAGCCAATGTAATGTATTTCTTAGCTTCGGACGAAGCATCGTTTGTAACCGGCGCGGCCTATTTTGTTGATGGCGGCTGGTCTATCATGTAATATTAAAAAGTATTGTTTTGGTTCATTTAGAGAATAAAAAATCGTTAATAAATAAGGGGATCACTCATCTGTTAGAGGTGAAGGACTCTGATGTAAGGTTATTGAATTTATACCAGTGCAGGCACGCGGTTGATAGCTCTATCCACATAGGTGGTGCTTCATCTGCTACTATCCCAATGGTAAGCTTGTTTTATGGCGGTATTATCGATTTAAATATTGAGCAGCCAACAGCAACAGACCAGGATATGTTTGTGCTAAGTAAAGGTCACGCAGTAGCTACTTTAGCTTCAATCTATGCTGATCTGGGTTATTTTGATCGTGCTATATTAAAAAATTCACGTTCGGTAAATAGTTTATTGAATGGGCACCCGGGACCATTGTTACCGGGCGTACACGTAGCTACCGGCCCCATGGGTCAAGGCATCGGTGTAGCGCAAGGATTTGCCATAGCGGGTCAGCGCTCGCCAAAATTTGATGTATACACCGTAACAGGCGATGGCGAATTACAGGAGGGCCCGGTATGGGAAACTGTAATGTATGCCGGCTCAAAACGGCTAGATAATTTATGTGTGCTGGTAGATAATAATGGTGGTCAGCTGGATATAGTGAGCACGCTGCATTTTCCGCACAATAGCTTAAGCGATACTTTCGCCAGTTTTGGCTGGCGGGTATTTGAGGTTGATGCTACCAAGTACCATACCGTTCATGCTGCCCTAGCTGAGTTTAAATATGGTGATAGAGATGGCAGGCCAACAGTTATTATTTGTAAAACCACTAAGGGTCATGGTGGGCTTTCTGATTACATGAATACCCACAAGGCTACCATAGCTGCTGATATTCTGGACCAGGAAGATACGCTACAGATACAACAACGCAACGCAAGGGAAAAAGACTTTTTTAAATTCTTTGACCAATTAGCGGGTAATGATCTGGCAGGTGTGAGAGATTCCATTTTAAAACATGCGGAAAAAATAGGTTTCAAAGTGGGCAAAGGTAAACTGGAGATTGTTGAAACTCCTGTAAAAACCAAAAAAGCACCTGTACGCGATAAAAAGATAAAATACGAGGCGTCACAATTGCCTAAGGTAGAAAAAGGCCAGTCGTATGCATCAAGCAAGATCATTGAGCTTTCCATGAGAGCCTTTGCGAAGGATGATAGGGTATTTTCTGTTGATTCGGATCTGGCATCAACCAGTGGCTTGCAGGCGGGTATTGGCTTTGTAGATAAATATCGCGCGTTAAATGCCGGTGTGGCCGAATCAAATATGATGCTGCTGGGCGAAGCTTTTGCCATATTGGGCGGCAATGCCTGGGTTAGTACCTTCTGCCCTTTCTTTGACTGGAAAGTAATGCGACGCATAGCCGTTGGCCACCAGGAGCGTTTAGAAGTTATTGCCGAGAAAAATGGCTGGCTATCCGAAGGTCATGGATTGGACTATACCATGGTAGCAACCGCTGCCGATTTGGAAACCCAATCAAACGGCGCTACACACATGGGTAATGATGATGTGATGTTGTTTAACGAAGTTGCTCAATTAAAGATCATCAATGTATCATGCCCGCAGCAGCTTTTAGGAGTTCTTAAATGGATCGCAGAAGGCAATAGGGGATTGATATACCTTCGTATACTAAGGGCTCCTTCTGTCGCTTTATATGATGCCAATTTTGATTTTGAATTTGGCAAAGCCTACTACGCCAAAAACTCGGTCAATGCAGAGGCTACAATAGTTAGTTCTGGACGTGGGGTGTATGAAGCATTGGATGCTGCTGCCAAACTAGAGTTACAAGGCACTACTGTAAATGTATTGGACATGCCAACCATTGACGAAAAAGCTATTGTTGACTTATACCGTTCTGGAAAGCCCGTGTTTATTGCCGAGCAAAACAACGGTTACTTATGGTCACATTTCCGTAAAGTATTATTTGAGCAGGAAGCAAGCATCAATACTAAAAACCTGGTAGCTATAAATACCACGACCAAAGGTGGCTTGCATTATATCCACTCGGGTACATACAATGAATTAGCCGCGCATTATGATTTGAATGGCGCCAAACTAAGTGAGACGATTTTTAAATTTTTAAAATAAGAGATTATGACCATTATACATGAATCAGATGTACCTGAGGTACAGCATCCGGGCCGGTCAATGCGCTGGTTGGTTAATGAGGATTCGCTACAGGCAAAAAACCTATCGGTTTGCGTGATACGTGTACAGCCGGGCGAAGCCGTAAGACCGGCACACTCCCATCCGCAAAGCGAGGAACTGATCTATATCATGAGCGGACACGGTAAAGTAATGATTGAGGGCGAAGTAGGTGAAGTGAAAACGGGATCGGCCATATTGTTTGAGCAGGGTAAAGTACACATGCTAAAAAATACCGGCGATGTAGAAATGAAAGTGATTTGCTTTTTTGCCCCGGCAACTAATATCGACAACTATAAAATGTTTGAAGAAATTGAATTTCCAGAATAATAATGATTGATTTGTTTTAAGTTTGATTGATAAGGGCCCCCGATTTAGACGGGGCTTTTTTATGCCTTTTATTTAGCCAAAGTATAAGTGCCCTCAAGATAAGTGGGCGATACTAAAAAGTTTGCGTTACTATCGCTTACCGGTGTTGCTGATGGGTCAGGACCTCGGCCACCTACAACAACAGTTCCATTTTTTCCGCTTGTATCAAGGCCATTAACCTGTAGCCTGTAATTAAATTTACCGTTAGCATCAATAACTTGTTCAATATATTTAAGCGGGACGGCTAACTCAATGGTATATGCCTTTTGACTATCCACAAAACCGTTAGCTTTAATGCCCCATTCGTTATATATCGATATACTCGCATCGTTTATACCTTTGGCACCGGTTAGTGGTATTTCTTTCACAAGGCCCGATATCTGATCATTTAAAACTGAACGTTGGCTTTCTGAAAGGATTGGATTACTGCGAAGATCATAGGAAACATTTCTCGGCCTATTCCATGTTCCCTGCCTATCCTCCATATAATACGGATAGGTAATAGCCACAGGAGCTATTTGACTGTTCTTATCATTATTTTTAATGGTAAATGTAATACCACCAGATACTATTTTAGCAATTATGCCATGGTAGGTAGCTTGCACTGCCAGATAAAGATTATTTTTATCATTGCTGATAGTGTAAAAAAATTCAGTTGCATTATTATAGGCTTCAAACTTTGGCCACTCGGTCGGTTTGCCATCTATTTTAATGCTTTCAGGGGCTTTTACACTACCGGTTTGGATAGTGGGTAATTTTTGAGCATATACAGTTTGTATGCCATTCAAAAGCAATACTATAACTGCCAAATGTTTTAATAAAGATGTGATAAGGTTTTTCATAAAATAAATATATTACGAAAATTTCGTAGATTCAAATTTTAGAATCTTTTATTTCCAACTCATATACATTTTATTTTTAGATTAGTGATGCCAAAAACATATAACCAAGATATTCCCACCACATGAAAAAATTACTACTACTAGCATTTTGCCTGAGTGCTTATATAAATGCCAATGCACAGCTTACACGCACAGAAATATCCTTTGATGACAACTGGAAATTTATAAAAGGTGACCCGACAGGCGCTGAAGGTGTTGCGTTTAATGATAAGTTATGGAGAACTGTTGATTTGCCGCACGACTGGTCTATTGAAAAATTGCCCAACCAAAAACCGGGTGACGTTGTAGGCCCGTTTGATAAAGCAAGTCCCGGTACAACCGCCACCGGTTATACTATGGGTGGAACCGGCTGGTACAGAAAGACGTTTACGCTAAAATCCGGTGAACCTTATACTCAAACCATCATTAATTTTGATGGGGTGTATATGAATAGTGAAGTATGGGTAAACGGCAAAAAGCTGGCTAACCATCCCTATGGGTATGCACCTTTCGTTGTAGATATCAGTTCAGCACTTAAACCTGCCGGGCAGCCCAATGTAATAGCGGTTAAAGTACCAAACGAGGGCAAAAATTCGCGTTGGTACAGCGGTTCGGGAATTTACAGGCACGTTCTGTTAATCAGAAAACAACCGGTGAGTATTGCACAAAACGGGGTTTGGGTAAACACCGAAAGCCTCTTAGCTAATCAGGCAAAAATAAAGGTTTCAGCAATTGTAGATAATACAACCAAAAGACCGGCATCTGTACAATTGATGATCAAATTGATAGGGCCAGATGGTAAAATCGTGCAAAGTGTAAAAACATCTGCAATTAACATCTCAACCGAAAAACAGGTTGATCAATTGATAACAGTAAATAACCCAAAAGCCTGGTCAGTTGAAAAACCCAACTTGTACACAGCACAGGTAGAAGTAATTACCAATGGCAAAGTGACCGATAGAAGTAAAACCGTTTTTGGTATACGCACCATCCACTTTGATGCGCAAACAGGCTTTACACTAAATGGAAAAAGAGTTTTATTAAAAGGCGGCTGCCTGCATCATGATAACGGTTTCTTAGGTGCTTCGACAATCGACAGGGCTGAAGAACGCCGGGTAGAGTTGATGAAAAAGTATGGTTATAATGCCATACGTACCAGCCATAATCCGCCATCCAAACAATTTTTAGACGCCTGCGATAAGTACGGAATAGTAGTGATTGACGAAGCTTTTGATATGTGGGAGCGCCCGAAAAATCCGCAAGATTACCACTTGTATTTTAAAGAATGGTGGAAAAAGGATCTGAAAGCAATGATACATCGCGACAGGAACCATCCTTCGGTTGTTTTTTGGAGTATTGGTAATGAGATAAACGAACGCGTAGACTCGCTTGGCCTGGCCATTGAAAAAGAGCTTGTTGCCGAGGTTAAGCGACTGGATAATACACGCCCGGTTACTGAGGCTATCTGTAGCTTTTGGGATCATCCCGGTTATAAATGGGACAGCACTATACCTGCATTTGCTATGCTGGATGTAGGCAGCTATAATTATATGTGGAAGGAATACGAGGCGGACCACCAAAAATTTCCTGAAAGAATAATGATGGGAACTGAATCATATCCTAGAGAAGCCTATGACAACTGGCAGCAAGTTAAAAAGCACCCTTATGTAATAGGTGACTTTGTTTGGACCGCAATGGATTACTTTGGTGAAACAGGCTTGGGCAATAGCAGGTTAAATGACGAAGTAGTAAGGGGTATTTTAAGGCCTTTCCCATGGTTTAATGGCTTTTGCGGAGACATTGATATCATCGGGTCAAAAAAGCCGCAGATGCTTTACCGTGACGTAATATGGGACAATAGTAATCTTGAGATGATGGTGCATGCACCTATCCCAGAGGGCAAGCGAGAAATGGTTAGCCAATGGGGATGGCCAAACGAATGGCAAAGCTGGAACTGGGCCGGTAATGAAGGTAAAACAATGGATGTGCGGGTATTTTCCAATTATCCAATTATCCGCCTGGAATTAAATGGCAAAGTTATAGGCGAACAAAAAGCAGGCGATGAAACTAAGTTGATAGCAACCTTTAAAGTACCTTATCAGCCAGGGGTACTAAGAGCCATTGCTATAAAAGATGGAAAAGAGGTAGCATCAAAACAACTATCGACTACGGGTAAACCGGCCAAAATAAAATTGATCGCAGATAGGTCTTCTATTAAAGGTGATCGTAACGACCTATCTTATGTTAAAATAGTGATAACTGATGCCAATGGAAACATTATACCTAATGCAGATATACCTGTTAAATTAACTGTTTCTGGCGACGGTGAAATAGCAGGATCGGGCAGCGCCCATCCCAGCGATATGGAAAGCGTTAACAGCCCTGTATGCAAAACTTACCGCGGAGAAGCTTTGGCAATTCTGCGCCCTTTAAAAAGCAATAAAAAAGGCAGCATAAAGCTTAAAGTAGAGGCTGAGGGGTTAAATACGGGAGAAATAGATATTTTATTAAAGTAATATTTCTCCGGATGTATTCGTTATCTTGGGCAGATGATGGAATACATTACCATATTTAAAGAGTGGGTTATCACCCTGGGCGAAAAGCACGGGGTTGACCCATTGATATTGGGTAGCTTATATCTAATTAGTAAGGTTTGTTTTTTTACCTGCTTAGGTTGGGTGTATAAAAACCTCCGGGCAAAAAAGCCTGTTGCTTTTAAGCTATTGATTGCTTTTGCATTTTTTAGCATCCCATATACTTATATCATAATTGCCGGGCGCAATATCTCCTGTTGGGTATATGTATTTATAATTTTCATATTCGTTTACGGTTTATATTCCATCTGGAAAAAAGTTATTGTTAAGCCTCAAGTATAGATTAATATTAGCTTAATATACAGCACCTTATAAATGTCATATTAAACAAAATACTTGTAGTTAACGTTTAAATCACGTAGATTTAATATACCAATTATATTTAAATGCGTGGTTTAAACATCTTTTGTTTAAGTATTGCCTTAATGGCAATGAGCATATCCGGCTACAGCCAGGGTGCAAACAAACAGGTATGTTTTGAATTTTATGACAAAGTCTTCAACCTTCAATTTGACCACTCTATCATTATAGATGCCCCGGATAGTTTATCGGCACATGCTGTTAAACAATTCTATAATAAAATAAATGAAGGCAACTACCAGCCTATTGTTGACTCGTTAACCAACTATAAAAACAAACACCAGCTTAACGATTGGCTTTATTATC
Organism: uncultured Mucilaginibacter sp.; assembly: GCA_964524015.1. Lineage (GTDB taxonomy): Bacteria > Bacteroidota > Bacteroidia > Sphingobacteriales > Sphingobacteriaceae > Mucilaginibacter. The sequence goes on along the minus strand of CAZGBN010000007.1, from coordinate 56,740 downwards.
AACTAGTACGTAAAGTTGCTCAGCAAATAAGTCCTAAAGCTGCAAATTATGACAGGTATACAATGTATAAGTGGTTCTTGATGGCAAAGTCGGGCTATGATGTAAGGTTGGCCATAGCCAATAAAAGCATGGTGTTTTATGTTTTAAACGAAGAAGAAGTTGTAGACCTGCCCTATTTCATCATCGATAAAAATAAATACACCACTTTAAATTATCATGACCTGGGGAATATGGACCTTCATAAATATTTGCCCTTACCTATAAACATAACTGTTCCGGGAGCGGTAAAAGCATTCTCTTATAAGGTAACAAGAATGCCTGATTTTAAACCGGAAGACTATTATACCAAACAGATCAATTTTGACTATAAAAACAAAAGCTACAATTTCAATATTAAGCTAAACGCTGACGTTGACCGCATATTTACTAACTATCCGATAGTTGATTTTGAATCCTATTTTAACATCCCTTTGAGTAAGGAAACTTATAACTCTATAATTCCCTTCTTAAGCAAAAATGTTAAAGGCATGAGTCAGAAAGATGGGGTTGACTATTTGATGCGCTTTACCCGTTATGCTTTTTTGTATGAAGATGACGGACAAAATTTTGGAAAAGAAAAACGCTTGTCGCCCGAAAGAACATTAAGTTCGGAATACAGTGATTGTGATGACAGGGCAGCCTTGTTTTTTTATTTAGTAAAAGAAATTTACGATCTGCCAATGATCGCTGTTTTATATCCAACACATATAAACGTTGCCGTTCAGTTTAATAAGCCTATAGGCCAGCAAATAGTATATAATGGCAAAAGTTATTCTGTATGCGAGCCTACACCGCAATTAAAAGATTTAAATATTGGGCAGTTATCGGCCAAACTAAAAAAATCAACCTACCAGATCGTATATAACTACGATCCGGTAAGGTAATCACATCTCCATTTAGTTATATATAAAATTAGGATAAAAGTATTGCTTAAAGTAAAGCGTATCCTTAGCTAATGGTTCATTTACGCCTTGTAATATTATCTTCCCTTCAAGTAACCAGCGGGTTTGGTCAGAGCGTTTACCCGGCTCCATGTTCTTCCCTTTCACATAACCATCCACAGCCTTTAGCGGAATTAAATTGCATGATGGACAGCTTTGAGCAAATATCACCTGGCCGGCTAAAATATCTGCTTTACCTAATGTAAACGAAGTCCCTTCCATAGGAGCTTTAACATATAATTTACTAGATAAACCGCCAACTTGATAATTGTACCAAAACACACGATATATTCCTGTCATGAGCGACATGTATTGGGTATTTATGTCAGCTTCCTCTGTAAATAGTGCACTACAAGTCCCATTAGTCGGACAGGTTGTTAAATTCTCGTCAGGAACAACATTTGTTTGTTTGCATGATGCCAGTACCATAATAACAGGTACCATTAGTAATAATTTTTGTAAAGTTTTCATAGCGTTAATTTTATACCATTACGCCATAGTAATATACAATGCTACAAAAATCAATGTTATCATTATGTTAACAATCAATACTCACTATTTTAGATTTTAATATAAAGGTTTACCAACTTAATATATCTTTGGGCACAATTTATAAACGCATATTATGGCAAAAGCATCTGAAATTAAAGTAGGTAATATATTACGTTTCAATGGCGAACTGGTAACGGTTACCGAGGTATTGCACCGCACACCGGGTAAGGGCGGCGCTTTCTATTTAGATAAATTCCGCAATATAAAAACCGGGAAAATTGTTGAAGCGCGTTTGGGTACAGACGAACAGGTAGAAATTTGCCGTGTGGAAACCAACGATTATCAATATTTATATGAAGAAGGTGAAAACCTGGTAGTAATGAATAACACTACTTATGAGCAATTTAGTATCCCTAAAGCGTTATTTGGCCCATCTGTAAAGTTTTTGAAAGAGAACATGGACGTTATTGTTTCTTTTGAAAGCGAAGAACCTATTATGGCGCAGGCACCAAATTTTGTAGAACTTGAAATTACTTATGCGGAACCGGCTGTTAAAGGTGATACCTCGTCGGGAGCGCTAAAAACCGCCACAACCGAAAATGGCATAGAGTTAAAAGTGCCGCTTTTTGTAAATCAGGGTGATAGGGTAAAAGTAGATACCCGCACCGGTGAATATGTAGAGCGTGTAAAATAAGCATATAAAAGAAGCCTCCGCAAATTGCGGAGGCTTCTTTATTTAATATATATTATTAAATATGTATTGGCCTGTTTTCTGTTGCGGCTAAACAAGCTTCGCGCATTGCTTCAGTATAAGTTGGGTGCGCGTGGCTCATGCGCGAAATATCCTCGGCACTGGCGCGGTACTCCATAGCTACAACAGCTTCGGCAATCATATCAGCGGCACGCGGGCCTATAATATGTACACCTAGTATTTCGTCGGTAGCAGCATCGGCCAATACCTTAACAAAACCATCAAGGTCCATACTGGCTACTGCCCTGCCGCTTGCGCGGAATGGAAACGAACCTGTTTTATATTTTACACCTGCTTCTTTTAATTGCTCTTCGGTTTGCCCAACAGCGGCAACTTCTGGCCAGGTATAAACTACACCCGGTATCAGGTTATAATTAATGTGTGGTTTTTGACCAACAATAGTTTCAGCAACGTAAGTTCCCTCATCCTCGGCTTTATGTGCCAACATGGCGCCGCGTATTACATCGCCAATGGCATAAACACCTTTAACACTGGTTTCCATGTGCTCGTCAACCGTGATCTTACGTCCACGTTCCTCAACAGTAATGCCTATTTTATCTAATCCTAAGCTATCGGTATAGGCTACACGGCCTACAGCAACCAGGCAATAATCGCCTTTTAGCTCTTGTTTTTCGCCTTTAGGATTATCAAAAGTTACGGTAACTTCTTTACCTTTTACGGTAGCACCAGTAACTTTATGGCCCAGGTAAAACTCCATGCCTTGTTTTTGCAAAACCTTTTGCAGCTCTTTACCTAAGCTTTTATCCATAGTTGGGATTATACCATCCATATACTCAATAACAGATACCTTGGCACCTAAACGAGCGTATACAGAGCCTAACTCCAAACCAATAACACCACCGCCTATCAGTATTAAATGCTTAGGCACTTCGGTTAAGGTTAAAGCCTCGGTTGAAGTAATAATTCTTTTTTTATCTATTTTAATAAATGGCAGGCTTGATGGTTTTGAACCTGTAGCAATGATCACATTTTTACCTGTGATCTCTTGGGTTTTGCCATCGGCTGCAGTTATAATAATGGTGTTTTTATCTTTAAACGACCCCATACCCTGGTAGCCGTCAATTTTATTCTTTTTAAACAAAAACTGGATACCCGCTGTATTTTTTTGAACAACGTCTTCCTTACGTTTGATCATTTGGCCGAAATCAACTTTAAGGTTGCTCAATTCAATACCATGAGTCTTAAAAGTATGGCCAGCGTTGTAGTAATGTTCAGACGAGTCAAGCAGGGCTTTTGATGGGATACAGCCTACGTTAAGGCAAGTGCCTCCGTAAGTAGCATATTTTTCGATACAGGCAGTTTTTAAACCCAGTTGGGCACAACGTATAGCAGCTACATAGCCACCAGGGCCCGAACCGATTACGATAACATCATATTGCATAATAGTAGTGTGTTGTTTTGGTGCGTAAAGTTAAACATTTCAATAGCCTAAAGAAGTGTATAACTGTCACTTTTTTATGGTTTTAAAAATCACAACGTTGCGTTATGGCCGCATTGCTGTACATTTGTATCTAGATGCATAAAATAAAAATATCTACCCTACTGGCGGGAATTTTAATTTTTTTGGCGATGAATTGCAGCGCGCAGTTAGTGCAACCAAAAAATATATTTACCCGGGCCGATACTTTACGCGGTGCATTAACATCTTTGCGCACTTGCTATGATATTAATTACTATCATTTGGATGTGCAGTTTGATATTGATAACAAAATCATCAGTGGCAGCAACCAGTTTAAATTTACTGCTACGCAGGATTTTAACAAACTACAATTTGATCTTTTTGACAACTTAAAAATTGAAAAGGTACTATATAAAGGGCAGGAACTGCCTTACCAGCGAGAGTTTAATGCGGTGTTCATTACCTTCCCTACAACCATTGCAAAGGGCAGTAAAAACGAATTTACGGTTTACTATTCCGGCAGCCCTGTAATAGCTAAAAATGCGCCATGGGATGAAGAAGGTGCTATTATATATAAGCAATCTCTTTCAGGTAAACCTTTCATAGCTACAGCATGCCAGAAGCTGGGAGCCAGTTCATGGTGGCCAACCAAAGATCATCAATATGATGAAGTAGATAGCATGCTCATCAGCATTAGTGTTCCCACCGGCTTAAAAGAGGTATCAAATGGCCGCTTGCGTAAAGTAACCGAATTAAATAATGGCTACACTCGTTTTGACTGGTTTGTGGGTAGCCCCATAAATAATTATAATGTAGCCCTTAATATAGGCGACTATGTACATTTTAATGATGTATATAACGGCGAAAACGGCAAACTAACGCTTGACTATTGGGTGTTGCCAGAAAACCTGGCGAAAGCTAAGAAGCAATTTGGCGAAAACGTAAAGCCCATGTTAAAATCGTTTGAACATTGGTTTGGCCCTTACCCTTTTTATAAAGATGGTTACAAGCTTATTGAAACCCCGTATTTAGGAATGGAGCACCAAAGTGGTATTGCTTACGGTAATGGGTATGCAAATGGCTATTTAGGTACTGATCTGTCAAAAACAGGCTGGGGTTTAAAGTGGGATTACATTATAGTGCATGAAAGCGGTCATGAATGGTTTGGCAATAACATTACCTCAACAGACCTTGCCGATACCTGGATACATGAAAGCTTTACCGATTATTCAGAGTCCTTATTTATTGAGAGCTATTATGGTAAACAAGCCGGGCAAGATTATATTTATGGCTTACGTGCCAAAATTAAAAACGACAAACCTATTATTGGACCTTACAATGTAAATAAAGAAGGCTCGGATGATGTGTACTACAAAGGTGCTGTTATTTTAAATATGGTACGCACTATTATCAATGATGATAAAAAATGGCTGGCCATATTACGTGGATTGAATAAAACCTTTTATCATCAAACCGTTACTTCCGGGCAGGTTATCAATTACATTTCTGAAAAAGCGGGGATTAACTTAGCACCTGTTTTTGAGCAGTATTTAAATTATAAAGATCTGCCTAAGCTGGAATTTACTACCATTAATGGTAAGCTTAATAGCAGGTGGGTAGCTAACGTGGAAGGTTTTAATATGCCTGTTCGTCTTCGTGCTAAAGGAGGCAGTTATAAATTTATTAAACCTACTACAAAGTTTAAACCGGTTGATATTGCAGGGATAAGCGAGCGTAATGTAGAGGTGGATACGTTTAATTATTATTTGGCGAAGTAATTACCTATCATCCTTAAATCTTTTCAACACCTTCCTTCCCAAGTCATAGCTGATACGGAAGGCTTGTTGGTTATCATTCATATTGCCCGGACTAAAGTGAAAACTGGCAATAAACTGCCCTTTTACATGTTTAAATAAAAACGGGGTATATATAATATCTAACCTATTATATGTTGATTTTGAATAGTAGGAATCGCCGTAAATTATATTACTGCCCTGCCCTCTGTAGAACTCGTTAAATAAAGCAAATCTTTTATAACTCATATAAATACTGGCTACAAAACCCTTTGGAGTTTTTAAACCATCTACACCCCGCTCCCGCTCAAATGACATCATACCACCTGCCTCAACTGATAGTGAATCAAAAACTGTTTTATGGCTCAAATCCAACCCCAAACGTATCTGCCCACCACCATTATCGTTAATATGATCGGTTGGCAAAAGTACCTCTGCCCCGGCATCATGCATCAGCAAAAAGTAATGCGAGATATAAAAAGGTCCTTTTACCGCGGGTTTATACTTACCCGCAAACCCAAATAAAAACTGTTCACGCTCGGTAGCAGTTTGTCGGCTTACCCAATCTATCCAGCCCGTTTCGGTAAAGTGTTCATTTTGATATCGCGCCAGCAAACCTTGTACGTTAGGGCGATAATAGCGTAAAGTATCATTTAATAAGGCACGGGGGTAATTACTCAATGTACCCTCGCGCGGGAACATACCGGCATTAAACAGCCAGTTCTTACTTTCATATTTATAATAAGCTATAGGGTCCACCTGACCAAAAAATGGCTTGGCACCAAACTCATGCAGAGCATTTACCCCTACCACAAAATGGTTAAAGCTATCCAGTTTCAACCCAAAATCCAATGCTGTACGTGTACCCGAGTAGGTACGTGAGCGTGGGATGAAAGCTTTGTATTCCCGGTTATCTAAAAAACCTAAACCACTAAAGTTTACATCCAAACTTTGCTGAGCCATAGCAACGGTAGCAGTAAAAATAGAAACGGCTATAAATAAGTATATTTTTTTAAGCATAATTAATTTATTCAAGTACAAAACGTATCCTCCGGCTATTCTTCCCCCCGGTAAATGGTGTGGTGCGGATAGAGAACAACAGGTCATAATTACCCTTTGCAATAGCCGGCGCGGTTATAAGAAAGTTAAACTTTCTGCTTTCGCCCGGTTTCAAAATTAAGTTATAAAATGAATTATCGGCACTTAAAACGTACGTATTAACGTCATCTTTAAAAAAACAAGCTTCTAATGCTACCGGGTGCTTAACCTCATGATTACTAAAATTCACTACGTAAGGATAAGGATTAGTAAGGGTTAATATCAATGTTTCCTTTTGCCCTGGTTTTAGTTTTAAGGAATGTATATCCGTTTCGATAATTATATTTTGGTAGGTACGGGTATCATCTACCCACTCGGCATACCATTCATTTTTGGTTATTTTATTGATAATAGTATCTACTGTTGTTGGTTGATGACTATCCTGCAAATAATAAACCCGCTTGCTTTGAAACTGCTCCTCAATCGGCCATATATCGTATTGCGTATGGCGGTAGTTACGCGAATCATAAGAATAGGCCCTTACAGAATTGGTGTAATAATTATATTTCGACGGGTCCTGGAAACCGTCGCTCATAATGACAAAATCATCGCCTGCTTTGCTTTTTACTTCGTGCGCCCAATCTTTAAAACCATAATAGCTTTTTAATTGCCCTACCCTGCTTATAAATGCAAAACCAAACATCATGCTTACTCTTATAAGTATAATTAAAGCTACATTGATAATACCCGCGCTATAAAACCAACGCGGAACGGAGTTTATTTGGTTGAACCTTATTAAGGCCAGCATAGCTAATGGTGCAAAAGCTATTAGTGTCCAATGAGGTTGCGCCTCGCCCCTGAATGTTGACAGGAAGAAAAAGCAAAAGGCCCCTATGCAATTTACCAGCAGGCAACGTATAAAAGCATCTTTAACCTTTACTTTAAACGCGCTATAGTATAAAAACCAACCTATAAAAGGACCGGCCATTAATAGCTGCCCGGGTATGTAGGTATAGGTATTGTCCGGATTGTACACGGTGGCCGAACGATCATGTAAATGGTAATTAAAAGACGGGAACCCATGCTGCATCTGCCATAAAATATGCGGTATAAACAACGCCAATGCAATTACAACCATCCCCCAAAAAGTGCCGCATTTTAAGAGCTTAATGTTGGATGCCAGCGTAAGCCCAATTACCAATATAGCGTGGTATTTACTGTATAATAAACAGGCAACTACAATACCTAGGAGGGTAGCTAATAGCCAGTTATCATTGTCTACATATTTTTGGTAGAAGTAATAAAAAACTACGGTGAAAAAGAAAAGTGGCGCATCAGGTGTAGTGGTAAAACCATACATATGGATAATGAGCATACCTGATACCACCAGTATAAACAGCCGGGCATCAACCGTATATTTTTTAAGGATGAGCCATAATAAATATATAGCTGTGCTGTTACTTAATACGGTAACCAATCGCAGGCCCAATTCATTGTGCATGATATGGTCGCCCAGCCAGATGAACAGCGCCACCATGGGTGGATGGTCAAAGTAGCCCCAATCCATAAATTTGGAATACATCCAATAGTACGCTTCATCAGCATGTACTTCTAAAATATAGGATTGTATAGCGTTAAATATTGTCCAGCATAATAAAAATAACCATATAGGTTTATTTGATTGTACAGGTTTTTGTAAGGTTGATGCCGGCATTAACAGGTAGACTTTTGTAACGCAAAGGTAAATAATAATTAACCCGATGTACATCTATCGGCAGTTTATTACATTAGCCGATATTTTATCACCATGACCAAATCCATAGAAATTATTAAAAAGCCAAGACTTGCATTATTCGAGTTAATTAAAGATTTAAGTATTGAACAGCTCAACACAGTACCTCCAGGTTTTAATAATAACATCATCTGGAACATGGGCCACCTGGTAGCCGCACAACAAGGTGTATGCTATCGCCGTGCCGGTATTGATACGATTATAAGTGAAGATTTTTTTAATTCTTATGGGCCCGGCAGCAAGCCAGAACGTTTTATAACTAAAGAAGAACTAGAGGAAGTAAAAAGTTTATTTACCTCTACGCTTGATCAATTTGTTATAGATTATAATAACAACCTGTTTTCTGGTTATGTTGCCTGGACCACCCGCTACGGTGTCGACCTAAACAATATTGACGATGCTTTTAAGTTTTTGCCGTTTCATGAGGGCTTACATTTTGGTTATATAATGGCGCAGAGAAGGGCTTTGTTAAGTTCGATTTAATATCTCCTGTATAAAAGAAAAGCCTCGAATTATCGAGGCTTTTCTTTTATACTACTTATCAGCGATTAAACGCCTAACAATAACCTTGCAGGGTCTTCTAGTAATTGTTTAACCCTTACCAGGAAGCTAACCGACTCGCGGCCATCAACGATGCGGTGATCGTATGACAGAGCCAAGTACATCATCGGGCGTATAACAACTTGTCCGTTCACAGCTACCGGGCGCTCAATTATATTGTGCATACCTAATATAGCCGATTGCGGCGCATTGATGATAGGTGTTGACAACATTGAACCAAATACACCACCGTTAGTGATAGTAAATGTTCCGCCGGTCATCTCGTCAATGGTCAATTTGTTATCGCGGGCCTTAGTTGCTAAACCTACAATAGCTTTTTCAATTTCGGCAAGGCTCATGCTGTCCGCGTTACGAATAACCGGAACTACCAAACCTTTAGGAGCCGATACCGCAATTGATACATCAGCAAAATTACTGTATACTACCTCTTCGCCCTCAATGCGTGCACCTACTGATGGCCATTCTTTTAATGCCTCGGTAACCGCTTTGGTAAAGAAAGACATGAAGCCTAAGCCCACGCCATGTTTCTCTTTAAATTTATCTTTGTATTTACCACGCATCTCCATAATCGGCGACATATCTACTTCATTAAAAGTAGTTAGCATGGCAGTTTCGTTTTTCACAGTAACTAAACGCTTAGCAATAGTTTTGCGTAACGACGACATTTTTTCGCGTTTCTCGCTTCTTTCGCCTGCCGGTGCTGATGCAGCAACGGGTGCTGCTTCTTGCGATTTTACCGGTGCTTTAACTCCTTGTGGGCTTTCAGATGCTTTTTGAGCATCCTCTTTAGTTATACGTCCGCCAACACCGTTACCATTAACTGAAGTGGCATCAATACCTTTTTCGGCCAATATTTTTGCTGCGGCAGGAGATGGAGTACCTGAAGCATAAGTAGCACCTTTATCTACAGGTGCACTGGCAGCAGGGGCAGCCTGGGTTTTCGCGGCAACAGCAGCTTCAGCTTTAGGGGCAGCAGCAGGTGCGGCGCCTCCTTCTTCAATGCTGCAAACTACAGCGCCAATGGCTAACACATCACCTTCTTTAGCTATAGTTCTTAATACCCCTGCCTTTTCGGCAGTAAGTTCAAACGTTGCTTTATCTGATTCCAACTCGGCAATAGCCTCATCCATTGCTACTGTATCGCCATCTTTTTTGATCCAGCTTGATAAGGTTACTTCGGTAATTGATTCGCCTACCGGCGGAACTTTGATCTCTAAACTCATTTCTTTTTTGTTTGTAAGTTTTATAGGTTGTACGTATTACGTTATAAGTAATGCGTATATTTTATTTATGATAAACGTACAACGTAATACGTCTATCGTACAATATTATCAATCCGCTCCGGCACTGGCCATTTTTTTAGTTGTGCTTTTCACTACTTCTTTTACTGCATCGCCGGCAGTAGTTTGAAATGCTTTACCAATAATGTGCAATTGCTGCGCAGTATGTTGTTTTGAATAACCTGTAGCTGTACTTGCACTTTCGGTACGTGAAATTACATCCAGTTTTAAAACCTCGTCTGTACGGAACTTGCGGCATAAATAAGGCCATGCACCCATATTTTCAGGTTCTTCCTGTACCCATATAAACTCTGTAGCTTTAGAATATTTAGCTTTGATCTTAGCTATCTGATCTATTGGTAATGGATACAATTGTTCTAAGCGTACAACAGCTACATCAGTACGTTTATCAGCCTGTTGTTTTTCTAACAAATCATAATATATCTTACCTGAACATAATAATACACGGGTTACTTTTTTAGCATCCGCGCTGTTATCATCAATCAGTTCCTGGAAGGCCCCTTTAGTAAAATCAGCCAATGGCGATACACATTTAGGGTTACGCAATAAGCTTTTTGGTGTAAATATTACTAATGGCTTGCGGAACTCGCGCTTTAACTGGCGACGCAATACATGGAAGAAATTAGCAGGTGTAGTACAATTAGCTACCTGGATGTTATTATCAGCACAAAGTTCCATAAAACGCTCAATACGTGCTGATGAGTGCTCAGGGCCCTGGCCCTCATAACCGTGCGGCAATAACATTACCAAGCCATTACCACGCTGCCATTTAGTTTCGGCACTGGCTATATATTGGTCAACTATAATTTGTGCTCCGTTAAAGAAATCACCAAACTGTGCTTCCCAAATAGTTAAAGCATGGGGGTTTGCTAAAGCATAACCATACTCAAACCCTAATACACCATATTCAGACAATAATGAATTATATATGTGGAATTTAGCCTCAGTTTCAATAGTATCAAGCGGTGTATACTCTTCTTCAGAATCATTTAAAGTTACTACCGCGTGGCGATGCGAAAAAGTTCCGCGTTTTACATCTTCGCCACTTAAACGTACACGATGTCCTTCTTTTAATAACGTACCATAGGCCAATAATTCGCCCATAGCCCAATCAAAGCTATGTGTATCGTTTACCATTTTGGCACGGTCCTCAAATAATTTTTCAATTTTTTTGAAGAATGCTTTATCCTTAGGCAATTGAGTTAAGTTTTTACCAATAGCTAAAAGGTCTTTTTCTGCAACAGCTGTTTTAGATGGCGCGTCAAATTCTTTTTCAGATGCCAGGTGTAAACCATTCCAGGCACCGGCAAACATTGGTATACTATCTTTAAATCTTTCCTCGGCTTTAGCTTCGTCTAACTGGCCCTGTAACAGGTCGCGGAAACTTTTTTCCATTGATTTTGCTTCATCCTCTTTAATGCTGCCCTCACCTAATAATTTTTTTAGGTAGATCTCGCGCGGGTTAGGGTGGGCGTCAATGGCTTTATATAACACAGGCTGAGTAAACTTAGGTTCATCCGCCTCGTTATGGCCATAACGGCGATAACATAATATATCTATAAATACATCGTCATGAAAAAGCTGGCGATATTCCATTGCCAGGTTGATCACATAAGCCAACGCTTCTACATCATCACCATTAACATGGAAAACAGGTGATAAAACAGTTTTTGCAATATCAGTGCAATATGTACTTGAACGGGCATCTTTGTAATTGGTGGTGAAGCCTATCTGGTTATTAATTACCAGGTGAATGGTACCTCCTGTACGGTAACCGTCCAGTTTTTCCATCTGTAAAACTTCGTATACTATACCCTGGCCGGCTATAGAAGCATCACCATGTATTAATATAGGCGCTATTTTTGAATGGTCGCCATCGTATTTAAAATCAATTTTTGAACGGGTTAATCCCTCAACCACCGGGTCAACTGTTTCCAGGTGAGATGGGTTAGGGCAAAGGCTCAAGTGTACTTTGTTGCCACTTTTGGTATCCACATCGGTTGAGTAACCTAAGTGGTATTTAACGTCGCCACCAAAATGCGAATCCATATCATAGTTTTTACCTTCAAATTCTGCAAAAATCTCTTTGTAGGTTTTCTCCATGATATTGGCCAGTACATTTAAACGGCCACGATGTGCCATACCAATAATAAATTCCTGTATACCCAGTTCGGCACCTTTTTGTATAACCGAATCTAACGCAGGTATTAATGCTTCCGCACCTTCTAACGAGAAACGCTTTTGACCCAAAAATTTGGTGCCTAAAAAGTTCTCGAACACAACCGCCTGGTTCAGCTTGTTCAACATCAGCTTTTTCTCATCTACCGAGAATTTAGGTTTGTTGCGTATGCTTTCCATACGGTCCTGGAACCATTTTACTTTTATAGGGTTGCGTATATACTTATACTCGGCACCGATGGTACCGCAATAAGTATCCTCAACCATTTGCACAATATCACGTAGTTTGGCTGGACCTAAACCAATTTCAACACCAGCATTAAATACGGTGTCCAGGTCAGCATCAGATAAACCAAAAGTATCCAGTTCTTTGCCTGGGAAATATTTACGGCGCTCGCGTACAGGGTTAGTATCTGTAAATAAATGGCCGCGATTACGGTAACCATCGATCAGGTTTAACACCTTGATCTCTTTTAAAAAGTGATCAGGAGTTTCAGCACTTACAGCTGCGGCCTCAGAGCCACGACCAAAGTCAAAACCTTCAAAAAATTTCTGCCAGCCAAAATCTACCGATTCGGGATTTTGTTTGTATTCTTCGTATAAAGAGTCAATAAAGGCGGCGTTTGCGCTATTTATATAATTGAGACGATCCATGTGTGTAGAAACCAGTCGTTAAAACGGTACAAAAGTAAGCATAACCGTGTATAAACATTAAATTTAATTTGTAAAAATCTTAATAACACGTCATAAAAATGAGGTTTTTGGTTAATAATTTTTGTTTATTCCCAAAAAACTCTTAATACCTATGTTTTATATTATTGATTATAGATGTATAATGCATAAATCACATATATCTACCCATTAAATATTGCAGATATCATAATGAAAGTAATTAAACCCGCAGGCACAGGATACGAAGGTTTGGTTTTATAAATGTGCCAACTCGCCAGACGCACCTTTTAAGGCAGGTAACCAGGTAGTTACAAAATCAGTTGTCGTTTCCAGCTCGGCGCTGGGCTTATTAGTATTAAAATACTTATTATCTTTTGGGTCATGGCCCACCCCTGCAATGAATGCCCAGTTACCCCAATTGCTGGCGGGTGAGTAGTCAATCAACTTTTGTTCAAAATAGCCTGCGCCCTTGGCCCAATTCACTTCCAGGTCGCGTATTAAATATATGGCTACCATTTGGCGGCTATAATTAGTGATATAGCCCGTTGCATTTAATTCATGCATGCTGGCATCAATAAACGGAACGCCGGTATTGCCGGTTTTCCATTTACCAAAAGCAGCATCTTTAATAGGATCAGTAATGTTGTCTGCCTCGTTTAATACTTCGGCTTTATAATATTTTTGACCATGCTTTTTAAACATGAACCTAAAATAATCCCGCCATAACAATTCTAGTATCAGTATACCACTGTTATGGATATTATTCTCCTGTTCATGCTTTATTACTTCCCAATAAACCTGGCGGGGCGAAATGCAACCCACACTTAGCCATGGCGAAAGCTTAGATGAACAATCCGTATAAACAGAGCCTGCTTTTACTTTGGATATACCGGCCTGGCTATTATTTAAAAAATATTGCTGCAATCTTTTTAATGCTTCAGTTTCACCACCTATAAATTTATTAGTAGCCCTTGCGTCATATAAAGGTTCATCTAAACCCAGATCTTTTAAAGTTGGCAGTTCGCCGGCATCAAGTATTTCAGGAGTAATTACAGTTGTTGGTGTAGTAATACACGGCCGCACGTTGCTATCACGTTCTACTTTCTTTTTAAAGGTCGAAAAACTATCGGGTATATCTTTTATCGGGAAAGGCAAATCTTCCTTATGATATAAAGTGTGTCCTATAAAATGCTTCAAGTTAAGCTTGATTTTCCAAAGCGAAGTTTCCACCTGCTCCGATATAGCGGTTTCTTCATAAGCTACTTCACGGTGGTGATAAACCTCACTTACCTGGTACTCTTCAGCCAGTTGGGGTATAATTTCAGCAGGATTACCTGTACGGACAATTAACTCGGCACCAAATAGCCTTAAGTTTTTACGCAGATCGGCAACTGATTCAATTAAAAACTTTGCCCTAAAATTGCCTGTTTTTGGCTCACCGGATGGTATTGACTGGAAATAATATGGATCAAAACAATATACAGGCAGTACTTTATCAGCTTTGCGCGTTGCTTCTAACAGTATCTCGTTATCATGGATACGCAAATCATTCCTAAACCACACTAAGATTGTTTTTTCACTCATATCTACACCCCGAGCAAATAAGTATTTAGACTGATTACAAATTTGCAATTTATTTATGGTTTATGCACGATTATAACCAAGATTTGACATCGACTAAACAAATTGTGTTATAACATACGATTTTGATGAAATAAGGTTACAATAATCAGTAAAATGAACTGCTTAAATTGATCATTTACTTATCTGTTTTAAAGTGATTCCGAAGGTTCAAAATCATACGGCAGCAAATCCCCCACCCGCTGTTCGCCCATTTTACCACTCCATATCAAGTTACTTTCATTATAACTATTGGGAGCTAACGGTATTGCATCAGCTGGCCTTTTAAACGTTATTTCCCCGCTTTGAAAGGTAACTTCAGAATATTCAAAGCCGTTATGTGTAATACCTCCGCTAGGTCTGCCGGAAAAATACCCTTTATCATTGTGGATGATCGTGTTGTTTAATAATTGTTCCTTATTTGCTCTTATATTATTAAAAATAAAATTTAATTTGATCCCGTTGTCGTATTCAAAATTCAGGTTATTATAGCCATACGAAAATTTGTTTATTTTCAAATCATTAACCAATACTGAACGTATAAAATGCATCCTCGATCCATAATAAGCCTTATCGCGAGCTTTGCGTATTTTTTTCATTTCGCCGGGCTTTAGGAATAACGTATCCTCCTCAAAAACATAATTACCCTTATACGATGTTTGCATATGATAAGATGTTTCCCAGGGATACAATGTTGGCTGGGGCGAATATGAAAAAGCTGACAAATAATAAGTGATCTTGTAGCCCAGTTTCTTATTATGAATTATTAACGGTTGATTTACATCAGCCGTTAAAGTTTGTGTTTTTTTATGATACGTAAAGTTGATGTCGTCCGGGTTAGTTATTACACAATCTTTGGTGTGTGAACCAATGAACTGAGCTAAAAATATTTTCATCTGCCTTTCCCGGGTCATGCTTCCGCCAATAACCACTTCACGCAAATTAGTTGTAGTACCCTTTGATGATCCTTTTAAATTAATATTTGCATTAGGGATAGGGTTACCCGTTGCTGCATCCACTACCTTACCTTTAACTGACTGTGCCCGTACAAAAACCGTTAAAAGCAACAATGCGGTGAAAAAACAACTTTTCAGTAATAGCTTTTTCATTTGGATACCGTGGCCTTTATTTTTTGACGGCTGTAACCTACCGTTCCCTCGCCGTTAATCCCTTCTATTAAGATGGTATAATTTGCCGGTTTATCTGCTGTAAAAAATGTCACGATGGCTTTACCGTCTTCATCTGTCATAATATTGGGCTCCCAATGCAAGGTTGATCGCATATCAGTACCCATAGCTATTGCTTTATTAGCTACCGTATATTTGGGGCTGTAAAATTGAGTAGGTGAACTAAATGGTATTGGCCTGTATAAATAAATCCCAGGTGTTTTTTTATAAAAGGCACCATTGCCCGAGTAAGTAGTGACTTCCAAATAAATAGGTAAATATCTATCGGGAACTGTGGCCACCATATGGGGATAATTAGGATTGTAGGCCACTGCATATTTAACGCTATTCATCATTTCAATGCCTTTAATATCTTCGGCATCCAAATAATTCATATAATCCTCAACAGGCAAGCCAAATCTGGAAATAAACACACCGTCTATAATTAAATTGATAACATGGTTTTTTAAGCGATAAGTGGAACCACGCGGATGAAACTCTCTATAAAATAATGTTTTATATTTATCCTGCAGTAATTCGGCTAATGTTCTGTGCTTTATTTTATGCATAAAGTCTTCATCTAAAATTTCATCAGCCTCACCCGCCCCATTCAAATTTTTTGAGTCTTTTACTATTCGTTTATCAATGATCTGTACTTCACGCAGCATATTCCCCTCGCCCCTGTATTCGGCCAATGCTTTTCCCTGGTTGAATTTAGTTCGCGAATTTTTAAGTAAAGTACTGTCAGTATTAAAATACCATGGTACCTGCAATGATGCTTTTTTAAACTCGGGAGCCTTAAATTCTTCTACATACAACCCAATATTAAACTCTTTGCCACGTTTATTGAGTGCCTGTAAATTGATAACAGCCGAGTCGAGTGGAAATAACCCTGCAAATGTAAAACGCCCCAAGCTATCTGTTAAAGTATCGCGTGCCGCAAGCGATTTATTCAATAGCATCGAAACTTTAGATTTTTCCACCGGTTTACCAAATGCGTTGGTTGCTTTCCCCTGCACTACGAACTCTTTTTCAGGTTGATAAGCTAATGGCTTGGGTTTAAACACAGCTGCCCAATCATAACCTATCCACCCTTGGGTAAGCATCAAATTATCCAGCTCATCTTGCTTTTGTTTAGTTGAATTAATAAAGTAATAATCGGGTTGTTCAATATTACCCCTCAGATTTGACGTAAGCAGCAGATTATTTTGAATGTTATCGCCCAAACTGTCAGTTTTTACCTGGCTATCATCAGTTACGGCCAACGAGAACATTCCTTGAACAGGATTACCTTCTTTGTCCTTTACTTCTATTGCCAATGCTACACTATCCCGTATGCCATAACTTGTTTTATGGGCAGCAATATTGATATTTAACCGATCGTTTAAATCAATAAAAACCTGGCGTTCATTTAGTGGCTGTCGGCTAGCATCAAATATGGTAAATCTTGCTATACCTGTAGGAAAAATGTGTTTAGGTAGCACTTTGGTTATCAACAGGCTTTTATTAAAATCAACAACCTGGGCATAACAAATTATATCTCTTGCCTGGCCAACCAAATAATAAGTGCCCTTGCTAAACTCAGGCGTAGCGGTTATGGTTATCTTTACAGAATCATCCCCATAAGTTTGGGTTACCTTTAAAGCTAAACCTGCCGGTTTAACTGCCGGTAAGGCGTATATTTTTTTTATGCCGTTAATTTTAGCTGTATAGCTTTCACCAGCCTTAGGGGTAAACTCTACATTACCCATGCCGGCATGGCTTGTTTTAAAAGCAGCTATTGGCTTTTGATCGTTGCCTATTATCTCGCCCTTTACCTCCACGCCCAAACCATCTTCGCTTATAGCTTTAAACCCTACTTTACCGGGTATGCCTGCTATTAGGTTACCTCCCTCGGGCATAAATTGTACATCAGTATTTTCGGGCCTGTTTAATATTAGCGGAATAGTTAGGATCGCGTTATTGGTATTGCCTTTGGTTATATCCTTTGCTTGTATTGTTATGTAACCGGGTGAGTTTTTAACGGCGGTTAAGGGAAGCTCAAAATTTACCTTCAGCGTACCATCAAAACCGGTATTTAACTGGTCTTTTGATAAGTTTTTCTTGCCCTCCATCACTTTCAATTCTATGTCTCTTAACAGTTGTACTTTTCCATCAAGGGTAGCAAATTGTAAGGCTGCCTCTACTTTATTACCATCCTGCTTAAAGTACGTTTTTACCAGGGTGGCATTACCTGCTGTAGGTGAGATGTAAATATCTTTCTTAAAAATATAATCCTCGCCAAAGTTGCGCATCCAGTTGGTATATGCTCTTAAGGTATAGCTGCCAGTAGGTACATCTTTTTCGTCCAGCGCTATATCAGCCCAAGCTAACCCGTTAGTTACCTGAAGCATCAAGCGTTTGGCGGCTTTGCCCTCCTGGTCATCCAGTTCCACATACAATAACCCACTTTGGTCAGTGGGTGTTAAATAATCGGCATTAAGTACATATGCTTTTAGCCTTATCGTATCGCCGGTAATATAATTGGGTTTGTCTGTTTGTATGTAAACCTTCTCGGGTTTATGTGATTTTATAAAACTATCCTGTTTAACTATCAATTTCACAAAAACCGGATCTTTAATAACCTGTTTGGACAGATCGTCAGGCTTTTTTGTTTTTGAAACCGGCTCTAATGGTTCAAACTCAAAGGGAAGCAGATCACCTATACGTTGCTCGCCTACTTTTCCGCCCCATATTAAATTATTTTCATGAAAACCATTGGCGGCTATCAGCGCTTGCTTGGCCTCCTTTTTTAAGGTAACGTAAGAAAAAGTTGCATTACCATATTTAATATTCACATTAGGTAACGGGGAAAAGAACTTTTCGTCTGCTCTAACTGTAACCACATCATTATACGAAATTTGGTTAGCTCTATCAAAATCACTCTTATTCAAATAATTAATGTCGCTACGTACAATGTCAAATTTGTTTTGTTTTAAGTCATTTAGCCATAATGAACGTATAAAGTGCATCCTTGAACCAAAATAAGCCCTATCACGTGCCTTCAATATTTTTTTTACGTCGCCCGGCTTCAATCCTGTTGTATCTTCAGTAAAAACATAGTTACCCTGTATTAAAGTTTCAAATGGTGAATGTGAAAAAGCCGATAAAAAATAAGTGATCTTATAACCCAATCTTTTGTTGTAAATAATTAATGGTTGACTGGCATAAGCCTCTAAAGTTTGTTTTTTCTTACTATACGTAAGGTTTATATCATCGAGGTTATCAATTACGCAATCTTTAATTTTTGCCCCAATGAATTCTGCTAAAAACATTTTCATGTTTTCTTCGCGGGGCACACCCCCAATAACCACTTCACGCAAAACCTGAGCACGCGGAGTGAGCTTAATATTTAGCGTTCTGTTAGCATAATTATTTATAGTTTCTGATTGATAGCCTACACAACTTACTACCAGGGGTATATTGGTTTCAGTGGTGTTTAATATAAACTGCCCCTGTGTATTTGAAGTGGTACCTTTTGATGAACCATTTAAATAAATACTTGCGTTGGGGATAGGATTGCCTGTTATGGCATCAACTACTTTACCTGTAACCGACTGTGCTTGTACACTTACAGCTGAAAATAAAAAAAAGACAATTGCGATAAGGTAATAACGAACCATAATTATTTGATACAGGTTTGCAGTAGGATATAAGGCTATTAATCAAATTTATAAAAATAATTCAGATCAACTAATATTGTAGGTAAAATTTTTGCTTTTTTAAACAACAGTTTTTCAGAATTTGTTGTAACCTTACAATATTAAATTATTACACTATGAAACTTACCAACGTATTTGTACACCAGGTTTATTTTTGGTTGAAAAATGAGGCAGACCAGGCTAAATTGATTGAAGGGTTACAAACACTAGCCAATATAAGCGGCGTTCAGTATATACATATAGGTGTAGTTGCGGGTACGCCTAAAGATGTGGTTGATAACACTTACCACGCATCATTATTAACCATATTTGACAACAAAGAAGCACAGGATACTTACCAGGTGCATCCTATACATGAAAAATTTTTAGCTGATTACGTGAAGCCTCTAATAGCCAGAGTAGTGGTTATGGACAGCGTTGACGCTTAATTAACCATATTTCCCTCAAGGTCTATCTTACGAGCAAAGGGGTTTAAATATTGGTTAATCAACACGGCAAACTCTAAACGGGTAATAGGACGAGTTACATCAAAATTTGTAAAACCATATTTTGTCTGCCAGTCTTTTTGCAAGGTTGTTTGCAAGGTTTTAGGATCAGTAAGCGTAAATTCACTTATTAATGATATCGTATTACCAACGGTAAATATTTCACCGGGTTTTTCTTTATCGAACCAGATAAATGCGCGGCTGTAAATTTCGTTCAGTACAGGTTTTACTTCGGCAGTGGTAACGGTGGTGTCGGGTATAAAAAGTAGATCATTGCCTTTACGGATACCTTTTAACAGACCAGTTGCGCCTATTTGTTGCACGGCACGTATGTACTTATTATCAGGTTTTACATCAATAAATGGTAACAAGTAGCCTTTAAAATCAAGTAGTTCCTGTTGTATTATGCGGGGTAAAAGCTTTTTAGTTGTAGTTTTAAAAAATGCGCAATAAGCGGCTATACAGCCTACGCCTTGGCCTACTGTTAATTGCATAGGCAAATAATCTGCTCTGGAAGCCTTGGGAGGGAAAATGCTTTCAGTAATTAATAAGTTATCTGCATTATCTACAACTAAATGCTTTATGGGTATCGCATATCCGCCAAATTTT
Source organism: uncultured Mucilaginibacter sp. (assembly GCA_964524015.1). GTDB lineage: Bacteria > Bacteroidota > Bacteroidia > Sphingobacteriales > Sphingobacteriaceae > Mucilaginibacter. The sequence continues at coordinate 36,181 of CAZGBN010000007.1, read as the reverse complement.
GTAATAGTATAATCAGCATGTGGATTTGTTCGTGGCGGTACACCATAATCTCCCACAGCTATTGATGTTCTATACAACTCATCATCTCTAACTTTATACGGTTCAAAGTATGGTGGTATAGCGGCCCCTGCTTTTGTTACCACCAAGCCATCAAAAGTAGCATCAACAACTACTTTTGCCTTTATAATATCAGTTTTGTCATTTGTTATAAACCTTACTTCCCAGCCTGTGCCATCTTTTTTTATAGTTGTAAATGATGTGTTAAGTTTTAAGGTAAGATTTTTAACTGTATCAGCAATACCTTTCAATATGGCTGCGCCTGTGTACGCTTCAAAACTTATTGATGCGTTATAAGTAGTATCATAACCCGGAACGGTTTTATAAAATGTTCTGACTCTATCTCGAAACTCGCCCCAAATACCTGATGCTAAATAACGATTAGTTGCTATAGCATATTTATGATTACTAACATCGGGCAGGGTCTTTAACATATCATTAGGAATAGCGAGTGTAAATCCCATATCAATATCTGCATCTGGCATTATCAGCATTGTTTTCACCTTACTTCGCGCGCTTTGTATAGCCGCAGCTACCCCGCTTGCGGTACCACCAATAACCAGCACATCCGTTTTAATGGTTTGGGCATAACTAGATATTGAGCAGATAGTAAAAACAGCGAAAAGTAACTTTTTAACCATGCGTGTTAATTGATTCCTGTAAAACGCTAAATTAGCTTAAAGCTTATAGATAACAACTAATATTATGACCGAAGAACAATTAAAATACCCTATTGGCAAGTTTATCCCTCCTACCGAATACACTACTGATGATATTGCAGGTTATATAAATGATATTAAGCAACTGCCTGCTAACTTACGCAAAGTAGCCGCCACCTTAACCGAAGATCAATTAAATACCACTTATCGTCCCGGTGGATGGACATTAAGGCAAGTGATACATCATATAGCCGATAGCCATATGCAATCATTAACCCGGTTTAAATGGGCATTAACTGAAGATGTACCAACCATTAAGGCTTACGACCAGGGCAAATGGGCCGAACAAGCAGATTCAAAATTACCCATTGAACCATCGCTACTGATGCTGGACGGGATACACCAACGCTTAATAGCCTTATTTGAAAATTTTAATGAAAGCGATTGGGAACGCACTTTTATTCATCCCGAAACAGGTATTCATATTTCCTTAAAAAGAAATGTAGCATTATATGCCTGGCACGGTAAACACCATTTGGCACATATATATTCAGTCATTGGTGGGTAAACATCTAATGAAGAGGCAAATATCCTTCATTTCTTAAACCATCTTCACTGATTTCTATCACTATTAATTAAATTAGAATAATTCTAAATAATATTTGGATTAATGAAAATGCATTGTATTTTTGCGTTATCTATAATTAGTCTAAATAAATATGAAAACCCGTAAGCCAAACAATTTTTTAAAAGTCCTTCTAATAGTGCTTCTCCTGATTAATGCAGTAATAGTGTTTGCTCAAAACCGGGGTACTGTAAAAGGACGCGTATTAACATCCACCAACCAACCTGCCGAAAATGTAACAGTAACTCTGCAAGGAACAAAAATTGCTACAGTAACTAACGAAGACGGACGGTTTGAATTAAGAGCCCCTCAAGGCACTTATACGTTAGTAATATCACACGTAGGTATACAAAATCAACAAGTTACTGCTATCATTGCAGCGGGACAAACTACGGCGATAAGTGATATTACACTAAGTGTTAGCTCATCATCACTACAACAAGTTGATATCAGCGGTAGCCGCATCAATCGGTTTAATATTAAAAAAAGCAATTATGTTGCACGTATGCCGTTAACTAATTTAGAAAATCCCCAAGCTTATAGCGTAATTTCAAGCGAATTAATCAAAGAACAAGTATTAACCAACTTTAATGACGCGTTAAAAAATGCACCCGGAGTTGATAAACTATGGACCTCTACCGGCCGTGGTGGCGATGGTGCTGGCTATTTTTCATTACGCGGTTTCGCTGTACAACCAACCATGGTTAATGGCTTACCGGGTTTAACTAACGGCGGTTTAGATATTGCTAACATTGAGCGCATTGAAGTTTTAAAAGGACCATCAGGCACTTTGTTTGGCAGCAGCCTGATATCATACGGCGGTTTAATCAACGTAGTTACAAAAAAACCTTTTGATAGTTTTAAAACCGAAATAACCTATACTGCGGGCAGTTTTGGATTAAACAGGTTTACTGCTGATGTGAATACGCCGCTGGATAAAGAGAATAAAGTATTGTTACGTATCAATGCTGCTTATCATGACCAAAATAGCTTCCAGGATGCGGGTTTCCGTAAAACAAGATTCTTCGCGCCAACCTTATCATACAAGGTTGATGAAAAACTATCCTTTTTATTTAATGCCGAAATATTAGCATCAGAAGGCACAAACCCTGCCATGCTGTTTTTTGACAGGGGCACAACTTTAAGAGCTAAAAATTTAACCGAACTGGGTTATGATCCTAAAAAATCATTTACCAGTAATAACTTAACTATAAGCAACCCTACAACTACCTTGCAAGGGCAAATGAGTTACCGTTTTAATGACCAATGGGCCTCTCAAACTGTATTATCTCGCAGTACAGCAAAATCAAGGGGCTATTACTCTTACCTTTATGAAATATCACGATTTTTACCGGGCTACCCTAATGTATCATCAACTTTTAACCGTTACATTACCGACCTAAATTCGACCACTTCAACTACAGACATACAACAAAACTTTAATGGTGATGTTAAAATTGGTGGGTTACGCAACCGTATATTATTAGGTGTTGATTATTTTAGCCGCAATACTATTGATAATGGTACCGGTTATGCTAATGTAGGCATGGTAAATATGGCTGGTTTAGAGACAGGTATCCTATCAAAACAACAAATTGATTCAACACTTACTAATCAGCCTGTAAGCAGCAGCAATTTACAGCAACAGGTGTATAGCGCTTATGCTTCTGATGTGATCAATTTTACACCAACTTTATCGGCCATGTTGAGCTTACGCGTTGACCACTTTAAAAATGGCGGATTAACTGCAGGTGCCACCGATAAATATTCGCAAACTGCATTATCACCAAAATTTGGTTTAGTGTACCAGCCTATTGCCGATCAGCTATCTGTTTACGCAAACTACATGAACGGTTTTACTAATGTTGCGCCAGTACGCACGTCATTAGGCCAAACCATCACATTTAAACCCGAACATGCCAACCAATGGGAAGCAGGCATAAAAATGAACTTGTTTAACAGCAAATTAGCCGCTACTTTAAGCTATTATGACATCAGGGTATCTGATAAGGTACGTTCATTGGGCCTTAACCAATACGTACAAGATGGTGAAAACTACAGTCGTGGTTTTGAGGTTGATTTAAAAGCAAACCCTATTGCCGGCTTAAACATAGTTGCAGGTTACAGCCACAACAATAGTAAAGTAACGCGTAGCGATGCTACTGATTACTTAGGCAGGAGGCCTGAGGAAGCAGGGCCAAAAGACATGCTTAACGCCTGGATAAGCTACCGCATAGAACAAGGTAAAGCCAAAGGCTTAGGTTTTGGATTTGGCGGAAACTATGCCAGTGCAAATAACATATTAGACAGGGCTACCACCGGGACATTTACCTTACCTGCCTATACCGTATTAAATGCTTCGGTATTTTACTCAGTGCAATCATGGACCTTAAACTTCAAAATGGATAATTTGACCAATAAACAATATTATAAAGGATGGTCAACTTTAGAGGCACAAACACCAAGGGCATTTATTACCAGCATTGCATTTAGGTTTTAAATATGACACCTGTTAAAAAAACACTGCTATTTTTTCATCGCTGGCTCGGATTTATATCCGGGCTGGTGGTGGTAATAGTAAGTATTACCGGATGCCTTTTTGCTTTCCAGGATGAGATACAGGATGCATTATATGCTGATTTCCGCAAGGTTGAGCCGCAAAATAAACCCTACATTCTACCATCACAATTAACACAAATCGCCTTAAAAAAATACCCCGAGGCTAAAACCACTTACTATGGCTATTATGGCGAAGACAGGCCCGCAGTAGTTGGTCTTAACATTCCTAAAGTTGGTACGCGTTACCTTTATATAAATCCTTATAACGGTAAGGTTTTGTTCAGCCAGGATATCAGCAAAAACTTTTTTATCATAGTTGAATATATTCACCTGTACCTGTTGCTGCCGCCAAAAATTGGCAGCCTTATAGTCGGCACATCAGTTATCCTTTTTGTTATTATCATGATAACGGGTATTATACTTTGGTGGCCCAAACGTAAAACCGACCGTAAGCGAAGCTTTACCATAAAATGGGGTGCACGCTGGCGCAGGGTGAATTATGACCTGCATAACGTATTGGGTTTTTATGCCTGCAGTATAGCCATCATATTATCAATAACCGGTTTAGCTATTGCTTTTGAATGGATGAATAAAGGCATTTATAAAGCCGCCAACCTGGGTAAAAGTTACGCCTATGAATTGGAGGAGCCAAAATCTGATTCTACAAAAAAGCATTTAGCCATTATAAACCCAATGGATAAAGCTTTTAAATATGTAAAGCATAATTCACCACAGGCACATATGTTTTTTTTGCATACCGATGATAACGTGCAGGGTCATCCTATTACAGCTTATGCCTATTATAAATCCATGCATTATTATAAAAGCGATATTTATGATTTTGATAAGTATAATGCCAAGTTAATGCGGTTCCTCCCTCACCAAAATAAAAGCGCGGGCTTAAAAATGAATGCCATGAATTATGATATGCATGTTGGGCAAATATTGGGTTTGCCCGGTAAAATAATAGCTTTTTTGGCGAGCTTGGTCTGTGCCAGCTTACCTATAACAGGTTTTATTATATGGCTAGGCAGGCGTAAAAAATCTAAAGGTCAAAAAGCAAAAGAGGTAGTTCATCACAGAACAACAAAAAGACAATTAGCTACTTAAAGCCCTGGTCACCTGCAGCAAGCGTAAATACGTTGGCTGCAGGTGCCTCAGGCACAAAATATACGGGTAATATGTGCGAAGCAAAAACATTAAGCCAAAAAGGCACGGTAATTATAAGCCAATGTGTGGATTGTAAAACCATAAACATTTGGTGCAATAACCTGATCTTTAATTTCACGCCGCAACAGTTTAAAGATTTTAAAAAGTTTGCTGAGGAACTTGACTTTGATGACCGCTCATTACCCTTTCCCGACAAACAAGAACGGGTTGTACTCAAAACTCCTATTGATCATATTAACTTCACCTTTACTTTGGATGAATGGGTAGATTTTCATGATGCCATGGACGAGGCTGCTTATATGCAGCAGGTTTGGGAAATGATGGAGTAATACTACAAATATTCAATCACCACATCATCCGTAATGGGGTGGCCGGTGCAGGTGAGTATCCAGCCCTGCGTCATATCCAGGTAGGTTAATACATCATTGACCGCCATTTGCACCCTACCGCTGCTGCACTTAGCAGAGCACGCCGAGCAAATACCGGCGCGGCAACTGTAAGGTAAAGGAATGTCATTTTGTAGCGCGGCTTGAAGTATTGATTGGTTCTCGCCAACTATTAGGTCATGCGTTTCGCCGTTAAATTTGATCTTTATTTTTTGGGGTGAATAGTTAATGGGTATTGTACTTACGTGTACCGTTTCTATCACAAAGTTCTCCTTGCGAATTTGGCTTGGCTCTACACCCATATATAACAAAGTGAGCCTTATCATCCGCATATAAGTAAACGGCCCGCATAAATAAAACTCAGCTTTTAGCAAGTCGAACTGTGCATGTTGGTGTACCAGTTGCTCAACCATAATATTGGTCAATCGCTTGCCCTCGCTGCTTAGCAGGTATATAATTTTTAATCTGTCGGGATGTTGGGTTGTCAGTTTATCCAGCTTGGCTTTAAACAAAACAGCACCTGCAGCCTGGCTACTATAAATCAAAGTAAATTTACTTTCACCTGTACGATTAAGTGCGTATTTGAGTTGAGAATAGATAGGTGTTATTCCGCTCCCCCCTGCAAAAAGAAAAATGTCTTTTGGTTGGTCAAAGTCTGAAATGGTAAATCTGCCTGATGGCTCTACCGCGTTAATCAAATCGCCCGGCTTTACTTTGGTCAATATAAAACGGGATATCTCGCCGTTGGTGATACGTTTAACGGTAATGGATAGCAAATCCTCATCAGGTGATGAACTTAGCGAATACGAGCGGCGTATCTCCTCCTGGTGATGGGTAAATACCAGTGTGATAAATTGTCCGGCAGTATAGTGAAGTTTTTTGCCGGATGGTTGGGCAAAGTAAAAGGTAGCGGTGTCCGGCGCTTCCCATTTTATAGCTTCAACCTTTAGCTGCAACATAAGCTAGGCTAGCAATACAATTTTACCAAACTGCGATGAGTTACCCATTTTGTTAATAGCCTCGTTAACCTCAGCCATCGGGAAAACCTCGTCCACTACAGGAATAATTTGATGAGCATTCAACAAATCAAGCATAGCTTTAAAATCTTCATCAGTACCCATAGTAGTACCCAAGATCTGCAGTTGCTTCCAGAAAATTTTACGGAATGGCAAAGCCGGGGTATCACCTGCCGTAGCACCAAAAGAAACTATCCTCGCGCCGGGGTTAGCCAGATCAAGTACTTTATCAAAATCAGGACCAATAGCACTATCTACTATTACATCAAAGCCGTGGGCCAGTTGCTGCAACTGCTGTACCCAGTCCTGCGCTTTATAGCTTACACCTGCCGCCGCACCTAATTTTTTAGCCTGTTCAATTTTTTGGCCCGTACCTGAGGTTACAAATACCTGGCAACCTATCGCAGTAGCCCACTGTAAAGCAAAAGTGCCGGTACCACTTCCGGCGCCTATGATTAATACTTTATCGCCTTTATGTAGTTTGGCTTTGGTAAACAAGGCACGGTAAGCCGTTAAGCCAGCCAGCGGAACAGCAGCAGCCTGTTCCCAGGTTAAATGGGTAGGTTTGGGATGCAAATATTCGGCTTTGATTTTAACATATTCAGCAAAGGTACCATCTTGGGGCAAACCCAAAATAGTAAAATCTTTGCCCTGAAATTCCGCATGCTCACCCCAGTTGTTAGATGGATTGATGATCACCTCCTTGTTTAACCATTCACTATCAGCATCGCTGCCAACTTCGGCAACTATTCCTGCCCCGTCTGACCCTAATATAGTTGGATATTTAATACCGGCGTATTTGCCAATAGTAATCCAATAATCGCGGCGATTAAGGGCGGCGGCTTTAATTTGCACTAAAACTTCTCCGGGTGCTATTGTTGGTTTGTCAACCTCTTTCCAGGCGAGGGGTTGATCCTTGGCTTCTAATACAATGGCTTTCATTTTACTTACAATTTATGGTTTACACAACTTAACACATTTTCAATCATTTTTAAGCTTAATTAAATGATAATCAATTTATTAAGTGTTTACACCATGCAAAAAGTGTAAACCATGATTTTTAATACTAACCAGCTTGTTCGCAAATTGGTTTTTTAAATTGTCAATACAAAAAAAAGACTTGCCAAGGTTTAACTTGCAAGTCTTTCAATAAATTCGAAATCGAACATCCGAAATTCGAAATCAACTATACAGCTTTCGCGTATAGTTCAGACACTTTGGCCCAATTGATTGAGTTCCAGATAGCCGCCAAATAATCAGGGCGACGGTTTTGATATTTTAGGTAGTAAGCGTGCTCCCAAACATCAATACCTAAAATTGGAGTACCTTTTACTTCGGCAATATCCATTAAAGGGTTATCCTGGTTAGGAGTTGATGTTATCGCTAATTTTTTATCAGCAGTTACAATTAACCATGCCCAGCCAGATCCGAAACGGGTAGCACCTGCTTCAGATACTTTGGTTTTAAAATCAGCAAATGAACCAAAAGTACTTTTAATAGCATCTGCTAAAGGGCCAGTTGGTTCGCCGCCACCGTTTGGAGATAATAATGTCCAAAACAAGCTGTGGTTATAATGACCACCGCCATTATTACGTACAGCAGCAGGGTATTTAGAGATGCTTTTTATAATGTCTTCAATTTTAGCGTCAGCTTCTGGTTTGCCTTCAAGCGCTTTGTTTAAATTGGTAACATAAGCCTGGTGGTGCTTGCCATGGTGAATTTCCATTGTAAGCTTATCAATATGCGGTTCTAATGCATCGGTAGCGTATGGTAACGCCGGTAGTGTAAATGCCATGATTGTTGTGTTTTTAAAGTTTAAAAAAGTAAACAAATATAAGGTTTGAAGCTACTTATTGTTCTATATTAATGTCAAGTTTTTATTGGGGTATAGTTGAATGAATTATGTTATCTTTTCTTTTTGAAAAAATCCTTTACCAACTGGGCACATTCATTTTCAAATATACCTCCTGTTACTACCGTTTTTGGGTGAACTATCTTTTGGCTGATACGGCCAAAACCCCGTTGGGTATCATATGCGCCAAAAACAATTTTACTAAGCTGGAACCAATAGCTGGCACCCGCACACATTACGCAGGGCTCTAGTGTTACGTACAGGGTACAATCTTTTAAATACTTGCCACCCATAAAATTGGCCGCGGCTGTAAGCGCCTGCATTTCGGCATGGGCAGATACATCATTTAAGCGCTCGGTTAAATTATGCCCCCGGCCGATGATTTGCCCGTTGCATACCACTATAGCACCTATAGGTATTTCGTCCTCAGCTAAAGCTAAACGAGCCTCTTTGAGCGCCTCTTTCATAAAAAAATCATCCGGCGATATTGCCGGCTCATCGCCGAAGGTAACGTATCTCATTTATTGTTTTCTGGAAATGTTTTCTCTAAATGCCTTTGAGTAACAGCAATTAAAACAACAGCTGCTGCCGTAGAACTAATTAATAATAGTACCGGGCGAAGCACATTTTGTATATTAGGTTGTAGAATGGCCGTATTAAATATCAGGCTAAATAACAAACCCACCAAGATTAATATCCATCCTATTTTTATCATTAAACGAGCTGAAAATCGGTTGGCTTCATCCCAGGTTTGCTGATTTTTCATGGATGCTTCAGTACGATAACCATACAAATAATTGATTTTCTTAGGAGGATATATCACCATTATCCAACCAATTACTAAAATAACGACACCTATTAATTGAGGACCTATGATCCAATTAATTAAATTCATCTTATATCAATTTACTGCCGTTAGGCACGGGTTTACCAATACTTGCTAAAACTATATCGCCATTGTCATCGGCAAAGCCGGTTACCAAAAACTCCGACATAAAATTAGCAATTTGCTTTTTAGGGAAGTTAATTACACCTGCTATCTGCCTGCCGGGCAGTTCCTCTTTATTATAATGCCTGGTAATTTGCGCACTTGACCATTTAATACCGAATTCGCCAAAATCAACCTTGAGTTTATAAGCAGGTTTACGCGCTTCAGGAAAATCAAGTACCTCTAATATGGTACCTGCCCTCAATTCTACCCTCTCGAAATCATCCCAGTTAATAATTTGCATTTAGTAAAGGTAGTAAGCCATAATTAAACTTGTAAAAAAATAAATAATATGTTGTAACTTGTTGATTGTAACTTGCGTATAAAGCAACATCACAATTTACCATGAGATGCAGACCAAACAGAAATCATTACTTATCGTAGCCGATTCCACCGGGCATATTGTACTGCCGGTTAAAAAAAATCCCGTTTATATCAACTGTATTAATCGCATTTTTCCTGCCATACATGAGCATAAACCTGATGGTATAATATTGGATCATAATTTCCTGGGGAATGATATCGAAAAAATATTACGCCGCTTAATGTCTAATCCGTTTTATAAAAGCATTAAAATATCCTGTTATAAAACCAAACCACATACTAAGGTTGATGACCTTTTAAAAGCTTTGGGTGTACAACAGTTTATTTACACCCAAGAACAACAGCTCAAACCATCTGCCCAGGCTAAAACCTCATCAGGGGTTTTAAAAAATATGTTCGCCGGGAAATTATTGTTACGGTTTACACATTAGTCTATCCACTCAAACTTAGTGTAAGGCACTAATACCTCTGGTATTTTAATGCCCCTTTCTGTTTGATTGTTCTCCAATAATGTAGCTACAATACGGGGCAATGCCAATGCACTTCCGTTTAAGGTATGTGCCAATTGTGTTTTACCCTCAGCATTACGGAATCGCAATTTTAAACGGTTGCTCTGAAAAGTTTCAAAGTTAGATACAGAAGATACTTCCAGCCAGCGTTGTTGGGCCGCGCTCCAGGTTTCCATATCATAAGTTAAAGCCGAGCCAAAACCCATATCACCGCCGCATAAACGTAACACACGATACGGCAAACCCAATTTTTGCAATAACCCCTGCACATGCAAACTCATTTGCTCCAAAATGGTATAGGATTCATCCGGGTGCGCTACCTGTACAATTTCTACTTTATCAAATTGGTGCAAACGATTTAACCCCCGCACATGCGCGCCGTATGAACCCGCTTCTCGGCGAAAACATGGGGTATGTCCGCAATTCTTAACAGGGAGTTCATCCGTCTTTAAAATTACATCGCGGTACAGATTAGTAATAGGCACTTCTGCAGTAGGTATTAGGTATAGGTTATCTATACCTACATGATACATCTGTCCTTCTTTATCGGGTAGCTGACTGGTACCAAACCCCGAAGCTTCGTTAACCATTAATGGCACGCTTACTTCTTTATAACCTGCTTTTTCGGCCTCATCAATAAAAAAATTGATCAAAGCACGCTGCAACTTTGCTCCTTTATTGGTATACACCGGGAACCCTGCTCCTGTTATCTTTACCCCCAATTCAAAGTCGATAAGGTTGTATTTTGCAGCAAGTTCCCAATGTGGTAAGGCATTGGCGGGCAACTCAGGTTTGTTACCATTTTCTAATACTACTTCATTATCCTCAGGCGTTAAGCCCTTGGGTACTGATGAGTGCGGCAGATTAGGCAGCAATACCAGCTTTTGATATACTTCTTCCTCAAGGGCAGCCAATTGGTCGCCCTGTTGTTTTATCTCTTCTTTAAAAAATGCTGTTTTAGCTTTTATAGCTTCTGCTTCATCTTTTTTACCTGTGCGCATCAACTCACCAATTTGTTTGGCAGCCGCGTTGGCCTCTGCCGAAACGCTATCCATCCGGTTTTGAGTTTGACGACGTTTTTCATCCAGTTGAATAATTTCATCAACCAATTCGGGCTGTTTAAAATTTTTTACGGCCAAACGTTCTAAAACCTGTTCCCTGTTATCGCGGATATAGTTAACTTGCAGCATTGTTTTATTTTTAGGCAAAGATATTTTTTAAGTAGCAGTTTTAAGTAGCAATTGCAGTTTTTTTTAATTGCGCTGCCACTGCAATTGCAACTGCAACTATAATATGAGTACAACCGGAAAATTATACTTAGTACCCACACCCATAGGCAACCTGGAGGATATGACCTTTAGGGCAATACGTGTTTTAAAAGAGGCCGACCTGATATTAGCGGAAGATACACGTACATCCGCGCCTATGCTCAAGCATTTTGATATTCATCAAAAGGTATTTTCGCATCATCAGCATAATGAGCATCAATCATCTAACGAGATAGTTAAGTTTTTGCTGGAAGGAAAAAACATCGCTTTAATATCTGACGCGGGTACACCGGCTATATCTGATCCGGGGTTTTATCTGGTGCGCGAGGCTTTAAAGAATGATATCGCGGTAGAATGCCTGCCCGGTGCTACTGCTTTTGTACCGGCTTTGGTTAACTCGGGTTTCCCTACTGATAAGTTTTGTTTTGAGGGATTTTTACCGTTGAAAAAAGGGAGACAAACCCGCTATAAGTTTTTAGCTGGTGAAAATCGTACTATCATACTTTATGAGTCGCCGCACCGTTTACTAAAAACGCTGGAGGAAATGGCTACTTATTTTGGTGCTGAACGACAAATATCTGTATCGCGCGAGCTAACCAAGATGTTTGAAGAAACTGTGCGTGGTAATGTAAACGAGGTTAAAACTCATTTTGAAACACACCCGGTAAAAGGCGAGTTTGTGATCTGTGTAGCCGGAAAATCATAATAGCAAGATTATGGAAGCTTATTTAAATAGCGCGAAAAAACAATTTCAGTACTATAAATCGCTTGGCGAAAAAACTATGGCACAACTGCAGGACGAAGACCTGTTTTGGTGCTACAATAATGAAAGTAACAGCGTAGCCATAATTGTACAACACCTGTGGGGTAATATGCTTAGCCGCTGGACAGATTTTTTAACCGCCGATGGCGAAAAGGAATGCGCAACCGCGACCAGGAATTTGAAGCATTAATATCCACACGGGCCGAATTAATGGAAAAATGGAACGAAGGCTGGCAATGTTTGTTTAATGCACTTGATAGCATTACACAAGCTGATTGGGACAAAGACATCTATATCCGTAATGAGCGGCATAGTGTAGTTGATGCCATAAACCGCCAATTGGCGCATTACCCCTACCATATTGGGCAAATTGTTTTTATAGGCAAAATGGCAGCATCGGGTTGGAAGGCTTTGACTATACCTAAAGGAGGGTCGCAAGCATTTAATGATGATATGTTTAAAAATCCTACCAGCAAATTTTAATAATGAAAAGAAATATCTTATTATCCATATTCTCGGGCCTGCTGCTTTGGCTGGCGTGGCCGCCTATGCAATACACCACTTTTTTTTTATTTTTTGGCCTGGTGCCGATGTTAGTAGCGATAGAGGATATTATACAAGCTCCATCCGCTAAAAAAGGCAAACGAATATTCGGCACTGCTTTTCTTGGTTTTTTTATATGGAATACCCTATCCATTTATTGGGTTTATAACTCACTTAAAACTGTAGGCGAAGTTGTGGCTATTCCTATTACGTTAATCCCCTATTCCTTAGGGCCTATACTAATGGCTACAGCATTTTGGTTGTATTATAGACTAAGGCTGATATCCAACCGTGCCTGGGGATTAGCCGGGCTGATTTGCTTTTGGATAGCCTATGAATACCTGCACCAAACCTGGGAACTAAACTTCCCCTGGATGACTTTAGGCAATGGCTTCGCGGTAGCCCATACATGGGTGCAATGGTATGAATACACCGGCGTATATGGGGGCACCATTTGGATATGGCTAATAAACATTTTGTTGTTTTTAATTTACGTAGGTTTCCGCGAAGCGCAAAATAAAAAAACAAGGCAAGCTTTAATTGCGGCCGCTTTGGTGGCATTGCTATTACCATTGGGTCTGTCACTTAACCGCTATTACAATTACCAAGAGCAAAATGACCCATCAAATATTGTAGTAGTACAGCCCAATATTGATCCTTATGAAAAAAACGGGGCAATACCGTTTTATGAACAGGTACAAACTTTGATTCACTTGTCTGACTCATTAGGGCAAGTAAACACCGAGTTTTTTATATGGCCCGAAACTGCCATCGCCTACCCAATGGATGAGGAGCATGTGCGAACCAACAACTACTTTTTACAAGCGCAGGGCTTTTTAAATAAATACAAAAATGGCAACCTGATCACCGGGGCTGAAACTTATAATCTATATAACATTCGCCAAACAAAAACGGCAAGTGCCATACCTGGTACTAACCAGTTTATTGATAATTACAGTACCGCTATCAATATCGAAAACTCATCCAAAGTACAGTTTTACCATAAATCAAAACTGGTACCCGGTGCCGAGTCAATGCCCTTTAGTAATACTTTAGCTTTTTTAAAACCTGTATTTGAACATTTAGGTGGGGCTACCGGATCTTATACCGGGCAAGAAGAACCTGGCGTATTATATGCACAAAGCGGTATTGGCGCTGCACCTGTAATCTGTTATGAATCTATATGGGGCGAGTGGGTGGCAAAATCTGTGCGCAGCGGCGCGCAATTTATAGCCATTATTACCAATGACGGATGGTGGGAAAATACCTCGGGCAAGGATCAGCATTTGGATTATGCCAAGTTACGTGCCATTGAAACCCGCCGATGGGTATGCCGGTCGGCAAATACGGGTATATCTGCTTTTATAAACCAGCGGGGCGATATTGTACAACAAACCAAATGGTGGGTGAAAACAGCTATTAAACAAGATATTAATTTGAACTCTGACCTTACTTTTTATGTTACCTACGGCGATTATTTGCCCAAAGCAGGTAGTTTTTTAGCAGTAATGGGAATATTATTTATTATGGTAAGGGTAAGGTTGAAAAGAAAAGTAATTATTAATTAGCTTCTTCTCTTGTTAAAATAAACTCTAACAGATCATGTATAGGCTGGCGGATGATTTTGCCTACCTTAATATTATTAGCTTCGCAAAGCGCTTTTAATTCGTCGGCAAATACGTACGCTATAGAGCCTACAAAATTGCATTTATACTCGCTATACTGCGGATATGATTTAATATTGGTTTCAATAAATTCCAACAAACCTTGCTTAAGTATTTTTTGCCCGTAATTGCTGCTGCGTATAACGTTTAAAAACCGCGCAAATGATGCCAGGTATGAGTTAGCGCGTGGCTTTTGATAAACATTGCTTACTACTATCTCTTTGGTCAACCCGTAGGTTTTATCAAATTTAAAGTTGATATCATCGGGCATATTGCCATATAAAAAGTCGGTTATCAAAGCTTTGCCAAACCAAGTTCCTGATCCTTCATCCCCCAAAACAAAACCTAAACCATGCTGGCCAGCGTGTATCTCCTCACCATCAAAAAAAGATATATTAGAGCCCGTGCCTAATACACAACATAACCCCTTTTCATGCCCGCAGGTGGCATATGCTGATCCCAACAAATCACTATCAACACTTATGTAGGCTTTGGGGAATAATACGCTAAGCGCATTTGATACTATCTCGTGCCTATCCGGACTAGAACAGCCTGCTCCAAAAAAATATATTTCTGTAACATCAGCGCCGTAGGCAATAAGGTCTGTGGCCTTTTCCTTTAGCACTTTTACAATTTCCTTTTCTGTTAAAAAGTAAGGGTTTAATCCGGGTGTCCTAAATTCTTTGGGGGTATGTTCAGGTTGAGCAAGCAACCAATCAGTTTTTGAAGAGCCGCTATCAGCAACTAATATCATAAGGCAATTCCTTCGAGTATTTGTTTGGTAAGGGGTTTATGTATGAGTTGCGTTATATACTCATTTTCTGATGACCTTTGAATATCAGATGGGTCAAGCGATGACGATAGTAAATAAACTTTTATATTTTTCTTGTTGATATCCAGCTTTTCAAATTCCTGCATAAATTCAAACCCATCCATCAATGGCATCCTAATGTCTAAAAAAATAACATCGGGCAATATATCACCATTGCGCAATGACTCAATAGCATCGGCAGGGGATTCCGTTAAAATAATATTTTCCGCAAAATTGGTTAATTCCAAAAGCCTACGAGTAACTAAATTATCTATATAGTTATCATCAATTACAAGACAAGTGGAGTAACAAGTGCTATAATATTCAGTCATTTAAACCAAAAATAAGCTTTTAGTTTAACATTTTATTATTGAATATTAATATTGTTAGTAATTTGCTTAAGGGTTATTTCGGCCAGTTTAGATTGATATTGCGCGGCAAAGTAATTTACCTGGGCATTTACGTGGTTCTCTTCGGCCTGCCTTACTTCCAACGTGGTGATATTACCTAGCCTATATTTATCTAAAGTGATTTCCAAATTACGGCGTGCAACTTCAACATTACTTTGT
This sequence comes from uncultured Mucilaginibacter sp., assembly GCA_964524015.1. GTDB lineage: Bacteria > Bacteroidota > Bacteroidia > Sphingobacteriales > Sphingobacteriaceae > Mucilaginibacter. The sequence goes on along the minus strand of CAZGBN010000007.1, from coordinate 20,418 downwards.
CCCAATTTAGTCAATTCTAAGCCGGTTAAATAACTGTTGTATAATGTATTAATTTGAGTTTCTACATTTAGCTTGGCCCTATTATAGGCTAATGCCGAGTTTTCTACTTGGATCTTGGCGTTTTTTTCAAGTCGATTTTGATTAAACCCATCAAAAATATTGATGGTAGCTGTTAAACCGTAATTCAGTCCACGCGCGTTTTGCATTTGAGCGAACCCACTTGGCGATCGGCTATTGCTAAAGTTATACCCGGTAGTAACCCCAATTTGAGGATAACGGGTTGACTTTACCTGCTTTAAATTAATTTCGGCTAAACGTTGGTTTATTTGCGCAGCCAGTATAGTTGGATTTTGCGATCCTGCACTGCTTAATATATCTCCCAAAAGGATTTTATCGTCAACAACAATGGTATCGGCTACTGTAAAATCGGTTTGAAGGTCTCTTACCAACAATTGGTTTAATTGGATCTTGGTGTTTTTATACTGCTGTAATTGCCTTACGTAATTAGCGGTATCTGTATTTACGTTTACTTCGGCATTTAACACCTCTAACCTGGACACAGCGCCTACAGCAAACTTATCATTAGCATAACGCAGCTGTGTTTTTGAAATACGCATGGCACCTTTTAAAGATGTTAATACTTCATTTTGGTTGATCAGGTTATAGTAAGTGGAAACCACATTACTTACTGTTCTTACAATAGTATCTCGTGCATAGATCTCGCCAAGCTTATTTTGCTGTTTTAACTGATCATAATTGGCAAACATGGCAAAGCCGTTAAATATGGTCCAGTTAAGTGCTACACCGTAACTTATGTTAGTATTACGCGCGTTGGTGAATGAAGTTTTTGAACCGTCAGACCGTGTTACGTTGGTATTTTGAATACTATTGGTTGAACTTAAATTACCATTTACCGAAGGTAAAAACCCGGCGTTACCTAACGTTACATTGTTTTTGGCAATGGTACTTACGTTTTGCGATATTTTAATGTTATAGTTATTCTGCAATGCTATTTCAACCGCTTCTTTTAAAGTTAATAACGGCGCATTTTGAGCCTTAACTACGTTTATAAAAGCGCTAAAGAAAAAAATGAAGCAAGCTATTATTTTAAGTTTCATCTATCCGTTACTTATTCCTGTTCAATTAATTTTGGTGTTCCTTTTTTGGGTTTCTCTTCGCTAGGGTCAACCTCTGCATCCGGGTCACGGCGTACTTTGGATGCTATAAGCATATACATCATAGGTATAACGTATAAGGTTAAAACCAATGAGAATAGCATACCCCCAATAATTACAATACCTAATGAAACACGGCTTTTTGCACCAGCACCTAAGGCCAAAGCAATTGGTACCGAACCTAGCACTACCGCCAAACTTGTCATTAAAATTGGGCGTAAACGAGCTGTTGCCGCTGCAATTATCGCATCATACTTTTTCATGCCATGCTCCATTTTCTGGTTGGCAAACTCCACAATTAATATACCGTTTTTGGTTACTAAACCCACCAGGGTAATAATACCAATTTGCCCGAAAATATTAAGCGTTTGATCAAAAAACCATAATGACAAATAAGCTCCGGCTACCGCTAAAGGTACTGTAAACATTACGATGATAGGATCTTTAAAGCTTTCAAACTGAGCCGCCAGTACCAGGTATATCAGTAATAGGGCGAATATGAAAGCGTACATTATGTTTGACCCGCTTTCGGCAAAATCTCTGGATGGCCCGCTAAGTTCGGTACTAAAGGTTTCATCCAAATTTGCTTTGGCTATTTTATCCATTTCTTTTATACCATCGCCTATGGTATAACCGGGGGCCAAGCCTGCCTGTATGGTGGCAGATTTAAAACGGTTAAAGTGCAATATAGAAGGTGGAGTTGCATCTTCATCAACTTTTACAACATTATCTAACTGTATAAGCTGCCCGCGAGAGTTACGCACATAAAGCGTTTTAAGATCCAATGGCTGATCGCGGTTGGCTCTATCAGCTTGTGCAATTACCTGGTACTGCTTCCCGTTCATTAAAAAATAACTTAAACGGCTATTACTGTAATACAACTGTAGCGCCTGAGCAATATCTGCTACAGAAACACCCAGATCACGAGCACGCTCCCTATCTGTTGTAACCCTCAATTCGGGTTTGGTAAATTTTAAATTTACATCAGGTGTTACAAATACCGGGCTTTGGTTAACCTTTTCTAAAAATGCAGGAAGCACGGCACGTATTTTCTCGAAATTTTGGTTTTGCAGCACATACTGTATTGGCTGCGCGCTACGGCCGCCACCACCACCGGCGCTTATAGTTTGTTCCTGCGAAACAATGGCCCTGGCATCAGGGAATTTTTGCAAACTTTTAGTTAACGCGTCAGCAATATCCTGTTGCGATCGTTTCCGCTTATCGGGGTCAACCAACCCAATCATGCCCATACCACTATTTACACCACCTGAGCCACCACCTCCAAAAGCAACAATCTCTACATTCATATTAGCTTCCGGTACTGAATCTGCTACCATATTGGCCACTTTATCCATGTAATTGGCCATAAATTCATATGAAGAACCTTCGGGACCAGTTACCGAATAACGCAGAAAACTGCGGTCATCAAGCGGGGCAAGTTCTGATGGTATGGAACCATTTAAGCCCCAAATAATACCTAAAGAACCTAATAAAATTACTATGGCTACCCATTTACGCTTCATGGCATTGGTAAGCGTTTCGGTATAAGCATTGGTCATTCTTACAAAGAATGGCTCGGTGCGCTCATAAAATTTAGATTTTTTCTGGTTCTTACGGATAAATTTAACACTCAGCATAGGTGTTAATGAAAGCGATACAAATGCCGATATCAACACAGAACCTGCTACAACCACCGCAAATTCGCGGAACAAACGCCCCGTGAACCCTTGAAGGAACATTACCGGCAAAAACACAGCCGCAAGGGTAACAGACGTTGAAATTACCGCGAAAAATATCTCGGCAGAACCTCGGAAAGCCGCTTTACGGACATCCATCCCATCTTCTATTTTTTTATAGATGTTCTCCGTTACCACTATACCATCATCAACCACCAGTCCGGTTGCTAAAACAATACCCAGCAAGGTTAAAATGTTGATGGAAAAATCACACACGTACATGATAAAGAATGTACCTATTAATGATACAGGTATATCAATAAGTGGACGGAAAGCTATCAACCAATCGCGGAAGAAAAGGTAAATAATAATTACCACCAGTATGAACGATATACCCAATGTTTCTTCAACCTCTGTAATTGATTGTTTAATAAATTTGGTCTTATCAACCAATACCTTCACTTCTATATCTTCCGGAAGATCTTTTTTTAACTGTTCAAATCTTTTATAAAATTCTTTAGCTATCTCCACATAATTAGCACCGGGTTGAGGAACTACAGCTAATGCTACCTGCAACGACCCTGACTCTTTAAAAGCGGTTTGCTCATTTGCCGATCCTAATACTGCATAACCAATATCGCTTAACCGTATAACACGATTACTATCGGCACGTATTATCAAATCATTAAACTCCTTTTCGGTGGTCATTTTGCCCACCGCACGTATGCTTAATTCGGTAGTGTTACCTTCAATTTTACCGGCAGGCAACTCTACGTTCTCGCGGTTGAGCGCTGTTGATATATCATTGGCAGCTAAACCCAATGCCGTTAATTTATTAGGATCTATCCATAAACGCATGGCATATTGCCGTGTTCCCTGTAAGTTTATAGCACTTACCCCGGGTATAGTTTGCAAACCCTCCATTAACACGTTTTCGGCATAATCATTTACCTGTGTAATGTTGCGTTTATTACTTTTAACGGATACGGTAATAATGTTATCAGCATTAGCATCAGCTTTGGTAACAACCGGCGGAGCAGTTATATCCTGAGGTAATTGGCGCTGGGCCTGGCTAACCTTATCGCGTACATCATTAGCGGCTGTTTCTAAATCGGCGTCCAGATCAAACTCAACAGTAATGTTGCTGCTACCTACCGAGCTTGTTGACGATATGTTACGTATCCCGGGCACACCATTAATAGCCTTCTCCAATGGTTCGGTAATTTGCGACTCAATTACATCAGAGTTAGCGCCCGTGTAGGTTGTACGTACATTTATAATAGGAGGATCAACCGAAGGGAAATCGCGTATGCCTAAAAAATTGTAGCCAATTACGCCAAATACCACTATTACGATAGACATAACAGTTGCAAGTACCGGCCTTTTTATACTAACTGAGGATAAACTCATGCTACTATTATTATTTAATTACTTTAATCAATTTTAATTGTGCCTTAGGGCGCATTTGCATAATGGCTGATACTACTACACTATCACCCGGCTTTAGGCCATCGGTTATTTGAATTTTAGTATCGGTGCGCAAATCGGTAGTAACCGACCGCGGTACAGCAGTCCCGTTTTCATAAATAAAAACCTTGTTGCCTTTAATATCCGGCGTAACTACCTCTGTAGGCAGCATAATGGTTTTAGGTATTTGATCAAGCGCAAGGTTAATTTTGGCAAAACCTCCGGCCTTAAGCAATCCTTTAGGGTTGGCAGCCTTTGCACGTACTGTAATGGTACGTGAGTTTACATCAATAGATGGCTCAATAGCGTAAACTGTTGCCTTAAAATCGTTTTGTGAACTTGACACGGTGAAACTTATTTTACTGCCCGGTTTAATGTAAGCCTGATATTTTTCGGGTACAGAAAAGGTCACTTTTGCAGGATCCATGTTTACTAAGGTAGCTACCGGGGTGTTAGGCGACAGATATCCGCCCGGGCTAACACTTCTTAAACCGATAGTGCCCGAAAATGGTGCACGCAATTCTGTTTTAGCTATTTGCGCCTTAATAACATCCGACTGTGCTTTTAAGGTATTTAAAGCAGTAAGCGATGTTTCATATTCTTGCTGGCTTATAGCTTCCTTTTTAAGCAGGATATTATTTCTATTTTCGTTTTGTTTAGCTAAAGCTATTTGGTAGTTATTTTGTGTTAACGATGCCTGAAGGTCCTGATTAGATACTTTAACTAATAGCTGGCCTTTTTTTACATAACTGCCTTCGTTAAAATATATCCCGGTTATTCTGCCGGCAGATTCGCTAACCAGGTTTACTTTTTCATTGGCATCAATTGTTCCTGTAACATCAATGGTGTTATTAAGCACGGTATCTTTTACAATCATTACATTAACAGGCACAGGTCCATTTCTTCTGCCCCCCGGGCCACCACCAGGACCACCCGGACCACCACGGCCATGTTTACCTCCTTTACCGCCCCCGGGCCCGCCGGGGCCGCCAGGACCACCTTTACCTGCGTTCATGGCTGCCCGCTTTTTAGCATTTGCGCTAAAAAACTTATTGTAAACTAATAAACCGATCACAACGGTTAGTATAATGTATACTATATACCTGGTTTTCATATAATGGTGATACTTTGTATGTCGAAAATTTATGGATAAGCGTTATTGAAATTGGGTGCAAAAATACACCTATTTTACCTGTTTTAAAAGGCGTTGTAACAGGTATCTTTATAAGAGCAAGGTTATAGGGGGATTGTGCCATAACTCAGCTATAAATCTAATCAGTTATTCCCTTTTAGCAATTACCTGTATCAACTATTTTACAAAAAGTGTTCTATCCCTTAAAAAGGGATAAAAAGATAAAATTTCATAAATTGCATACATGAAAAATATTCATGTAACCGTTCTCTTTTTCTTATTTCTATTACTTATGATCACATCGGCAGGCAATGCAACAGGAACAGCAAAAATATCCTACACTTTAACTTTTCCCGAAGCTCAGGCACATTATGTTGATGTTGAAATGCAGATTAGTGGTTTAAAGCAAAATAGCCTTGACCTTAAAATGCCGGTATGGACACCCGGCTCGTATTTAGTACGTGAGTTTGCCAGGAATATTGAAACCATAAATGCATCAGCTAAAGGCAAAACTTTAAGTCTTCAAAAAACACGCAAAAATACATGGCATATTAATACCACAGGTTTATCAGCCGTAACAGTAAATTACCGTGTTTATGCTTTTGAAGTTTCGGTACGTACCAGTTTTATTAATGTAGAACATGCGTTTTTATCTTCAGCAGATATTTTTATTTATCCTGCAGGTATGTTTCGCCAGCCGTCAACTATACATATCATCCCTTATAAAAAATGGGATAAAGTATCAACCAGTTTAGCTACCGTTAACAATGACATTTTTACGTTAACAGCACCTAATTATGATATTTTATACGACTCGCCTATTGAAGTTGGCAACCAGGATATATTTAGCTTTAATACCGGCGGAGTAAACTACGAAGTTGCCATGTGCGGAGAAGGTACCTATGATAAAGAGCGCCTTAAAAAGGATATGGCAAAGATAGTTGATGAGCAGACCGCAATTTTTGGCGAAAATCCTAACAAGCGTTACGTTTTTATTGTACATAATTATTTAAAGGGGGGCGGTGGTTTGGAGCATTTAAGCTCAACCGTGTTAGGCGCTTCGCGGGGTGGCTATACAGATGAAAAAAATAAAGGCTATTATGGATTTTTGAGTTTGGTTGCACATGAGCATTTTCACTTGTGGAACGTTAAACGTTTACGCCCCATTGCCTTGGGCCCGTTTGATTATGATAATGAAAACTATACAACCAGTTTATGGATAGCTGAGGGTCTTACATCCTATTACCAGGATATTATTTTAAGGCGCTCGCAATTGTTTCCACCTGAAAATTACCTGGATGTATTGGCCGATAATATTAGCGCGCTAGAAAACCAGCCCGGAGTAAACATTCAGTCACTAGCTGATGCCAGTTATGATGCCTGGATCAAAGCTTATCGCCCCAATGAAAATTCAATTAACAGTACCACCTCCTATTATAGTAAAGGGTCGCTTATTGGGTTATTGCTTGATTTGGAGATCATCAATAATACGAATGGGACCAAATCATTAGATGATGTAATGAAGTATATGTATGACCAATATTATAAAATAAAGAAACGTGGTTACACTGATGCTGAGTTTAAGCTGGGGCTTGAAAAATTTGCAGGTAAAAAGCTGGACGATTTTTATAAAAAATATATTACAGGCTTAACACCGATTGATTTTAATAAATACCTGGAATATGCCGGTTATACTTTAAAAGACGAATATGCCGGTAGTAATGACCCCGCATTGGGTATCAGCACCGGTTTAAATGGTGAAAAAAAAATAGTGGTTACTGCTGTTTTACGTAACGGGGCCGCATGGAAAGATGGCCTTAATGTAGGTGATCAACTACTTGCTATGGATGGTAAAACGTTAACTGAGGTCAAAGGGCTGTTAAATGACAAAAAAACTGGCGACACTGTAGTTTTTACTATTGATAGAGATGGATTAAAAAGAGATATACCTGTAACCTTACTAAGAAACACCCAGGTAAAATATAAAATAGAAGCATTACCCAATTTAAATGCGAAACAGCAAACTGTAAGGAACAAGTGGCTTAAATTATAAAAGTGCGGTTGTAGTTAAAACAATTTCGTAGTAATTTATATTATATAAATAATCTATGAAACATTAACTAAAAACACACTACCATGAATTCACTATTGTATATCATTGCAGTTATCCTAATTATAGGATGGGCATTAGGCTTCTTTCTTTATTCAGCAACCGGTATTATCCACGTATTACTGGTAATAGCTGTAATAGCTTTATTATTAGGTATAATCAGAAGGCCAACGGCACTTTAATACATATCTAATCACAAAAAAGCCGCTTCAAAAAATGAAGCGGTTTTTTTTATAAATAAATTTTCATGCACAAAAAAACCGGCTTTGCGGGCCGGTCTCAAAAAAATCAACTTGTCATTATTCCTTTTCGCTTTTGGCTGATTGGTTGATGCCTGCTTCGGCTATAGCAGTTAATTTGCTGTCTGTATTTTTTTCTTCCTGTAATGTTGCATCTAAAATTTCAACAGCTTCATCGTGTCCTAATATTGCAGCCAAAGTTTTTAAAGTGCCGTATGAAGCAATTTCATAATGCTCAATTTTTTGCGCGGCCGAAATTATACCTACATCACGGGTAAGACTGCCTTTTTCTGTTTCAGATACTATCTCATTACCTTCTTCAATCAGTCCTTCCATAGCCGGACATTTTTTTGCCGCAGCTTTTTCTTCTATTGATTCAAAAACGCTTTCTAAACGGGTAACGTGATTTTCGGTTTCGGCTAAATGATCTTCAATAGCTGTACGTAACTCATCAGATGTAGCTGCCTTAGCCATTTTAGGTAAAGCTTTAGCCAAGTGTTTTTCGGCCCAGTAAAGATCCTTTAATCCGTCAATAAATAATTCGTTTAATGCCGACTCTTGTACGTCGTCGGTTTGCTGTGGTTGTTTAACTTTAGTAGTTGCCATGGTAGTGTATTTTTATTTATGTTTCTTTCATAAATACATTTATCGTACCAATAATTACTTTATCAGAAAAAATATATCCTAATAATGAAAATTAGGCTCCTTTTTTAGTTTTTAAACTTTCCATTAGCTGCTCATATAAATTATCGCCTGTGGTTTTATGCGGTTTTAGTTTTTTAACAGTAGCACGTTTACCTTTTGATTTGGCTTTTATAATGTTTAACAACTGGTCGTTGTATTCATCTTTGAACTTTGATACATCAAAGTGTTCAGCATATTGGTCAATTAAAGCAAGGCCAACCTCCAACTCTTTTTTGTTAACCTCTACCTTGGCAATATTCAACTCCTCGGTACTACGTATTTGCTGGCCAAAACGGATGCGGGTTACCACTAAAACATTATCAACCGGGTGCACCATACACAAGCTTTCGGTACTACGTAATACAAAACGCGCCAGCCCGGCTTTTTTTGACTTAATTAACGCTTGTAATAAAAGCGCATACGCTTTATTGTTCTTAGTATCGGGCTCGGTATAGTATGATGTTTCGTAAAACATCGGATTAACCTCGGCTATATCAACAAAACTTTGAATTTCAATAACACGGCTTTTTTCGGGTGCGGCTTCCTCAAAATCCTGATCATCCATTACTACATATTCGTCATTTAGCTTATAGCCCTTTACAATTTTGTCATAAGGCACCTCTTTATGTGTATGCTCGTTTACGCGTTGGTAGCGTATACGCGAGTGATCTCGACTATCTAACATATCAAAATCTAACGAAGTGGTTTGTACTGCCGAAAACAGTTTTACAGGTATACTTACTAAACCAAAACCAATTGACCCTTTCCAGATAGCCCTCATAATTATAATGATTATAACCATATAACCATTAAGCGCTTAAACGGTTTTACAAGAAGTCTATGTGTTGGTTTGTATTATATAATGTGGTAGTATAAGCGTAAAAGTACTGCCCGCATTTTTTTCAGATTTTACTATTACCTCAATACCATGAAAACCGGCAATAGATTTTACAATAGGGAGCCCCAGGCCAAAGCTATCTTGCTGTAATGATTGGCTCAATTTTTTAAACCGTTGAAAAATATAGGGCATATCTGCATCTGCAATGCCAATGCCTGTATCTGTAATTTGTATACTAAAATTATTGTTTTCAGTTATGCCAATAACTTTAATGTCACCACCATCATGATTGTATTTAATGGCATTATTGATCAGGTTAAAAAATAAATTGAAAAGCAAGAACTTATTTACATTTACAAACGTCCAGTTTGAAGGGACCGATAATTCATAATTGATGTTTTTTTCCTGTAACCTGATGGATATTTCATCATTAACCTGTTGCAGCAAATCAATCACTCCAATTTTATCCTCTTTTAAAAACTGCTCATTTTCAATTTGAGATATCAACAGCAAAGTTTTGGTAATGCTTTTTAAACGATTTAATATTTTTTGCATTTCCAGCAGACGCACCTTTACCTCATCGGCCACATCGTCCTGCTCAAACATATTTTCAATTTTTGATTGAAGAATGGATATAGGGGTCATTAACTCATGTGATGCATTAGATATAAATTCGCGCTCTTTTTGAAAAGTTTGTTCAATGGTTTCAACCATTTTATGGATGCTGATATCCAAATATTGGAAATCTGTTGTGGTAGTTTTTACCTCAATATAAGAGCCAAAATTGGGAAACTTTCGGCCTATCAACTTGGTTTTAATGATAAGGCTTAATGGTCGTAATAAATGATTGGAGTATAACTGATCGGCCAGAATGGTTAACAATATCATCCCCACCAAAACCTGGAAAGCTATATTTTGCAATGGTGCCGAAGTTTCACCAATAGTATCAACACTTTTGCCAATTTCAAGCAAGTAATTTTGATTCCCATCCTTAAAATTATGGCTCAAAATACGGTATTGTATAGTGTCCCCCTCTATTTTACGGCTCTCGTTTTTTATAGTATCCAAGCCTTCATTTAAAGTATCAACATCAAGGCTATAATATTCTTCTTTAAGCGGCGAGTAGGTGGCGTACACATAATCCTCAACTCCCGCTTTTTTAATTATTTTAAGTATCTGGTCTTTTTGCTTGCGAAGTTTGTTATCCGTAAAACTTTCATTAATATTTTTAATAATAACCGGCAACAACAAAATAAATAGTGTTACAATTACCAGTTTGGATATGGCATTAAACAGCGTAAGTTTGGTTTTAAGTCTCAAATTACTTAAGTGTTTATTTTTATTTTATAACCCAAGCCACGCACCGTTTCTAACCAATCGGGCTGGGCATACACATTTAGTTTTTTGCGTATATTTTTAATATGCGCATCTATATAGTTAGAGTCATAATCATTATTAACAATGCTTCCCCAAATGTGCTCGCTTAGCTGCATACGGGTTAGTGTACGGTTTTTATGCAGTATAAGGTATGCTATAAGGTCAAACTCCTTTTTGGTGATGGTATTTATATCAGTATTTTGATAAGCTATGGTACGTTCGGTAAGGTTAATCATAAAGCCATCCAACTCCATTACGTTTTGTTTTAATCCGAATTTACGGCGTACTATTGCCTGCATGCGACTATGTAACTCCAATAGGGAGAAAGGCTTAGGTAGATAGTCATCAGCACCAAGGTCCAAACCTTTAATACGATCAGTGACTTCTGCACGGGCAGTCAATATAATGCAAGCCGCTTCGGGATTTGTTTTTTTTGCTTCTTTCAATAGGTCTAGCCCATCATAATCCGGCAGGCCCAGGTCAATTAGTATAAAATCATATAAGTTAACCCCTATTTTTTCAGAGGCTGATGTACCTGTTAAACATACTTCGCATTTATAATTGTAATTGGTTAAAAATACTTCTAACTCATGCGCCAGTGCTTTTTCATCCTCAATTACTAAAACATTCATTTGCTTTTAATAAAATATATAGTAAAATGTTAAATTAACAAAACCTTCGCGCTTATTCATTAATGCTCCTTCAACATTTACAGGTATTGAATATTTATATGATGCCTCAAATGTATAGTGCGGCCTATTATAAGCTATCGGTATTTTAAAACTATAGTTAAGCGCATTAAATCGTCCATTATTATAAGGTACCCTTTGGCTTGTACCATTTAATATTATATTATTAACTAATAATCGGTCCTTTTGATCAATAGCAAATTTTTCAACAAAATTTTGGGTACCAATTATTGCGCTTATGCCCGGGTTAAATGTCAGGTAATCGTTATCATCAAAAATTCGCCAGCTTGGTTCAAAGTATTTTGATACGTTTAGCGTAACAAAAAAGTCTGATGCTTTTCCAAACAAGTAATCCAAAGTGATACTTGAACGCATAAATTTCCAGTCATACGTGTTTTTCAAATTAATATCATGTGATGATGCCGATTCAATAACACGCCTCTCTTTATTAAAAATAAAATGGGTGTAGCTAATAACTCCGGTTAATTTTTTTGAAGGCTTATATAAATACCCTCCGCCTATATCAATTTCATCCACTGACGTACGATAACCTAATAATCTTAATACCGACCCATAAGCAAAAAAACCCTGCTTTGTATTATATACGGCATTAGCTGACAGGAACGGATATTTTATCGGGCCCGTACGGCCAAAAAACATGGCATCACTACCATAGGCAATACCTACAGAAACAGACTGCTTGCGAACAAGCGTGTCTGTATCGGTAACCATCTGCTTTACAGGAACAGCTAATACATGACGATTAGACGCCATTAATTTAATAGGGGCCAGGGCTACAATAAAAAGCAATATGTTAAAGTATCTCATTTGATAATAATGTTTATAATACATCAATCGCCATTTCTTCTCGGAATTTCGGGTGGGCGTTCAACACCAACCGGCCGGCGCTGACTTTTCTTTACAGGTATAGTTACTTCTGTAACATTACCATTTTCATCAATTTTTTCCGGTTTTGTCTGGCGCCTTGCTTTTGAAATTTCCTTGATTCTCTTTTTTTCTTCTTCCTGTTGTTGCTTTGTCCTTTTCGATGATGAATCAGCAGAAGATACCTGACCGGGCTTTTGATATAAAAAAGCCAAACCATAGCGGGTAGGTTTTACATTACCCGCAAATGATAAGCATGATGCAAACATCAACAACATAACAATATATGCAATCCGCTTTATCATTAAAAAAAACAGTTGTTAAAAAATGTAAATATGATTTATTTAAACTAATGTAATTGTTATTACACAAAAAAGCAGTTGTAAAATTATACAACTGCAATTAATATAAAGGAGCAATATTATTCTGTTATCAGTATGTCCCTTGATGAATACACACGGTTATGGTCATCAATTATAATGCAACCTATTTGATTTAGTTGGTTTACTAAATAAAGTCCGCCGTTTATGCCTATAGCCATTACCGGAGTTGCCATAGCATCAGCAAACTCGGCTGTAGGGCCCAATATACTTACACTGGCAATATTACTTACTACAAATCCGCTTTTAGGATCAATAGTGTTTGAAACAACAGGATTTATAGCAGCATATTTTTCAGTATTAGTTGATGTGGCTATTGCCATATCACTAATATTAATCTGCGCATATGGTTTTCCTTCTTGTTCCGGATCTGCAGCTGCAACGGTCCAGGCGGTAAAATCAGGTTGTAACCCCCAGGTTAGTAAATCGCCACCTGCATTAATAACCCCATTACTTACACCAGCCATTTGCAAAACATATTTTGCCCTATCAGCAGCATAGCCCTTACTGTTAGCCCCAAAACCTACCCGCATGTTTTTTTCATTTAAAAAAACGGTGGTTTTTGTAGCGTCAAGCACAACATTTTTATAATTTATGCATTCAACTTTCTTTGTTGTCAAATTGCTGTTAGCAGAAATAGTCTCTGTTTTATTTTTATCTGCTGATGAGTATGTAATATCAAATACGCCATAAGTAAGTTTGGATATTTGCAAGGCCCTGCTAAACATATTAAATATTTCGGCACTTACTTTTACTGCAGCTATTCCTGCGTTACGGTTTATTTGGTTGATGATGCTATCATCACTAAAAGTGCTTAGTAATTTTTCTACACGGCTTATCTCATTAAAAGCAGTATCTATATGTTGATTGGCCCAAACAGGATCATTACCAACAATACTGATCTCAAAATTATCTCCCATCAATCTTGCAGAACGCCTAAAGATGGTTAAGTTATTATTTGTTAATGTTTTTTTTACTGCCAGCATAGTCAGGTAATTAAATTAACTAATAAATAGTAAAGCAAGTTTGCACATAAGCAAACACACCTTCCCTATACATCAGCTAAACTAACCGGCTATTATGAAATTAACATGAAAAAAGCCCAAAATGTGTAAATGTGGAAAGATTGACAGTATAATTAGGCTACTGTCCCTTCTTTTAATTTCTCTGCATTTTCGGCAAATTGCAGGGCCTCCATTATTTCTTGTAAGTCGCCATTCATAACGCCTGTAAGGTTATAAATAGTTAGACCTATCCTATGTTCGGTTAAACGTCCCTGCGGATAATTATACGTACGTACCTTAGCCGACCTATCGCCTGTGGAAACCATTGTTTTACGCTTTTTAGAAGTTTCTTCCAGGTGCTTTTGCAGCTCCATTTCATAAACCCTTGAACGTAATACCTGTAAAGCTTTATCGTAGTTTTTTAATTGCGATTTTTGATCCTGGCACTGCGCCACAATACCTGTAGGTATGTGCGTTAAACGTACTGCCGAATAGGTGGTATTTACTGATTGACCGCCCGGTCCTGAAGCACAAAAAAGGTCTTTACGGATATCACTTACCTGAAGGTCGATATCAAACTCATCAACTTCGGGCAATACTACTACTGATGCTGCCGAAGTATGCACACGGCCCTGCGTTTCGGTATCAGGCACGCGTTGTACGCGGTGAACACCCGATTCGTATTTTAAATTACCGTAAGCATCATCAGCAATCACGTTAAATACAATTTCTTTGTATCCGCCTGATGTACCTTCGGTATAATCAACCAACTCGGTTTTCCAGCCACGTTTTTCGCAATAACGCATATACATACGGTATAAATCTCCGGCAAAAAGCGCCGCTTCGTCACCGCCTGTACCGCCCCGTATCTCTACTATAGCATTTTTTGAGTCTTCCGGATCTTTAGGGATCAGCATTAATCTAATCTCTTCCTCCTTTTGCTCTTGTTGTATTAATAATTCATCCAATTCTGTCTTAGCCATCTCCCTAAACTCTTCATCTTTCTCGGTAGCTAATATGTGTTTATTGGTATCAATATTACTCATGATGTTGCGGTATATATTATACTCGTCAACAATCTTGGTTAGGTCTTTATATTCTTTATTTAACTGCGCAAAACGCTTCATATCCGACATAACATCCGGATTGCTTAATTCGCCTTCTACAGTTTTCCAGCGTTGAAATATCGCTTCTAATTTTTCTAACATATTTTATTTGATTGCAACTGTTTTTCAGAAACAGCACCCCTGCTTAAAAAGCCCACAAAAGTACGGATTAAAGCTGAATGCAAAAAGTGGAAAGCTAAAAGCTTACTTTGTATTTATAATACAGCCCCATTACGCTGTTCAAAATGATGCAGGGTGAGTTCCTGCCCATCAAATACGGCATATGAGCTATAATTTACCCATTCGCCCAGGTTAATATAGCGGCTTTTTTCAGTAAGTTGAATGTCTAACGGTAAGTGCCTGTGGCCAAACACCAGGTAATCATAAAATTGGGTTTTTAATAGTTCCCGGCTATATACTACCAACCATTCCTGCTCAGTATTAATACGCTCTATATTTTTGGTGCCTGCAATACGGCTATGGTTTGACCAATAATTTGCTATACCTACACCTAAATTTGGATGCAAGCGCGCAAATAGCCATTGACATAACCTACTGCGGAATATTTTTTTTAAAAACTTGTACATTTTATCTCCCGGGCCAAGTCCATCACCATGGTGCAGATAAAACTTTTTGCCGTTACGTTCTATTTCCAGTTCATTGGTAATAATGGTGGCGCCCAGTTCTTTCTTAAAGTAATCAAACATCCACATATCATGATTACCTTTAAAAAAAATCAATTTTATACCCTTATCAGCCAGTTCAGCCAGCTTACCTAAAAAACGGATGTAGCCACGGGGTACGACACTTTTGTATTCAAACCAAAAGTCAAATACATCTCCCATTAAATAAACTTCGGCTGCATCAGCTTTTATCATATCCAGCCAACGCACCAAACGGTCTTCTCGTTCGCGGCTGGTTAAATAACCCCCTGCCCCTAAATGAAAATCAGATGCGAAATAAAGTTTATTACCTGTAGGCATTTCATCAAAAATACGGTTTTACTGATAAAAGCTAAAGGTAAAAGCTTAATAAACAATAATACCACCGTCGTTTTTTTAATTATATAAACCCTGTATTGCATTTTGTATGAATAATTATTTATCTTTGCAACTAAGATATTTAGTTGATGAACAAAAATAAAGTTGACATTACTCAACAGTTTAGAAAAGCAAGCCGACAATATTCTGATGCTTCGATATTTATGCACGAGGCAATAGCACGTAAAGCGGGGCTAACGGGAGCAGATCATAAATATTTAGGGATCATCCTTCAGCATAAAGAACTAACAGCTGGAGATATCTCTAAACTTACAGGATTAACCACAGGTGCAGTAACCGGTTTAATTGATCGCTTAGAGAAAAAAAAACTACTTAAAAGACAGTTTACTAAAGAAGATAGAAGAAAAGTAATTATAGTACCCAATGAGGAGAATAGCATGAAATTATTACAACCTCTTTTTGTTGAGTTACAGCAAAAAACACTAGACCTTATTAGCTCATTTTCACTAACAGAGATACAAACTATTAAACGATACTTTATTGAGGCGACAGCTATTATGAATGAAACAACTCAAAATTTGGCCAGCAAATAAATTACCAAATGGAAAGCATAACAACATATATGACAAAAGGAGAAATATGGGTTTATATTACAACCCTTATTTATTTTTTAATGAATGGGGCTCAAATTTTTGAAACGCTTGTTTTTGTACCCAAATGGGTAGTTTCGCCGCCACATAATTTTAAACTTTTGTTAGATGGAAGAGGAACAAGTTTGAAAAATTTCTGGATAATTTTCCATTCATTACATGAGATCACTTTTATATTGGCCATAATCTTCTGCTGGAAAATTGATCCGGTACGGAACTGGCTCCTTATATTATTTGCAGCACATTTCTCGGTTAGGGTTTGGACACTTGCTTACTTTGCCCCTAATATTATTGATTTTCAAAAAATTGCGGAAACAACAACTTATACAAAAAATTTAATAAGCAGAGTTTCGCTTTGGCAAACACTTAATTATATAAGGGTTGCAATATTTATAGCTATTTCAATTGGATTTATACCTATATGCATTAAGGTATTTAATTTGCGACATTAAAGTAGCTTAACTCAAACATCCAATAAAACTATAAAACAAAACAGGCCCTTGTGACGAAGAGCCTGTTTTGTTTAGCATTAAATATTAGTGTTTGCCATGGCCCTTACCATTACCGTGACCCTTGCCAGGACCATGTCCAGTAGGGCCTTGCTTTACATTAACTACGGTTCTTGCACCTGGCCTGTCTCGTAAAATCACTTGCTTTTTACCTTTATATTTTACATACCTGGTTTTGTAATAGTCATTACGTAACCATGGGTTTGGGCGATTAATTACCACTTTATAGCCATTATATATATTGTAATTGCTGTATGCAGGCGGTAAACTCGACGAGTGTATCCATCCACTATTATTATAATATACATATTGACGTGCCGGCACGTCATAATAAGCGTCAATATCAGGAATATAATAGTAATCTGCCCGTTCGTAACCTACAGGCCCCCAGTCTGGCTGACTGCCAATGTTAACACCTAAATTTACTTGTACTTGCGCATCGGCTGTTTTAACCAGAAAACAGCTCAATATTAAAGCTGCGCTAAAAAATATCTTTTTCATATTATTAGTTGTTGTTTGACAAGTAAGACAACTATAAGCGCAAATAGTTTATTTTATTTTAACACAAGTTTATAGTGATGCTGCAGGTAGGTTGTAAACAAAAAATGCCGGATCATTACCCGGCATTTTATATTAGTTATATTAACTATTTATCGTCATCATTTTTGTCGGCATCAGCAGTTTTTTTGTCGGTCATAGCTAATACAGGTTTACCAATAACCTTATAGGCACCATCACCTTTTAATATGGCAGCAAGTTGTGTTTTATCCTGCATAGTTTTTACAGCACTCGCTAATTCCTTATCATACCTAAAACTATTTATACTACGCCCCTTTTCAAAATAATAGCGAGATACTATCTCGTTTTCAAGTAAGGGTTTAATCTCATCCTTATGTATTTGCAGGTCATTTTTTTTGCTATTAAGTAGCTTGGCCTTTAAAATATCATATTCGGTTTGTATTTCTTTAAACTCTTTCTCGTTAGTTGCCTCGGTTTTCAAGTTATCCAACACTTTTTCGGCAGGTGTACTGTAGGTATAGTTTTTAGTAGCTAAAAACTTTGTAAAGTCATCGTACTCTGCATCGGTCAACTTAAAGCTGGCGGCATCAGCAATTTTTGGATGTACTTCGCGATATTTTGTAGCATAATCAAACAATAGTAACTTACTAATTAGGGCTTGGGTAACGGTGGCATATTTGTCCTGTTTTATGAAAAGATCAGGATAAATACCGCTGCCATCATACACCGAGCGGCCATTTTTAGTTTTAAACTCGTGTATAAGCGAATCAGCAACTTTTAAAACACTTCCATCGTCCTGGCGATGCGTATAATCAAGCGCTTGTATGCAACGGCCCGATGGCACATAATATTTAGCTATGGTAATTTTAACCAGGCTATTATACTCTAACGGAAATGTTTGCTGTACCAGTCCCTTACCATAACTACGTTGGCCAATTATTACAGCCCTATCCAGATCCTGTAAAGCCCCGGCTACAATTTCAGAAGCCGAAGCCGAATGATTATTTACCAATACAGTTAAAGGGAGCTCGCCGGCAAGAGGTGTACTAACCGTAGTATAGGTGTAATTTTTTTCTTTTATTTTTCCTTTTTGCGATACCACAGTTACATCCTTAGGTACAAAAAGGTTTATAATTTTTACTGATTCCTGCAATATACCACCACCGTTTGAACGAAGATCTAATATTATACCATTTGGATTATTCTTTTTTAGGGCGATAAGGGCATCCATAACCTCCTGGGCCGAGTTTTCTAAAAACCTGTCCAGTTTAATATACCCCATGTTGCCATCAACCATACCATAATAGGATACGTTGGGTTGTTTAATTTCATCGCGGGTAAGTAATTTTTCGGCAGGCTGGGCATCGCCGCGTTTAACCAATAATTTTACCGTAGCGCCTTTTGAGCCTTTAAGTAATTGACTTACCTGATCGTTATTTTTTCCCAGTAGCGATACGCCATTAATTTGCAGTAACTCATCTCCCGGGTGTATATCAGCTTTTTGGGCCGGATAGCCTTCAAAAACATCTGATACTAATATTTTTTTATTACGTATAAATATGCTGGCACCAATACCACCATATTGGGTGCTTACATAATGCAGCTTATAATCTTCAATTTCCGATTCGGGTACAAACTCAGTATACGGGTCCAGGCCATCTAACATGGCATCGGCACCGGTTTTTATCATTTTAGATGAGTTGATATCATCTACATAATTTACATTTATCTCTTTGTACAGAGACACAAACACTTCCAGATTTTTTGATATCTGAAACAGATCATCACTAAAACTCCATGTAGTTATAGCCAATAACACTATCCCACCGGATATGATCAGCTTTTTATACGTTTTTACCAAAGCCCCCATTTTAATCTGATTGATAAATTCTGAAGATATATAATTATATAAAACTACAAAAAAGGAATATAGTTTATATTAGTAACTGATTTTATAGCCTATTATTATCAATATTTACCAAAGCTTTTTGCAGCGTAAAAACCACGTACTTTCTATCGCGCTTAACCAGATCCATTAAACGGGTTATCAAGCTATCCTCCTGCCCTTCAGTATATTGCAATTCCTGGTCGGTTAGGTGATTATATTTCCTTTGTACTTTTATTTTTATTCTTTCCCAATCCGTATTTGAAATCGTGATCTCTGCCATAAATTAAATGTTTTCACAAAAATATAAAAAAACAATGTTGCAGTTTGTAAAATTTTGGCAAGGCTATTGTTAATGTTCTTTTATACTAACTAAAATTTACAACTATGAAAAAGTATCTAATAAGTGCGGCTGCCTTGTTAATAATAAGCTTAGGCGCACGGGCCCAATCAAGTACATTTGGTATTAAAGCGGGTGTAAACTTTTCAAAAATCAACACCGATAATTTTAATGAATCAACAGTAACAGGTTACCAGGCAGGCTTATTTGCCCGCTTTGGCAGCAGTTTTTATGTACAGCCCGAAGTTTATGTAGCCAGTTCGGGCGGTAAGGTTAATGGTAATGTAGGCACAGCTGCCTATAATGGCGATATTAAATTTACCACACTGAATGTTCCTTTATTATTAGGTAAATCATTTGGTAATGAAGATTTGAATTTCCGCTTAATGGTTGGCCCGGTATACTCATACATTATGGATCAGGACAAAAAACTATCAGCCAATTTTAGTGGTGCTTATGCCGATTTTGGCAACTATAAAAATAGCACCCTGGGTTACCAGGCAGGTGCCGGTGTTGATATAGGCCCTGTAACTGCCGATGTACGTTATGAAGGCGGCCTTACAGAAATTAATAAAAGCTATGGCCAAAAACAAAACTTATGGGCGGTAAGTGTAGGCTTTAAATTCTTTTAAGAAGGTAACGATTAAAAGCAAAAGCCGGGTGTAAATAATACAGCCGGCTTTTTTATGCTATTACAAAAAAGGCCTAAAACAAGTAAAGCCCCTGATGGGCAGGGGCCTTTACTAACCAAT
>CAZGBN010000006.1:0-93214 GCA_964524015.1 uncultured Mucilaginibacter sp. | reverse complement strand
TATATGCCAAAGGCGATACAGCGAAAGAAAAAAGTTATTTAGATTCTGTATCAGGGTTACCGGCTTACCCTATATTAAACCACACTTACCAATATTGTGTGGAGAGAGAGTTGGCTTTGGGTCTTGACCTTAAAGGCGGTATGAACGTTACTATGCAGATAGAGTTGATCAAATTGGTAAAAACCTTATCAAACGATAACCCTGACCCGGTTTTTAACCAGGCTTTAGCTAATGCAAACGTTGCGGTTAAAACCAGCCAATCAGATTTCATTACATTATTTGTTAATGAATATGAAAAACTTAATCCAAACGGAAGATTAGCTTCTATCTTTTCAACAAAAGATAACCAGGCTCACCTTAAATTTAATGCCTCAAATAGCGAGGTTGAAGCTTATTTAAAAGAAGAGGCTGCTACTGCGGTTAAACAGTCATATACCGTATTAAATACCCGTATTGATCAATTTGGTGTTACACAACCTAACATACAATTACAACAAAACACCAACCGTATATTAATTGAATTACCGGGTGTTAAGGATCATGAGCGTGTACGTAAATTATTATCAGGTTCGGCCAAGTTAGAGTTTTATCAAACTTATGATAACCTGGAGGCATATCCTGTACTAAACAACCTTGATAAATTACTGGGTGCTAAAAGTAAAGTATCTGATTCATCAAAAACTACCGCTGCTGCAAAAGATACCACTGCTGCAAAAGGAAGTACCGCATTATTAAATAAAGTTCAAAAAAGCGCTGCAAAAGATACCTCAGCTTTAGCAAACAAAGCGGCTTTAGCTGCCGAGCATCCATTAGTTTCTATATTATCACCTGCAATTTATCAAGATCAAACCGGTCAGCAACAATTGCGCCCGGGTCCGGTTGCTGGTTGGGCAGCTCAAAAGGATACTGCTAAAGTTGCTGCATATCTGCGCAGCGCCGAGGCTAAATCCATTATTCCACAAAGCATGAAATTTCTTTGGGGTGTAAAACCAATGGATAAAACCAAGATATACGAGTTATATGCTATAAAATTAGCTGGTGCCGAAAATGGCCCTGTATTATCAGGAGATGTTATCAATGATGCCAACCCAAGTACTGATCAAAAAGGCAATCCGGAAGTAGTAATGACCATGAATTCGGATGGTGCCCAAAAATGGCGTACTATTACTGCCGAAGCTTCATCAGGTGCAAATAAAAAATCAATAGCTATTGTTTTAGATGATAATGTTTACTCTGCACCAACTGTACAAGGCGAAATACCCGGTGGCGTTTCATCAATTTCGGGGAGCTTTACCATTGAAGATACCAAAGATTTAGCCAATGTTTTAAAGGCCGGTCGTTTACCTGCTCCTGCCCGTATTATCGGCGAGGATGTAGTAGGCCCTACATTAGGCCAGCAATCTATTAATGATGGTTTAGCATCATGTATAATGGGCTTGGTTGTAGTATTAGTATTTATGGTTGCCTATTACAATCGTGCGGGTACTGTTGCCGTAGTTGCGGTTATTATTAACGTTTTCTTCCTGATGGGTGTATTAACCAGCTTACGTGCGGTATTAACGTTACCGGGTATTGCAGGTATTATATTAATATTAGGTATAGCGGTTGATGCTAACGTATTGATATATGAGCGTGTACGTGAAGAATTAGCATTAGGCAAATCATTACGTGTGGCTATAAGCGATGGTTTTAAACATGCGTTGCCTTCTATCCTTGACTCAAACATCAGTAGCTTTTTAACAGGTTTTATATTATTCATTTTTGGTAGCGGCCCAATACAAGGCTTTGCAACTACCTTAATGATAGGTATTATAACTTCGTTATTCTGCTCGTTATTAATATCAAGAATTATATTTGAGTGGATGCTTGAAAAAGGCTGGGATATCAAATTCTCTCGCCCATGGAGTTCACATACCTTTAAAAACGCAAACTTTGGGTTTGTAAAACATCGTTTTAAATTTTACGCTTTCTCTGGTTTGTTTATTGGAGCAGGTATTGTATCCATGTTTACACAAGGTTTTAATTATGGTGTAGATTTTCAGGGAGGACGCTCATATACTATCCATTTCCAAAATAAGAATGCAACCACAGAAGATGTAAAAGATGCTATAGATGGTGTATTTGGCCATGGTAATGAAATTAAAACGCTGGGTGATAAAATAAGTATAACTACCAATTACCTGATTGATGATAACTCAACCACTGCTGATAATAAAGTAGAGACAGAGTTATTAAAAGCGTTAAACGCAAAAGCGGTTACGAAAGTATCTAAAAAAGATATACTGCAATCACAAAAAGTGGAGGCTACCATTGCAGATGGCCTGAGAAAATCGGCTATATGGACGGTAGTATTTGCTATTATGGTATTAGCAGCTTATATACTATTAAGGTTCCGTAAATGGCAGTTTAGCTTAGGTGCGATGATTGCAACAGCGCACGATGCTTTAATGGTACTATCGTTCTTCTCCTTATTTAGAAATATATTACCCTTCTTGGAAATAGACCAGGCATTTATAGCAGCTATATTAACGGTAATTGGCTACTCTATTAATGATACCGTTGTAGTATTTGACCGTATACGTGAGTTCTTAGAGGCTCATCATTCAAAAACTGATCAACCTAAAGAAGTAATTAATAACGCTATCAACAATACATTAAGCCGTACCATTATTACTGCTTTAACTGTAATATTTGTATTAGTGGTATTATTTATTTTTGGTGGCGATGTTATTCGCGGGTTCTCATTCGCATTACTTATAGGTGTATTATTTGGTACCTATTCGTCAATTTGCGTGGCAACTCCGGTAATCATCGACTTTGGAAAGAAAGATTTGAAATAAAATTTAATTATCAAATATTAAAAGGCTTCAAAGAAACACTTTGGAGCCTTTTTTGCTTATATTTATATTAATCATCTAAACAAATTTGCCCATGGCTTCAGATAATAATTCAAAATATCCATTAGTAGTAATTATTGGCGGGGGCTTTGGCGGTTTGGAAGTTGCCAAGCAATTAGAAGATAAGCCTGTAGATGTTTTAATGTTGGATAAGCATAACTATCATACTTTCCAGCCTTTGTTATACCAGGTTGCTACGGGTAGCCTGGAAGCAGAATCTATAGCATTTTCATTAAGAAAAAATTTTAGTGATCAAAAAAACTTCCGTTTTCGTGTTGCCGAGGTAACCAAAATAAATACCGGTAATAATATATTAGAAACAACCATTGGTGAAATTGCTTATGACTACCTGGTTATAGCTACCGGATCAACCACCAACTTTTTTGGCAATAAGGATATTGAGCATTATGCTATGCCCATGAAATCAATACCCGAAGCTCTTAACCTGCGGTATTTAATATTACAAAATCTGGAGGAAGCCGTTTTATTATCTTCTAAAGAAGAACGTGCCCCCTATTTATCATTTGTATTGGTTGGCGCCGGCCCTACGGGTGTTGAACTAGCTGGTGCTTTGGCCGAATTACGCAATCACATACTTACCAAAGATTATCCCGAACTAAGTAAGGAAGAAATGAAAGTTTACCTGGTAGACTTTTTACCAAAGGTATTGGGGCCATTTTCAAACAGCGCTTCAAACGCGGCCAAAGAGTTTTTAACCAATATGGGTGTTGAGGTATTGGTAAATGTGAAGGTTGCTAGCTATAATGGTGAAGAAATACAATTTGAGGATGGCAGATCCATCAAAACAAAAAATGTGATTTGGTCTGCAGGGGTTATGGGGGTGGTGCCTGATGGTATATCCAAAGAAAGTATAGAGCGGGGTAACCGTATAAGTGTTGATCCTATAAGCCGGGTTAAAGGCACAAACAACATATTTGCTATTGGTGATGTAGCCGCCATGATAACCGAAGACACCCCTAAGGGACATCCTGGTGTGGCACAGGTAGCCATTCAACAAGGTAAACAGGTAGGCAAAAACATTATCCATTTAATAAAAGGCGAGCCTACAGAGCATTTTGTATATAACGATAAAGGCTCATTAGCGACTATAGGTCGTAACAAGGCGGTAGCTGATTTGGGTAAAATACGTTTCCAGGGATTTTTTGCCTGGTTAATATGGATGTTTGTGCACCTGATGTCGCTTTTAGGCGGCCGTAACAAGTTTATTGTGTTTATTAGCTGGGTTGCCAGCTACATGAATAATAATGGCGGCAGCAGGCTTATAATACGCAAATTTAAAAGGGACGAATTGGCGAAGAAAGATGAACAGGTTTCAGAGATTGATTAAATACAAATTCGAAATTGAGAATCCGAAACCCGCATTATTTCCTCACCATTTTATAATGCCTTATACCTGCTTCTTCAAACTCAGGGCCACTAATTTCAAAACCAAATTTTTGATACAGGCCAACAGCTTGTAATTGTGCATGCAGATAAACGAATGTTGTATCAGCAGGCAAATTGGCCGATACTGATTTTACCAGTTCCTGCCCTACTCCCAGCCCTCTAAATTCAGGTAATACGGCAAAACGTTCCAGTTTATAACCTTTATCAGTTTTACGCCAACGGGCAGCACCTACGGGAACGTCATCAACTGTTGCCAAAAAATGAGTGGATTCATCTTCAAACTCCCACTCCAATTCGGGAGGGCAATTTTGCTCTATAACAAATACTTGTCGTCTTATGGCAAAAACCTTCTCCAATTCTTTGGGGTCACTTACTCTGTTTACCAGTGCCATGTTTCTCTTTAAATCTCTTATAATGAGCTGTTGACCGGTATCCGGTTACTTTGTTATTATGATTCTCGGTAGCGGCATCAATTGAGTGGGTACAGGTAAGATCATCTTCCATTTCGGCCAGAATGGATAGTTGTTCATAAAACTTATGTAAATGATCAAGTTCCGCCTCGGTTAAGTTCTCAATATCAACCATACGGTTACTTGCACCCTGGTGCGAAGCAAGTAACTCATTAAGTTTTAAATGTACTGCCTTTGAATCCTTATTCTGTGATTTTTGTATCAGGAAAACCATCAAAAAGGTAACTATCGTGGTACCTGTGTTAATGATCAGTTGCCAGGTATCTGAGTAATCAAATATAGGCCCGGTTAGTATCCAGATGATTATAATACTTAAAGCGATCAGAAATGCCGCCGAACTACCGGTTGCATTAGTTGCCCAATTTGAAAACCTTTCGAAAAAATTACTCTTTTTCTTAGCCATAGAAAATAAATATATTGATTTTTAAACCAAAAAAAAGCGCCAATGTTTCACATTGACGCTTATATGATATTTAAGTATCGAAGTCTACAGCTTGTCGTTAACGTTTAAGCAGTTTAAATCTGCAAACGCTGCTGTTAATCTTTTAACAAAATTTTCTTCTCCTTTGCGTAACCAAACCCGTGGATCATAGTATTTTTTGTTTGGAGAATCTTCGCCTTCAGGGTTACCTATCTGGCTTTGCAGATAACCTTCTTTCGAAATATAAAAATCTTTCACACCTTCCCAAAATGCCCATTGCATATCGGTGTCAATGTTCATCTTAATAGCACCGTAGCTTATTGCTTCGCGTATCTCTTCCTGGCTCGAACCTGAACCACCATGAAAAACAAAATTAATAGGTTTATCGGCAGTTAAGTTAAATTTCTTCTTAACATACTCCTGCGAGTTGTGTAATATTTTTGGTTCCAACTTAACGTTACCCGGTTTGTAAACCCCATGTACGTTACCAAAAGCAGCAGCTACAGTAAAGCGTGGGCTCACTTTTAATAAATGTTCGTATGAGTATGAAACCTCTTCCGGTTGGGTATATAAACGTGAGCTATCTACATCGCTATTATCAACACCATCTTCTTCACCACCGGTAACACCTAATTCAATCTCCAGCGTCATACCTAATTTGGCCATACGCTCCAGGTACTTGGCAGATATCTCTATATTTTCTTCTAAAGGTTCTTCTGATAGATCCAGCATATGTGAAGAGAATAACGGTTTACCTGTTTCGGCAAAAAACTTTTCGCCATGATCCAACAAACCGTCTATCCATGGTAATAATTTCTTAGCAGCGTGGTCGGTATGCAAAATAACAGCTACACCGTAATGCTCGGCCAATAAATGGACGTGCCTGGCAGCAGATACACCACCTAAAATACAAGCTTGCAGTTTTGAGTTATCTAATGATTTACCCGCATAAAACTGTGCACCACCATTTGATAGTTGTACAATAACAGGCGAGTTAACCGCTTTAGCTGTTTCTAAAACAGCATTTAAAGAGTTAGTGCCAATTATATTTACCCCAGGTATAGCAAACTGGTGTTTCTTTGCTGCTTCAAATAGCTCCTGCACCTGATCGCCGTGCAAAACGCCTTTATAATTTTTTAAATCCATGTATTTTAATTTGCGTCCCGAAGTTAGCAATTTTTCCTTGTTTTGACCTAAAAAAGTTACTTAGTTATTGTAAACTTAACACTATGTAAAACCTATTGTAATATTTACAACTCTGTCTTCTTTTATAACCTTTACAAACTTTTTTTGTTTCTTTGCATTAATTGAAAGAGCTAGATATAGATATGGCGTGGTTTAAACGAGAAATTAAAGGGATAATTACGACTACTGAGGAGAAGAAGGAAACCCCCGATGGGATCTGGAACAAATGCCCTCAATGTAAAAAACCCCTTCACTATTCTGAACAGGTCGAAAATCAATATGTATGCCATTACTGCGGTTTTCATCTGCGTATTGGCTCAAAAGAATACTTTTCTATTCTGTTTGATAATAATGAATTTACAGAGCTTTTTGCTGATATGACATCAGGCGACCCATTAAGCTTTACAGATAGTAAAAAATATACCGACCGTATTACTGAAACCCAGTTTAAAACGGGGTTAAAGGATGCTTTACGTGTAGGTGTAGGTAAAATAAATGAACAGGACCTGGTTATTGCCTGTATGGATTTTAATTTCATAGGTGGTTCTATGGGATCTGTTGTAGGTGAAAAAATTGCACGTGCTATTGATCATTCTATAGCAAACAATATTCCGTTTTTGATGATATCAAAATCAGGCGGTGCACGTATGATGGAAGCGGCATTCTCATTAATGCAAATGGCCAAAACATCAGCTAAACTTGCTTTATTAGCACAGGCTAAAATACCTTACATATCTTTATTAACCGACCCAACAACAGGTGGTGTAACTGCGTCATACGCTATGCTTGGTGATATTAACATTGCCGAACCAGGCAGCTTAATTGGATTTGCCGGCCCGCGTGTGATTAAAGAAACAATTAAGAAAGACCTGCCTAAAGGCTTTCAAACTGCAGAGTTTATTCAGGAACATGGTTTTCTTGATTTTATAGTTGACCGCAGGGAAATGAAAGAGGAATTATCTTCGTTTTTAAAGATGATGAAGAATTAATTTTATCCAGATATAAAAAAGGGAGCTAATTATAGCTCCCTTTTTTATTCCTTTATATTCCACCCTGATTGGTTTCAGGCTTAATCTCAGGCATATCTTTTATATAAACAGGTCGTTTAATTTGTCCTTCCTGCTGAGACATATTGTTAGATTGTGCTTGATTCTCTTGATTACTTTGATTTTGATCTCTGTTGGTCCATTGCTGGTCTACACGATCATTTTGTCCTTTTTGCTGTGAAGATTGCCGGTCCATTTGTGACTGACTCTCCTGATCGCTTTGGTTTTGATCTCTGTTTGATTGGGATTGGTTTTCCTGCTCATTTCTAAATTGATTTCTGTCGGCTCTCTGTGGATCCATTTGGTCGTTTTGACGACTACCATTTCTGGATGTTTCATTATAATTTTCCATAACATTAGGTTTAATTATAAAGGCCTCCATAAATGAAAGCCTTTATAGGGTTTAAAATTTAAATGATAAATTCTTTAGATATTACCTTCTGTACCTGGCTCATGGCCCACCATACGGGCAGTAGTGCGGCCGTGAGGACGGCTTTCAAAATCTGCTCTTGCAGGTCCTTCGGCCGGAAATTCTTTTTGATTTGGTGGGGTTACGTCGTTTTGTTCGCTGTATGAAGCATCATTACCACCGCTTTGTTGCTCTTGCTCTCGTTGTGGTGTATATCCTGATCCTTCTTGCTCTGATTGTTGCCTTTCAGGGGTTTCATCTGGTCGGTTACCGTTTCCGGATGTTTTATTATAATTTTCCATGATTGTAGATTTTAATTGTACTTATACAACCTCGATAACCATGCCAAAAAATTAAATTAATTTCTATTTAAGAAACATTTTGTCGTGTAAATATTACACTTTAGGAGCGAAGAACTCACGTAGTTTAGCAACTACGTAATCAATTTCTTCTTTGGTATTATATTTTGAAAATGAGAACCTTACGGATGGCCTGGTAGTACTTGCTCCAATGCCTGTAAGCACATGCGATCCAATATCAGTTCCTGAACTGCATGCGCTACCTCCCGAAGCAGATATACCAGCTATATCTAAATTAAACAATAGCATGTCGGCTATTTCTGTATCCGGGAAAGAAGCATTTAGGACAGTATAAAGGCTTTTGTTGGGATCAGTTTCGCCATTAAATTCAACTCCGGGTATCTGCTGAATTAACTGATGCATCATATAGATTTTTAAACCCTGAATATATTGCGAATGATCATCCATATTAGCATAAGCTAATTCCATTGCTTTGGCCAAACCCACAATGCCATAAAGGTTTTCCGTTCCACCACGTTGGTTACGTTCTTGCGCGCCGCCATATATGAATGGTTTAATTTTTACTTTATGGCTCACATACAAAAAGCCAACTCCTTTGGGACCGTGAAACTTATGGGCGGCACAAACTAAAAAATGTACTTTCAGCCTACCCAGGTCATGCGGGTAGTGTCCCATGGTTTGTACGGTATCACAATGAAAAATAGCATTGTATTGCTCGCAGATATCGCCTATCCGTTCGATATCGTTTATAGTACCTATCTCATTATTGGCATGCATTAATGATATAAAGCTGCGGTCGTTATCCTGCAATAGCTGCTCCAGGTGCTCATAATTTAGGTTACCCTTAGTATCTACATCAACAAAACTTAATTTGATAACTCCGGCCTTCTCCATAGCCTCCAGCGTATGTATAACCGCATGATGTTCTATGCGTGTTGATATAGCATGTGTAATGTTATTATCAATAATTCCGCATCTTATTGCTGTATTGTCAGCTTCGGTACCGCTGCTGGTAAAAAATATCTCGGCAGGCGAAGTATTTAAAAGTCGGGCAACAGTTTTACGGGCCTTCTCAATCAACGTTCTTGACTCACGACCATGTGCGTGTATGGATGATGGATTACCATAGGTACTCTCCATTACCGAATGCATCTGCTGAATCACTTCAGGATCAAGTGGTGTAGTAGCAGCATTATCGAGGTAAACACGCATAGTTAGTAATCAGTGATGGTAATTAGTGATTAGTTGAAAAACTAATTCAGCTTTAATATTTCCTTTATATCCGCAATGATCTTATTAGCTAAACCATTTGCTGCAGTTTCAGAATCAGCTTCAGAATAGATACGAATTATGGGTTCAGTATTTGAACGGCGCAGATGTACCCATTGCTTGTCAAACTCAATTTTTAAACCATCAATAGTGGAGTGCGGCTGAGACTGGTATTTTTCCTCAACTTTAATCAACAACGCGTCAATATCCATTTCGGGTGTAAGGGTTATTTTATTTTTGGAGATAAAATAATTAGGGTACGAACTTCTTAAGTTAGAAATAGATTTA
Organism: uncultured Mucilaginibacter sp.; assembly: GCA_964524015.1. GTDB lineage: Bacteria > Bacteroidota > Bacteroidia > Sphingobacteriales > Sphingobacteriaceae > Mucilaginibacter. The sequence goes on along the minus strand of CAZGBN010000006.1, from coordinate 83,502 downwards.
CCGTACTTAGCCAAATGCGTTAAAAACAAGGCTATACCTACCAAAGCATCACGCCCGTAATGCAACTCAGGATAAATAACTCCCCCATTACCTTCGCCCCCTATAATAGCATTTACAGCTTTCATTTGATTAACCACATTTACCTCACCTACCGCGGCAGCATGATATTCGCCACCGGCTTGCTCAGTAACATCGCGCAAGGCACGTGTTGAAGAAAGATTTGAAACCGTATTGCCTTTATTATTCTTCAATACATAATCGGCAACAGCTACTAGGGTATATTCTTCACCAAACACATTACCGTCTTCGCTGATAAAGCATAAACGGTCAACATCCGGGTCAACTGCTATACCTAAATTGGCATTTTTAGCTATAACTTCTTTTGATAAAGCGGTTAAGTTCTCCGGCAATGGTTCCGGGTTATGCGGGAATTCGCCATCAGGCTCGCAAAATAATTTATGTACAGTTTTTACACCCAGGGCGCTCAATAAAGCAGGCACAAAAATACCACCTGTTGAGTTAACACAATCAATAACCACTTTAAAATCAGCTTTAGCTATGGCATCAACATCAACCAACGGCAAGGCCAATATTTGGTCAATATGCTTTTGCATATAGGTATCATCATATCTTACCTTACCCAGATCATTCACATCGGCATAGGTAAAACTGCTGCTTTCGGCAATGTCCAATACTTCTTTCCCGTCAATATCGCTTATAAACTCGCCTTTGCCATTTAATAATTTTAGCGCATTCCATTGTTTGGGATTATGGCTGGCAGTAAGTATAATACCTCCAGCTGCATTCTCCAGCGGTACGGCAATTTCAACGGTTGGGGTGGTAGATAGTCCCAAATCAATAACATCTATCCCCAGGCCCTGTAAAGTACCTGTAACCAGGTTATTTACCATACTGCCTGATATGCGCGCATCGCGACCTAATACTATTTTTTTAATCCCTGCTTTTTGTATGGCCCAGGTGCCAAATGCCGAAGTAAATTTTACAATATCCATCGGCGTTAATCCATCGCCGGCGGCACCGCCTATGGTGCCTCTGATTCCTGAAATTGATTTTATGAGTGTCAAAGTGTCAATAGTTTGCTGCAAAAATAATTATTAAACCCATAACAACGAGTATATGCTTTTTTTAATGACAAAAACCTGAGCATAAAAATTAATAAAAGCCTTAAGTTTGATTTTTAAAACTGGCACAAAAAAACAGTCGCTAAACAATGCCCGAAACCCTTTTACAATTTGACCGGCATATATTTTACTTCATTAACCATGAACTGGGTAATGTATTTTTCGATTGGATAATGCCGTATCTGCGTAATCCACGTTTTTGGATACCCTTGTATGTATTTATTATAGGTTTTTGCCTTTGGCGGTATAAAAAAACAGGTGCAATAATTATTGTACTATTAGCATTAAGTGCTGGCGTTGCTGATTTTACCAGCGCCAGCCTAATTAAACCCGCTGTTAAACGCATACGCCCCTGCCGTGAAGTTGCTTTAGGCGACACAGACATTAATCGCGTAGGCTGCGGAACAGGTTATAGCTTCCCGTCTACCCACGCTACTGACCATTTTGCAATGGCTGCTTTTTTAATATTATTATTCTACAAAAAATGGCCATGGATAGCTTTATGGGCAACACTATGGGCAGGTATTATATGTTTTGCGCAAGTATATGTTGGCGTGCACTACCCTATTGATGTGCTGGGCGGAGCCCTATATGGCATACTAATTGGCAGCTTATTTGCCTTTTTATTTAAAAAATTACAACCCAATTTTTAATGGAGATCTGGAAAATCATATTCTTATTTGCCTGCGCCTTTTTCGGCGGAACATCTGTTTTTTTATTTAAAGGCGATAATCATAAAACCCTTAAACTGGTATTATCATTTAGTGGTGCTTATCTTTTTGCTATCACCGTTTTACATCTAATACCAGACGCTTATCATGGTGATGATAACCTTGTTGGAGTTTTTATTTTGGTGGGATTTTTATTCCAGATCGTATTAGAACAATTTTCGCAGGGTATTGAACATGGTCACATGCACAAGCCTTCTGCTAGTCATGCCATTTTCCCATTAGGTATTATGATCAGTTTATGCCTACATGCTTTTTTAGAAGGGATGCCGTTGGCGCAAGGTTATCAAAACGAATTGGTATTTGGTATAGGGTTGCATCATATACCTGCGGCATTTGCCTTAGGGAGCGTGTTTTTAGCTAACCAGCAAGGCAAAAATTCTACCATTGCTTACATATTGTTATTCGCATTAATGTCGCCTTTAGGATATTATTTCAGTATGGCTTTAAGTAATGGTGGCATAGGTAACCTGCAACATTATTTTAACCGAATAATGGGCGTAGTTATCGGTATATTTCTGCATATATCCACTACTATATTATTTGAGTCAAGCTCCGATCATAAATTTACCGTGCGTAAATTAATAGCGGTATTGCTGGGTATAGGGATAGCTTTAGGTGCGTTTTTGGCGGAGATGTAGAGACGCAATACTTGCATCTTAATAAACCAGAGACACAAAGTATTGTGCCTCTACAAAACTTAACCTCTTAGTTTATCTAACAAATCACTTAATGCGGCTGCTTCTTCAGCAGTTAGATTTTTTTGAAGGATATCTTTCACTTTAAATTCTGCATCCATTTTTGACAAGATATCCAAGCCTTTATCACTGATACGGACATCAACCGCGCGGCGATCTTTGGTGTTGGTACAACGGGAAACCAACTCCTTTTGTACCAAACGGTCAACTATGCGCGAAGCGTCGGACATTTTATCTATCATCCGCTCCTTTAACAGGTTTACCGTAGCAGGTTTGGGGTATTGCCCGCGCAATATGCGCAACACATTAAATTGCTGGCTGGTAAGATTATACTTCTCAAAATGTGCCCTAAAACTATTTTGCAGCCACCCATCAGTATAAGCAATATTGATAGCTGCTTTTTGAAAATTATCTTCAAACTTTGTACTCTGTATTTCCTCTTCTATACGCATATGCTATATTGATCAACAAAGATGCAAATAATTATGTTTGTGATTATTGTCAATTACAGGCAAGTATGCTATGCTTCAATAGCATCGTATACAATTACCTTATCCCATAACGGGCTGCAAGTTTCAACAAATTTTAAATGTATAGGATGATCCTGGTAGGCCTTTTGTCCGGCCAGGTCACTAAAAAACATTAGTTCAGATACGTCCCAACTGTTATCAACCACATCGCGTTTTTCGGTACTGGCTACTATTCCTACTCGTAACTCACGTACAGTTGGAATTTTAGCTAAAGTTTTTACACCTGCTATGAGTTTATCACGATCAGCTTTTGAACCCGGGTTTTTTAACCAAAATAATACATGGTGTACAACCGGATAGTTATCTGCAGGGTTATTGGTTAAAGGCAATGCTGAAGCGGCTGTTCCCATAGCTAAGGCTGTTGAAGTTGCAATAAATTTTCTTCTGTTTGATGTTTTCATGGTGATGGTAATAAAGCGTTCAAGTTAAATAAATTATTTAAAAACGACATAAAAACGTACAAACAACTGATTTTTAAGACTATATTTTTTATTTATAATATTTTTAAGTAATATCAATTATAAAATAGTTGTTCACTTTAATCTTAACACTATGCCCAATCATCTTTCATTACTAGGAATTATTCACACTACCATTGGCATTATTGCCATATTGGTAGCCTTGTTTGCGTTATCCCGGCAGGGTAAAATAAATCCTGCCACTGCCCCGGGACGATTATATGTAATACTCACCATTATAACTTGTTTAACATCGTTACCTATTATGAGAACCGGCCATGCAAGTGCAGGACACTTTGTTGCAGCTATAATTCTGCTATTATTACCCATTGGTGTATATGCCCGTAATGTCCGTCCGTTTGGTAAAGCTGCAGAATATATACAGATCCTGGCTATGTCAACAACCTTGTTCTTGTCTATGATACCTACAGTTGTTGAAACGCTTACCCGGATACCTATTAGCAAACCATTGGCAACAGGTCCAGATGATTCATTAGTAAAAATGGGCGTAAATATTTTAGCCGCCCTATATTTATCAGGCACTATTTATCAACTCTATAGATTATGGAGAAAGAAAAAAGCAGATGATCAACTCATAATACAGTAAAACCAGTTGATAATATGGTAAAAAATCACAACAATAACCCTAAATTGTGGTTATTACCATACAAGTTTATACTATGGAACGATTTGAAATCTCAGTTACTCACAACAAGCAGAACTATCATTTAGAGGTGCGCGATTATATGCACCATACCGATGAACAATGTAAGTATGAAGTATATAACGACGGCTTATTTATAGGCAGCTTTGAACCTGATAACCATAAAATCTTACACATCTGCAAAAACCCGGGCGTAGTAGACGAAGGGTTACTACACATGGTTGCCGACCAGTTAGAGGGTTATCATATTTAATTTTTACTCATGGCGAATTGATTGGCCAAGGCATCAAGCTCCTTTACGGTAAGTTTAGTTTTGCCATTATTAACTACAATGCGGTACCTAAATGTAACCGATTCCCCTTTTTTCAATTTTAAGTTCTTCTCGCTTTTGCCGTTGGTAAATATCTTTTCACCTAATGGATTAGCCGCAAACAAACCATAGCCCCGTGCATGCCAAAAAGTTGGATAATTAGGGTTTTTAGGATTATCAATTATAGCCACACTTATTGAATCGGCTCCCATTTTACCATATATCATACACCATTTACCGCGTGTGCTCCAGGCAGCATCACCTTGCTTGCCTTCGCTGGTTAAGTAGTTACCGGTAGGGATCTTATCGGTACCGCCTTTAACAACCGTTACAATGCCTTTACTATCGGTAAAAGTTTCGTCTTTGGTAGTAGGTATTTGTAATGCATGCGCCAATCTTATTCCCAACATACCGTCTTTTGCATCTTTAAAGTCTACCAAAGTGTTTGCCTTTAAAGTGGTGACACGGTCAATAACACGTGTATTCGCGGTACCGCTAAATTCATAATTGGTAGTCTCTTCTAATAGGATATCATTTGCCTGGTTTGTCCAGTTGGCGTGATAAGCTATTGTGCCTTTAGGGTTGCGCCCTGTTGCCTGTAAAATATGATCTGTTTTTATCCAACCGTATTGGCTCTTTTTATTTTCAGGAATGGCATAGGAGTTATTCCAGAAATCAAGGCCGTTCACGTTTTCATAGTTGAACCATAAGCCGATATGATGCGGATGATCAGTTGGGTCACCAGGTTTGGTATTAAGCGGGAAACCACGGGTAATATCAGTTCCATTAGCCGCATTTAATGGATATAGTACCGGTTTTTCTAACGTATCAGGATACATGAAGCTAGTAAAAAATTTACCACCTATAATCACATCTATGTTTTTTCCGTTGGCTGACTTAACAACTTTAACGGCTTGCGTTTGCGCGTTGCTGGTTAAACATATGGTGGACAACATTAGGACGATGCCGATAGTATAGTTTTTCATGGCTTGGTAACAATTGGTTACACAAGTATAAGGATTTAAACAAAAAATCCGCGAAGTTGGCTCCGCGGATCTATTATTCAAATTATTGATACTTATTTCCATCCACCGCCCAAAGAGCGGTATAACTCAGCAATAGCATTTAGTCTGGCTGTTTTGATAGAGGCTAATTGGAGCTCGCCCTGTAAAACATTACCCTGGGCCGTAATTACTTCCAGATAATTGGCCATACCATTTTTAAATAGTAAGTTGGCATTTGATGTAGCTTGCTGTAACGTATTTACACGATTGGCTGCTATAGTTTGCTGCTCTTTCAACTTATCAATCTTCACTAAAGCATCTGATACTTCGCCAGCTGCATTTAAAACCGATTGCCTAAACTGGATAACCGTTTTTTCGCGCTCAACTTTGGCAACTTCAAACTTGGTGCTCAACTCCTTACGTTGTAGTAAAGGCTGTATTACACTACCTGCCACTATACCAAATAAGGATGCAGGTACATTAAACCAGTTGCTGGCTTTAAAAGAGTTTATACCGCCGGTTGCGGTTATACGCAAAGCCGGATACATATTTGCCTGGTTAATGCCTACCTGTGCATTAGCTATGTTCAAAGCCAATTCCTGGCTCTTTACATCGGGCCGGCGATTTAATAATGCTGATGGCACACCTGCTGATAAATTATCTGTAAATGATATATTATTCAGCTTTTGGGTGCGGAAAATTTTATCAGGAAGTTCGCCGGTTAGTATACGCAGGGCATTTTCCTGCAGTGCTATATCCTGTTCAAATTGAGGTACTAATTGGGCTGCGGCTTGTTGCTGTGCTTGTGCCTGTTGTATGGCCAATGATGTTACCTGTCCGGCATTATATTGTAATTGAATAATACGTAGGGTACTGTCATTTAGTGCTACATTTTTTTTGGCGATGTTTAGTTGCTCATCCAGCATCAATAAGTTATAGTAACCTTGCGAAACACCCGAAACTAAGTTAGTTTGCACCGCTTTCCTTGCTTCGCTAGTTTGCAAATAGGCCGCTACCGCGCTTTTGTTTTGATTGCGAATCTTACCCCATATATCAGCCTCCCATGACAGGGATATATTAGCCGAATAATCCTCAATATGTTTGGTACCTAAAAACTGGGCAAGGCTTATCCCATTCAAACTATTATCTGACGGACGACTGCTGCTGGCCGTAACATTTAAGCCTACAGCTGGCACATAGTTCCATTTTACCTGTTTAACTAATAGCTGCGCAGCATCAATATTCTTGATGGCTAATTGCATGTCATAGTTTTTCACCAAAGCGCTATCAATCAATTGTTGCAGTGTAGCATCAGTAAAAAAGCTTTTCCATGGGATATCTGCAATACTGGTAGTATCGTGTGCAACATCACCCCTAAAATTGACAGGCAAAACCGCTTGTGGAGTTTGTACATCCTTTGATACTTTGCACGCGCTTAAAGCTGCAATTAACACCAATAAGGCATACTTATTTATATTTTTCATTTTGTGTTGTCTTTTAAATTATATCAGTTCTTCTGCCTCTAATTCGTGTTTAGGCTTACCATTTAAATTATGGTCATGTTCATCGTCACGATTTAAAACAGCTAATGGTATACCGGTAATTCTTTCCTGCAAATGCTGGAATATCACGAACAGTACAGGTATTATAAATAGTCCTAAAAGCACTCCTGATACCATCCCTCCTGCGGCACCAATACTTATAGAGTGGTTACCCTGTGCTGATGGACCGGTTGCAATGCTCATTGGGAACAATCCTACCACAAAGGCAAGCGAGGTCATTAAAATAGGGCGTAAACGTAGCTTGGCAGCTTCCAAGGCGGAGGCAATAAGCTCCTGCCCTGCTTTTCGACGCTGTACGGCAAACTCCACAATTAATATGGCGTTTTTAGCCAATAAACCAATAAGCATAATTAGTGCCACCTGTACATAAATATTATTTACTATACCTGTTAAACCTATTGATACAAACACACCCAATATGCCTGTAGGTATAGATAATATTACCGCTAAAGGCAGTATATAACTCTCGTACTGTGCCGCTAACAGGAAGTATACAAATACCAAACAAAGCATAAATATGATGACAGACTGCCCGCCTGATGATAATTCTTCGCGGGTTTGGCCCGAGAACTGGTAAGCATACCCTGACGGCAATTTTTGCTCAGCTAATTCCTGTATCGCCTTAATGGCATCTCCTGAACTATAACCCGGTTTAGGAATAACGTTGATGCTAATAGAGTTAAACAAGTTATAGCGTGACGCTGTTTCTGACCCGTAAACACGGGTTAGTTTCACCAATGTATTAATAGGAACCATGTCGCCCAGTTTGTTTTTAACAAATACCCGGTCAATAGATGATGGGTCGGTTCTGTCGGCAACATCAGCCTGTACAACTACGCGGTAATACTTACCAAAGCGATTAAAGTCTCCCGCCTGGCTGCTGCCAAAATACGTTTGCATAGTTTGCAAAATATCGCGCACATTTACGCCTAGCTGGTTGGCCTTTTCGTCATTAACTTCTATCTGTAATTGCGGGAAATCATTTTTGAAAGAGGTAAAAGCAACGGCTATCTCTTTACGCTGCATTAACTCGCCAATAAAGTTATTTGCTACACCGCTAAATTTATTTAAACTGCCAAAGGTTTTATCTTGTAATACCAGGTCAAGTGCCTCCACATTACTAAATCCCGGAACCGTTGGAAAGCTAAAAACAAAGAAAGTACCCCCCGGAATTGAACCCAGTTTAGCTTGTATCATTGCCTGCAATTCGTTAATGTCCTTTATCTTACCACGCTCGGCATTTGGTTTTAACAAAACAAATACTACTGCTGATGAAGGACTGGTTGATGAGGTAAGCAAGTTATAGCCGGGTAATGAAGTAACAAACCTTGCTGCCTCAATAGATCCTAAAAAGGCTTCGGCCTTTTGCATTACTTTAGATGTACCATTTAATGAAGTTCCCGACGGGGTAGATACGGATATAGCTATAAAGCCCTGATCTTCGGTAGGTATAAAGCCAGACGGCGTAGTTTTAACCAAAAATACAGTTGCCAATATTACCACACCCAAACCACCTAAACTTATCCATTTATGTTTTATCAAAAATTTCAATCCGCCAACATAACGATCAGTCATAGCATTGAAGCTGCTGTTAAAACCATCAAAAAATTTGGTTTTAAAATTGCGTTTAACAGTGCCTTCCCGTTTTTCGGCATGCACATCTTTTAAAAACAATGCAGCTAATGCAGGGCTAAGGGTAAGTGCATTTACGGCTGATATTACAATAGCTATAGCCATAGTAAAAGCGAACTGGCGGTAAAATACACCTGTTGAGCCTTCCATAAAACCAACCGGTAAAAACACCGCCGACATTACCAGTGTGATAGAAATAATTGCACCTGTAATTTCGTGCATGGCTTCCGCAGTTGCCGCTTTTGGGGCCAGGTGCTTATGCTCCATTTTAGCGTGTACAGCTTCTACTACTACAATGGCATCATCCACTACAATACCAATGGCAAGGACGAGCGCAAACAGTGTTAGCAGGTTAATAGAAAACCCGAACAACTGCATAAAAAAGAATGTACCTACAATTGCTACCGGAACAGCAATGGCAGGAATTAATGTCGATCTGAAATCTTGCAAGAACAAGAAAACAACTAAAAACACCAGTACAAAAGCTTCAATTAAAGTATGCTCTACCTGGCTTATTGATTCATCAAGTGCGGTTTTGGTACGGTAGAACTGGTTGTATTTAATGCCTTCGGGAAAATCCTTAGCAGCTTTCTCCATCACCTTATCAACCTCAATTTGTATTTCGTTGGCATTTGAGCCGGCTAATTGAATTAAACCAATACCGATACCAATTTTACCATTTAAACGAGTAACACTGGTGTATGAATAGGAGCCTAACTCAACACGTGCAACATCTTTTAATCGTAATACAGACCCATCCGCATTTGCACGTATGGCAATATTGCCGTATTCTTCGGGTTTGGTTAATTTACCTTTGTATTTAATAACGTATTCAAATACTTCAGCGCTTCTTTCGCCTAACTTACCGGGTGCGGCCTCTAAGTTTTTATCCTGTATAGCTGCCATAACTTCGGCAGGTGTAATTTTATAATCAGCCATTTGTGCAGGGTTAAGCCATACACGCATAGAGTAATCTTTAACACCACCAAATATCATAGCCGAGCCTATGCCCGGTATCCGTTTTATCTCGGGTATTATATTAATTTGGGCATAGTTGGCAACAAAAGTCTGATCATATTTAGCTGTATCTTCAGTATACAAGCCGATAGCACCAATTAAACTGTTTTGTTGTTTAGCGGTAGTAACACCCTGTTGCACTACCTCAGCAGGAAGTTGGCTGGTAGCCTGTGCTACCCTATTCTGTACGTTTACTGCAGCCTGATCCGGATTGGTACCTAATTTAAAATAAACGGTTATAGCCAATGTACCATCATTACTGGCGGTTGAGCTCATATAGCTCATATTTTCAACACCATTGATAGATTCTTCCAGTGATGGTGCCACTGAACGTAATACGGTTTCGGCACTGGCGCCGGGGTAAACTGCCGTTACCAATACGGCAGGCGGCGCAATATCAGGAAACTGCTGTAAAGGCAGCCTGCTTAAGCTAAGCCCACCCAGTATAACCAGTAATATGGAAATTACGGTTGCCAGTACAGGCCTTTTTATAAATATCTTGAACATGATTGTGAGTTTTTATAGCAATTAATTTTTAGCAACTTTTTCTGTTGTTTTATTTGGGGTGATTACCTGGCCCTCTTTTAAAAGATCAAGGCCACTTAGTACGATAAGGTCGCCGGTTTTTACACCATCCTCTACGATGTAGCTATTGTCGCTTTTACCTACAATGTTTATAGGTACTTTTTGCACTTTATTGCTATCTGCAACAGCAAAAACAAATACCTTATCCTGCATTTCAACAGTGGCAGCAATTGGCACTACTAAAGCATTATTGTGCAGTAAACTCAAGCGTACCTTACCTGTATTACCTGAGCGTAACAGCCCTTGCGGATTGGGGAAACTTGCCCTAACGGTGATAGCGCCGGTGTTTTTGTCAAACTGTCCGTCTATCATATCTATTTTACCCTTTTTAGCGTATTCGCTATTATCTGATAAAAGCAGATCAACTGATGGCAGGTGTTTAAGTTTATCGGCTATTGTTGCTCCTGCATATTGTTCTTTAAAGTTTACAAAATCCTTTTCGCCTAATGAGAAGTAAACATGCACGTCATGTACATCAGATAGTTGGGTTAGCGCATCAACATCCTGCGGTGATACCAGGCTACCCTGTTTTTTAAGCAAGCGCCCTATATAACCACTAACAGGGGCTTTAATTAAGGTGTATCCCACGTTGATTTGAGCGGTTGATACATTGGCTTTTGCCTGCTCAATATTAGCTTTTGCTACCTGGTAAGCGGCTTTTGCGGCTTTTAACTGGTAATCTGACACCACTTTGTTTTGAACCAATGGGGTTAGCTTCTCAACCTCTAATTGTGAATTTATCAATGCGGCTTCCGCAGCATGCAGACTGGCTAATGCATTGTTTAGCTGTGCGCGATAAGGCTGATCATTAATTTTAAATAATGGTTGACCAGCGTTTACAAAAGCGCCTTCGTCAACAAAAACTCTGGCAAGCGCGCCACTTACTTGCGGGCGTACCTCAACATTTACCGTCCCCTCAATTGATGCTGGATACTCCTGGTAAGTAGTTATTGACGAGTTATGTATTTCGCTAACCTCAAATGCCGGCGGGGGTGCATTTGTTGCAGCAACGGGTGCTTGCGAACAGCTATTTAATAACAAAATGGAAAGTGCGGCTAAAGCGATAGCTATAACACTATTAATTTTTTTAACAGTGTTAAATGGTAGTGATGAATTTGGACAAGTTTGCATTACGATATGTATTAAATTATAATATTAAATTGTTGTTTGCTTAACATTGTTAGATACCTTAACAATGTTATTTATTAATTAAAAAAATTACTCTTTTATAGAGCGGATGATACCGCTTATTGCTGTTTTTAGTACTTGTCTATTAACCTCGTCAGAGGTGCCCCTGCTTACCAGGTTAATAGATATTAAACCATGTATTACCGACCAAAATGTGTAGTACTTGATACATACTTCATCCTCTGTAGGTTTATGGGGAGCCATTAATTGCTCTATAGCCTCACTTACCAAATCATAAGGTGCATCTGACTCAGGCAGCTTCTTTGACATTTCGCAACAATTCATCTCAACGCCAAACATTAACTGGTATAGTTCTTTTTCGGCGAAAGCGAAGTTCCAGTAAGCCTGCCACATTGCTTCCAGTTGTTTTTCAGGTAAGCGGTGTTTACCTCTTGCTGCTTCCATATCCCTTGTTAAAAGTAAAAAACCTTTACGGGTAAGTTCTAACAGTATAGCTCCTTTATTCGCAAAGTATTCATAAATAATTGGCGCTGTATACTCAATTACGTCAGCTATTTTACGCATACTTAATGCTGCCCATCCCTCTTCCTTAACAATTTGCAATGATGCCTCCAGGATGTTGATCCTGGTTTCATCCTTCAAACGTTGTATCCTATCTTTACTGGCCATATAATACCATTTATTTAACAGTGTTAAACAAAGGTATATCTTATTTAACACTGTTAAGTTCATCATAATGTCATTAAATAAATTTTATTATTATTCCCCAAATGCGGGCAAGCCTTTTAGCTGGCGATACAATGGATAATCATTATATACGTCTGCTTGTGGCGCCTCATGAAAATTGGTACAATAGTACACTTGTAAATAACTTTCAACAATTCCGTTACGTATTACCGGGATATCGGCCAATTGTTTAACGCTATCAAAAAACGGCTTAACATCATCATTAACTGTTATCTGGTGATCTTCGCCAATAACAATAGCATCCTTACCTACCAGCTTATTCGGATCAACCAAAAAGGCCATATTACGCGAATCTCGGTTAAAGCAGATGATATCCTTTTTCCCTTTCAATGCCCAATCTACCTTACCGGTTAGCCACCAACGGGTACTGCCTGCAAATACTTTATCGTTATTGAGCCAGCCTTCTTTTTCAAAACGGGTCATGATATCATCGTAATCTACCCCCTGCATAGTAGGGTCAGTTTTACCACCGCCTAAACTTACTACCCATTTTGGGCCATAACTTTGCCAAAAGCCGGTAACCATATGTAAACCTAATACGGTTATGGTGATAATGGTGAAGTAAATAGAGAAGTTAAGCCATCGGCGTGTTAAGCGTTTGCGTTTCTCATCCGCTCCATGTAAAGCCTTATCAATGGCAAAGCCCAAAGGCATAAATAGCATCATATAACCGGGTGCCTGCCAATGGAAATGGTATTGCAGATCGGCCCATAAGGTAATTACCGTAAAGAAAACTATAGGCAAAACCGACATCCAAAAACTAAAACCAAAAGCCTCTTGTGCACGGAGTTTATAAGTAACAAACAATTGCCTGATGGTAGGGAACCATATCCACGGCAATAGCCATGCAGCCTGGCCGCCTATACTGCGTAAAAACCAATCAATATGTAGTTGAAAAGGCTCGTGCCTGGTACCCGCCCTTGTCCCTTGAAAAACAAACGAGGCCCAGTTGTTTTTATAGTTCCACCAAATAACCGGGATGGCCATTAGGATAGTAATAACCACAGCTAGGTAAGGCCCGGGATGTTTTAACCAATGGCGTTGATCTTTATTAATCGCCACAAATAAAAACACGCCTGCAAATATGAACAATACGTGGTATTTGCTTAACGTAGCAAACCCCATGCATATGCCAATCACTATCCACAATAGATACGCTTTTCGGCTGCCTGGGGACAGTTTTTCATCCTCGCCAATACCTAACACCTTTATGATATAATACGTGCTTAAAAGCCAGAAAAATATCAAAGGGCAATCGGGTTGATACCAGCAGGCTACGCCAATGGTAAAAACCGCGCTTAAATTCATTAATACCACTGCCCAAAAACCCGCTTTTGCATTAAACAATTTTTGGGTGATAAGATATAGCAGCCAGCTTGCGCCTGCAAATAATAATACAGTTGGAAAACGTAACCCTAAATTGGTTAAACCAAATATTTTAATGCTTAAACCGCCTAACCAAAAAAACAAAGGCGGCTGATCAAAATAACTCCAGTCTAAATGTAAAGCGCCACGAAAATAATAGGACTCGCCTACACCCAAGCCGGTATAAGCAGCAATAAGCAGGCGGATAAAAAAGGTAATTACAATTAATTGGATGGTAAACGACCGGGCGTTAGCTTCAGTTAATTTTTTCATTAAACGGGCTTGATGTTTTGCCGGTGCAAGGTCCTGATTTTTTTAAATAAAATCAGGATTTATTTTCATCTGCAATGGCTAACTTATCTTTAAAATAAGTTTCCAATACCAATTGCAGCTCCGCCGGCTTTTGGGTGCCTATAAATATTTTTTTATTGGTGTTTAATGTAAGTTCCAATCCTACGTCGCCTGCAACAGTGAAGCAATCTGTTGTAGAATTAGATTTTACACCCCAGCCCCAAAACTCTTTTAGAGGATCATATTTTCTGATTGAAATGCTTTTTAAATCACTTACCCGCGTAACCGATTCGCCTGAAAAAATGCCAAAACTGTAAGCTATTTCATCAAGTGTAATCTTCATTTTTAGTTTTTGCGACCCTAACAGGAATCCCGCAACAACAAGTAAAATAAATATAATTACCAAAGCGGTGTTTGATGCAGGATGATTACCTATGGGTTTTCCTGATATAATTTGTATAGCAGCCATTGCACCAAAAAGTACCGCAATAGGTATGGGCACAATAATTAAAAGGATATTTCGCTGCGTTTCTTCAAAAAGCACTTTGCTCATTATTTCTTCTTTTGCAACATCAACATCTTAGCCGCATACCGCCTGCCTAATTCATCGGCTGATGGGCTATCAAAATGCAGGTTATCACCCTTATGTACCAAATTTTCGGTGGTCGCAATGGCTGTATAGGGTACTGCTGCGGGTAGTTTATTTATTTCATCATTTATATTACCAAATGGAGCATATTTACCCAACTCACCCGCTACAAAAGGCAGGTTGTCATTACCTACCAGTTTACGAAAACGACCGATCAATTCTTTTAATTGTTCTAAATACTTAGCCACTTGTTCAGGGCGATTACTATTTGATTCGCCCTGGTGCCAAATAATGCCTTTTATCACCCCTGTTTGCATAGCCAGTTTAATACGTGCTACCGCGTCATCATATGGGTGGGTATTGGTGGCACGGTCCAACGCACCCGGTAGCCAGCTCTCAATGGGCGAGCCACCAACGGCCACGGGTATCAACCCTATTTTAGCTTTTGGGTTTGCTTTAGCCATTTGAACACCAAACTCCAATCCCGGACCAACACCTGCATTGGGTTTATCAAAATGCATAGGATGTGTGGCTTGTATCCATTTGCCTTCTTTGTTAAGCATTAACACACGGGCATTTCCTGCAGCTTTATAGGCATCCGTTACCTCACCCCGCCCCGCCATGTTGGATTGGCCGGCTAATATGTATAATTCAAAATTAGGATCGGGTTGTTGGGCGTAGGTTGCCATAGCAATGAATACTAAGAATAGGAATAAATATTTTTTCATTATGGATTGATTAAGTACTTACTATTTATATTTAAAATCACTGTAGCAACTATTAATTTAACGATTAAAAAGTCGTTCAAAAAAACTTTTCTTTTTAGGTTGTGTAGGAGGAGCCAAATTAGATTCCTTTATAACTGTTGGCTCATTAATTTCTGAATTTGACGATTTAATTTCCGCGAATGGGTTTTCTAGATTTAAAGATTCTAGATACATTAATAGGGAATATTCATCAGGATATAATACCTCCCTAGCTTTACTTCCTTCAAAAGGCCCAATAATTCCAGCAGCTTCCATTTGATCAATTATACGACCTGCACGATTATAGCCAAGTTTTAATTTACGCTGTATTAATGAAGTTGAACCCTGCTGATGAATTACAACAAGTCGCGCTGCTTCTTCAAACATCGGGTCCAAACTATCTGGATCAAAATCATTTATGCCATAATCATCACCGTTGTAATAATCAGGTAATAACATTGCCGTTGGATAACCTTTCTGATTACCAATAAAACTACTAATCTTCTCCACTTCTTCTGTTGCTGTGAATACCCCTTGCAGATTTACAAGATTACTTCCAGTGTAATACAGCATATCTCCGTCTCCTTGTAATTCTTCTGCTCCACCTCTATCGATTATTGTACGCGAATCTATACTTGTGGCAACCCGGAATGCAAGCCTTGAGATAAAATTAGCTTTTATATTACCTGTGATAACTTTTACAGAAGGACGTTGCGTAGATATGATTAAATGAACGCCTGCGGGTCTACCTAATTGTGCTAAACGTGTTATTAGTGTCTCAACTGTATTATCTAATGAAATCAAGTCAGCGAACTCATCTATTACAACAACCAAAAAAGGTAAGTAACGATGCTTTTCAGGATTACTTATTTCACGATTTATATATTTTTTATTATACTCTTTAATATTTCGTACTTGTGCATCTTTAAACAAATCGTATCTATTGTTTAATTCTATACTTAATGAAGTTAAGGTGTTAATAGCTGCTCTTATATCTGTTACGATTGCATCTGCTTCATCAGGAAGTTTTGCTAAAAAATGTCGCTCTATATTTCGAAAAGGGGTTAATTCTAATTTATTAAAATCAATTAATACAAATTTTAACTCTGCAGGATGTTTTTGATATAATAACGACGATATAATTGTATTGATTGACACCGATTTTCCTTGGCCGGTAGACCCTGCAATCAATAAATGTGGCAGCATAGTCAAATCCAACATAAAAACCTCATTATGCTTATTCTTTCCTATAACAATAGGCAAGTCCATAGTATTGTTATTGAACGTATTAGTACTGATTACAGAACGAAGTGTTATTGCAAAGGGAATTTCATGTGGTACTTCTATTCCAATTGTTCCTCTATCTATTATAGCACCTATAACTTTTACAAATTGCCCTAATTGTAGCGCAATATCATCTTTCATCTTAATTACTTGAGAAACACGAACACCTGGAGATGGTGTAATTTCATACAATATAATCCTTGACCCTATTGTAGCCTTTATTCTATCAACTTTAATTTTCGCATAATTTAAAGTTTCAACTATAACGTGTTTATTGTGCTCTAATTCTTCAACAGTAATTGGTATGGTATCTTGGTTTATATCAAGTAAATCTAACGGTGGAAAAATATAAGACGACAATTCCAATCGAGGGTCATAACAACCATATTGTTCAACTAATTTTTTTGCAAAATCGTGATAAGGTTTTTCAGCATCCATAGACAGGTTGGAATAATGGTTTGGTCAGATAAATATAGAAATTTAAATATATTATCGGGCTAGGATATTCCATACAAAAAAGAGCCGACTAATAGCCGGCTCTTTAAAGGGGTATTAAGTATCACTTATTTCCAGCCGCCGCCTAAATCGCGGTATACGGTAGTTACGGCATTTAATTGTTTTTGTTTGGTTTCTATCAATTCCAGTTTAGCTTCTAAAGCGTCGCGTTGGGTCATCAGCACCTCTAAATAATCGGCACGGGCAGATTTAAACAGGTCATTTGATATATCAATAGACTGTGTAAGCGCATCTACCTGCTGACGTTTCAGGTCATAACTTTTCTGCAGGTTAGTAACACCCGATAACTGGTTAGATACTTCCAGGTAAGCGTTTAAAATAACCCGTTCGTAGTTATACATAGCCTGCAACTGGCGGGCGTTGGCGTTCCTAAATTCGGCTTTAATAGCCGCGCGATTGATCAGCGGTGCCGCCATATCACCAACAAAGGAGTAGATCAATGAAGCAGGCAGCGTAACCAAATAGGCTGGTTTAAATGATTGTAAACCCAATGTGGCCGTAATATCAAACGATGGATAGAACTCGGCACGGGCAACTTTAACATCCAATTTGGCAGCTGCCAGTTCCAGTTCTGCCTGTTTAATATCCGGGCGGCTTGACATCAATTGCGATGGAATACCTGAATTAACTTTAGACGGCGACAGGCTTAAAAAGTCGGTTTGATCCATTACAATGGGCTGTGGGTAACGGCCCAATAAAAGGTTTAAGCGGTTCTCGGTTTCCTTAATATCCTGCGTAATATCAAATTCAAGGCTTTGTGTTTTCAATACTTCGGCCCTAAATTTTTGCACTGCCAGTTCGGTTACCCGCGAGGCAGTTTTTTGCACTTTAACAATCTCCAGCGCATTTTTTTGCAGTTCGATATTTTGTCTTACCACAGCCAATTGGTTATTAAGCGCCATTAATTCATAATAGGAGCTTGCCACTTCGGCCACCAGGTTGGTTAATACAAAATTCTTGCCTTCAACTGTAGATAGGTAACGGATAACCGCTGCCTTTTTAGCGTTACGCAGTTTTTTCCAGATATCAACTTCCCAACTGGCGTATAAATTAGCGCTAAAGTCTGTTAACGGATCAGGTGTTTCTTCGCCGGGTTTTATCTCGGTAGTGGCATCACCTGCACCTTGACTGGTATAACGACCCACCTTCTCTACGCCTGCCCCGGCACGTACACCAACGGTTGGCAGCAATTTGCTATGGCGCAATTTAACATCATTTTGGGCCATTTCAATTTCCTGCAAGGTGATCAATAGCTCCTGATTGTTTTTCAGGGCGGTATCAATTAAATTGATCAGGTTTTGGTCGGTAAAAAACTTGCGCCATTGTACAGATGTTATGTTGGTAGTATCACTAACATCCGTGTACATCTGCGGTACAGCTATTTTTGGCTCGCGCTGCGCAATTTTGGGAATACTGCAGCTTGCATAGCCCAGGCAAATGCCCAGTAAAACCATGCTCTTATATAGTGTGCGATTATACATTATTATTCAAGTCTTCGGTTAATGGATTTTCATCTTCATGTTTTGGCTGATAACGCTCTGCTATGGTACCAAATATGTAATATAGCCCTGGTATAATAATTACACCGAACACTGTACCAAACAACATACCCCCCGCAGCAGCCGAACCAATGGTACGGTTACCAATTGCCCCCGGCCCGGTAGCAATTACTAACGGTATTAACCCGGCTACAAACGCAAAAGAGGTCATGAGGATTGGCCTGAACCTTGCGGCCGAACCTGCGATAACTGCTTTAAGTATAGTATCGCCAGCACGGTGCCGTTGTACGGCAAACTCTACTATTAACACCGCATTTTTACCCAACAAACCTATAAGCATTACCATGGCTACCTGGGCATAAATATTATTCTCTAATCCAAACAGCTTCAAGAACAAAAATGCGCCGAAAATACCCGCCGGCAATGACAGAATAACCGGGAAGGGCAGTAAGAAACTTTCGTACTGTGCAGATAACAGCATATACACAAATGCCAAACATATCAGGAAGATATAAATAGCCTGGTTACCGCGGGAAACTTCATCTGCAGATATACCTGCCCAACCAATACCGTACCCACGCGGAAGTGTTTTTTTAGCCACCTCATTAATTGCGTTAATGGCCGAACCACTACTATAACCCGGCGCAGCAGAACCACTTATCTCGGAGGCGTTATACATATTATGACGCGTGATCTCTGACAGTCCATATACCTTTTCCATTTTCATGAATGCTGAAAAAGGAACCATTTCATCACGATTATTTTTTACGTACAGTTTCAGTACATCATCAGGCAATGCACGGTACTGAGGCAGAGCCTGTACCATTACCTTATACTGACGGTTGTACCTGATAAAACTAGTTTCGTAATTACTACCAATAAGGGTTGACAGGGTATTCATTGCATTGTCAATTGTCACCCCTTTTTGCTGCGCTATATCATTATCAATATGCAACATATACTGCGGGAAACTGGCACTATAAAAAGTAAATACTGATGATAGCTCTGGGCGTTTTTGTAACTCCTGCACAAAATCCCGGCTTACTGTTTCCATTTTTTTATAATCGCCCGAGCCCACTTTATCCAACAAACGCAACTCAAAACCACCGGCAGCACCGTAACCGGGCACGGCAGGCGGCTGGAAAAATTCAATAGTAGCACCGGTAATATCTTTGGATTTTTCTTCCAGCATCTTTATAACTTGCTGAGCCGAGTGTTTCCTGTCTTCCCAGCTTTTTAGGTTGATCAAACACGTGCCCGAGTTTGATCCTGTACCTTCAGTTAATATTTCATAACCTGCCAAAGATGAGATGGACTGCACATCTTCCATATTTTGCGCCATTTCCTGCAATCGTTCGGCAACCTGGTTGGTACGTTCTAAAGATGAACCCGGCGGAGTTTGTATCAAAGCATAAACCATTCCCTGATCATCATTTGGTATAAATCCGGATGGAACAGTTGTATTTAATAACCATGTACCTGCGCAAAAAGCTATCAGCATACCAAAAGTAACTACCCGCCTGTTAACAATTAAGCGCAGTAAGTTTTGGTACCTGCCGGCAACACGGTTAAACCAATTATTAAAGCCATCAAGTACTTTATCAACCAGATTTTTCTTTTTAGGTTTACCATGATTATCCTTAAATATAAGCACACAAAGCGCCGGTGTTAAGGTAAGCGCAACCACACCCGAAAGTATGATACCCGTTGCCATGGTAATAGAAAACTGCCGGTAAAATATCCCTACCGGACCAGACATAAACGCTATGGGTATAAATACCGATGCCATTACCAATGTAATAGCTATAATGGCCCCGCTTATTTCATGTATAGCTTCTTCGGTTGCTTTTAGTGGCGACAGGTGCTTCTCTTCCATTTTAGCATGCACCGCTTCAATAATTACAATGGCATCATCCACCACAATACCTATAGCCAGTACCAGCGCAAATAAGGTGATCATGTTTATGGTTATACCAAAAAACTGCATAAACACAAACGTACCTATTAATGCCACCGGCACCACAATAGCCGGTATTAGGGTTGACCGCCAATCGCCAAGGAAAAGGAACACTACCAATGCTACCAGTATAAATGCCTCAAACAACGTATGTATAACCTTCTCAATAGAGGCATCCAGGAATTTAGATACATCATAGCTGATCTCATAATTCATCCCTTTAGGAAATGAATTATCCTTTATCTCGGCCAATTTTGCTTTAATATCTTTAATTACCTGGCTGGCATTACTGCCGTATGATTGCTTTACAACAATTGCTGCCGAAGGCTTACCATTTAAGTTTGAATATAAATCATAATATGAACTGCCAAACTCCACATCGGCCACATCTTTCAGGCGTAATATTTCCCCATTGGGGGTTGATTTTATGATGATGTTTTTGTATCCATCAGGAGTATTATACCTGCCTGGATATTTTAATACATACTCAAATGACTGTGATCGTTTACCGGAGCTTTCGCCTGTTTTACCCGGCGATGCCTCCAAGCTCTGTTCGTTAATGGCTTCTAAAACTTCATCTGCAGATACTTTATAGGCCAACATCCTGTCGGGTTTTAACCATATACGCATAGCATATTCACGGGTACCTAAAATCTCTGCAGAACCTACACCATTAACCCTTTTTAATTCTGACAGAATATTTATATCCGCGTAATTGAATAAAAATTTCTCATCAGCATGTGGGTCAGAGCTGTACAAGTTAATGTACATCAACATGTTTGATTCTTCGCGGGTAATCTTTACCCCCTCGCGCACTACTAATGGCGGTAACTTATTAACCACCGATGCTACCCTGTTCTGTACGTTTATAGATGCCTGGTTAGGATCTGTACCGAGGTTGAATACTACCTGTATGGCAGCCTCACCATCATTACCGGCATCAGATGCCATATATTTCATTCCGGGCACACCGTTTATGGCTCTTTCCAACGGAATAATGACCGATTTGATCATTAGCTCGCCGTTGGCACCCGGATACTCTGCAACCACGTTTACTTTAGGTGGTGATATGGATGGGAACTGTGTTACCGGTAGAGTTATAATGGCTAATATTCCCAAAAAGGTAATTAATAGCGATATTACTATAGACAGGACCGGCCTATGTATAAATTTATTAAACATTGAATTTCTTATTTAGGGATTGATCCGCTATTCTGTTCTTAATTGCAGGTGGGCTAAAACCTCTCGTGGTGAAGCATACTCACTGTTAATTTTTTGATCATCTTTAACCTTCTGCACACCTTCCAGTAGGATTTTATCATTTACAGAAATGCCATTGCTAATAACATACAAGTCGGGCATTTCGCTATAAACAGTTACCTGTCTTGATTTAACAACATTGTTATCTACTATAAAAACATACACCTTATCCTGTATCTCATAAGTTGCTTTTTGCGGGATGATCAACGCGTTTTTAAGTGGTACGGTCATTTGTACCTTACCGGTTTCGCCGTTTCTTAATAACCTATCGGGATTAGCAAACCTTGCCCTGAAAGCTATATTACCGGTTTCACTATCAAATTCGCTTTCAATGGTTTCTACCTCACCTTTGTATTTAAAAGGTTGGTTGTTGGCTAACAGCAGGCCCACTTTATTATTTGCGCGTCCCTTTAAATTGGTTTGATAGTCCAGGTATTCTGGTTCAGATACATTAAAATAGGCAAACATCTGGCTATTGTCAGACAGGCTGGTTAACAATGCTCCCTCATCAATTAAACTTCCCAGTTTAAGCGGAATACGGTCAATTGTACCGTCAAACGGTGCACGTATCTCTGTAAATGATAAATGTGTTTGGGCAAGTGATGCCTCGGCTTTTGCCTGGTCAAGCTTGGCATGGGCCATGGCTAATTCGTTTTTTGATACGATGTTTTTATCGGCTAAAGCTTTGGTATTTGACAATTCTATTTCTGATGCTTTTATCTCGGCTAGTGCCTTCTGATACTCAGCTTCATATACTTTTGGCATTATACGGAACAACAATTGCCCGGCCCTTACAGACTGGCCCTCATCTACATAAATATTTTGCAGAAAACCCTTCTCCTGCGCCCTTATCTCGATGTTACGAACAGATTTAATCTGCGAAACATATTCTTTGATATAAGAAGTATCTATCTGTAGCGGGTTGGTTACCACATACTTGTAGCTTTCTTCTTTTTCTTCTGCTTTTGATGTACAACTTGACGCGTATAATACGGCGGCCAGGCCCATTAGCATTGCAATTTTTTTCATGATTTAAATAGTATTTAACAATTTGTTTGGAAGGAATAAATCATTCCCCTGGTATGTGGAATTGCACCAGTTTTAAAGCTAAATTGTATACGAAGATGGTATTGTACCTAACAAGGCATAACTAATTTGCTCAGCTAAACTAATGCTTGAAAGATACTGATCAGATGCGCAGTGCGCCTTGAAGAAGATATTTATAGCTACCGGCAGTTATTATTTGTTTATAGCTGTATAGCCGGTTTTTAAAATGCTTAAAGAGGTAATTGAATAAGGTAGCATAGGCCATTATTAGCACACAGGCTGCCAACAATACATACTTACGACGAAACCCGAAATCATCATCCTCATTTACCACACTAAATATAGATTGCTTACTATCTAGTGGTAAGGTGTTATTAGTAATAACGGGGTCTTGGTTAATGATCGGAAATTTTACCAATTGCGATTTACCTATGTTTTTAGCTACAGTATAACCGTTATTGCCATGATGTACATTCCCATACGAATAGCAATATCTCCCGAAAAGGATAAGGCTAATGGAAAGAATATATAAACATGCTATTTTCATCTATAATGCAAAATTAATATAGGGTGGGCAAATGTAATGCTTTATTAACATATTTTAACATATGATAATAATAACAATTTTAGTGCCTGCCTGTAAACCAGCTTTATACAAGCATTCATAGTTTTATCGCTGGGGAAAAAATGCCCTTTAACGGGTATATTGTGTTCATTACTCTCCTTTACATGTAAGATTCTTGTACCTGAATCTATGTCATCCAAACTGAAATTTTTTCATTTTTAAATGTCAAAATTTCGGTTTTTTACAGGTAAAATCTCACTTCCTTTCTATTTGGCATTGTGCTTGTATAGATAATTATGGATCAATATCCAAAAGTTTAATTAATTAATTGTTCAATATTTTTTAATTTTTTTTAAAGGAGAAAAGGCCATGACATTGGTTAAATTTAACAACAGGACAAACAACGCATTATTGCCAGGCTTTAATGACGTTTTTGATTCTATTTTTAATGACACATTTTTTAACGACCGGATGATGAACCGTGTTCCGGCGGTAAATATTAGCGAAACCGAAAACAATTATCATGTGGAACTTGCTGCACCCGGCCTTAAAAAAGAAGATTTCAAACTCAACCTGGAACGCAACATGCTTACTATTTCGGTTGAAGCAGCTACCGATAACCAGGATAATCAAAAAAACTATACCAAACGCGAGTATAGTTATAGTTCATTTGTGCGCTCATTTACGTTGCCCGAAAGCGCCGATGACAGTAATATTAACGCCACCTATACCGATGGTGTATTAAAAATTGATATTGCTAAACGTGAGGAAGCTAAAGTAGTGCGCAGGCAGATAGAGATCAAATAAAAGAAAATTGTTAAGTATTTAATTATGAGCTCCTGGTTTACAGGGGCTCTTTTTTGATATAATGCAAAGTCAGTTTTATATAATACTGAGCCTGAAAACCCCGGCCGGGTTTATTAATTACGGTCAATACTTTTTCGGGAACGATCGCCAGGCGGCTGATGAACTTTTTGACCAGTTGCAAGGCAGCCGTACCATCACAGGACAGGCATTACTTCATATTGACCTGATGGAAACAGTTAATGAGCTGCCGCTTAAAATAAAAACTATCGGCTGTACATTGGATGAACTGGCCCATAATACCAAATTAATAGCCCGGGAAATATTCAGGCTTAAAAATTTGGAGGAAATGGAATAATGAATAAGCTTGAAATGACCCGGTTAATCATTATTGTGCTAATGCTGTGTTTGCTAGTAGTTGATACCATTATGTTAGTAGCGGGTTGGCACAGCACCTTACCTAATAGCCATAAACAAGTATTATTAACCGGTTTATTGTTATGGTTTATTACCCTGTTTTTTAACCGCAACAGGGATGATGATTGGGTGGGTCAATTATAAGAAAATTAAACACACAGGTAATAAACTATTATAGCGATGAGTTTTTAACCCCACCGCTATATAATTGTATTAAGATTTAGGGACTTAAAACTTCTCTACCCCTTTTACATTCATTTTTACAGAGGTTAGTTTATCTGATGGGCCTGTTATAAATAAAATATTATTGTCGGGTCCACCAAATACGTTGTTGGTAGCACCGCCTTTAATAGGGATAGTTAATACTTTGGCACCGGTTGGATCAAAACCATTTATACCCAAACCATTGCTAATATAGATATTGCCTTTTTCATCCATTGACATACCATCACCACCCATATCAATAAATTTTTTCATGTTGGTAAGCGTGCCATCTGCATTAATATCAAACACCCAGGTACCGCCCATATTGTTACCTGCCCATTTGTTTACATATAATTTTTTACCATCAGGTGTTCCTACCACGCCATTTGGCCATGAGTTTGAATCCCAGCCCATAGCGTCAGACGTTACCCTAACCAAAGCTTTGGCACCCGGGGCCAAATAATACACATGGCCGCCTTTGCCTGTAGTAGCCTGTTCAGAGTGTGTGGGCTCCCAAGGTTGTTGGCGCGGATCGCCAATGGCCCAGTAATTACGCGGAAAAATCGGATCGGTAATATACAAACCACCTGTAACCGGGTTTATCCATACATCATTAGGACCGTTAAGTAGTTTACCGTTATAATTATTTATCAATATGGTGCGGTTGCCGTTAGGAGCTATTTTCCATAGTTCGCCGCTCATATCGGCGCAAGCAATTAAATACCCTTCTTTGTTAAAAGCCATACCGTTTGAGCGGCCGGTACCTACTAAAAAGGTAGAAAGCGTTTTAGCTTTTACATCCCATTTAAAAATTTTGTCGTTAGGCTGATCGGTGAAAAAAATATTGCCTTCCTTATCAACAGCGGGACCCTCACTAAAACCAAAGTCGCGGGCTAGGGTATCAAGCTTTCCCTTTGCGCTGGCGGCTACCAACCTGCCGGGATCAACAATGTCTGATGCTACATAGCCATCATCCGGGTTACTTTCATTTTTTTTGCAGGAATTAAACGCCACAAGGCATACTAATCCCATTAGTAGGTACTTTCTTTTCATACGAGGTGTTTTTTAGGTGAACAATTATTATAAAGACCGCTGTCTTTTGTTTTATTGGTTAATCTAACCTACACAATCATTTCGCTAAAAGATACCAATAACGAACGGTGAAAAATATTAAACAAATATGTAAATAATATTAACCGATAGGTATTTATGTTTCTCTCGTGATGGACACACTGAAACTACTTATAAGTCAGGAAAGGTGTTTTTGCTTGATAAAACACCGTATGTAACAAGGAACACCTACCCTGTGTACCGGGAGGCGGGAAGTGTCAAACTGTCAAAAAACACCCTCTTATTGTCGTCTTTGCACCACACGCGCTTACCCAATGCACTGTAAATTTGGGTAATAATTAACTTTTATAAAGTATATGAGAAAGATCCGAATTTTTGAACATATCTCGCTTGACGGCGTGATAGAGCACGACAAAAACTATAGGTACGGGGGATGGACGGCACCTTATCGTACCCCCGAAGGGATGAGTATGCTCCTGGAAGCCTACGGTACAAAATTTGACCTGCTGCTTGGCCGCAAAACCTACGATGAATTTTTAGGTTACTGGCCAAATGCCGGCGACTTCCCGATAGCCAACGCTATAAATGCAGCAACAAAACACATAGTTACCCACAGACCTGAAAGTCTTGAATGGGGACCTGTAAAGGGCCTGAACGGCGACATCATAGCAGCGGTGCGCCAACTTAAATTGACAGATGGCCCTGATTTGGTGCTTTGCGGAAGCATATCATTAACCTCATTGCTACTGGATGCCGGATTGGTAGACGAAGTTATACTAATTACCTACCCGGTATTATTGGGCCAGGGCAAACGCCTTTTATCAAACAACTTTGATGCCCGCAGTTTTGAATTTGTTAGTACCCTAACTACACCAACAGGTGTATTGCTCAATACTTACAAGCATCTTGGGCCGCTAAACTCTTAAACCTAATTACCTCATAGTTGTTTATACAGTAACTACGCTATGCAGAAAAAGAGTTTTAAAATTACCTGTAGCTTGCAAGAGGGTTACGGGCCAAAGGGAAAGCTATTTACATTTGCCGATGCCGAACAGGTTATTGCCCGATGGCTGGATAAAAGGCTAACTAAAAAACAGCCTGTGGTAAGCGGTTTGCTGCAGGCCGGTAGTTTAATATTTCCCGCGCCGGATAAGGCACCCGAAAAGATATCGGTATCACCAACAGTGATTTTTACAGGCGAGCTATCATCCGAACAGGATACGCAGCGCGACAATAAAGAAGTTAAAACCACCCTGCGTAGCCTGGCCCTGGCGTTTAAAAAACAACTCAAACAAGAATCGGTATTTGTGATATACCTGGATAAGCATTGGTGTGTTTAGGTCGTGTGATGATAAGACCGACCACAAGCTCAAATGCAACCTGTATATTTCATATATTTGTTAAAACCATCTAGATGAGTGTACTTTATAAAGAGATACCAACTGAGAATAGTTATAAAGATTACATCCAAAAATTCTGGATACTTGATAACTCTTCCAGCCCTCTTCATTCGCCAGTACAGTATGGGCTCCCAAATGGTTGTTGTACTATAACATTTATAAGTGGTAATGGTCTTTCCCTTAAGCTTGCGGATAATAATGTTGAATTATCAGCTGGTGTTTATCTTTCGGGGCAGATTACTAAGAGAACAGGATTATCTCTACAACCTTATACAAAGGCTATTATGGCACAAGTTATGCCTTGGTTGCCTCCTATGATTACTCGCCTATCTATGAGCGAGTTGGTGGATCGGGCACTTAGCCTTGAACATATAAACATTAATATGTTTCAAAAACTTATGGATACGGACTTAAAAAATGAAGCAGCTGTTACTTCAGCACTGTATAAAAACCTTAATACTTATTTAAACAGCAATAACGATAGCCACTTTACTCAATGGGTATTTAGCAGGTTAAAAAAAGGATTGCTTACTCAGTCAAATATTGCTGATATCGCTATTGCTTCGGGTTATAGCCAGCGGCGTGTTGAGCAAAAGCTTAGAACGTTAGTGGGCCCCACAGCAAAAGAAATGCAGCGTATACTGCAATTAAGGCGAGTGATTGATGACATGCACAAATTGAAAGCTCATGGCAACTTAAGCACTTTAGCTGTTAGCCATGGTTATTACGATCAATCCCACTTTATAAAATCTTACCAGCGCATTATGCGCCACACACCCGTTCGGTTTGATAGTGCTGAGTATATTTTACCAATATCAGGGCATTTCGATTTTTTACAATCTTTGCCACTTGCAATATCTTAAATTTGAGCATTTAAAATACTGCATGAATAATAAGCTCATAGTTTTAAGCCTTCTTTTAAGCATCTACGTATTGCCTACTGTGGGTCAACCCCGCTTGGACGTACTGACCCAAGAATTACAGCAGATTTTCATAAAGGACAATCTGCCGGGCATGTCTGTAGTATTGGTTAATGTCGAGAAAGTTATTTATCAGCGAAATTTTGGCTATGCCAATGTAGAGCAAAAAATTAAATATACATCCCAAAGCATACAAAACATTGGTTCAGTAAGTAAAACGTTTATAGCAACAGCATTGATGAAAGCTATTGAACTACGCTATTTTAATTTAGAGACAGACATTAATACTATTTTACCTTTTAAAGTAGTAAACCCTAATAATCCGGATGCTATCATCACCATACGGCAATTAAGTAATCATACTTCGGGAATAATTGATAACTCCAAGATTCTTCCGAATACGTATAAATTTTACACCAAATTAGGTGGATATGATACTAATGCCTATAGCGTCTTGCAAAATTTAGGTTATCAGCAAAAGATAAGCGATACCTCGTTAAAAACTTTCATGAATAATTATCTTTCTGAAAAAGGGGAATATTATAGTAAAGAAAACTTTGGTAACGGTGGCAATGGCAAGTCATATAATTACAGCAATATTGCCTCAGCACTCGCTGCGTATCTTATCGAAGTTAAATCAGGCATGACGTATGCAAAATTTACAAAGCAATACTTATTAGGTCCGCTAAAGATGAATGACTCGGGCTGGTTTATAAGCCTAAAGCAATTAAACAAATATGCCCGTCCTTATTACGATCTTCATTCATCATTTCCGTTTTACGAATTTATAACTTACCCTGACGGGGGACTTAGGACTACTACTACAGATCTGGGTAAATATTTAATAGCTATGATCAAAGGCTATAATGGAGATCGTAAACTATTAAATAAAACCTCCTATGAAACAATGTTTACACCGCAGTTTTCTAAAGAAAATCCGCCTAAAGGAATTGATTTGAACAACCGGAACAAAGGGATATTTTGGAACCTGTATAACAATGACACGATAGGACATGATGGGGACGACCCTGGCGTGAGTTCCTTTTTATTTTTTAATCCTAAAACGGGGCTAGGTGGTGTATTCTTATGTAATAAATATTTATCCGATAAATCGGATATCATCAATTTACTTACCCGATTTACCAGTGAAAAAATAAAAAGCACCAATTAACCTAGGGTAATTGTTATCATAGCACTTTGCGTTCCTGCGTATGGTCGATGTTGTCACCACATCATTATTTGCCCTTGAGCTTGTAATCCTT
Source organism: uncultured Mucilaginibacter sp. (assembly GCA_964524015.1). Classification (GTDB taxonomy): domain Bacteria; phylum Bacteroidota; class Bacteroidia; order Sphingobacteriales; family Sphingobacteriaceae; genus Mucilaginibacter. Next base: position 54,079 of record CAZGBN010000006.1, on the reverse strand, counting down.
CCATAACCATTCCAGCGCCTGGGGATAGGTTTGCCTTTTTACGCTGCCTTCCACATGTTTGGCGTTGCGTACAAATACAAATTGGTACAGGTATTTTTTACCGGCCAGCGCACGTGCCATCTCTTCGTTGGCTACTACCCAATCGTGCATGCCGTCCTGCATTACGTTGGGGTTATACAGGTCCTGGTCGCCCACTTCCATCCATATACGTAAGGGTTTGCGGGGTGTGTTAGGTATCAGGCTTTTATGAAACTCCCAGGCACCGCCGGGTATTTTGGGATTATGCGGCCATTGCTGGTTTACAAACGTACCAGAGTAGGTTAGCACCCGATGATACCACTCGGGGTGGTACCAGGCCATAGCCAACGCTGCTGACCCGCCCGAACTGGCGCCCATGGTGGCACGTGCATCTGGGTCGCGGCTTAGTTTTACGTTAAACCTGCTTTCTACCAGCGGCAGTATTTCGTATTCTACAAATTCAGCATATACACCGTTCATGGTATCATATTCCAGTCCGCGCTCGCTGCCTTGCGCGTCGCCGCCGCCATTGCCTAGTGATATGGCTATCATAGGCGGCACTTTCTCGGCGGCTATTAAATTATCCAGTACAGTAAACAGCAAATTATCCGGACCATCGGCACCCACAATAAACGGCGCGGCGGTACCTGTTACATATTGTTTGGGTACATATACGGCAACCTGGCGGGTATAAGGCGCAGGGTGACTGGTGGTAACATTTAATTTGGCAGGGTTCTCCGGGTCGGGCGTTCCAAAGGTGCTCCTGTCTTTGGCTATGCCGGGATAAATTTTACTATCGGATGAGTTAATGGTAAAGCGGTATATGGTACCTTTCGACACACTATCATGAGCTACGCTCTCTGGCGCCGGGGTGTGCGTTGGGCCTATGATGAAATTGCCAATAGCGTATGTTGGTGGTAATTTACCGTCGGGCAATTCAATTGCCCGTACATAACTGCGTGTAAGCGGATCGCGAATGGGTATTGGAGGGGCCTGGGCCACTACAAGGTTTACATTTACTAGCAAAGCCAAAGCAACGGCCACGCAACTAATTACTGGAACAAGTTTCATAATGAGCGGTTTAACTGGGTAATAAATGTAGTGTTTTTATAAGATATTGCAAATTAGCCTGCGCAATCTTCAACCGGGTCAGGATAGCAGCAAAAAAAAATCCCGCTTATAAAAGCGGGATCTGTATTGTATTTAATATGGGTTTCTATTTTAACGAGCGTATCCACTGCGCAATTTTGGTAGCCTCGGCCGCAGGTACCTGTGGCATTGGGGGCATCGGGGTCGAATAATCCGGCCAGTGCTCAGGCTTCGGATTTTTTATCAACGCCAATATCTGCGCTACGGTGTAGTTACGTTTGGCAACCTCGCTATATGCCGGGCCAACCAGTTTGGTAGTTGGGGCGTGGCAAGCTAAACAGGTATTTTTTTGCAATAATGGTTTCACCTCCTCGTAAGTTGGTGCTTTGCTAACAGCCACTGCTTTTTTAGCGGTTGTTGTTTTAGCCGCAGTTTTTGCAGCTTCAATTTCTCTACCAATAGTTGCGTTTACAGCTCTGTTAACCGGAGCAGCGCCAGCTAATGCCGAGTTCCTTCTGCTGATGCCTGATCCTGTCAGTTTTGCACCCGAAGGAATATTGTTTAAAGTGTAATAAGCCGTTGGGTGTACCAGGTTGTAAAAATGTTCCTTCTCGCGCACACCGTCAATGGTAATGGTATGGATGTATGACTTGCGCATATTGTTTACTATCAGGCGGGCTTTTAAGCCATCGTCAGACAATTTAACACCCACTACCGGGCATTTCTCGGTAGCTACCGGCGGACTGCCATATACACCATGGTACTTGTAGGTAAAGCCTTCAATTTTATAGGATGCCAGATCCTCTGCCGATTTCCTGTCCAGAGGTTTGGTAAATTCAATTTCAAAGCCATCAGATTTGGCGCGTATGGCCTTCATCTCAAACGGCATATCGTTGTTCCACTCTAAACGTTGCAAACCCATGGTAGCTTCCCCTGCTGATCCCCAGCCACGGTTACTCTCGCCAACAGCCAATGAGCCGTCCTGTAACCACGCTAAACGGATAACACCTGAACTAAAACCGCTTCTGAAAGCCATAGCTGCACCCTGGTATTCGCCATTCACTTTTTCTAAAAATACGCGGCTAAGCATGCTCTGTCCCTGGTCGCCAACCAATAACTGGCCTTCAAACGGACCAAATGCTCCTTTAGGTATTTTTACAATTTCGGTGTTTGATATACCTAAAATGGCATGCGGCAACCATACGGCAGGCATCTGCAATTCAGGAAAAAGTTTCTTTTCATCAAACTTGGTTTGGTAAACCTCGTTTTCAATGTTTAATGGTTTAAATGGCCGGCCCTGGGCATCCCTCTCAATACGTGGGTTGTTTTTTGCGTAAAATTGCTCTTGCGTAAGCTTCAGTGGCGAACCTGGCAAATTAGTCCAAACCAAACTGGCCGGGTGTCCCATAAAGCCGCCTTTAGGTACGCGCATTAAACTGCCCGATCCTACCCAATCGCCCTGATTATCGGTGTACCACAGTTCACCGTCGATCATGCTAATTCCGCATGGCGAGCGCATACCTGCCGCCCATGGGGTTACTTTACCATCTTTGGTAATGTTTAATGTCCAGCCTCTCCATGGAGCCATACTTAGTGGGTGCCACCATTCATCCGGGAAACCCAGGTTAAGGGTAACAAAAAAGCTGCCGTCGGGGGCAAGTTTAGGACCAAAGCTATACTCATGGTAATTACCTGTTATTGGCCAGGCATATACGGTCTCAAACAGGTCGCCCTTGCCGTCGTTGTTGGTATCTGTAATTTTGGTTAACTCGCCACGCTGAGCTACATATAATGATCCGCCCACCCATTCGGCACCTAATACCTCATGCAACCCTGATGCAAATTTGGTAAATACCGGGTTCACCGTATGCGGATCTTTTATCATATAGATATCTCCACGGCGGGTAGTTGCCGCCAGCGTACCATTTGGCAGGGTACATAAACCGCCAATTTCTAAAATACTACCGGCAGGTGCGGTAACGTTTTTTATTTTAAAGTAGTCATCTTCTTTTGGAGATTCGGCTTGTGCAAAAACCTGGTTGCCTGCGGCTAAAAGATAGCTAACAGCCAATATGGGTAATAAATTTTTATATGTTTTAGATATTATATTTTTCATCAACTGGCAGCTTAAAAAATAATAGAATAAGTTAATTTACCCTGAAAAGGTACTATCAGTTCCTGTCCCTCGGCAGATACGCGCAAAACGGGTTTTACGCCATCATCCAAACGTATTTGGTAAGCTTTATCATCAATAGTATATAAAGCATCGTTTACCTTTATAATTTGCTTAGCCGATGCTAAACGGGCATACATACCGGCAGGTACACCTTGCGCGGTTATCTCGCGTTTTATACCTTCGGCGTTGGGTAATACCCTGCTGGCATCACTTACCTGCACACCATAAACCTGGTACATAAATGTAGGCAAACCGGTATCATCCAGTTTATAGCCTGTTGGTTTATAGCGTGTACCGGCAGTATCGGCCGCCCAGGTAGCCTGGTCTGAACTTAACTTATTGAGCACTAATGCCGGTTTGCCAAAATAGGTGGCTTTACCACGTACCTTTGATGAACCATCGCCACGCTCTATCCACATGCTTGAGGCATTTAAAAAATCGCCCTTCCACAACACTACTATCATTCCTTTATCCATGTCATAAGTATAGTGTACAGTAGTAGGGCTGCCCACATTTATGCTATGCGTTACTCTGCCGTTTCCGGGCAGATCAATAAAACTACGTACTATGGTATTTTCCTTAGCATCAATGTATACCGGATCGGGACGTTTTCTGGGTTGCTGTGCCAATGCTACCATAATGGTTAGCCCGGCAACAAACACCATAACAATGCTTTTTTTTAATAAATTATGCATAAAAGATAGTGTAAATTGATTGTAATAGTTGGTTTTTAAATGTCAAGATAACATTCTGGCTAAGCTATAAATATATTTTAATTGATAAAAAAAATTTAGGAGATTTTATCTACTTTGGGTAACCTGCTTTAAGAAACAGGAATAAATCACTTAATAACAACCTATAAAAGACCGCTTTTAACATCCTCCAAACAATTTCCCCTCCTATCCATTATATAGGCATGATAACCGTAATAGGTATTTTTGCCGATATTAACCTTGCCGAGCAGGCAAGCGAATACTTACTAGCCAACGAGTTTGAGCCTGAAAATATAGATATGCACACCCAAAGCACAGGTGTTGCTGAAACCGACCGTGTAGGCAACTTTTTTGGACATTTATTTGGTGATGAGCCCGAGGCCGAACATTACGCCACATTGGCTCGCAACGGTACCGTTGTAACTGTACACGCTGTGGATACCCGCGAAGCACAGGAAGCCGTTGATGTGTTTAACAATCACGGTGCTATTGAGGTTAACCTGAATGAACCTACCGGCAACCGCAGCCTGGTTATACATAAAGTAATAGCGCATAATATGCGCTTACGCAATTAGCTATTTGGAATTAGGTATTGTAAACCAAAATGTTGACCCTTTGCCGGGAGTGCTTTCAATACCGATATCACCCTGGTGTCTTTTTACGATTTCTGAAGATATATAAAGCCCCAGGCCCAGGCCCGAGTAGCGCTGCGATACTTCATCAACCCTATAAAACCTATCGAACAGGAATGGCAGGGTTTCATTGGGTATTCCTATGCCAAAGTCAGTTACGGCTACTTTTATATCATCACCAGTTTTGGCAACATTAATTATTACTTTATCAGCATCGGGCGAGTATTTAATGGCGTTTGATATGAGGTTGATAATTACCTGCTCCAACCTATTCCTATCGGCATAAACAGTAATATCCTTTTCGCCTTTAATGGTAATGTGATGCTTTTCAGATAATATTTGTGAATCATCACAACAATCTTTTACTAATTCGTCCAGTTTAAAGCTCGTTTTCTTCAGGTCAAGTTTACCGGCTTGTATTTTGGTTACTTCTAACAGATCCTTAATTAAGTCTGTCAGTTTATCAACTTGTTTAATACCTCTTTGAACAAACAAGTATAACTGCTTCATTTCTTCTTTTCCTGCTACCATCCGTTCTATCATTTGCAAAACCGCTTTTAGGCTGGTAATAGGCGTTTTTAATTCATGACTGGCAATACTTATAAACTCATCTTTTTTATTCAGCAGGTCGTTCGTGGCTTCGTCTAATAGTTGTTGCACAGTAATATCCAGCAACGTACCTATAAAGCGCACAGCTTTGCCTTTTTCATTAAAATAAGCCCTGCCTTTGGCTTTTAGCCATTTTACTTTTCCGTTGATGGGTGCAGTACGGAACTCCAGGTCAAACTCACCCGAATCCTTATCATTCAAAGTATCGCGGATACTGTTTTTAACACGTACCCGGTCATCCGCGTTTATGGTTGCCAAAAATACTTCCCTATCAAAAACAGCAGACGGTGTTATCCCAAATATTTCCCTGCAGCGCTTATCCCAAACCACTTCTTTGGTCTGTGGGTCGTAATCCCAGGTACCTAATCCTGCCGAATCAACCGCGAATTTTAACCGCTCTTTGCTCTCTACCAGTAAACGCTCTACCTCCGCTAATCCTTCTTCAATTTTGCGCTTATCGGTAATATCCTCCAAAGCCAATAGTATCAGCTTCTCGCCATGAATGTTATCAATTTCGCGCGCGTTAACACACATTATCCTTTTGCCAATGCCCGAAAAAACTTGTATAATTTCTATATCTGCCAAGGCTTTTTTGGCAGGCAATACATCCTCTAATAGCTCCCTAAGCGCAGGGATATCCCATTGGTTATTTTTGATCTCATAAATATAATTACCCTCGGCTTCCTCCTCTGAAATCTTAAACTTGTTATAAAAACCACTAGTAGCACGCTTAACCCTAAGGTCCTTATCCAGTATAATTAATGGGTCGCGTATGGTGCTGATAATACCATCTGCATATAACCGGGTATGGTTTAACTGCTCATTTCTGTCAAGCAACTCCTTATTCACTATAAGTATCTCTTCGTTTGTGCTTTGCAGCTCCTCCTTCGAAGTTTCCAACTCTTCGTTCAGGCTTTGCAGCTCTTCACTGCCTGATAGCAGTTCCTCGTTGGCGCTTTGTAATTCTTCATTTGCAGTTTCCTGCTCATCTGATATGATACGTATATCGGCGCGGTTTTGTATGAGTTCTCTCTCCAGCTGGTCTACCCGCAACTCAGCAGCGTTATGACTTGTAATTTCGCCCGGCACACTGGTTTCAAACATATTGGATTGAATACCATTAGAACTTGTTTGTTGAAATATAACCAGGTAATGCGGCTCTGCATATTCTGTTATGCGTATCACCTGTATATTTACATACTGCTGCAAATCATTTATCTTAAAAAAAACAGCGAATTTGCGTACCGGGTCAGTAGTTTTTTGAGCCGAATGCAGCAGGTTACGCAGCTCAAAACCTAAACCTTCGCGCGCCATTTTTAATATATTATAGCTCGGCTTGCCTGTTGGCGGTACCAACCACATATCTGTTGACCCCTTAAATTGAACCACATCAAACTTTTCATTAACCAATACAGCAGGGGGCATAAAATTAGCCAGCATCACATCATCAGCCAATTTAAAAATATCCCGATTAATGCTTTGTTGCTGAATGCCCTGGTCTATTTCCATGAATGTTTTTTCGCTGCCCAGCGAACTAACCGTCATAAACCTGCCTACGGCACCCTTACGGTGGTAAATTTTTTCGGTACTGTTATATGGGGTAAAAATATCGGTATTGGTACCAATTGTTTCTGATTTACCCAGCACCAGGTAACCATCCTGGTTCAATGAATAATTAAAGGTGGTTAGCGCGCGTTTTTGTAAAACAGGTTCCAGGTATATCAATACATTCCGGCAGCTCACCAGATCTATCTTTGAAAAAGGCGGATCCTTCAGCAAGTTATGATGCGCGAATACACACATATCCCGTATAAGTTTATTTACCTGGTAATTGCCATCCAGCTTTGTAAAAAACTGCTGTAACCGTGATGGTGACATGCCCTCCACTTCTGCCGGACGGTAAACACCCGTACGCGCTTTGGCAATGACTGTTTCTGAAATATCGGTAGCAAATATCTGTATCCTCATAGCTGCCGCCTTATCACCTAAATGCTCCTGCAAACAAATGGCCATTGAATAGGCCTCTTCGCCGGTAGCGCAGCCTGCTACCCATATACGGAATGGTTCATCATCCGTCTTTTTATTGATAAGTTCGGGGAGTATGGTGGTGCATAAAACATCAAAACTTTTGGTATCCCTAAAAAAATGAGTTACCGATATCAGCATATCGTTATACAGGGCATCCTGCTCGGCCTTACTTTCACGTAAAAACGCCAGGTAATTAACCAATTTATCTGTTTTACTAAACGCCATGCGCCTAATAATACGACGCTTTAGGGTGCTTTGCTTATAATAGGTAAAATCAACCCCGCGGCGTACACGCAGTACGGTTAATATTTGTTTAAAAACCTCGTTATCAGGCTGGGGCAAAACAGGTGATAAATTTTCGGCGGGCGCATCATCATGATGAAAATGATCATTAATGGCAATTATACGTTGAGCTATTTTATCGGGTGCTAAAATAAAATCAACCACACCGGCTTTAGCGGCGCTTTTAGGCATACTGTCAAAAGCAGCCGAACCTTCGTCCTGTGCAAAAGTTAATCCACCGTATGATTTAATTACCTGCAAACCGTGAGTACCATCATGTAAAGCACCCGACAATACCACACCAATGGCATAGCTTTGATGGATTATACCTAATGATGAAAAGAAAAGGTCAATGGTATTTTTTTTATTTTGTTTGGTGAGCGGTTCCAGCCTAAGCTTATGGTCAATTACCGTAACAACCTTATTTTCGGGTATAATGTATAGGTTATTGGGCTCCAGTTGTATATTGTTTGTAATCACGTTAACCGGGAATGGAGCTATTTTTCTTAATATCTCGGGTAATATACTTTCGTGGTCGGGACTGAGGTGCTGTATAAATACAAATGCCATACCTGTTTTAGCGGGTAATGCTTTTAAAAATGTTTTAACAGCATCCAGCCCACCGGCTGAAGCGCCAATACCGACTACCGGAAATTGCTTTTGTAATGGATCGGCTACATTAACTTTGGACATTTAGGGAAGATAGGAAGGAGATGAACTTTTTTAAATATACCTATAATAAACTGCCCGCAGCTTATATATTTTAATCCCGAATTCTTTATACTATATCTCGTTGTATAATAGCCAAAATACGCAATTAGGTATGTAACTCATCAAACTGCTGCGCATGATGGGCAGTACTGTTTTCTACACGCTCCTCAAAATCACTATTTCTGCCCAGCAAGGTAAAAGTTTCGGCAACTACTTCGGTAGAGTACCGAAGTATCCCTTCTTTATCTTCATAGCTGCGGGTTTTGAGTTTCCCTTCTATATAAACCAGTTTTCCTTTTCGTAATAGTTTGACGGCAACATCGGCTAATACGCGCCACATGATAATTTGGTGCCAGTCGGTTTGTTCAACCTTTACACCATTTTTTTTGATCATCTCTGATGTAGCTAACGCAAAACTGGTTACGCTTACATCTCCGGTTAATTTCCTTAATTCAGGGTCACCACCCAGGTGCCCTATTAAGATCACTTTGTTAATTCCTGACATTATTTTCTGTTTTGGCAATTATGATTACTGAACGGCACATAACGTACAATGTCGTATAGGAGTGGCAATACACTTGATCCTATACTTAAAAGGAAAAACATTCCAAAAAGTTTTAAAATATTGAGAATAAATTAATTACCTATAAGTAAAATACCTGCAAACCTGTTAATGAATTGTTTGTATTTATAGTATGACAAGAAGCAAAGCATACTCGCTTTTTTATCGCAATGGGCTTACCCTACGGGGTCATAGGCAACAATTCAAAACAAAAAAGCCCGGCTAATTACTTATCCGGGCTTCCTGTATAATTTTTGCTGACCTTATTTCTTGGCCACTTTAACTCCTAATAAGTCAAGCATCTTCTCGCCATAGCGTGTACCTAATATGCGGTAACCCTCGTTGGTGAAGTGCAGCCTGTCGCCCTTTGCAGGGGCGCCTGCCGATGAAATAACGTATGAGTTTGGTATAGTTTTAGGCAGTGTAGCCATAATCTTGTTCATGCTGGCAGTAGCACCATTTTGATCGGCATTTACCGTTTCACCAGCCAATAGTGGTACATTTTTAGGATTCAAGTTCAGGTCCTTCATCAGGTTATCATACACCACTTTCACCTTTTTTGTCCAAAGAGTATCGTTATTGTTCGATTCGCCCTGGTGCAGTAATATGCCTTTAATAACACCTGATTTTTGCGCTATCCTGGCCAGCTCTACCAACCTGGCGTAAGGATTACCATTATACTCTTTCACAATGTTCTTCAACCAATCGGCAGTAGTGTTTACGTAAGCCTGATAATTGTCTTTATCAAAAACTTCAATTTTTGCTCCTGCTACTGATACGTTAACAATACCCACACGAATATTTTTAGGCAAGTTGGCAACTAAAGTGCGGCCAAAGTAATCGCCGGGGTTTAAACCTGTGCGGCAACGGCTAATGGGTGGCTTTGCAGTATACCAGTTGTCTTTTTTCCGGTTCAGGTTATCGCAATCAACCGCCTGTAAAACCTGGAAACGGCTGTCAACGGTACTATCTTGTGCATCGGGCCTGCCATTACCCTCCATATTTGACTGGCCAATGGCTAAGAAAATGTAAAAGTTTTTGTCTTGCGCAAAACTCTTCATGCCTGACATAGTCAATACTATACAGGCAATTAATGTAAATTTTAATTTCATGGTTGTATAATTGGTATAATAAAAGTAATTGGTTCCTTTTGGTAGGCTAATATAAATATTCAATTGATAACAATGATGCTATCAGCATAACATCTTTACAAAAAGCGTATCGGCAAAATGATTTTTAAGGTGATTGCCGTTGCCGTGCAGTGTCCAAACCTGGGTGGGTTGTACTTCTTTAATAGCTTGCAGAATATCGTTCCAATCTACATGATCCGATATAAACAGTGTATCCTCTTTATTTACCTGTAAATTCTTCCATCCCGATGCAAACAGGCGCTTTACCCCTACTGCTTTAAAATAGCTATCAAAAGTAAAAGGGGGTACTATATAAACATATTCCTTTTGCTCCTTCATCAGCTTGCGGCCATATACCTGGTAGTTGCCCGGCGAATAGTTCATTCGCTCATAAATAGCGTTTATAGCCATAATACGATGATGCACCAGTACCTTTTTTTGCGGGGCATGCTCATTTATCATTTGTATTAACCGCTGGCTTTTACCCAGGCTGTAGGCACCTAAAAGGATATTGCTTTGTATACCGTTTAATTTTTTGATCTCTTCAACAGGGTCGGGATGAATAATGGCTGGGTCGGCAAAGGTGCTTTCGGTTATCAGCACATCAGCTTTTACCCATTCAATCGGCTCGCAGGTGGCATCAGGCTGCAGCTTATAATCGCCGGTATAAAGGTATTTTACGCCGTTGTATTCCATTAATACCTGCGCCGAGCCCAATATATGCCCAGCGGAAATATAAGTGATCTGTACGCCTCCTATGTTAAAAGACTCATTATAGTTTATCTTATTCAATACCTTGCCCGTACTTTTGGCATAACGCAGTTGCATAAATTGAAGGGTAGCGGGTGTAGCATACACATTTGTATTACCACTTACGGCATGATCTGCATGAGCATGCGATATGACCGCGTTTTTTACCGGCTGCTGCGGGTCAATATAAAAATCGCCGTATTTACAGTATAAACCGTTGGCATCAAAGGCTACAAAATCGTCTATAATGTTCATTGGTTTATTTGTTCATTAGTTTATTAGTAAGCGCGGTGTGATAAATTGATAGCTATAATAGATTGACAGGACCAATGACTAATGACCCAATGAACTGATGAACTCCTGATGCAATTTCAACACCTGCGGTATAACCAGTTCCGATTCGTCATTTTTAATAACATAGTCGGCCAGTTGTATTTTTTTTTCTTCAGGAAATTGGCGCGCTTCGCGGTTCAGCACTTCCTGACGGGTAATGTTATCACGCTGCATAACGCGTTTTATGCGTAGTTCCAGGGGCGAAGTAACCATAATGGTTTTATCGCATATTTTGTATGATGAACTTTCAAATAAAACGGCGGCCTCTTTTAGTACATAAGGTACATCATCTTTAACTTCCTCTTTGGCCCATACATCAAATGCCCTAAATACAGCAGGGTGCACCAACGCGTTTAATTTGGCCAGTTGGGCTTCATCATTAAAAACAATATCGGCTATATGTTTACGGTTTAAAGTTTTATCATCCAGATAGCTTTGCTTGCCAAAGGTTTGTTTTATGCCGGCTATCAGCACTTCATCAGTAACCATTAAAATTTTAGCGGCGTCATCAGCATAAAAAACAGGTATGCCTATCAGTTCAAACAGTTTGCTTACGGTAGTTTTACCGCTGCCTATATTACCGGTGATACCTATTTTAAGCATTATTTTTTGATGATAAAATCAACATTCTGGGGTTCTATCTTAACTACCCTGCAAAAATCGGGCAGTTTAGTAACTTTTACCGGCAATACTTTATAACCATACTGCTTCCACATATTCAGATCGGCCTGCGCATCAAAATACTCCTCGCTCATTTCGGCATATTTATTTAAAGTAGTAGTAAAAGTTATTTTAACTTTTTTAGGCAATATATTTATGTTATAATAATCGCTGTTATTTACCAGTGTTACCGGCACCTCTATAGTTTTTTCGGTAAATTCATTTACCGGAATTTGAACCTGCACACTATTAGGATATATGCCAATATTACCCTCTTTAACCGGGGCTAACTTAATTCGTGTATTTATACTTTCGCTTATGTTTTCGGCTTTTAGCGAGTCGGTTTTCCAGAAATTTATCCGGTCTATCACATTACTGGGCCCACTTATAGTAACATATTTGGGTTTAATAACTATATCGTCCGACTGTGTAAACTGCTGCTGGTAATGCAATGACATGGCCAATTGTACAGGTACGCGTTTTACCCGGCGGTGCGAAAAATCAAAATAAAGGGTATCGGGGTCAAATGATACTATCTCCTGTTTATACTCTTTACTCTTATTAATAGCTTTAACCTGATCGCTTAACAATATATAATCCTCGTATTCTAAAGCACGCAGGTCTACCTTAATTGCAGGGTTCATGCCATTCATTTTTGAAAACAACATTTGCCAGCCGGTGCCTTTAACAATAACATCAACCGTATCTGATTGCAATGAATGAAAGGCACGCTTTTTTGGAACATTTTTGTACGCCAACACCTGTTTTACCCTAAAATTATAAGTGCGCGAAAAGGTAACCGCTATCCAGGCAAACACAGCAAGCACCAGGCAGGTAAAAAATACCGATACCCGTCTCCTTTCTGTTGCTGATAGTTTTATTATTGGCATAAAAAGCTAAAAGGTGAAAGCCAAAAGGTGAAAGGTTAGCGTACCTTTCGCCTTTTACCCTTCACCTTTTAGCTAAAATAATTATTTGGCAGCTTACTTAGCAGCTACCGGCGGTGTGTTTAATGGTTTTGAAGCATCTAACGAAATTGCAGATTTATCAAAACGTATTTTACCACCACCCTCTGTTTCAATTAAAAAAGTAGTATCGGCAACTTCAGCTATACGGCCATGCATACCTGCAGTAGTTATAATTTTGTCGCCTTTTTTTAGTTCTTCAGTAAATTTCTTTTGATCCTTTTGCTTTTTTAATTGCGGGCGTATCATAAAGAAATAAAATACCAGCGCAATTAAGCCATACATAATTAACATACGGCTATCAAACCCACCGGCTTGTAATAAAATAGTTGCTATCATTTTTTTTTAATTTATTTTTTAAGTACTTCGCCAACCAAATGCACCACGTTTTGTGCAGGGGTAGTATTAGCGGTAACGGTAATTTGTTTGTCCTGTAACCCTTCTTTATTAGCGCTATCAAAAGTAACTTTGATTATGCCGCCCTTACCTGGTTGCACCGGCTCTTTTGGCCACTCAGGCACTGTACAGCCGCATGAAGCTGTAGCATTAGTAACAATTAACGGCGATGCGCCGGTATTGGTAAATTTAAATTCATAAGTAACCTTATCGCCAGCTTTTACTTTACCAAAATCATGGCTCTCAAACTCAAATTTCATTACCGGAGCATTAGCATTTACAGCAGTTGTAGCACCATTAGTCGCACCTGCGTCGGTTGATTTAGTTTGGTTGCAAGCCACTAAAGTTGTACCTGCTAATAATAAACCTAAAAACAGTTTTTTCATTTTAATTATTCAATTAATCCTCTGCCTATTTTTACAATTTTGTTTTGAGCTTTTAACTCTATCAAAATCTTGTCTAATATACCGTTTATAAACGAATTACTTTTTGGGGTACTAAACTCTTTAGATATCTCCAGGTATTCGTTTATAGTTACTTTAACCGGGATGGAATTAAACTTTAAAAACTCGGCTAAAGCCATTTTCATCAGCAAAGTATCCATCATGGCAATACGCTCGGGCTCCCAGTTTTGGGTTTTGGCACCTATCAGTTCCTGGTACTCGGCATCGTAACGTATGGTGTTTTCAAACAGGTTAATAATAAATTCCCTGTCCTCAACCCAGTTACCGGTTACTTCGGCCAGTTCATTTTTACTATAATCATCATCTGATGCAAAGTTTTTAAAGGTTTTGGCTATCAGGGCCTGCAATACATCCTTATCTACTGGCCATACAATAAACATATCCTCAAAAACCTGGTCGGCCAGGGTTGATTTTAATATTACCTTTTTGAAAATGAATTTAATGATGTCTTTATCCGTTTGGATGGTATCGCCTGTTTTTTGAAGATATTCTGCATACTCGGGCGATGATTTCAGGATAGTGAACAGCGTTTTTGTCAGTTCGGGCTCAAATGTCCATGATACTTTATATTTTTTTAGCGCCGCTAAAAACTCCTTGTTTTGGTTAAGCGATAAAACAAAGCGGTTGGTTAAAATTTTAAGGTCGGCATTCAGGTCATCGGCAGTTGGCAGATGCTTGTTGGCCCTTTCAGTAGCATCTATTTCGGCATAGCCCACCACTTCTGATATTAATGAAAGCATCCAGATATACATCTCAAATACTTTATCAATACTTTGCAATAAATTTTTCTCGTGTACCTTTAAATCACGCACATCCGACTGATGATACGCGTACAATGATTGTAATACTTTTACTCTTAGGTGCCTTCTGTTTAACATTTAATAAGAACGATTTTGGGATCAACTCCCGGGTTTGTGATATGTGTTATTTTAATAGGATGATTTTACTTTATTAATTGCTGCAATACGTTTTTCGGCAATTTTATTGGCCGCTTCTATGGTAGAAATGTTTTCGGCCTTAGAAAGTTTTAAAACATTGCGTGTTGCTTCATAAATATTTTCGGTCAACTGCAACGAACGCTTTTTGCTGAAGCCCATAAGTTCTGAATAACAGTTAATTACCCCGCCTGCGTTAATCACATAATCAGGAGCAAATAAAATGCCTTTATCAAGCAATAGCTTTCCATGCACCTGCTCATCTTCTAGCTGGTTATTAGCCGAGCCCGCTATGATACCGCATTTAAGCTTATTTATGGTTTGCGTATTTACCGTACCCCCTAATGCACATGGCGAATAAATGTCAGCATCGATATCAAAAATATCTTTATTGGTTACGGCTTCGGCACCATATTTTTTTGATACCTGGTGCGAACGCTCCTCATTAATATCGCTGATGTATACCTTAACATTTTCATCGCGCAGTAGCTTAACCAGTTGCTCGCCCACATGCCCTATACCTTGCACAATAACCGATTTACCGGTTAGGTTATCCGCTCCAAAAAGCTCCTTTACTGATGCTTTTATCCCCATAAAAACACCCATAGCCGCTATAGGTGCGGGGTCGCCACTGCCGCCAATGGTTTCGGGTAATCCGGCCACATGCTCTGTTTCCATGCGGATATATTCCATATCGCGCAAGTTGGTACCCACATCTTCGCCTGCAATAAATTCGCCATTTAGGTTTTTAACAAAACGGCCAAATTTGCGCATTAGTGCTTCTGTTTTATCTTTTCTTGAATCGCCGATGATAACCGCGTTACCCCCACCCAAATTAAGGCCGGATATAGCTGCTTTATAGGTCATGCTTCGCGATAAGCGCAAAACATCCTGTAAGGCGTCTTGTTCGGTTTTATAGGTCCACATACGCACACCACCCAAAGCAGGGCCCAATGTAGTATCATGAATAGCTATAATGGCTTTTAACCCGGTATCAGGGTCACTACAGTAAACAACTTTTTTATGCCCAAATGCGCCCAGTTGGTTAAATACAGAATCGGTAGCGGCTGAGATTGACATGGGGTGTTTTAAGGTATGCCAAAAGTAGCTATTTTTTTATTGCGACAAAGTATTTATTGTCCTACAAAATTTAAATTATATTTGGCTATGCACCTAATTGCCCAAACCAACCGCATAACCATTCGTGAATATTTACCTAATGAACTGGAAAAGTATTTAAACCATTTTACCGACAAAGAGGTTGCCTTGTACATTCCCAAACGAAGTCGGGAAGAACGCATAACTATTTTTAATAATGCACTCATTCATTACCGCGAAACAAAAGCTCATGGCATGTGGGGCATGTTTAATAATACTGATGAAAAATTTATCGGGGGTTGTTTATTGCGTCCGTTTCATGGCGACCCTAACCTGTTTGAAATAGGTTATAGCATAAACAGGCAGTACTGGGGACAAGGCCTTGCTACAGAGATGGTGACAGCCCTGGTTGCTTATGGCCTGATAACGCCTAACATTACGGCCATAGTTGCTTGTACGGAGTTACCCAATATAGCATCGCAACGGGTATTAGAAAAAGCTGGCTTTAAACGCGGCGAAAATATATTTGAAGAAGACGGATTAGAACTGGCCTTTTTTAGATTATCGCGGTAATACTTTTTTACCGTATTTTTGTTTTATACCCATGAAGGACCTCGCATACCTCAATAAATTTTTAGTAAAATACCGGCGCTATTTGATACCGGGGATACTTTTTATAATTATATCCAACGTATTTGCTGTTTTACCTGCGCAGGTTATCCGCTTAGCTTTTGATTTGGTGACCGAGAATATGACGCTTTATCACCAATTTGCCGGCTTTAACAGGCAAGCAATTATTTATGATATTTTTGGTGCAAGCCTGTTGCTTTTTGGATCGTTGGTATTGGTTTTAGCCCTAATAAGCGGCGTATTTACTTTTTTCACCAGGCAAACTATTATCTTGATGTCGCGGCATATTGAGTACGACCTAAAGAACGAAATATACAATCATTATCAAATACTATCGCTTGCCTTTTATCGTCGTCATAATACCGGCGACCTAATGAATCGCGCTACCGAGGACGTGAGCCGTGTACGTATGTACCTGGGGCCGGGCATTATGTACACCCTTAATACCGTTACACGTTTTATACTGGTGATCAGTTTTATGCTGGTGATCAATGTGCGACTGACTTTTTACTGTATTTTACCCCTACCTGTTTTATCATTAGTTATTTATTACGTCAATAATATCATCAATTATCGCAGCGAAAAAATACAGGAACGCTTATCGGGCTTGTCAAGCTTTGTACAGGAAAATTTTTCGGGCATACGCATCATTAAATCCTATGTAAGAGAATCCCAACTGCGCCAAAAGTTTGCCGCCGAAAGCAATAACTATAAAACCCACTCCATGGCCCTGGTAAGGGTGCAGGCATGGTTTTTTCCGCTAATGCTGCTGTTAGTTGGCTTAAGTAATATCATCATTATATACATTGGTGGCGTAGAGGTGATGAAAGGGAATATAACCACCGGTAATATTGCCGAGTTTTTGGTTTATTTAAGCCAGTTAACCTTTCCGGTTATGGCATTGGGGTGGGTAACATCACTTATACAGCGAGCGGCCGCATCCCAAAAACGGATCAATGAATTTTTGCATGAGAAGCCGGAGATCATTTCGCCGGAGATACCTGCAAAACCTATAAACGGCGATATTGAATTTAAAAACGTTTCATTTACCTACCCCGATACGGGCATACAGGCTTTAAAGGATGTATCGTTTACAGCCAAAGCAGGCGAAATGGTGGCTATTATAGGGCGCACAGGGTCGGGTAAATCAACCCTGGCCAATTTATTAATGCGGATGTATGATACTACAAGCGGTGATGTTTTAATTGATGGCGTATCTGTAAAGCAACACAATTTGGAAAGCTACCGCTCGCAGGTGGGTGTGGTGCCACAAGAGGTTTTTTTATTTTCGGATACTATTGCTCACAATATTGCTTTTAGCGCGGATGTATTAGATATGACCGTTATTGAACAAGCGGCTAAAGATGCTGCGGTATATAATAATATAAAAGGGCTACCCAACGGTTTTGAAACTTTAATAGGCGAACGCGGCGTTACCTTATCAGGTGGGCAAAAGCAGCGGGTATCCATAGCGCGCGCTATTGTTAAACAGCCGCAGATATTAATTTTTGATGATTGCCTGTCGGCGGTTGACACACGCACGGAAGAAGAGATATTAAACAATTTAGGGCGAGTTATGCAGGATAAAACCAGTATTATTATTGCGCACCGGATATCAACCATTAAAAATGCCGATAAAATTTTGGTGATTGACAATGGTGAGATAGTTGAACAAGGCACTCACGACTTTTTAATGCAGCAAAAAGGCAATTATTTTGAATTATACGAAAAGCAGCTGTTAGAAGAGGAAGAAAATGTCTGAAACTGTGGTTAATATCTTAATTAATATTAAAAACAGTTAAAAAACGTGAATAATATTTGTTTTAATACTTGCAGTTTGAAAATTTATTTATATTTATGCCAATCAAACTAAATTACAACACTATTTAAATATGGGAGATTTTGACAATAGAGAGCGCGAAGAGGTTTTTTCTAAAAAAGTAAGAGCGGGAAAACGCACTTATTTTTTTGATGTAAAGGCCACCAGATCAAACGATTATTATGTTACTATTACCGAGAGCAAAAAACGTTTGGAAGATGGGGTTTTTATTAAGCACAAAATATTTTTATACAAAGAAGATTTTGAAAAATTTGCGGAAGGGTTAATGGGAACCATTGATTACATTAAAGAACATCAGGAAGTGGTTGAAAAACGCTACGAATATGATGGCCAGGAAGCCACTGCTAAAGCAGCCGACGAAGATTTTTCTTTCGAGATATAAACACTACTCAAACCAAAAACTTATTATAAACCAAAAAACCCGCCTAAAGCGGGTTTTTTTATGGCTATTAATATTTGTAATTATCGGTTCATCATTGATGCGCCCACAACGCCAATAATTATTGCTCCTATAATGATCAAGACGTAAAGTGATAATACACAAATAAGTATAATACCTTTTATTTTGAAAAATGATTTGAGTTTACCCAATGCTTTGGTCACCTGGTCAGTGTTTTTCCACTCAATTCCATCTTTTATGCCACTACCAAACTGGTAAAGTTTTAGTGATATATAAAAACAAAGTAAACCAATAAGTATATATAAAAATCCCAGTGCGCCACCAAAAGCAGAAGGTATTGGTGTTTGTTGATACTGAGAAAAAACAGACATTATTGTACCCACAAATAGTCCGGCTATTGCTACTAAGCCTGAGCCAATAAAGCCCATTATACCTAAAAATCTGGCCCATTTGCCCGATTGATGTAAAAAATACTGTGCTTCTTCTGTTAAGATCATCCCTTTTGGTTCACCGGGGACAAGCGGCTCATTAGTTTCAGTTGTTTCCATTAAATTGTGATTTAGTTTATATAAATATATAAACTATTGATAAAAAACAAACCAAAGATATTTAAACCAGCATATTTTGCATCAGCATTACAGCTATGCTAAAGTAGATGATCAGCCCGGTTACATCAACCAAAGTAGCTACAAACGGTGCGGATGAGGTTGCAGGGTCGGCACCCAGCTTTTTTAATACCAATGGCAGCATGGACCCCATTAACGAGCCCCATAGCACCACCCCTACTAATGAGAAACCAACTGTAAAGGCTACCAATATCCAGTGCGGACCATAAACGGTGCTAAACTCGCTCACTACCGCCACCCGTAAAAAGCCAATTATACCCAATGTTAACCCCAGCAACAGGCCCGATATAATTTCGCGGCGCATAACCCGCCACCAATCTTCAATAGTAACCTCGCCAAGCGCCATGGCCTGTATAATTAAGGTTGATGCCTGCGAACCGCTATTACCACCGCTTGATATAATTAACGGTATAAATAAAGCCAATATAACCGCCTTTTCTATCTCATGCTGAAAAACACCCATCGCGGTAGCTGTAAGTGTCTCTCCTAAAAATAATATAATGAGCCAGCCAACGCGTTTCTTAACCAGTTTTAATAAGTTAATATCTAAATACGGCTCATCCAAAGCTTCGGTACCACCAATTTTTTGGATATCCTCGGTGTACTCTTCATTAGCTATCCAAAGGATGTCATCTACCGTAACTATACCTAACAGTATATTTTCATCATCTGTAACCGGCAAGGCTACACGATTATTCATTCTGAACACGTTAATGGCTTCCTCCTGCGGGTCAGTAGCTTTTAATGATATCAACCTGCCATCCATCAGTTGGCTTATTTTGGTATCGGGGTCAACCAATAATATTTCGCGGATACGGATATCATCCAGCAGAACGCCTTTATCGCCCAAAACATATATTACATCAATAGTTTCGGAGTTTTTACCAAACTGGCGTATATGGGCAAGTACACGGTTTACATCCCAGCTTTTTTTAACGGCGATGTAATCGGGGGTCATTAAACGGCCCACGCTATCTTCTTTATAACCTAAAAGCGATAGCGCTTCCCTCCTGTCGGCGGCGGAAAGGTGCAATATCAAGGCTTTTACCGCATCGCCATGCAGTTCGCTAAATAACGCGGTACGGTCATCGGGAGGCAGTTCATTAATGATCTCGGCAATTTTATCACCCGGAAGTTTTTTTATGATACGCTCCTGCGTAGGAAAATCCAATATGCGGAAAACGTTTACGGCGCGGTTAATAGAAAGGGTATTTATAAATAGCGGGCCATGCTCCGGAAGTTCACCTATCAGTTCTTCAACATCTGATATGTTTAGGTCGTTCAAATACTCCTGCAGCTGGGTATTATCCTCCTGCTCCAGTAACAATTCTATTTGTTCAACCATTTCTTCCATATAACTGCCGCTTTTACATATTTTGTCAATTCTGTTACCTCACGCAAAAGTCGTTTATTTTTTCAAATTATAAGGCAGTATTTTCTGTTATCTTTGCGAACTTTTTGTCGATAGTCCATAGGCCATGGTCAATGGTGAATATCCCGTTAAACTATTGCCCATGGACCATCGACTATGGACTTTTTAAATACAATACATGGCTTTACAATGTGGTATAGTAGGTTTACCAAACGTGGGTAAATCAACTCTTTTTAATTGCTTATCAAACGCCAAGGCACAGGCGGCAAACTTTCCGTTTTGTACTATTGAACCCAATGTGGGTGTAATTACCGTTCCGGATGAACGGCTGGCTAAACTAACCGAATTGGTGCAGCCTAAAGCTATTGTGCCTAATACAATAGAGATTGTTGACATTGCAGGTTTGGTAAAAGGTGCCAGCAAAGGCGAAGGTTTGGGCAACCAGTTTTTAGGCAACATCCGTACCACCAATGCTATACTGCACGTATTGCGCTGTTTTGATAACGATAATGTGATACATGTGGACGGTTCTGTTGACCCTATCCGTGATAAAGAAATTATTGATACCGAGCTACAGCTAAAGGACCTTGACTCGATAGAGAAAAAGATACAGAAGGTAGAGAAGATGGCCAAAACCGGCGGCGATAAGGATGCTAAAAAAACCTTTGAAGTGCTTACGGTTTTAAAAGCGCATTTGCTGGGCGGTAAATCTGCCCGTACCGCGCCTATTGCCGAAGAAGACAAAGAATACTTTGCCGATCTGCAGTTACTAACCGCCAAACCGGTACTATATGTTTGTAATGTAGATGAAGCAGCGGTGAATACCGGCAACGCTTATGTAGATAAAGTAAAAGAAGCCGTAAAAGATGAGAACGCAGGCGTGTTAGTAATATCTGCACAGATAGAAGCTGAGATTGCCGAATTGGAAAGCTTTGAAGAGCGCCAAATGTTTTTGGATGATATGGGCCTAACCGAATCTGGTGTAAACAAGTTGATCAAAGAAGCTTACAAACTGCTTAACCTGGCTACCTACTTTACAGCGGGTGTGCAGGAAGTACGTGCCTGGACCATTACCCAGGGCTTTACCGCCCCGCAAGCGGCAGGCGTTATCCATACCGATTTTGAGAAAGGGTTTATCCGCGCCGAGGTGATAAAGTATGATGATTTTGTAAAATACAAATCAGAAGCGGCTTGTAAAGAAGCGGGCAAACTAAGCGTTGAAGGCAAAACCTATATTGTGGAGGATGGCGATATAATGCATTTTAGGTTTAACGTGTAACCTTTTCTTTATTGTCATTTCGAACAACGTGAGAAATCTATACAAACGTCCAGCGGATTTGCTTGTGTATAGATTTCTCCTCGTTCCTCGTTCGAAATGACATTTATTAATTTACCCTTTCTTTAACGTTATCACCGTTATCTCCGGCCATATACCCACCCTGCCCTTAAGTCCCAGAAAACCAAAACCACGGTTAACATATAGGTACCTGTCGTTTAGTTTATATAGTCCGGCCCATTGCTTGTAAACATATTTTATAGGGCTCCATTTAAAGCCAAACAATTCAATACCAAACTGCGCACCATGGGTATGGCCCGCCAACGTAAGATGAATATGCTTAAAATGGTTCAGCGTTTTGGCTTCCCAATGTGATGGGTCATGCGACATTAGTATTTTAACCTGCGTGTCGTCTATGTCTTTCATGGCCTTATCCAGGTCGCCATATTTGTGGAAACCGCCCTTGCCCCAATTCTCAACGCCTATTAGCGTTATGCTTTGTCCGTCTTTTTCGATCTTTAAGGCCTCATCCAATAGCAATCGGAACCCGATCCTTTTATGAACCTCTTTTAAAGCAACTAAATTCTCTGCTTTGGTGGTTTTGTCTGGCCATTGCGTGTAATCTCCATAGTCATGGTTGCCTAATACCGAGTATTTACCTTGTGACGCTTGTAAACGAGCGAAGGCGGTTATCCATGGGTCCATTTCTGTGGCTTTATTATTTACAAGGTCACCAGTAAATAAGATAATATCACTTTGCTGTTGATTTACCAGGTCGATACCTTTATTAACGCCTTTGGCATCAGTAAAACTGCCGGCATGAATGTCTGATAGCTGGGTTAGTTTAAAACCGTCAAACGCTTCGGGCAGATCGGGGAAATGTAACGTTACTTTATGCACCGTATAATGGTGTCTGCCCCTGGTCAATCCAAATAATAACGCTAAAAAAGGAATGGCGGCAACAGCCAGCGCCAATTCGCTCACCCAAACATTGCATGGCGGGAAGCCATTGATTAGTCTAACAACGTCTTCTATCAATAAAACTGGGGTACCTAATATCTTCGGAATAGCAGACAGCAACATTAATGACATCAGCCAGGATAAAAAGCGTGGCGCATCACCCCTTTTACGGCCAAATACGGTGAAAACGACGCCCGCCAATATCAAAATATCTGCCGACCAATAAACCAAATGCCATGCGGAGTTTGCGGTTAGGGTTGTAATAGCATTATAGAAATAAACATCGGCAAATAGCCAAAGGAATATTATATAGAGAACTCTTTTCTTCATTATATGGTAATAGACGATTGAGAACAGAAAACATTTTAGTTAGTTTAAATAATTTATGCGCTATAGATAATACTTAAGCAAATAGAAAAGCGATAAAATCAATTTTATATATTTGCCGCAGTAAAATGCTCCCGTAGTTCAATGGATAGAATTATGGTTTCCGGTACCATCGATATGAGTTCGAATCTCGTCGGGAGCACAAAAGCCGATAGCTGAAAAGTTATCGGCTTTTTATTCTATCCGATTTCCAAGCTACTAATAACCAATTTTAATTAGACAATTTATAAAACTTAGTTCGCCCGATGGAAATTTGCATATTAGACTGTTTAGTTATCTGCCATGTAGTGTCAGGTACAATGGTAGTCATTTTAGGGTATGAATATTTAAAGCCTGTACTGATATTGTTCCAGTCAACAACACGGCCAGTAGTTTCTGTTTCGAAATACACATCTTTATAAATAGCTAATTCTGATGTTTGGGGCCCATCAAGAGACCACCGTCCCATTAACCAAGCTTGACTAAGTTCGGAATTGTTTGTTTTTGAACAAGATATGAAACCCACTACAAAAACAACCGCTAATAATAAGGGTAATACTTTATGCTTCATAAAATTAGTAATTACCTCACAATATACCCTTTTCAATTAACTTCAATCCGATTTTTCAAAATCCCCTAAAATTCGGCCTGCTTATTAATGGTGAAAACGACCAAGGTATAGAGCTTAGGATGACGACCAGGGCTATGGTAGACCAAATAGCCAAAGTTTTAAATTTCTCGCGGTCGGTGTTTTGGCGTTTGGCTTTGGCCGAGCCTATGGTTATGAGGGTTATCCCAATCAGCATCATGGTAATATGTTCCATCCCAAAAAAACGGATGATTCTATCATGTACGGCCGTACTAAAATTATGGAGGAAGTAATTTACTATCGGGCTGATAAAATAAAGCCATGCACCTAATACCAACTGTATATGTGCTATAGTGGCGGTAGTATGCATTATGATATCGTCAGATCTTAGCCAGGGTTTATTGAACAGCCAACCGCGGTAACTATTAATTAGGGCAAAAAGCAAGCTGGCTAGCACCAGCCAGCGGGTTAAGGAGTGTAAGGCTAATAAGGTTACGTACATATTTGCTCAGACGATTATCAGCCTAAAACATTTTAAAGAAAATAAAAATGTTCAATTAGCCTGCATCATCATTTTATTTTGAGGGATAGCCTTGTTACTATGATGCGAAGAGCCGTAACGCTTAATTGTTAAACCGGCCTTTTTATCGGCACCAATAGTAATTTTAAATAGCTGGTCATAATCCTCATCATCCAGCGTATCAAAAGGTTTTGCTGCGCCAAAAGCCTGCAGGGTTGGTATAATGGTATTGGAGTGGCCTATTACCAACACATTCCTCCCGCTATAATCTTGCAACACCTGTTTGGCCAGGGCGGGTAGGTCTGACGCGTTATAGGTTTTTATTTCGGCTAATTTTGCTTTTTTTAAGGTGGGTTCGCCTGTCTCTATGGCTCGCTTATAGGGTGTGGCAAACACAGCCGCTATTTTTTGTCGCTTAAGTTGTTTTGCTAATGCTGCTGCCCTTGCCCTCCCTTCGGGTGTCAAATCAGGATCATTGGCGGGCATGGTTGCTTTTTCGGCATGGCGCACCACCCATACAGTAGTGGTTTGCGCAAAGGCATTACAGCTTATCAGCAGCAGTAAAACCCATAATATCTTTTTTAAACTGATCATTATTTGGGTTCCCAAAGTTCAATAATGTTTCCTTCGGGGTCAAGGATGTGGACGAATTTGCCATAGTCGTATTCGGCAATTTCATCAACTATAGTTATGTTATCTTTTTTAAATTCTTCTACCAAAGCAGCAAGGTCTGCTACCCGGTAATTGATCATAAATGGTTTGGCCGACGGATCAAAATACTTGCTATCCTTTGGGAACGTGCACCAGGATGTTGAACCTTCTTTTGACGGATCGTCAGCCTGCCGCCACTCAAATGTGGTACCGTAGTCGCTGGTTTCTAATCCCAGGTTTTTGGCGTACCATTCGTTCATGCTTTTTGGGTCCTCACATTTAAAAAATACGCCGCCCAGGCCGGTTACTTTTTTCATAGTACAGAATTTTAACGATTTAGCAATTTCCGTCTATTTCAGGATATTAGCAAATTTTGTATTCAGATAATTATAGCGCTATAATTAATATATAGCAAACATTAATATAATACCTGTCTGCTACCTTGCATAAATTTATTACACTTTGGCCTGGATATACATCATCATAGCCGCATTATTTGAAGCCGCGTGGACGTACTGCGTTAAGTTTTTTAAGCTAAGCGATTTTAAACTGTTAACATGGGGCAACTTTTATACGTGGGATGGGATACTTATGCTTACACCTATTACCGGCTATTTGGTTTTTGGATTATTAAACGCCTGGTTCTTCTCCATGGCTATTAAAGTAATTCCTACCGGAATGGCCTTTGCTGCCTGGACCGGTGCCAGCATCATAGCGCTTAAACTTTGCGATGTGCTATTTTTTCATGAAGCCATTACCTGGCCCGAAATGCTTTTTATTACCATGATAATGGGCGGAATTATGGGCTTAAATATTTTGCAGTTTAAGTATTGACAAACAATAGTTTACGCGTGCTGTTTTATTTACATGAACAATTTCATTGTCAAGAAAAGCATCGCTATAAATGCCCCTGCCCACGCGGTGTGGGATGCATTGACTGATCCCGAAAAAACAAAAAAATACTTTTTTAACTGCGGGGTTTATTCGGACTGGAAAGAAGGCAGCGCTATAGTATTTAAGGGCAAAATATTTTGGATAATACCAATTGAATTGAAAGGCACCATCACCAAAATTGAGCCGGGCAAATTACTGCAATACACCCTTAGCAATAAAAGCGATGGCAGCAAAAGCACCTCGACTGTTACAGACGAAATTACCTTTTATAACGGTGTTACTACCTTAAAAATAACTGATGACGTAGGGCAAGGTGAAGGCGCCGGAAAACGCTACAAACGATCATTAAAAGGCTGGGATAAAATATTAACCGGGTTAAAAAGGTTTATAGAAGATAATTAGCCCTCTAACACGCTGATTATACTTGTTTTTGCTCCTAACCCCAATCAATGTTAAGTAAATATTAAGCTTACGTCATCAAATTGATTTACGTTGGCAGGTCTGTTTTTTTTCAAAATATTTGCTGTATGAAGTTAATGTTACTATCATTTTAAGCATATGAATTTTGGTGAAGACCTAAGCTTGCAGGTAATGCTGGCCCATAAATCATATCAATCCTATTTAAATAACCTTTTAAAAAAAACAGAGGTTTACCAACACTACCATATTTTGCTATTACTTAACCGCATGGGTGGCAAAAGCACACAAAAGATGTTGGGTACCGAGTTGCTGATTGAAAAATCAAACATGGTGGCCATTATTGATCTTCTGATAGAAAAAGGCTACGTAATAAGGGATATTAACTATAAGGACCGTCGCAGCAAACTAATATCGCTTACACCAAAAGGCGCTGATATGGTTGCTAAACTCAATCAATCTATTACCAGCCTTGAAGAAATAATAATTGAAGATATTACCTGGCAGGAACTATATAATTGCCTGCGTGTGCTTACTAAAGTAAACGATAAATTTAAAGCATTGGCCGGTGTAGTTGCAGGCGATACTGAAGACTAATCCTGCCCCTCTTTTAAAATGGTTGCATAATTGAACCATTGTTAACATTTCATTTAAAAACATATAATGGTTTAATAACGGCGAAAAATCTGCTTTGAAAAAGTGGCGAGATAACTTTGTCAAAAATTATTTAGTACGTGAAAAAACTTATACATTTTATTCTTCCCCTAAGCCTTATCTTAATTATAAGTGCACAATCATTTGCTCAAACTACGGGCAAAATCAGTGGTAAAATCATTGACCAAAAAACAAGCGACCCTTTAACTGGCGCGTCGGCCGTAATAGAAGGCACCGGGACCGGTGCGGCAGCCAATGTTGAAGGTAGTTATATTATTAACGGCCTGCAACCGGGTAAATACACTATTGTAATACGTTATATAGGTTATCAAACCAAATCAATAGCTGATATTGAGGTTAAAGCCGGAGCGGTTACCACCATGGATGTAGCTTTAAGCGAAGCTGTGTCGCAAACTCTTGGTGAAGTAGTGGTTAAATCATCTTTCCGCCAGGAATCTGTTAACGCTTTGTATGCTATACAAAAAAACAGTGTATCTATATCTGATGGTATATCGTCAGAGCTGATCAAGAAATCACCTGACAGGAGCACAAGCGATGTGTTAAAACGTGTGAGCGGCGCAACTATCCAAGATAATAAATTTGTTGTTGTACGCGGATTGAGCGATCGTTATAATATTGCATCATTAGATGGTTCGCCCCTGCCTAGTACCGAACCTAACCGTAAGGCTTTCTCATTTGATATAGTACCTTCCAATTTGATTGATAACATTATCATCAGCAAAACTGCAAGCCCTGAGATGCCCGGTGATTTTTCTGGCGGTTATGTACAAATATTAACCAAAGATATACCTGACCAAAACTTTATAAACTTTGGCGTAGGTTTTGGCTATAATACGCAAAGCACTTTTAAAGATTTTAAATCGGGATATCGTAATGGCAGCGATTATTTAGCTTTTGATGATGGCAGCCGTTCGTTGGTAAAAAATTTCCCAACTACACTTCAAATAGTAAATAACCAGCTTGGGCCAACACAAAACATACAATCAATAAATAGTTTAAATAATGATTTTAACATATATACTACCAAAGCCCTGCCTAGCCAAAGCTATCAATTTACCTTAGGCAATGTAAAGGAGATAGGTAAAAACCACAATCGTTTTGGTACAACGGTGGCTTTAACTTACCGCAATTCGCAAACTATTATTCCTGAGCTGGTGCAACAATATGATAACTATAATTATCGTAACCAGGTTAACACCTTCTCAACCAATATTGGTGCATTAGCCAACTTTGCCTACAGCTTTGGTAAAAGCAAAATAACCTTCAAAAATTTATACAACCGCATTTTTGATGATAAGTTTACCTACCGTACAGGTTCAAATACCAGCACAAGTTCATCAGATAACCGCTTCTATGCTTTTGACCCGCTGTATAAATCCTTATTTAAATCAACTATTGAAGGCGAGCACCAGGTTGGTGCAAAATCGTCAAAAATTAAATGGAACCTGGGTTATAGTAATATCATAAATGATCAGCCTGATCAAAGAAAAGTAAACTATAAACAAAACAACCCCGGCGACCCATACATTGCAACCGTTACCGGCCTGGGTAAAGAAAATGCGCGTGTATTTTCAAAATTGAATGAGAACATATATTCAGGTCGTGTAGATTATAACCTACCGGTAAACCTTTTTAAACAAAGTAATTTAAAAATTGGCATTAACTCGCAATACCGCGACAGGAAATTTAATGCCCGTTTCCTGGGTTTGGTGTTAAATGCAAACAACCCTAATTCAAACGCGGTTGCACAAAGACCTATTGAAACCTTGTTTGGTCAAAATGCAATTAACGCCGGCTTGTATGACCTTGACGAGTTATCAAACCCAACCGATACTTATAAAGCCAATAGTTTTACCAATGCTGCCTACGCAATGTTGGATAGCAAATTAGGCGAAAAACTTAGAGTTGTATATGGTTTAAGGGTTGAGAGATTTGACTTAAAATTAAGTACCGCCAAAACAAATGTACCTCAGCCTCGCGTGGAGTTAAATAACACTGATTTCTTACCGTCGGTAAACTTCACCTATAGCGTAACACCTAAGGCAAATTTCAGGGCATCATACTTCCGTAGTGTTGCACGCCCCGAGTTTAGAGAACTGGCCCCTTTTGCCTTTTATGATTATGAATTATTAGCTACAGTACAAGGTGAACCTACTTTAAAAAGATCAATAATTGATAATGCCGACATACGTTATGAGTTTTACCCATCGGCCGGCCAAATATTTTCGGTATCTGCATTTTACAAAAACTTTCAAAATGCTATTGAGCCCAAAGTTGACGATATAAACTCTTCCACTACTATCAGCTATTTCAATTCAAAATCAGCCTATGTATACGGGGTTGAAATGGAAATACGTAAAACACTTGATTTTATTAACGGCGGTACTTTTTTTAAAGCTACTACAGCTTATGCTAACGTAGCCATAACCAAATCAAAAATTACTAATCCTGCAGGTGTTAAAACTATAGAAACTACACGTCCGCTGGTTGGTCAGTCGCCTTATGTTATAAACGCAGGTTTACAACATTCAGAATTGGACAATAAACTATCTATCAACATACTTTATAACCGCTTGGGTAAAAGAATATTTTACGCTGGTGGCGAAAGATTTTCAAGCATATATGAATTATCGCGCAACGTGATAGATGCGCAAATAGGTTACAAAATATTAAAAAACAAAGGCGAGATCAAGATAAGCGGCAGCGACCTGTTTAACGAAAAATACAACTTCGTGTTTGAGCTTGATGGAAAACCTTATATGCCATCAGGTACCGGCAATGTTTTCAGGGGATATCGCCCGGGCTCTACCTACTCTGTATCATTTAACTACACATTTTAACTATTAAAAACATATTAAAACAATGAAAAAATCACTTTTATTACTGGCATTAAGCGTTACACTTTTTGCAGTATCATGTTCAAAAACGGCTACAATTAATCCCATTGAGCCACCTTTAACCGGCGGCGGCACAGAAGTATCCGGCGACATTTCAACAAACACCACCTGGACAGCAGACAAAATTTATCTTTTAAAAGGTTTTGTATACGTAACTAATGGTGCAACTTTAACTATTGAGCCTGGAACTATTATTAAAGGCGATAAAGCAACCAAAGGTACTTTGATCATTACCCGTGGTGCTAAAATTTCAGCAGTGGGTACTGTTGATAAACCTATTGTATTTACTTCGTCATTTGCGGCTGGTATACGTGCCAGTGGCGACTGGGGCGGTATCATACTATTAGGTAAAGCACCGGTAAACCAAAGCACAAGCGTACAAATTGAAGGCGGTCTTGATGCAAAAGGTGATGCTGCTAAATATATTCAATATGGCGGTACTGATGCTAACGATAATTCAGGTACATTAAAATATGTACGTATTGAATACGCGGGTATACCTTTTTCGCCAGATAACGAGATCAATGGTTTAACTATGGGCGGCGTTGGTGCAGGTACCACGCTTGATTATATAGAAGTTTACCGCTCTGGCGATGATGCTTACGAATGGTTTGGTGGTACAGTAACTGCAAAACACTTATTAGCTATCGGATCTCAAGATGACGATTTCGATACCGACTTTGGCTTTGCAGGTAAAGTTCAGTATGGCTTAGCTCAACGCTATAATACACTTGCTGACGTTTCAGGATCAAATGCATTTGAATCAGACAATGATGGTTCAGGTTCAGATCTTACTCCACAAACATCAGCTATCTTCTCAAACATGACCTTGATTGGCCCATGGGCATCTGCTACTACTGCAAACGTAAGTGCTAATCACCAGCATGCTGCACAAATACGTCGTAACTCAGCAATAAGCATATTTAACTCTATTTTCTCGGGCTTTGCACAAGGTATCTATATTGATAACACAAAAGTAGTAACTGCAGGTTCAACTACAGCTAATTACCTTGCAGGTCGTTTAGTGTTTGCCAACAACATTGTTTACGGAAGCAAAACCAATGAAACTAAAGGTGATAATGCAGGTGCGTTAGCTTTATTTGATACACAAATAAGAGCAAATAACGTTTTCAACACGGCTTTATATGGTGATGCCTTAATTACTTCGCCATTTAAATATTCATCAGATTTTGCAAATGCAGGCACACCTGATTTTACGGTTAAAGCAGGCTCAATTGCCGAAACAGGTGCTTTATTTACCAGTACTAAAGTAGCTACTGATACTTTCTTTGATAAAGTTGCTTATCGTGGTGCATTTGGTTCAACTAACTGGGCTGCTGGTTGGGCTCATTTTGATCCTCAAACTTTACCTTACACCACCCCGGGTGCTGTAAAATAATATTATCATCTACCTATAAAAAGCCGGCCTCTATATAGAGGTCGGCTTTTTTATTTTATATTACTTTAATCCGGCTAATTGTCAACTACCCGTAATGTTGGACTGCTTTTTGCATAATATTTATAATAGCATTAAACCGTTTGCGTTTTTTTAGTCTATAATACTATAACAGCAAAAATGCTGGCAAATATTCAAGATATAAGATGAGAAGTATAATCAAAAATTTAACATTTACAGGCTTAAGCGGACTATTATGTTTGGCTTTAGCCTTACCTGCTGATGCCCAGCGTGGTGCAGGTGGCCCCGGTGGCGGTGGTCGTTCAGGCGGAGGCGGTGGCTTCTCTGGTGGCGGCGGTGGCTTCTCTGGTGGCGGCGGTGCTAGTCGTGGTGGCGGCGGTTTTTCCGGCGGCGGGGGTGGCGCGTCTCGTCAATCATTTGGTGGTGGCGGCAATCCTGGTGGTGGTCGTCAATCATTTGGTGGTGGCGGCAATATGGGTGCAGGTCGTCAGTCTATGGGTACAATAAATCCGGGCCGTCAATCTATAGGAGGCGAAACTCGTACAGGCCGTCAATCATTTGGCGGTGCTGATCCTGCACAAGGTCGTCAATCTATGGGAGGTGAAACTCGTACAGGCCGTCAATCATTTGGTGGTGGTGATCCGGGTTCTCGAATAGGGTCTTCAGGCCGTACACAAGGATTACAAGGCAATACACGCGGATTTAATAACAATAATAACAACAGAATTAGCGGCAGTGGCCGACCTAGCTTTGGTGGCACTACCCGTATTACGCCAAATCGTAATAATTATAGTCGTAATGGCGCAAACCGTGCTTATTACAGCAATGGGCGTTCATACTATGGTCGTAATTATTACTACGGTGGCCGTGCCAATTATGGACGCGGTTATTACAGCTATAGCCCTTGGGCAAGCCGCAGTGGTTTCTATTATAATCGTGGTTATTACAGTAGCTTATATTATCCGCGTTTGGGTTTAAGCTTTGGCTACCTGCCTTATGGTTACTACCCATTTTATTGGGGAGATATGCAATTTTATTATGGCAATGGTTATTTCTATCAATATAATAATAACCAGTATACTATTGTTGAGCCACCTGTTGGCGCCGCAGTAAATTCATTGCCAAGCGGGGCCGAATCAATAGTTATTAACGGTATACAGTATTATCAATTAAATGGTGTGTACTACCAACCAATTACAAGGGATGATGGCACTGTAGTTTACCAGGTTGCAGGTAAAGATGGCAAACTGGAAACAGATGAGCCTACTTTACAAGATTACAACGGCGGTTACGGTGACCCTGCAGGTTCATCATACGATATGGGCCCTGCACCGCAAATTGGCGATATTGTATCTCAACTTCCTGATGATACCCGTAAGATAAACATTAACGGCCAAAAATATTTAGTGAGCCCTGATGACTATTATTACCAGGAAACACGCGATAATAATAATGATAAAGTTTATAAAGTTGTAGGTACACCTGATGATGCGCCCGGCAACTAAAGTTGATTTGTTAATTTTAAAAAAGGGTGGACAGTAATGTTCGCCCTTTTTTGTTTACAAACCATGTCATTGCGAGGAATGATAGTTGGATAATTTACTGAATATTAAATGGATGGCTTTTCATATAATCGATCTTGGCTTCAAAAAGCTCAGCCATTTTTTGGGCGCGCCATTTGGCTTCGGTGGCTTTTTCGCCGGTAAACAATTCATCTACCGTTTTATTAAATAGTGCCAGCCAAGCACTAAAGTGTTCATGCCCTATTGGTAATTGTGCATGCGGCGGGAATGGGCTGCCAAAATAAGTATGCTCTTGCAATAACACGGTTTGCCAAAATTTATACATTTTTTCCAGGTGAATGGGCCACCTGTCTTGTATCCGCTCGTCAAATATTGGGCCCAATAACTTATCTTCTCTTATGCGCTCATAAAAGGTATCAACCAATAATTTAATATCATCAATAGTTAATATTTCCGGTTGTTGTGGCATAATCAATTATTAATTAAACGCTGTATTTTTTGGTGATATTTAGCATCTAAATACTAAACAAATATACGCCTGCGTTTGTTATTAATCCACCAATTGTAAAACATAATGGCCAAAAAAATTCTGATCCTTGACGATAACGAGGATATCCTTGAAATGATGAAAGTAGCCCTTGAGGACGAAGGACACGAAGTGGAGTGTTTGACCAATACCAACGATATTTATAAAACCATTAACCATATTAAACCCGACCTTTTAATTGTTGATTATATTTTGCCCGGTATTAACGGCGGCGAATTTTGCCACCAGGTAAAAGTCAATCCAAAAACTTCACACATCCCTGTTATTATGGTATCGGGTCACCAGCGTGTGTTAGAATCATTAGGGACTTATGGCGCTGATGTATTTATTGCCAAACCATTTTCATTAGAGGAAATAGTTTACAATGTAAATATTTGCTTAATGCAGCCGGATAATTGCGCGGCAGCGGGGTAAGCATTTTCGCAATGCTTCGACAAAGCTCAGCATGACATTTTTTATAAAAAAGGAGAAATCGTTTAAGATTTCTCCTCGTACCTCGTTCGAAATGACAAACGTGGTTTATATTTTAATATTTAAACGGCTTACCGCCTACCATTACTTCCTGAGTTTTTTCATCAAAAGTGGCCTTCATGCCGGTATGCGCTGCAGCAGTAGTCATGATGTTGGCTATAGAGTGACTGTAACCTGCTTCCACAGGGGCATTAGGTGTTTTACGGCTGCGTATACATTCCATCCAATTACGCACGTGCGCAGATGTTAAGGCATCGCCGCCGGTATTGGCACTGGCTACAACCCTTTCGGTTGAGGCTAATGTACTCTCCGGCAACAGGAACGGTTGCATACCCATCGCGGCAGCAAAACGTTGTGTTAAGCCTCCTTTAGGTGATATTTTATTAGTATCTAAATTTAACTCTCCACCTATTGAATAATAAATTTCGGTAGGGTTTTCGGTACCATTATGCATACGCGATTGGAACGAAACCTGGAAACCTTTTGTTAAGTCATCAGCAGGCCCATAATCAAACGCAGCAGTTATGGTATCCCAATTACGTCGGCCGTCTTTCCACTGATAAATACCACCATTGGCGGTTACACTGCGCGGATGACTTAAACCCGTAAACCAGTGTACGGTATCAATTTGGTGGCTCATCCACTGGCCGGGTAAACCTGATGAGTATGGCCAAAATAAACGGTACTCCAAATATATCCTCGGGTCAAATTTCTCAAACGGGCGGTTGCCTAAAAAGCGTTTCCAGTCGGTATCCTCCTCTTTAAGTTGGGCCACCAACTCCGGCCTGCGCCAGCGTCCCGGCTGATTAACGTTCCAGGCCAACTCAACCATAGTGATATTACCAAATTTACCCGACCGGATAAAATCATTAGCCGCATGATAATTAGTACCACTGCGCCTTTGAGAACCTATCTGTACAATACGATCAGATGCCTTGATTGCTTTTAAAGCTGCACGGTTATCTTCCATTGTTTCGGCAAATGGCTTTTCACAATATACATCCTGTCCTGCTTTTACCGCTTCAATGGCATGGCGCGCATGCTGAAAATCGGCAGTACTTATAAATACAGCGTCGGTTAGTTTTTTATCATATAACTCCTCGTTATTACGGCATCCAACAATATCATGGCCCATTTTAGCTTTCCAGGCCGCTGTACCTTCATCGCGGCGCTTGCTCCATATATCTGATACGGCTACAATATCAAAGTTCAATTCTTTGTAATGGTTCATAAAACAAGGCATATGCGCCCCTTTATGCCTGTCAGAATAACCTACAACGCCAACCCTTACCCTATCATTGGCACCTATAATGCGTTTATAACTTTGCGCGCTCCACGCTACATTAGGTAACACCAGCCCACCACCGGCTATAGCAGTTTTTTTAATAAAATTACGACGAGACTCTTCCATAATATGTAAGTTATATTGTTAACACTAGTTATAATTAAAATTGGTTTATAGATTATAAAAGATACTAAATCACTCCATGAATGATATATATATCTTTATTACAACGCAGCGCTGTAATCGATTGCAATATAATTAATTTATTGACAATAGATATTTAACTAAGTTAAAAATTTTCAGGCAGCTTTTGGAAGTGTAATGGTAAAGGTGGTACCGTGTTGTTCAACACTATCAACTTCAATTTCGCCGCCATGTTTTTTGATGATCTGGCGCACAATGCTTAAACCTAATCCTACAGATTCTTCGCCGCGCATACCCTTGCGGCTGGCTTTTGAAAAACGGTCAAAAATAAATGGCAGCAGATCATTAGGTATACCCATGCCAAAATCCTTTACATTAATAACTATCTGCGAGTTTAAAGCTTGTAAAGATACTTCCACATTGCTATCACCCGAAAATTTGATGGCATTACTTATCAGGTTATCCATTACCCGTTGCATTTTTTCGGTATTGATGCCGCTATATAAGGGTTCGGCAGTACCATAATATAATAGGTTAACGCTTGCATTAGTATTTCTTTTCCAATCATTTACAATTTTTTGCAAAAACTGGTTCAATTCTGTTGCTTCAATACCAAATTCTAATGTTTCGTTTTGGGCAGTTTCCAGCAAATCATTAATAATAGAAACCGCCTTGTCGCATGCCGATTTGATCATCTGCAGATTATCCTGGTTATCTTCATTTATAGTATCATCATCCTCCATTACCATGGCAATGGTTTTTATAGCTGCCAGGGGGTTACGCAAATCATGTGCTACAATACCTAATATCTCATTCTTTACAATGCTGGCATTCTCAATCTCTTGGTTTTTTTCTTCAATGGCTTTCAACTTTAAAAAGTTATCTGCCCGGTACGAAAAACAAAATCTGGAAATGCAAAAAAATGCTAGCAATAATACCATTGATGCCAGGTTATTCATCACTATCTCATTAAAAGCACTTTGGTAATAAGGAAGCACTAACGAAAAACACAGGCCGGTTATAAAGGCTAAAACCAGTGTTTGTAAATATTCAAAAGTAAAAAACAAACCGGTAATAATTAACCCCATAAAGTATAAAACCATAGTATTACGGGGGTTATGCATTACAAAAAATGTTGACCGCATGCTGCTTAGCATAATAAACAAAGCAAACAACATTACAAATATCTGCACGGTTGCTAACTTATTTTTGTTATCGTCAAAACCTTTAATAAACAACAGACTTAAAAAATAAAAAACAGGGGTTACAGCCAATGAGAACCAATTAGCAGCA
This sequence comes from uncultured Mucilaginibacter sp., assembly GCA_964524015.1. GTDB lineage: Bacteria > Bacteroidota > Bacteroidia > Sphingobacteriales > Sphingobacteriaceae > Mucilaginibacter. Next base: position 17,735 of record CAZGBN010000006.1, on the reverse strand, counting down.
TCAAATTCATGGATATTAGTAATAGTACTGGCAGGCAGGTTATTTGCATAACCAATAATTCGTAAAACTAAATTTGCAATAAAATATACGGCACTAATGGCTTTAACTGTTTGCAGGTTTTGAAGTGTGTAAAAACTCCGGAAAGCATGTCGATAAGGCGAATCAATACTCGAAAAAAAGTGTACCCTCATTATATTTTTAATAATTTGAGATGTGTAAATATAATCAATCCCTATAAAAATCACTTATGTAGCAGATTTATTATACTAACTTAACATGTGGTTAAATGCACCCTGGCCTATATATAAATTTATTATATTATCCCTTAATTTAATTACTTTGGCGGCTTCAAAAATTTATAAAATTCTCTTGTAATAAAGTATGACTTACTGTTTAGGAATTAAGGTTAAAGAAGGTTTATTAGCCATTGCAGATACCCGTATCACATCCGGAACCGATACCACCGTAAAAAAGAAGATCACCATAGAACAAAAAGACGGCTTTTCGCTTTTTATAATGACCAGCGGCCTGCGCTCAACCCGCGATAAGGCCATTGTGTACTTTAATGAACTTTTAGAAACTACAGAGTTTAATAAATTGTATAAAGCGGTAAATGCCTTTGGCGAGCAGATAAAGCGTGTAGCTAATGAAGATAGAGCATCATTAGAAAAGGCCGGCTTTAATTTTGACCTCCATTCTATTATTGGCGGCCAATTAAAGGATGACCAGGAACATAAATTGTTTTTGCTATATCCCGAAGGTAATTGGGTTGAACTAGGTCAGGGCGCGCCTTTTATTATTATTGGTAACTCGGGCCACGGCAAGCCTATTTTAAACCGTATTCTAAATGAAAATTCTAGCTTAAAACTGGCATTAAAGGCAGGGTTTTTGTCGTTTGATTCAACAAGGGTAAGTTCAAACAATGTGGACTTTCCAATAGATGTTGCTGTTTACAAAAAAGATAGCTTTCATATAATTGAACAACGCTATGAAAAAAAGGATCTGGAAAATATATCAATACAATGGGCCGAAGAATTAAAAGCCGCTTTGGAGAATATATCTGAAGAATGGATGGATGCAACTTTTAACAAGATAACTTAACTACATTACCTATGAAATTAGATGTATTTACCGAGATGGAATATACGGCGGAGTCGGCAAGTACATTGATCTTAAACATAAATGCTTTACGCACGCCGCACCAGGCTGTTTTAAACGAAACGTTTACTATTGACCCCTATTTAAAGGTGGAAGAACTAGTATCGCCTTATGCCGAGAACCGTTTGATGCGTTTTGAAATTACCGAACCTTGCAAAATCAAAGTAACCTACAATGCTACTGTTGACAACTACTTCTCTTTATCAAATCATAAAGATGAGGAAGAAATACCGGTAGCAGCGCTCGATCCATCTATACTTCCCTATTTATATCCCAGCCGCTATTGCCAATCAGATAAATTGTACCGCCTGGCCAATAATATGTTCGGGCATATTGAAAACCCATTCTCGCAAGTAATGGCTCTTACCGATTGGATATATAACAACGTACAGTATTTAAGCGGTTTCTCTAACTCGCAAACATCAGCTTACGATACCGTTACTGAGCAGGCTGGTGTATGCCGCGATTTTGCCCACCTGGGTATTGCCTTGTGCCGCGCATTAACTATACCCGCAAGATATTTTACCGGATACTCATACCGTTTACGCCCTCAAGATTTTCATGCGTGCTTTGAAGCCTATTTAGGCGGGCAATGGATATTATTTGATGCCACCAAACTGGTACCATTAAATGGATTAGTTAAAATAGCCACTGGCCGCGACGCCGCCGATACTGCCATAGCCAATATTTTTGGCGATGTTACCTTTAACTCCATGAAAGTTAGCTGTGAGTTATCAGAAGGTGAAACTTTTGAACCTATACCATATGATGGTTCGGGATTTCAGGGGTTGTCGTATTTGTAATGACTTGGCTTAATCTTTGCCTGTTTTATCAAAAAACAGCAATATGCCCGAAGGACCATCCATACTCATCCTAAAAGAGAAACTGCTACCCTTTAAAGGCAAAAAAGTAATTGATGCCAATGGCTATGCCAAAGGTTTTGATGCGGAACAACTGATAGGTAAAACACTAAAAGATATTAAAACCTGGGGTAAGCATACGCTACTGTGTTTCCCTAAATTTACGGTGCGGGTGCATATGATGCTGTTTGGATCGTACCGTATTAATGAGCATACCACCAGGAATGCCTCGCTGCATATGCGGTTTAGTAATGGCGAGGTTAACTTTTATATAGCCGCTATAAAGTTAATAGAGCAACCACTTGACGAAGTTTATGACTGGAGCGCAGATATTATGGGCGAAGCCTGGGATGCTGATAAAACTTTGGTAAAACTAAAAACCAAACCAAAAATGATGATATGTGATGCTTTGTTAGATCAAAAACTCTTTGCCGGCTCGGGCAATATCATTAAAAACGAAGCGCTATACAGGGCCAAACTACATCCTGAAAGTTTGATTGGCGATATACCCGATAAAAAACTGTTGGAGCTAATAGACAAAACGGTTGAATATAGTTTCGACTTTTTGAAGTGGCGCAGGGTTAATAAACTTACCAAACATTTGGAAGCTTACGAGAAAGATACTTGTCCGCGTGATCATATCCCTTTCCATAAAAAAGATACCGGCAAAACAAAACGGCATTCTTATTTCTGCACCAAATGCCAACAACTATATGTATAGTACATTGTTACGATTATAAATTCCAATAATCATAATTTTTCAAATATTTGTTTGAAAATATTTTTACATAAATTAACAATTTGTCATTTTACAACTACAATAAGTTAAATTAATTACCAAAATGGCATTATTGACCCACCCCTGTAAAAAAAATTAAAAATAATTGTAACATTATTGTGGTAATAATCGTATATTTATATACCAATTAAATATAGAGGAGATTTGCTATGAAAAAAGTATTAATTGCATGCGTTTTAGCTTTCGGCATCAGCGCAACTACCAAAGCCCAATGCCCTATTAATGAAATTTTAACAACCCGCGACATTCTGAACGTAGCCAACATGATTGAGGCCAATACAGATTGCATTAAGCAGGCCTTTATACAAAATTCAGAATATCAGAGTTTTAAAAATTATGTAGATTTTTTATATAACAATTCGCGCCCATGGATATATCATACTAACCCGCAAAAGGAGAAATTATTCAGTGATTTTTATCAAAAATGGGGTAAAGAATATCCAAGTTTAGCAGTTGCTGCACCAACTTCAGAAGAATTTAAAAAAGATGTGGCTGCTATGATAGCTACTGACCCTGCATTTTTTAAACAAAATAAAGCAACTGCAGTTCCACAGCAATATAAACAATGGCTATATGTACAGGATATGAATAAAAAATATGGCGAGAGTAGAGTATTAAGCCTGGCTGTTGCAACATCAAAAATTGCCAACTTAGGTACACCAGCTTATATCTATGCCGGCAACTGGTAATTTAAATTGACTAAATAGTTTTGTAAGAAAAGGCTAGCCTAGGGACAGGGTTGGCCTTTTTGCTGAAATAAAATTTAAGCTAATATTTCTGATATTTCGCTAAATCCCTTTTCGCGGGCAATATCTGCAGGCAATTTTCCGCCTTCCATACGCACGTTTACATCAGCGCCGTGCTCCAGCAGGATGATCAGCATATCTAAATTACCATATTGGGCCGCAGCATGTAACGGGGTGCTGCCTGCCTGCTGTTTAACATTAACCTGCGCGCCGTTTTCTATAAGTAAACGCAAAATATCAGTATAGTTACCCGCCGCTGCCGAATGTATAGGATATACATTAAAACCATTTTGTGATGGTTGGTTAACATCAGCACCTTCTTGTATCAAATACTTAGCTACTTCATACTGTCCAAAATAACAAGCGAGGCCTAATGCGGTAAAGCCATCAGCCGTATAATCATCAATAGTGTTGGGTTGGGCAGCAACCAAATCAACTACTTTGTCAAACCGGCCTGAGGCAGATGCTTCAAACAGGGTAATATCATCAACTGCCTTTAATAACACGTCAGTTATCTGCGGCATCTTGTAATAGCAGGAAAGCATAAGCGGGGATATTTGATGACTGGTAGTACCTGTAGCCAACGCCGGGTTCTCTATCAGCAGATCCATCAAACCATCGGCATCACCATTGGTAATAAACTCTTCCAGTTTTTGCATGCTCATAATTCAATATTACTAAAAAATTAAAAAATACTGTCAAATAAGTTGTTTAATCTATTAACTTTATATTTGTACTTTATTACCGTACATATAGGGATGCCGATCAAAGGAAACCAGTTTAGATCTAATAGTTTCAAGGAGGAAAATTTACCTCGACAATCATCAACCAAAGGCGAAAACGAGCGCCCATCGAAATTAAAAACAGAAAAAATGCCTGTTTTTGATTTGAACGATGGCCGTTTGGTAAAAATTATAGGGCTGTTTTTTCTGATATGCTCTTTATACTTTTTAATAGCCTTTACCTCCTATTTATTCACCTGGGAACAGGACCAAAGCTATGTGTCGCCTGCAAATGGTGGCTGGGATAATTTATTTAAAACCCAAAAAGAATTAATTGAAAACGGCATTAAGAACCCGATGGTTGATAACTGGCTGGGTAAATTTGGCGCGTTGTTATCAAATCAATTTATTTACCAATGGTTCGGGATTGCGTCATTTATATTTGTATTTATATTTTTCGTTATAGGGTATCGCCTACTCTTTAAAGTAAAACTATATTCATTAAATAAAACATTTGGCTACGGCTTATTTGGCATAGTGTTTTTATCCATAACCATCGGTTTTGTGCATGGTTTTATGATAGATTACCCACACTTTTTAGAGGGTGAGTTTGGCTACTGGACCAACTTGTTGCTTAATGCCCAGATAGGCCAGGCAGGAACGGGTGGATTATTAATTTTTGCCGGATTAACCGCGTTGATAATAGCCTATAACATTGATTTTAAAATACCAGAGCGCCGGCCCAAAACAACAGAGGATATTAATGAACCGATAATTCCAGGCGAACCAGTTGAACTGGTAGACGAGGAAATTTCATTACCTGTTGAATGGCCAAAAGGATTTAATACCGTGAAGCCCGAGCCATTAAAGGCTGAGGAATTGGTACCAGAACCGGTATTCCATGAACCGGCCGCCCATCAAGCGGTAGTCTTGACTCCTGATCCCGCTTCAGGCTATGATGCAGATGAAGGCACCGAAATACCCTTAACTATTGAAGTTGACAGGCCAACGCCTGTGTTAGGTATTGAGCAATCAGACGATGCAAAAGCAAAATCATTGGTTGACCAATTTGGTACTTATGATCATAAGTTGGATTTGGCAGGTTATAAATTACCGCCGCTTGATCTGTTAGAAAATTATGGCTCAAACAAAATAGCGGTAAACTCAGAAGAACTGGAAGCCAACAAGAACAAAATTGTTGAAACACTTAACCATTATAACATCGAGATTGATAAGATAAAAGCTACCATCGGTCCAACGGTTACGCTGTATGAAATTATACCTGCACCGGGTGTACGGATATCCAAAATTAAAAACCTGGAAGATGATATTGCCTTAAGTTTAGCGGCTTTAGGTATCCGTATCATTGCGCCTATGCCGGGCAAGGGCACTATTGGTATTGAGGTACCTAACCAAAATCCCGAAATGGTTTCTATGCGCTCGGTTTTAGCTACAGATAAGTTTCAGAATACCACTATGGATCTACCGATCGCCTTAGGTAAAACCATATCTAACGAAGTATTTATTGCCGATCTGGCCAAAATGCCCCACTTGCTGGTGGCAGGTGCTACAGGTCAGGGTAAGTCGGTTGGTATTAATGCCATTTTGGTATCGTTACTATACAATAAGCACCCTGCCGAGTTAAAATTTGTACTGGTTGATCCTAAAAAAGTAGAGCTTACCCTATTCCGCAAAATAGAACGGCACTTTTTGGCAAAGCTGCCTGATGAAGCAGATGCTATTATAACCGATACCAAAAAAGTGGTTAACACCCTTAACTCACTTTGTATTGAGATGGACCAGCGTTATGACCTGTTGAAAGACGCGCAGGTGCGTAACCTAAAAGAATACAATCATAAATACGTTAACCGTAAAATAAGCGACCCTGAAAAACACCGCTACCTGCCATTTATTGTATTGGTTATTGATGAGTTTGCCGATTTGATGATGACCGCGGGCAAAGAAGTAGAACAGCCAATTGCACGTATAGCGCAGCTGGCGCGTGCGGTGGGCATACATTTGGTTATTGCTACACAACGGCCATCAGTTAACGTAATTACAGGCACTATTAAAGCTAACTTCCCGGCCAGGCTGGCATTTAGGGTATTGTCGAAAATTGATTCGCGCACCATATTGGATGCGGGTGGCGCCGACCAATTGATCGGTCGCGGTGATATGTTACTATCCACCGGAAGCGACCTGATACGCCTGCAATGCGCGTTTGTGGACACCCCCGAAGTAGAAAAGATATCTGATTACATAGGCAATCAAAAAGGCTACCCTACTGCCATGTTATTGCCTGAATATGTTGGCGAAGGCGAAAGCAGCGGCATGAAAGATTTTGACCCTGATGACCGCGACCCGATGTTTGAAGAAGCCGCGCGATTGATAGTAATGCATCAGCAAGGTTCAACCTCATTAATTCAGCGTAAGCTAAAACTGGGCTATAACCGTGCAGGCCGCATTATTGATCAATTGGAAGCCGCAGGTATAGTTGGCCCATTTGAGGGCAGCAAAGCCCGCGAGGTGTTGTATCCTGATGAGTACTCGTTGTTACAGTATTTGGAAACATTGGAGAAGGATTAAACTAATCCCTTTTTTACCTGTTTAACAATTATGAAAAACATCTTAGCATACACCCTACTATTAATGTCTACCATAACCTCTGCTTTTGCTCAAAAAGACGCGAATGCACGTGCCATATTGAACCCCATTAGCAAGCAGTACCGTACCTACAATGCTATTAAAAGCGATTTTACTTTAACGGTGAGCATTGGGCAGGAAGGTAGCAGATCAACACAAACCGGTTCAATTATAACCCAGCCAAAAACCAACAAGTTTAAAATGGCTTTGTATGCTCCGGGTGGCAAGGTAGAGCAGGAAATAATCAGCGATGGTAAAACCCAGTGGCTATATAACCAGGCAGATAAAGAAGTACAGGTAAACAATGTAGGCAAAAGTACCGATGGCTTTAACCCGGCAGATATTTTTACTATTTACGAGAAGGGTTACAAATACCTGTTTACCGGCACCAAAAAAATTGGCGGCAAAATTTACCAGGAAATTGAACTGACTGCCGAAAATGCTAATACCAACTTTTTTAAGGTCAAATTACAGGTTGACAAAACCAAAAAACAAATATACAACGCCCAGATATTTGACAAGAACGGTAACCGTTATACTTACACCATAAAAAACTTTACCCCTAACCCACCGGTAACCGCTGCTACATTTACGTACGATGCTAAAGCACACCCGGGTGTTGAGGTGGTGGATTTGAGGTAGAATAGAGGTGAAAGGATAAAGCTAAAAGGCGAAAGGTGATTTTCTTTTATCTTATGCTTTTACCTTTCAGCTTTATCCTTTTAGCTTTCACCTTAAAAAGCTATTTTTGAACTTCATGCTTACCCTAACTACCCATACGCTCGAAAAACTGGAACTGCTGTTAAAAACCGGCGGTTACAAAGTGCGTTATGAAAAGGGTAACTTTAAAACCGGGGCATGCCTGCTGCAAAACAGTAAGATTATCGTTATCAACCGTTTCTCGAACCTGGAAAGCAAAATATTATCCATAGCCGAACTGGTACGCGAATTGGAAATAGACCATACCCTGTTGGACGAAAAGCAAATAGCCTTTTTACAGCAGCTTAAACAAACCAAACTACAACTGTGACCATTACTTTTTTAGGAACCGGAACGTCACAGGGCGTACCTGTAATTGCCTGCGGTTGCGAGGTTTGTACCTCGACTGATTCGCGGGACAAGCGTTTGCGTTCGTCTATTTTAGTAGAAGGTGATAAAACAGTGGTGATAGATTCGGGGCCCGATTTCAGGTACCAGATGCTACGCGAAAAAGTACAGCATCTGGATGCGATAGTTTTTACGCATGAACACAAGGACCACGTAGCCGGCATGGATGATATACGCGCGTTTAACTACAAGCAGAACTCTCCTATTGATGTATGGGCAGAAGAACGTGTACAGTTAGCTCTAAAAAGAGAATTTCATTATATTTTTGCTGAACACAAATACCATGGTATCCCTCAGGTAAATTTGAAAACTATTACCAACCAGCCTTTTTTAATTGGGGATATAAAATTCACTCCTATTGAGGTTATGCATTATAAACTGCCTGTAAAAGGCTTCCGCATTAATGATTTTACCTATATAACAGATGCCAAAACCATATCAGAAAGTGAAAAGGAATTGATAAAAGGCTCATCTATTTTGGTTATCAATGCGTTACAAAAACAAACCCATATATCGCACTTTACCTTGGATGAAGCTATTGCCTTCGCCTATGAAATTGGTGCCGAAAAAACTTACTTTACCCATATAAGCCACCGTTTGGGTAAACATGAGGATATATCTAAAGAGCTCCCTTTAGGTATTGAGTTGGCTTATGATGGCCTGAAACTGGAAATATAATTCAATTTATCAAAACGATATTGCTAATCATGTGTATATATAGCATGAATTATTTGATATATATCAGTGCGGCTAGTAAATTGATGACAGAAGCCGACCTTATAAAGATATTAGCCGATAGCAGGGACAACAATAAATCCAAAAACATTACAGGTATGTTACTTTATGGCGATGGAACCTTTATACAAGTTTTAGAAGGCGATGAACAAGACATTGCGAATACTTATAGCAAAGTAGAAAAAGATCCAAGGCATAAAAGGCTGACCGTATTGGCTACCGGGGAGTTAACCAAGCGCAATTTCCCCCACTGGTCAATGGGATTCATATCAATTAACGCCGAAGAAATGGATGAACTGGATGGATATATCAATCCAAAAAATGAAAACTTCCTGGAACATTCCAATCCGCATGCGACAATAACTATATTAAAAACCTTTGCTCAAAATAATAATATAGCTATGGCTTTGTGATTTGCAAAGTATGATCTTTGAGATATAAAAACATTGCGCCTGTACCTAAATAATATTTATCTTGGCTTTAAATTAAACTTATGGAATTTGGCCGGGTAAAACCAGAAGAACTAGTAGAGGTAGATTTTACACTGCCTGCTGATCCTGCATTAACCATTGAAACGCTGGCAACTGCAAAAAATATCGGGCCATTAAAGGTACATGTAGGCTGTGCCAAATGGGGACGTAAAGAATGGGTGGGACAGATCTATCCGCCTAAAACAAAAGATGCCATTTTTTTAGATGAGTACGTTAAGCATTTTGACTGTATTGAGCTGAACGCCACGTTTTACAACACCTACCCTGCCGAAACCATTGCCAAGTGGAAAGAAAAAGCAGATGTCCGCCCTGATTTTAAATTTTGCCCTAAGTTTTCGCAAACCATAAGCCATATCCGTCGCCTTAAAAATGCCGAAGAGGCAACAACTAAATTTTATGAAGGTATTTTGGCCTTCGGCGATAAACTGGGGCCATTGTTTTTGCAATTGAGCGATAACTTTACGCCAAAAAGTTTTCCGGAACTAAAAGCTTACCTTGAGCAGTTGCCAACCGATGTACCAGTTTATGTTGAGGTTCGTCACAAAGAGTGGTTTTCCGTTTCTGAAAATCAAGCTAATTTATTCAACCTGTTAAAACAACTCAATTTGGGTGCGGTCATAACCGATGCAACAGGCCGCCGCGATTGCATGCATATGCACCTGCCTACTCCGCATGCTTTTATTCGCTTTGTAGGCAATGGCCTGCATCCGTCAGACTATGCCCGTGTGGATGAATGGATAGACCGTATTAAGCAATGGCGGGATATGGGCCTGCAATCCGTTTGGTTCTTTATGCACCAGCATGATGAGCGCTACTCGCCTAAGTTGGCTGATTATGTATCAGAACAATTTAATAAGAAATTGGAATTGAATTTAGCCCGTCCGCATTTTATTGAAGAGAGTAAGGGGTTGTTTGGTTAAACTTATCTAAAATCAAACCATAACGTACCCGATACAGGTGTTGTATTTAACTGCACATTCTTTTGACTTTGCGGCCCCATATCTTCTGCAGGGTTAAACTTGGTACCAATAGCCGGGATGGCCGTCATAAACCCCAAATTACCATCAGGAAATGCCGGACTAGTATTATTATTAGGCGCACTCACCGGTTTTTGTGGTTTTAGCATTTGCAAAAAGATATGCTCGTCTTCGGTATAAATGGTAAATGGCTTTTCTTTATTTTCAATAGTAACCCAATAAACATTGGCGTGGTAGCCCTTAAACTCGGGATATAGCCAACTTTCGCCGGTAATAGTGTTGTTATACCCTTTTTGCCAAACATTAAGCGTACCGCCCTTTAAACGGTTTTTCCAGACGCGATATGGACCATCACCCAGCCATTTCATACCGGTTATTTTTTCCTCAGGATAATTAAAGGTAATTCCATAATAATCGGCATTACCCCGTGGTAGATAACCATATTGCAATTGCGCAGGCCTACCCGGAGTGAATGTCCATTTAATTTTAAAGTTGGTATCGCTGTAAACAGGTTCAATCACCTGGCTGTTACCTGCTACCGACCTCTTGATCTCTTTTAATTGCGGTTTAGCACCTGCTAGCACCGGGCCGTCAGATAATGAAATATCGCCCGATGCCCCCTTTACTTTTTGCAATTGCCCTGTAGTGGTATCAAAATAGTAAGTGATACCATCATTAGTAACTATTAGCTGGTTATTATCTTCTTTTAAAGAAGCATTGGCAGTTGAAGTACCGCCGATATATTTAGCGGCCACACTTTTTGTGGATGTGATTGGCCAGCTGCGGCTCACTATTTCGTTGCCTGCGGCATCGATAACTGTAAGTAATAAGGCATCGCTGCTTTTCCAGTTAGCGGGCAGGTCAAGCTTTAGATGACCGTTTTCGCCTGGTGCTAAACTATAAGCTTTAATGACACCAGAGGCATTAGTTTTAGGCGTAGTGGTGTTTTGTTTTGGCGATGCAAAGCTCACCAGTTTCCAACTAAACGTGCATTTATTCAGATCAGTGTACAGGTAGCGGTTCTCGATATTTAAGCGGCCATCAAATTTTTCGGGTAACGAGTTATTGCTAATATAAACCGGCGACCAAATTTCTTTTATCGTATAAAAACTGGCTTCCTTTTCGCGGTGCGGACCAACAATACCGTCAGGGGCATGGTTACCATCAGCATCTAAAATGTTATTCTTATCAGTACGTACTATGGCACCATCGGCATATACCCATAAAAAGCCGCCCGCGTTTTTAGGATTACTTAGCATTAGGTTCCAAAAATCATCTAGCCCGGCACCATGTCCGCCATCATAAAGGCCGTGCATAAATTCGGTTGGGAAGTAAATGTCTTTACCATATAAATTACTGTTCACTACATAATTGTAAACAGGGTAATGCTTGGTATCGGTATTATTAAAGCGCTCCCATGGATGTATTACTACACGTTTCTGTGGGTCGTACCAACCGTAATCATTATCAAGGTCGCGGTTAAAACCGCCTTCGTTGCCATTATCCCATAATATAATGCTTGGATGGTTCACATCGCGTATAACCATTTCCTTAACTATTTTATGGCCAATGCCGGTATCATATTTAGCCTGCCATCCGGTCACCTCATCCAGCACAAAAAGTCCCAGTGAATCACATACATCTAAAAAGCTTTGGTCGGGCGGGTAATGCGACATACGCACCGCATTCATATTCATCTCTTTGATCTGTTTGATATCCAAAAGATCAATTGCTTTGCTCAACGCACGACCCGATTCGGGCCATTCAGAATGATGGCAAACACCTTTAAATATTACTTTTTTGTCGTTCACATAAATGCCATCGCCTTTGCGCAATTCAACCGTACGGAAACCAAAACGCTGTGTAATTTGATGAATAACCCTATTGCCACTTTTAATGGCAACCACCAGATTATAAAGGTTTGGCTGTTCGGGGTTCCATGCTGCATTATTTTTAATGGCACTTTTAAGTGTGATACTATCTCCATTTGATTTTATGGCAAATGGTGTACCTACTCTTACACCTTTTAAAGTTTGAACCTCTGCCTGGATAAGTTGGCTGGCATCAGCATTTTTATTAAACACATCAACCCTAATATGCCCGGTGGCTTTAGCATCAATAGCAATACGATCTATGTAAGTTTCCGGAACTATTTCCAAATAAACCGGGCGATATATACCACCAAATATCCAAAAATCACCATTGCGTTCAGCACGGTTAACCGATGCATCTGCCGACATTTTGCTCACTTTTACTTCCAGCAGATTATCGGCATTATTTTTTACCAGATTGGTAATATCATACTTAAAACGATAAAATGCGCCTTGGTGTACCGGCCCGGCTAACTGGCCATTGATTTTTACCTCGGTGTCGGTCATTGAACCCTCAAATACAATAAATATGCGCTTGTGCAGGGCATTGGCACCTACTTTAAATTGATGCTTGTATAATCCCTGCTCATCGTTCTTTACCTTATCATGCCCGTAATTATAGCCGCCAAAACCTTGAAACTCCCAATTTGAGGGTACGGGTATGGTTGTCCATTGCCCGCTTTTACGTCCGTTGGTGCAATAAAAATCCCAGTTTACGGTATGATCTTTATCCGTTCCGGAAAGATATTGACGAATGGTTGAATTGACCTTTGGTTGAGCAAAGGATGAAATTGTAGCACAAATAGATAGAGTAAAAAAAAGAATTATGGCACGCATATTCATAGGTTTATAATTGCAATCTACACTTTTTAGGTTTTGTAAATAGCGATAATTTTAAATTCCCTATTTTTACCCAACGATCCATCAAATGACAGACATTAACACTCTATATCAGCAAGCCATTACGCTGCTTCAGCAATTGATAGCCACCCCATCTTTTAGTAAAGAAGAAAACCGTACGGCTGATCTGCTGGAACAATTTTTCCATACGCATGGCATTAAGCCCAATCGTAAAGGAAATAACTTGTGGATGTATAACGCCCATTTTGATACCAATAAACCGACTATACTGCTTAATTCGCATCATGATACGGTGAAACCAAACAGCGGATATACCCGCGACCCTTATGACGCTAAAGTTGAGGATGGTAAACTATACGGCCTGGGTAGTAATGACGCGGGCGGTTGCCTGGTATCATTAATAGCTACGTTTTTATATTTTAATGAGCAATCAAATCTCAAATACAATTTTTGCCTGGCTGCTACTGCCGAGGAAGAAATATCAGGCGCCAATGGTATTGAGTCCATTATACCCGAAATAGGTCAAATAGATTTTGCCATAGTTGGCGAACCTACCTTGATGAACCTGGCGATTGCCGAGCGTGGCTTAATGGTATTGGATTGCGTTGCCCATGGCACAGCAGGCCATGCTGCACGCGACGAAGGCGACAACGCCATATATAAAGCCATGCGGGATATTGAATGGTTCCGCATTTATCGTTTCCCAAAAGAATCAGAGTTGTTTGGTCCGGTTAAAATGTCGGTTACGGTAATTAACGCGGGTTCGCAGCATAATGTGGTGCCTGCCAGTTGCCGTTTTGTGGTTGATGTACGGGTGCCCGATGGTTACAGCAATGAAGAAGTATTGGCCACCATTCGTGAAAAAGTAACTTGTGAGGTTACACCGCGGTCAACACGGTTACGCTCATCATCTATAGATAAAAATCATCCTATAGTACAGGCAGGTTTGGCCTTAGGTAAAACCACCTATGGCTCCCCTACCATGAGCGACCAGGCGCTAATGGATTTTATCTCTATCAAAATAGGCCCGGGTGATTCGGCACGCTCGCACATGGCTGATGAGTTTGTTTATGTGGATGAGATCAAAGATGGTATTGAGGGGTATGTGGCGATGCTGAGTAAGATTGTGTGATTTTACGAATAATCCAAGCGTCATTGCGAGCGTAGCGTGGCAATCTCTACATAAGCTTAGCCACCTATCGCGTAGAGATTAACACACTCGTACCTCGTTCGCAATGACGCTTGTGTTATAAGCGCAATATTTACCATATTTGCATTATGAGTAAGCTTTGGCAAAAAACCACGAATGTAAATGAACTGGTAGAAAACTTCACCGTTGGCCGTGACACGGAGTTTGACCATCAAATGGCCGCGTTTGATGTATTGGGTTCATTGGCACATACCCAAATGCTGCAAAGTATTGGCTTAATGAGTACCGATGATTTGACATTGGTACAGCGCGAGTTAAAGAACATTTATGCCGACATTGAACAAGGGAACTTTACCATTGAACCGGGTGTAGAGGATGTACACTCGCAGGTAGAAATGTTGTTGACCAAACGTATTGGTGATGCCGGCAAAAAAATACATAGCGGCCGCTCACGTAACGACCAAGTGCTGGTTGACTTGAAACTATTTTTCAGAAGCGAATTACAGCAGGTAGTACAGGAAACCGAAATTCTTTTTAAAACATTAATAGAACTAAGCGAAAAACATAAAAACGTTTTACTGCCAGGCTATACGCATTTGCAGGTGGCTATGCCATCATCATTTGGGTTATGGTTTGGTGCCTATGCAGAAAGTTTGGCCGATGACCTGGAAATGGTGTTGGCGGCGTATAAGATCACTAATAAAAACCCATTAGGTTCGGCAGCGGGATATGGTTCATCGTTCCCTTTAAATCGTACGTTAACCACTGAATTGTTGGGTTTTGATAGTTTGAATTATAACGTTGTTTACGCCCAAATGGGCCGTGGTAAAACCGAAAGGGTTATCGCTCAAGCTATATCATCTATAGCAGCTACTTTAGCCAAAATGGCTATGGATCAGGCTATGTACCTGAGTCAGAATTTTGCTTTTGTAAGTTACCCGGAAACCCTAACCACCGGCAGCAGCATTATGCCGCATAAAAAGAACCCGGATGTTTGGGAAATTATGCGTGGCAAATGCAACCGCTTGCAGGCTTTACCTAATGATGTGGCCATGATGACCACTAACCTGCCATCGGGTTATCATAGGGAGTTACAATTGCTAAAAGAGCTGATATTCCCGGCGTTTACAGATTTGAAGAACTGCCTGCACATGGCCAACTTTATGCTGCAAAACATAACTGTTAAAACTGATATACTTAACGATCCCAAATATGCTTACCTGTTTAGCGTGGAAGAAGTGAACCGTATGGTATTAAGCGGCACTCCTTTCCGGGATGCATACAAACAGGTTGGACTGGCTATTGAAAAAGGCGAATTTAACCCTGACAAAACAGTTAATCATACCCACGAGGGCAGCATAGGTAACTTAGGCAATGAGCACATTACCGCGGCTATGGGTGCTTTGATCAATAGTTTTAATTTTGATAAAGTGAGTTGGGCAATAGCGAAGTTGGTGAAGTAATGAACGGACAAAACAGAAAAGACATATACCCGGGCCTGGAGGTTGATATCATCCTGAAAAAGGACCAGCGATCGGGCAAGTTAACCCGTGGTATTGTGAAGGACCTGCTTACCAGTTCGGCATTTCATTCGCGTGGCATCAAAGTGCGATTAGAAGATGGGCAGGTGGGCCGTGTAGCCGCAATTGTTGAAGAGGATTAAGTATATTGCCATAAGTTAACCAACTCAAAATGGCCCAATCAGAAAGACAAGTATTTTTTCGGCTTGATGCACACTACCGTTTATTAATAGCTACAGTTGCCAGTGGTGTTGCTTGTTATTTTTCCAGTCGGCATAACGAAACACCCGCAACTATTTTACTTACATGGTTAGCCTTCGCGGTAACAGTTTTGATAATGGATTGGATCATCATACTTACTTCGCATCCAAAAGAAGTACGCAAAATAGCGAGTCTTGAAGATTCAAGTCGCACACTCATATTTTTATTTGTAATTGTAGCTTCTGTTATGAGTTTAGGGGCTATAGTGCTCCTGCTCCAATCTACCAAAGGACAATCAGGTGATGGCGTTGCATTCCCGGTAATATTATCGCTTGCATCCGTAATATTTTCCTGGTGGTTGGTGCATACCATTTTTACCCTGCGTTATGCGCATTTGTATTACGGCACTGAAAAAAATGAGGGTAAAATCAAGCCCAAACAAGGACTTAATTTTCCTGATGAGCAAGAACCTGATTACCTCGATTTTGTTTACTTCTCCTTTGTTATTGGCATGACGTTCCAGGTATCAGATGTGGAGATATCTTCGCGCCCCATACGCCGACTGGCATTATTTCATGCTATTGTATCCTTTGTTTTTAATACCGCCATTGTGGCGTTGAGTATTAATGTGGTGGCGGGGTTAATGTAAACTCCTAAGCGTCATTGCGAGCGAGGAACGAGCGTGGCAATCTCTATGTAGGACATTAAAAGAATTATTGGAGTTTGATTTGCAAGTGAAGAGATTGCTTCATTCTTCGCAATGACGCTTTGTTAGTTTTTTGCTTTTATTAATAATCACTACCTTAGTTAATGCTTTTTACCGAAGATTTTTTGCATTATGTGTGGAAGTTCCGTTTGTTTGACCGGGCAGACTTACAAACCACAACTGGTGAAACTATTGAGGTTTATTCGGCAGGATTACATAATACTGATTCGGGGCCCGATTTTCATAATGCCCGGCTTAAAATTGGCGATACTACCTGGGCAGGAAATGTAGAATTGCATCTCTCCTCGTCCGACTGGCAAAAGCATAACCACTCAAACGATAGCGCTTATGATAATGTAATACTGCACGTGGTTTATCGTGATGATGAACCCCTAATTTTGGCGGATGGACGACGGGTATCAACTTTAGAATTAAAGGACCGTATCCCCGCTGAGCTATATAGCCGTTATCATCATTTAGTATACGGCAATCAAACCATTATACCTTGCGAAAACAGTATAAAAACTGTTGATGATTTTACCCTTCGCACCTGGTTTACACGGATATTGATTGAGCGTTTAGAAAAACGTGCAGAAGCAGTAAATACAACTCTTCAAAACAACCGCGGCGATTGGGAAGAAACCTTTTATCAAAGCCTGGCGGCTAATTTTGGCTTTAAAACAAACGCCCTGCCATTTGAGTTAATGGCCAAATCGTTACCGCAAAATATCCTTGCCAAGCATAAAAACAACCCACTGCAAATTGAAGCTTTAATTTTTGGGCAAGCAGGATTTTTAAATGAAGATTTTGAAGACGCCTACCCCAAAACACTAAGAACAGAATATAACTTTTTGCGAAAAAAATATAGCCTTATTCCCATTGAAACACACTTATGGAAATTTATGCGGATGCGCCCGCAAAACTTCCCTACTGTAAGGCTGGCACAATTTGCGGCATTAATAGTGAACAGTAACCATTTGCTATCGAAAGTATTGGATACACGCGATATTGCCGGGCTTCGTAACCTATTTGCTGATATTAAAGTTAATGCTTATTGGGACGATCATTACCGGTTTGATAAGCCATCTAAACCCTCATCAAAAAACCTTGGCGCTTCATCTATTGATATACTCCTGTTAAATACGCTGGTACTATTTTTGTTTAGTTATGGCAAGCATCATCAGCTAC
>CAZGBN010000005.1:0-99599 GCA_964524015.1 uncultured Mucilaginibacter sp. | reverse complement strand
CAGTTGACATGCGCTCACGGAAACCGTGTTTATTTCTTCTTTTTCTTTGAGAAGGCTGGAACGTTCTTTTCATGACTATTTGTTATATCGTTGTTTAAAAAAACAAGAGCGCAAATGTAGTGTATTTTTTAAACTTTGTCAAATATATTAGCAATTGAATTATATACTTTTTTGATTAGCTAAAATATCACGTATTTGGGTAAGCAACACCTCTTCTTTTGTTGGCTCTGGTAGAGCAGCCGGTGCAACTTCCACCTTCTTTTTGGTAGAGTTAATAGCTTTAACAATAAGAAACAAAGCTATAGCCACAATTATAAATGCGATAACTTGCGATAAGAAATTGCCATATTTAATAGCCGTACCGGGTATTACTAATTCAGCCAAATTGGTTAAATGTGCCGCTTTAAGTGCAGGTGTAAGTATAGCTGGTGTAATAATATCATCAACCAATGAACTTACTATTTTGCTAAATGCACCGCCAATTACTACGGCAACCGCCAGATCAACAACGTTGCCACGCATGGCAAACTCTTTAAATTCTTTTACAATAGCCATATTATTATGAGTTAGTTTTAATAAAGTTAATAAACTTTATGTCCGTTCAAACAAAAAATATCTTTTTGCATTTACAATCATTAAATACATACTTCATACTAAGTTTTCCAATTTAGGTTAATTGATGTATTTTTGGCCTATCTAACTATGTTAAAACAAAATCTTCAACAAAAGCTATTACAAAAGCTTTCGCCACAGCAAATTCAGTTTATAAAATTGTTGCAGGTGCCTACTGTTTCTTTAGATACACGTATAAAGGAAGAGTTGGAAGAAAACCCCGCACTGGAAGATCTGAGTTTAACCAATTTAAACGAACCTGAAGAGCAATATCCTGATCGTGATCCGGATGAAGACACTTACAATGGCGACGAAGAAAAAGGTGAGGTTGAAGAGTTTAATATAGATGATTATTTGCAGGACGATAGTGTAAATGATTATGGATCTCGCTATGACCAAAATGGCGATGATGAGGAAGAGCGTAAAGAAATGCCAATTGCTGTGCAAAGTTCTTTTTTTGAGAGCTTGCAAGCACAGTTGGATATGCTGCCCCTATCGGATAAAGACTTTAGAATAGGCAAACAAATAATTGGAAGCTTAGATGATGATGGTTATTTGCGCCGCCCCATAACTTCACTTACAGATGACCTTGCATTTTCTCAGAATGTGATGGCTGAGGATGAAGAAGTGGAGGATATGCTTAAGGTGATACAAGGTTTTGACCCGGCAGGTGTTGGTGCGCGTAGTTTGCAGGAATGCCTATTAATTCAGTTGCGCAAAAAGGATATAACTGACCCCATTATAGTTAAAGCCATTAATGTGGTTGAGTATTACCTGGACGAATTTACCCGTAAACATTATGATAAGCTTGAAAAATCATTAAACATGACCTCGGCACAATTACGTGCTGTAGTAAATGAAATTTTAAAGCTTAACCCAAAACCCGGCGACTCGAACGAGGTTAACACCAAGCAAATGCAGGTAATTCCTGATTTTCATATCAAAAATAGCGATGGTGTACTAATACTTACCCTTAACTCAAAAAATGCTCCCGAATTGCGTGTAAGCCGCTCCTATCAGGAAATGTTTCAACACTATGATAAGGCATCACAAAAAGATAAAAAGTTAAAAGAAGCGGTACAGTTTGTAAAGCAAAAACTCGACTCGGCTAAATGGTTTATTGATGCTATTAAACAACGGCAACAAACCCTGTTAAAAACCATGAATGCTATTATGCAGTACCAGTATGAGTTTTTTTTAACGGGGGATGATAAGAATCTTAAACCTATGATATTAAAAGATATCGCCGATAAAATAGGCATGGATATCTCAACGGTATCAAGGGTGGCCAACTCTAAATATGTACAAACTGAATTCGGTACTTTTTTACTAAAATCTTTTTTCTCTGAAGCTATACAAACAGAAAGTGGCGAAGAAGTATCAAATAAAGAGGTTAAAAAAATATTGGAAGAGCATATAGGTAAAGAAGACAAACGCCACCCTTTGGCTGATGAAAAACTAACAGAAATATTAAAAGAGGCCGGTTATAATATTGCCCGCCGCACGGTTGCTAAGTACCGCGAACAAATGAACATCCCGGTGGCCAGGTTGCGTAAAGAATTATAATCAATAAGTAAAACGAGGCGAGGTAACACCGTATCGGTTATTCAATAAAATACCTATCACTAACTCATGGCTTCCCCTACTTACAGTATTTAATGCAGATGTAGTTATATCATACGAATATCCAACATTTAAAAAAGAGTTTAAATAAAACCCGGCCAACGCCCCAAAGGAGTCTTTATGCCGATAAGCTCCTCCTATCCAAAACTTGTCTTGAAAAGCTAGCTTTAAATTAAGGTCATAAGTTATTGGTACCGGCTTAATTTGTTTTATTAAAAATGACGGCATTAATGTTAGGTCATCATATATAAATAATTTAATTCCACCGGTAACAAAATAATGCGGCACAGTTTTATTAGTGCTGACAGCATCAGCCCGTGATGTAAAATATAATTGTTGGGGCAATAATTGCTGCGCAGAGATACCTAAATAATAATTAGATGAATATAGCCATACCCCGGCACCCAAATCGGGCTTAAACTGGCTGTTATTGCCATTTGCTATAGCCGGGTCAAGTGGATTCTCTAAAGTAATTTCAGATGTATTTAAGGCTGTACGCATAAATCCTGCTGATACACCTACCGATAGGTTTAGCTTATCGGTAACGCCTAAATGATAAGCATAGGTTGCAGCCACATTGGTTTGAGTAATGGGTCCTGCCTTATCTGTCACAACCATAGCACCAATGCCATGATGTGGTTCAGAAGCTGTGTACTCTTGCGTGTAAAGCCTGCTATTAGGATTTGTGCCGCCACCCGCGGCAAATGAATTGGCACTACTTTCAACAAAATTTCGGCCTATGGGTGTATTTATGGTGATATAGCTGGTTACAGGTGCCCCATTTAATCCGGTCCACTGGCTACGATGTCCGGCTTTAACATCGGTATAATTTTCAATTCCTGCTACAGCCGGATTTAAAAGGTAATTATTAAACACATATTGGGTATATTGTGGTCTTTGTTGTGCATTTGCTAAGTTTGCTATTAAAACAAACAACAGGATTAAATTAAAGATTCTTTTCATTAAGAGAGCAGCCACTACACTAAGGCAATAAGATTTATAACTTATTAAGTAAATAATTTACGAATATAATTTTATTCATAACAATTACTGCATATTACTTGATAATTGAAACATAACCCGAATAAGTTTTTCGTCCGCTTACGTTAGGATTAATTATATAGTAATAAACACCCGAAGGCAGATCAGCGCCTCTATAACGCCCATCCCATGGGATGGGGTATCCTACCGAGTAGTATAATTTTTCTCCTAAACGGTTAAATATCTCAACCGTTGCTTTTGGATAGCTTTCCAGGTATTTAATATTCCAGGTATCGTTTATTCCATCGCCATTGGGGGTAAACGTGTTGTTTACTAAAGGAGCCTTTAATACCGTTACTGCAACCCGCGCAACTGCACTGCAAAATTTATCAGACGTAGCTGTTAGTGTATAAGTAATATCATCAGTAGGGCTGGCAATTGGATTTACTATATCATCATGATCAAGTCCGGTTGAAGGTATCCACTTATAAGTTAATGAACCACTGCTTACTTTTACCGTTGCAGATAATGTAACCTGCCCCCCTTCTAACAATCGAAGATTTGATGCTAAGTTTATTACCGGCGTAGGGTTTACGGTAATTTGCAACGTAGTTGCATAAGTACAACCTGTGTTGCTTGTAGTAAATAAATAATTAATAGTAAAAGTGCCAGTACCTGAAATGGTCGGGTCAAACAAACCTGTGGATGATATGCCCGTACCTGTAAATACACCAGTACCCACAAAACCGTTTTTATTTTCAAGTATCTGCACGGGCGCATCAGACTGGCAAAGTATTAAACCGCTTGCTGGACTTAAATTAACTATTGGGTTAGCATTTACAGTTATAGTATGTTCAACTATGCTTGAGCATGACTGGCCCGAATAAACCTCCATCCTAACCCGATAATTTTGTTGTAATGGATTATTAAACAATGGATATTGATGGTGATAAATTTTGTTTGAAGGGATATTTGCACCGGTATAAGTTTCAGATACAGCAGGGTTATTATTATAATCAAAATACCATATCACCTTGGTTATATTACCAAAATCAACAGTTGACTCATCTTTAAATGCCACATCATCACTGCTGCATATAGTAGGCGGATAACTAAAGGCGGCTACCGGTATTGAACCATTAACGGTAAATGTTTGTGATTTTACCGATACACAACCGGAAGCTGAAGTAACGGTTAATGTGACAGTATATACAGCCGCCTGGGTATATTTGTGCTGAGGATTTTTTAGTGTTGATTTATTATTAGTCGCAGTTGAATTAGGGTCACCAAAATTCCATAAATAAGTAAATCCCGCTTGCGAATTATCTGCGATTGTACTTTTATCTATAAACTGGGCAAACGCATCTGCCAGACAAACATCAGGCAGCGTAAAATCAACTACCGGTGCCGGGTTTACTATAACAGCTTTTGTAAAAGTACTGCTGCATCCCTTATCAGTAGTAACTGTTAATACTGCATTATAAGTACCGGCTACGGCATAAATATGATTTATTACTGGTAATCCATTGGTAAAAACTTCTGGGGAGCTTCCATCACCATAATCCCATACCCATTTATTAATAGTTCCATCAGCTGCTGTAGAACTATTGGTAAAAGCTATATTTTGCCCTTCACAATTTGGGGTAGATACAGTAAAAGTGGCAACCGGTAATTTGGCTACATGTATAGTTTTAGGTGTAGTAGTGCTGCAGCCATTAGCATCAGTGATAGTTAGGGCAACTGTATAATCGCCTGCCGCGGCATAAGTATGTGTTGGGTTTTGCAGCGCGGATGTATTCCCATCGCCAAAATCCCATAACCATAATTTAACCGTAGTACCCGCCGGAGGTACTGAATTATCTTTAAATGCAGTAGCATCGCCTAAACAGGTATTGGCAGGTGCCGTAAAGTCAACCACAGGCAAACCGGTGATTTCAAAATTGTAGGATATATCTACATCATTCCCACAATCATCAGCAACCGGATTAAATACTTTAGCTATAACAATATGGTTTCCTATAGCAAAATTCATTAGCCCCGAGTATTCATAAGTATGTAGGGTTTGTGTGCCCACAACTTTAGTAGATATTGGTATCGGATTATTATCCACTTGCTTTATAGCACCATCCACCTGCCATGTTATTTTGGTGGTTGGGTAAGGCATGGTTACCTGTAATTTATAGTCTACCCCAACACAACCGGATGTTTGCACATTATTATTTTGTGGATTTTGAAATTGTACATACTCCGTCAGATCCTGTAAATTGGTACCCGCTGCATATCCGTATGACTCCTGAGCGCCAAAACCATAGGCTATGGCATTAAATGGCTGGGAGGCTTTAATAGTATGCGTGCCAGAAGAAACCGAACCATTACCTGTTGATGTTGGCCCGGATGTAACTGGTATTTGAGCGTATGAGTAAGTAGAATTGGGAATAGCTAAAAATGCAGTATAAGGCGCGCCATCCAATGTAAAAGAAGATACGGCGCTAGTTGGTATTACTACATTAATATAGCTATTTAAGATCGTAAAATAGCCTGTGGAATATAAAGTAACATGATCCAAGCCCTGTTCAATAGAACTCAGGTATATCATTTCAGGGTCCCCCCTGTCACTTATCGTGGAACATCCCCCGCCCGATGTTACATTTGCCCCTTGAGTTGCCGAATATTGTACTACCTGTATGGGTTTGTTTGCTGATATTACATTGGTAGTGGTTGAGGTGAATTCGTAATAGCCCGAAGTAAACTGTGCTGCAGGAATTGAAATACCATTGACGGTTACAGCAGTATTGGCCTCACTTAACACGATGCGATAAACATTATATGGTCTTGAAGCAAGCGGTGCCGCTATGTAGTTTTTGCCCCACGCTGATGTAGGATAGACCTGTTGGAATAAATTATCTGATGTACCCGGGTTGGCGTTAATGTCAGGATTATTGGTTGTTGTGCAATTTATTCCAATTTTACTACTACCTGAAAAAACAGCTATTTTTTTACAAACACCTGCTACAGTACTTATTGATTGTATCTTACTTCCGGTAAGGTCAATACGAGACAATCCCTGGTAAACTTCGCCTTTGTTTAATACCACCTGGAAAGCTACGCCTGCCGCTTCTCCACTCACCAATGTAGCCGACGGTGTTATAGACACTGTAGTGTTGTCCTCTGTTGCGACGATCGCAAAAATTGAATATGCCGGATTATTGTTTGAATGTTGCTTATAGTTTAAAGACATATATGTTTTCCCCATAGCGTTTACTGGGAATAACAATGTAGCGCCAGAAACACTACTAGCATAAATATGTGCATAAACCGCAATAGGATTTAATGATGTGATATGAATACCCTTTTTACCTAAAGGGCCACTGTTATTTCCTAGAAAAGCACTTGCGGGAATATTAACAAAAGTTACCTGATTGGCGGTTACTGTATAAGACTGTGAAAAACTACCATCAGCAATTTCAACTTTACCTGTGGTTGATATATCCGAAGTTATATACAATACCATACTACTTGGCCCCATACTAGCAGTTGGAGCATTTATATGGTCTATATACGTTGTCCAAAACTCTGTTCCCTTATTGCTTGTTCCTTGCGAATAGCTATTAAAAAAACATAGAGATAGCAATAGCGCCAGTGCGACACTTAGTATGGGTTTCAATTTATCAATTAGTTTAATAGGTTTGCTATTGTAAAATAGTTGTGACTAATATACAAACCTTTAAATGAAATCAAAACTAAACTATGCTTAACTATTTTTTACGCTTTTGTATACGCTCAATTTCCAAATTGGCTAACTGTAGCTTATGGGCTAACTCTTTATTTTCTTTACGTAGATTGTATATCTCGAGGGCGTTTTCAATATACATTTTCAACTCATCATTTTGCCAGGGCTTAACCAGGTATTTATAAACCTGGCCCCGGTTTATGGCATCCATAACGGCATTAATATCAGAAAAACCGGTTAATAATATCCTGATAGTATCCGGATATATGGTTAATATAGATTCTAAAAACTCAATACCGGTCATACCCGGCATGCGCTGGTCTGTTATAATAACGCCAATTTCATTGTTATCCAGTATTTTCCTACCCTCCCTGGCCGAACTGGCGGTATATATTTCAAAATCGCGCCTAAAGGCAGCTTTAAAGCTGTTTAGATTGTTAACTTCATCATCAACATATAACACACCTATTTCCATAATTTATTAATTTTAAATAGCATATTTAAATGTTGCTATTTCAATATCAACGGGCTTGACAAAACTATTGTATAAAAATGAAAAAAATAACCATAATCTTATGTTTTATAATACAATATACTATAGCTTTTGCAGCCCAAACAGATACTTTGGTTATTAATAATTCTGAATCAAAGTATTTAACCAATCAATATTTTACCGAACTTGAGGACCCTAATCATATTTTTAAACTTAATGATGCACTAACCAGTAAAAATTTCCACCCTGTTAAGTCTCGTTTACCTGTTTTAAAATATTCTAAATCTGCAGTTTGGTTAAAGGTTATTATAAAAAACAATACGTCTGGTTCTATCATCCCTATAACAACTGGCCGAAGTATTATTGATGATTTTGACATTTATTACCGCGATACTGTTACCCATAAAACTATACGTATTTCGCCCTGTAATTTTAAAACAAACCCTAATTTTTTATCCCAAAACAGTACTGTTATTAATTGGAAAATAGCTCCAAATAGTATTCAAACAATTTATTTAAGATTAAAAAGTAATATGTCATCCACTATACCTATACAGGTACATAGTCAGGACGAATTTTTAAAAAACAGTGCTATTAACCAACTGATTAATGGTGCATTAATAGGCATATTTTTGGTGATGGCATTATATAATTTAATACTTTTTGCCATAGTGGGCGATAAAAGCTACTTGTATTATGTGGTGTACATCATCTTCTTTGGGCTTTCACAAATTTTCATGTTAGGATATGGTAATATTTTGCTTTCCGGAAACAAGGAACTATTAAACGGATATGCAATTCCATTTATCCGTACAGGTTTCGGATTGTCTATGCTATTATTTGCAGATGAGTTTTTACAGCTTAAGCAAAACTTTAAAAAATATTATAAATGGTATTTGGGCTTGTACATTTTATATACTTTGCCATTGATTGCCATTGTCAGCAAATGGGCAAGCGGCGCTTACTTTTTAATTACCATAAATGTTTTTATCACTTCAACCGTATTACTTTGCATCGGCTTTTACATGTATTTTAAAGGGTTTAAGCCTGCCAAGTTTTTCTTATCGGGTTGGGGGCTATCATTAATTGCCATATTAATAACCCTGGCACGTAATAAAGGATTAATACCATACAATTATTTAACAGCTAACTTTTTAACCCATAGCGCCATAATTGAGTTGATTTTATTTTCAACCGCTTTAGCCGATAAGATCAGCTTTTATCGCGAACAAAACACTCTCTCACAAACTTCGGCGCTTCAAATAGCTAAAGAGAATGAAAAATTGATTACCGAGCAAAATATCATATTAGAAAACAAGGTAAAGGAGCGCACACAAGAGTTAATAGAAACCAATCAAAATTTATCAGTTACTATTGAAAATTTGCAATCGGCCCAACATCATTTGATCGAGACCGAAAAAATGGCTTCATTAGGTCAGCTAACTGCGGGCGTAGCGCATGAAATAAATAACCCTATAAACTTTGTAAGCGCAAATGTATCGCCTTTAAGGCTTGATTTTAAAGAGTTGTTTACATTGCTTAAATATTATGAAGAGGCGGCAAATAATCCCGACGACCCCGAATTATTAAAAACAGCTACAAAGTTTAAAGAAGAAATTGACCCTGATTTTATAAAAACCGAAATAAATGGTTTAATTGACGGAATTGAAGATGGTGCAAACCGCACTAAAGAGATTGTGCAGAGTTTACGAACCTTTAGCAGAATGGATCAATTGGCATTAACACCTGCTAATATCAATTCGTCTATATTAAATACGCTGGTACTACTAAGAAGCTCCATACCCTACTATATTGAAGTTAAACCATTATTAAATAAGCTGGAACCTTTAAATTGTTATCCCGGCAAGATCGATCAAATGCTGATAAACCTGATTGATAACAGTATACATGCCATTAAAGCAAAAGAGGTGCATAATAATGAAAGCATACTTATAATAAGCGAGGATCATGCTGACCATATATCAATTAAAATTACGGATACAGGTATAGGCATGACCACCGAAATTAAGCAACGGGTATTTGAGCCGTTTTATACCACTAAAGAAATTGGCGAAGGTACGGGACTCGGGCTATCTATTGTTTTTGGTATTATTGAAAAGCACCGGGGTACTATAGATATAAAATCAACCTATGGCACAGGTACTACTATTAATATTAAATTACCTAAAAACCTTAAAGAAGAACAAACAAGCGCAAATATCCTTTAACTGATTCTTTTACCTTTCAACAGCATATCCATAGCATCGTTTAATGATCCGGCACGGCTTACCTCGCCCGAGTTAACAAAGTATATCTCATCTGCGTTTTCAATAGTATTTAAACGATGTGCGATGATTACACGGGTTGTTGTCGCCGGCAGGTTATTTAATATTTCTCCTAATAGCTTTTCGGTAATGGTATCAATATTAGCTGTGGCTTCATCTAAAATAAGTAATTCGGGATTACGCAAAACAGCACGCATAAAAGCTATTAACTGCTTTTGGCCCAAACTTATACTATCAGCTCCTGATGTTACCGCGGTTTCTAACCCGTTATCAAACATGGCTAATAAATTGCCCAGATTAGCATCTTTAATTACCTGCTCCAATTGCTCATTGCTATGGCCCTCATAAAGTTCATTGCCATACAAAATGTTTTCTTTTATTGTTCCGGTAAATAAAAATGGCTCCTGTAATATAAAACCTATTTTTTTGCTGCGTTCATTAGCATCATAACTTCTTATATCTTGACCATTTAGTAATACTACGCCTTTGGTTGGATCATATAAACGTGCTATTAAAGATGCGGTTGTTGTTTTACCACCACCTGTGGGGCCAACCAAAGCATATGTTTTACCACGTTCCATTGCAAAACTTACGTTATGCAATATTTCTTTATCATCATAGCCAAAATGAACATTCTTAAACTCCAATAAATTGCCAGATTCATTTGATTCGGTGTGGGCAATATCATGTAAATTGTTTTCCATCGAAAGGATTTGCGATACCCTGTCCCACCCGGCCATAGCTGTTTGGAAGTTGGCCCAAAGTGAAGCTAATTGACGTAATGGATTATAAAAATTGGTAGCGTATGATAAATAACTTACCAGCAAGCCTATAGTAAACTCACCCACACTTATCAAATATATACCATATGCAAGCACCGTTAACTGAGCAATACTTGCAAATAAGCCATAAACCGGCATAAATACATTATTTGCCAGCCCGGCAATTATGGCAGTTTTATAATTAGTTTTATTAGCTACATCAAACCTTTTCCTGAAATAATCGCGACGGTTAAAGGCAATAATCACCCTGAAATTGTTAAGGCTTTCTTGTATTTCGCCACTCATGCCGCCAACGCTTTTTAAATTTTTGGCATTAGCTTTTTTTACCCAGGGTGATACAATAGTTGTAAATATTAATATAAATAACCCCGGTACAAGTGCTGCCGCACCTAGTTTTGGGTTTATTACCAATAAGAATATGCCGGCGCCTGTCATGGTAGCAATGCTGCCTATAAACTGCATTAATGATTGCGAAAAAAACTGATTTATCTTATCCGTATCGTTATTTACACGCGATATTAAATCACCGGCTTTATTTTGATTAAAAAAAGCAACCGGCAACTGCTGCAGCTTATTAAATATAGCATTGCGCAACGTGAACAACATACGTTGCCCAACCCCACCCATCAACTTGGTTTGATTATAGCTGGTAAACAAACCAATAATATACATACCAAGCAATATGCCCGAAAATACCAGCACACCATGATATTGTTTAGTAACTACATACTTATCAATAGTATGGCCAATAATATAAGGACCCAATAGGTTTATGGTTGAATTTAGAAGGATAGCTACTAAAGCCAACAAAAGTTTAGGTCGTTCATGTTTTATTAGCTGCAAAAGCTTTTTAAGGCCTGCGTACGTAGAGGTCTTCTTTTCCTGTTGCGTACTATTATTCAAATTATAACTCATAATTGCTGGTGCTTTGTTGTGAATTAAATATTTGAACATACTCGGTACTGCTTGTCAATAGCTGTTGATGAGTACCTACAGCTATAACTTCACCTTCCATTAATAATACAATTTGATCATAATGCTCAATTGAAGCAATTTTTTGTGTTACGGATATTAGCGTCAGATTAGGATAATTTTGTTGGATATTTTTTAATATTTTCTGCTCGGTATTGGTGTCAACTCTTGCTGTAAAATCATCCAGCAATAACACCTTCGGATTTACAGCTAAAGCGCGGGCAAGCATAATACGCTGCTTTTGCCCTCCTGATAAACTTGAACCACGTTCAGAAACTATAGTGCTTAACTTCTCGGGCAAGCTATCCACAAAATCATTTAATTCGGCTGTATCAATAGCCTTTTGTAAAGATTGATCAGTTACCTTATCGCTAAAAGCTATATTCTCGCGGATACTCATATTAAATATAATGTTATCCTGAAATACAAAACCTACCTGGCTATGAAATGCTTCGCTATTATAACTATCAATGCTTTTACCATCAAACTCAATTACACCCTCGTTTGCAGGTATTAAACCTGTAAGTAAGTATAATAATTGTGATTTGCCGGCAGCTGTAGGACCTATTATAGCAATTTTTGAACCTGCTTTTACAGATAACGACACCTTTTTTAAAGCAGGTTTTTGCCCATAAATTACGGTTACATCTTTAAGTTCAATATTCCCGTGCAATGGTTCGGTTATGGTGCCACTGTCCTGCAAATCAGGTGCTCCTAATATCATTCCTATACGGCCAAATGAGGCTGATGCTTGAGCAATAATATTGCTCATAAACCCTATTATCATTATAGGAAATATCAACATAATTAAATAACTGTTAAATGCGGCAAAATCGCCCAGACTCATGGTGCCATTAATAACATAGTGCCCGCCTAAAGCTAAAATAGTTAGGGCCGATAAATTGGCTGTAAAAGTTATAACCGGTATTAAGCCCGCAAACAATTTTAAAATAGACAGGCCAAAATCCCGGGCTTTGGTATTAGCTTCTAAAAACTTTAATGATTCTAATTGCTGTGAATTAATTACCCGTATTAATGCCGAGCCAAGTATACTTTCATTGATGATTTTATTTAACCAGTCAATAACCTCGCGGCTTTGCATAAAAAGTGCGCGTACTTTACGCAGCACCCAAAAAAATGTGCCACCTATTATAGGAATAATAGCAATAACGGTTAAAGCTAGTTTCCAATTAATTGCCAACAACAATATACTGGCGCCAATAATTATAAAAAGAGATGAAGCTATTGATACAATAGCCTGCGACACAAACAGCTTTATCGAATCCGTATCGGCGGTTAAATTGGTAAGTAATTTTGCAGGATTTGCCTTTTCAATAAAAGCATGGCTTTGCCTTGATATCTTATCAGCAAGGCGGGTGCGTAAATCGCGCGCTACACGTTCAGATGCATAAGTTTGTATGATGCTTTGCAAATAGCCAAATACAAAGACCAATAATGTGGCTGCACTAAACTGAATAATGGTATGCCGCATATTAAACCGCTGATGGGTATATGCATCAATGCCGCTTGCAATTATTTTAGGGAGCAATAGGTTTATTCCATTACTTAATAAGGCAAACACAATTAATAATATAACCAACCCGCGGTAAGGCTTAAGTAAGCTAAGAATACCGGGTTGTGTCTTTTTATCTGGTGGATTATTTTTTGGGGGCATAAATTATTTTACAATAGGCAATTGTTTTATTCTCCTAATAAAGACGATCATTAGGGTAAAACATTTTAATAAATAACAAAAATTTTAAAAAAACTTTTCCGGATTAGGTACCAGGTGTAAAAACGACTCGAAATTTTCCTGGTAATGTGAATTATCCAGTTTAAAATAAAATGCACCTTTACGAGATGATAGTTTGTCTTTTTCATTCAGCTTAACCAACAATTTGGTTGATAAAAGCTTTCTGCTAAAATTACGATCATCAAATTGAGTTTCATAAACTCCTTCATACAAAGTGCGTAATTGCGGAATAGTAAATTTTTCGGGCAATAACTCAAACAATACTGGGTGCAATGCTGCTTTGTAACGTAATTGCCTTTTTGCCTGATTCACCATTTCATTATGATCGAATATCAGATCGGGCATTTCAGTTAATAAAAACCACTCTGCATGATACTTATCATTTAATTGATTTTCATATTTATGGATATCAATTAATGCAAAATAGGCTACTGATAAAGTTCTTTCTACCGGATCCCGATCAGGCTTCCCAAAAACCATAAACTGCTCCATGTAAATATCCCTTAACCCGGTACATTCTTCAAGTACACGTATAGCTGCATCATCAGGGCTTTCAGATGGTTCAATAAACCCTCCCATCAAACTCCATTTGTTTTTAGCAGGATTAAATCCTCTTTTAATCAACAGTAATTTAATATTTACCCCATCAAAGCCAAATATGATACAATCTGTTGCCAACAAAACACGTGTTTGGCCGGAATATTTACGCATAGCTATAATAGGATTACACAAAATAAATAGGTATGACAATTTTAATAATAAATTTTAAAAAATTGTTGTCGTCCAAAAAACAATAAAAATTGCAATTAACTAAAAATTATTTACTTCATAATTTTTAGTTAAAAATATTTGCTAATAATATTTTTGGTTCTTATATTTATATTATAATATCAGTATTCTTAATTCCACAATACTCTCCCCTAATGCGTGTTGCAGCCATCTGGCTTAGTTTTTACAAGGACTATCTTTATTTATAAACAACAATTAAAAACTAACTATTATGAAAAAAATTATTTTTCTTACTTTATTATTCGCTACAATATCGCTGTCAACCAATAATATTTATGCTTGTGTAGTGAATGCCAACAGCGCAAGTTGTTCAGTTACCGATTATTATGGAACAAGATCATTTGATGGAGTTACATTTTATATTACTCCATATATTGATGTTTATTTTAATACTACGGTTACATCTTATGGTTATCCTGGTAGTGCCGGGCTTGTAGCCTACACTGACGGATATGGTGCGACACCTGCCGACTATGGCAGTAGTGGCGTTGAATGGACTGATGGTATATATGATACCTATGGAGCATCATCATCACATAGCAATATTCATTGGTATACAGGCGCTAATGGCTGGGTTGACATTTGGCTATCGGCTGACAAAGGTTATGCTTATGTAGGTGTTACCTGGTAATAATGGTCCATTTTTATTAGTCCTTTAACAACAAGGGCCTTATTATAAATAATAAGGCCCTTGTTGTTAAGTTTTTATAGCATACTACATGGAGAATTATCAGTGTATTTATTAAAAATCTTTTCAACTATAAATATTAAATTCGCATAAATTTTATACTATGTCAACAAAACTTACCATTAATAATAACGGATCAGTAAAAATAGAAGGCGATTTTGAAATTGTAGATATGCAGGGCAATAACTATGGTTTACAGGGCCGTACAGTAGTTTCAATTTGTCGTTGCGGCTTGTCTGCCAATAAACCGTTTTGTGACGGCTCACATAAAGGCCATTTTGAGCACAATGCTGTCGCTTTTGATTTGCCTCCTCGTAAAGTATAATAACAGCTATACTTTATAATCCTTTGAGGTATTTTGTACACATAGGTTACCATGGCACTAATTATAGCGGGTGGCAAATACATCCCGGGGTATTAAGTGTACAAGAAGTATTACAAACTGCGCTTAGTCAAATATTAAAGACTGCTGTCACTATTTTTGGCTGCGGAAGAACTGACGCGCAAGTACATGCAAGCCAGTTTTTTTTTCATATAGATGTGGATAAGGAATGGAAGTTTGACCTGCTCTTCAGGTTAAACAAACTGTTACCTGCCGATATTGCTGTATTTAATATTATACCTATGGAGGGCCTGCCCCATGCCCGTTTTGACGCTATAGAAAGAACCTATGATTATTTTATTCATAATTATAAAGACCCCTTTTTAAGCAGATTCAGCTCGTTTTATGCTTATAAAAATCTGGATGTGCCTAAAATCCGGGAAGCGGTTACTTTGCTCCCATTATATAATGATTACCGCGGCTTTTGTAAAAGTCCGGATAGAAATGATCACACGATATGTAATATTACATCAGCCCATTTATATTTAAATGCTGCGGGTGATAGATTACGTTTCCAAATATCGGCCAATCGTTTTTTAAGTAAAATGGTAAGAATAATTGTGGGCAGATTATTAGAAATTGGTGAAGGTAAATTAACCGTTGAAGAGTTTGAAAATTATTTGATAAATAAAATCACACCACCTATTATAACCCCTGCCTATCCGCAAGGACTATACCTGTCAAAGGTGACTTATCCTTATTTGGATATTCCTCCCCGTACAGATTTCATAAGAATGCTGCAGGATGACATTATTTACTAAAAGTATCCACGTACAAGTCTTCTACCTTTTTGCGTGCCCATGGAGTTTTGCGTAAAAATTTTAAGCTCGATTTTACACTCGGATTATCCAGAAAACAATTGATACGTATACGATAACCTAACTCGGGCCAACCATAATGGGTTACCAGGTCATTTATTATCACCTCTAAAGTTTTTCCGTGTAATGGGTTATTTTGTTGCATTTCCTCAAAAATAAAAAGCACTCATTATACTACAAAAGTAAAAGGCCAAATCATTGATCTGGCCTTTTACAAAATAAGTTATTATAGTAATAACTATATCAACGAAACTTGCTTAGTAACAGTTTTTTTGCTGGCTGTTGTTTGCGCGTCAGGCTGGCTTCCGCCTACACTAATAGATAGTTTACCTTTTATCACTTTGGCATTACCATCAGCAGTTATTAAAGCAAGGTCCTGCGGGGTTAACTGAAATTTAACAACCTTAGTTTCGCCGGCCTTAATAAATGTTCTCTCAAAGCCTTTTAAAGCACGTATAGGGGTACGCATACCTGTACCCTGATGCGCCAAATAAAGCTGGCTAACTTCTTCGCCATCCCTTTTACCTGTATTGGTAACTTTTACAGTTACAGTAACCGGTTTGCTGCCTTGTATTGTAGCAGGAACGGTTAAGCCATCATATTTAAAGGTAGTATAGCTTAAACCATAACCAAAGCTGTATAAAGGCTTGCCGTTAAAATAACGATAAGTACGGTTCTTCATGGAGTAATCACTTATTGAAACCGGTAGATCTTTATCGCTTTTATAGAAGGTTATCGGCAAACGGCCACCCGGATTATAATCGCCAAATAATACATCAGCAAGTGCTGTACCTGCTGCCTGACCACCATACCATGCATTTACAATGGCCGGAAGATTTTCTGATTCCCAGGGCGTAGCCACTGCCGAACCTGTCATTAATACAAATACAACAGGTTTGCCTGTAGCTTTCAAATCTTTTAATAGATTAGTTTGGTTTTTAGGCAACATGATAGATGTACGGTCGCCTCCTCTAAAGCCATCTTTATTGGTGTTCATCTCTTCACCTTCCAAATCAGGAGTAATACCACCTATAAATAGAATCACGTCAGCATCCTTAACACTATCTACAAGTTTGCTGTTATCAGCTCTTACGTTTCCATTAACAACATAATCTGTACCTAAATGATATTCAACTACCGTAGCAGGACCCAATTTAGCTTTAATGCCTTGTAAAGGAGTTACTGAACGTGAAGCTGTACCAAAATAATTACCACGTATACTCCTTTGATTATCAGCATTCGGGCCAATTATGGCTATTTTTTTCAAGCTTTTGCTTAGAGGCAGTAAATTATTTTGGTTTTTTAATAGTACTATTGATTGACGAGCCATTTTTAAAGCATGGGCTTGGTGCTCAGCGCTTTCTAACACACTCATTGGTATTTGCGAATATTTATTAGCCGGATCAGCAGCATCAAATAAACCTAAACGGAAACGGGTAGTAAACAACCTTCTTAACGAAACATCTAAGTCTTTTTCGGTTAATTTCCCATCTGCAACCGCTTTGGTTAAAGCTTTATAAGCAGCATTTGGCAAGCTACCTACTATACACTCCACATCAGTACCATGTAATACAGCATCAGCTGCAGCGCTGGCTGCATCATTAAAGGTTTGGTGAGCCGTGGCCTTATAAAAATCATCAATACCGCCACAATCTGAAGTTAAGTAACCTGTAAATTTCCATTGATTACGTAGTATGTTATTTAATAGAAAATCGCTGCCGCAGCAAGGCTGTCCTTTAAATGCATTATATGCACACATTACACCTTCTACTTTCGCATCAACTACTAATGTCCTGAATGCAGGCAGATAAGTATCCCATAGATCATAATCACTTACATCAGTATTAAATTTATGACGGGTTGATTCTGGCCCGCTGTGAACAGCATAGTGCTTGGCACAGGCAGCCGCTTTTAGGTATTTAGGATCATTACCCTGCAAACCAGTTACAAAACTTTTACCCATTGATGCCGTTAAATACGGATCCTCTCCATAAGTTTCCTGGCCTCTACCCCATCTTGGGTCCCTAAATATGTTGATATTGGGTGTCCAATAAGTTAAATTCACATAGCGGGTGCCTGTTTTTTTATCTTTAATACTTTGATTATTAATAGCACGACCTTCTTCAGCAGTATAATCGGCCATAGTATGTAATGAGGATTTATCAAAAGTTGCCGCCATGGCTATAGCTTGAGGGTAAACCGTGGTTTTAAATCCGTTTGCACGGGCAACACCATGTAAAGCCTCATTCCACCAGTTAAAAGCAGGTACGCCTAAACGCTCAATAGCTGGAGCCTGGTTAATCATCTGGTTTACTTTTTCGTCCAATGTCATTTGCGAGATCAGATCATTTACACGCTGATCAATTGGTAAAGATGGATCCTGGAACTTGTATTGATATTTGTCTCGCTTTACTAATGCCAGGGTGGGCAACAGCAATATCAGTAGGAATAATAGATTGAGTTTGTTTTTGAAAAACTTTTTCATTTAAGGTATAATTTGATTGATTTTCTGGTTATATAGATTAATCCAAACTACAATAGTCATGTCAAACAATATAGTTTGAGGCTAATGAGTTAATTTTTTAAAATTAATAAATTAAATAAAAGTTCTGCAATCGATATTTCAATATATTATTTTGATTACACAACTCAGATTTATGCTGATTTACTTTTTTTTAAATAAAAAGCTTTATACCTTACGTACTATTATAAACTAATTAAAATTATGAAACATTTATCAGCCCTTAAGGGCCTGACGCTTGCTACCGCATTATTATTTGCAGGTTGCGCAACAATAGCACAAACTCCCTCAAAAAAAGATGCCGACAAATGGGTTAAAAGCAAAGCTTAT
Source organism: uncultured Mucilaginibacter sp. (assembly GCA_964524015.1). GTDB lineage: Bacteria > Bacteroidota > Bacteroidia > Sphingobacteriales > Sphingobacteriaceae > Mucilaginibacter. The sequence goes on along the minus strand of CAZGBN010000005.1, from coordinate 80,840 downwards.
GCTCCAAATTTGAACCGTAGCGTCGATCCTTCTGTAAACAGTGTGGAATTTGCCAAACAATACAATGCTAACAAAGCTGTTTGGGATAAAGTATTTGCATTTTTAGCAAACCCTGAATTGGCTAACATGCGCGGCAGTCATGTTAATATAGATGGCGAAAACGGCGAGAATGCTTACGCTATATTTGTGAATGATGTTCCTAAAGATTTTGCCATGTCAAACTGGGAGGTACATAAAAAATACATTGATGTACACTATGTAATTGATGGTAAAGAAAAAATTGCCGGAGTACCATTTACTAAAGAAATTGAAACCGCTGTGGTAACTCCTTTTAATGACGCAAGTGACATCGGCTACTATAAGAATGATGCATTTGATGCCACTAAATATGGAGTAGCTACCCCTGAAAACTTTTTTATATACTTCCCTGGTGAAGCGCATCGCCCGCACTTAAAAGTTGATCCTGCAGTTGCAGAGCGAATGAAAAAAGTGGTTATAAAAGTTAAATCGGTTAACTAATAACTGCCGATAAAAACAAAAAAAGCCCGCTAAATTTAGCGGGCTTTTTTATTGGTATTAAAATTTACCTGCTGGCATTTACTATTGCCATTGCTTCTTTAGTAGCAGCAGTTAATTCGTCATATTTTTTGCCTTCCATAACATCTTTGCTAACCAATTTGCTACCCATACCCACTGCACAAACACCGGCCTTAAACCAACCACCAATATTTTCTTTGGTCAATTCAACTCCACCCGTTGGCATAAATAGTGTATTAGGGAACAATTCTTTAATCCCAGATACAAATGACGGGCCTAAAAGATTGCCTGGAAATAGTTTGATGAATTTAGCGCCTAATGCTTCGGCTTTAATAATTTCGGTAGGTGTCATACAACCCGGCACCCATAGCATATCATATTTGTTGGCAACCGGTATCACTTCTTCAACTAAGCCCGGGCTTATTATATAGTCGGCCCCTGCATCAACAAAAGCTTGTGCGCTTGCACCATCTTTAATAGTACCAACACCCAGGTACATACCGTCCAATTCTTTATCACACACTTCGCGCAGTTTGGCAAAGTTTTTTAAGGCAGCCTCACCACGATTGGTATATTCAACTGTGCGTATACCTGCCTTATATAAAGCATGCAAAATGTTTACACTAACTTCTGTATCCTTATTAAAATATAAGGGTAAAATACCTTGCTCTGGTATTAATTTTAAAATATCTGCTTTTTTACTCATTTGGTTTCATTGTAATTATGGGGTAAAGCTAAAAAGAAACATTTTAATAACACACTTAAAATCATTACAAAATTCATAATTGTAATCGATTACAATTTTTCAACTAAATCCTCTATATTAATTTGGATTATGTAATTTTGGCCACCACGGTTAAATAAAAACATTAAAACCTAATTTTCAATCTAAAAATTCGATATCAATGTCAAAAAAAGTAGTAACACTGGGAGAAATAATGTTGAGATTATCAACTCCTGATTATAAGAGATTTGTACAAAGCGACACGTTTGAGGTTACTTATGGTGGCGGTGAAGCTAACGTTGCAGCCGCACTTTGTAATTATGGTTTAAACGGAACATTTGTATCAAAAGTACCTGCAAACGCAATAGGTCAGGCGGCTATTAATCACCTGCGCCGTTATGGTGTTGACACGCAATTTGTAGCCCGTGGCGGCAAACGTTTAGGTATATATTTTTTAGAAACAGGTGCTTCAATGCGTGCATCACAGGTAATATATGACCGTGCGGATGCTTCTATATCAGAAGTTGAAGCCAGTGAATTTGACTTTGATAAAATATTAGACGGTGCCGATTGGTTCCATACTACAGGTATCACTCCTGCTCTAAGTGATAAAGCTGCCGCTTTAACCTTAGCTGCCTTAAAAGCTGCTAAAGCAAAAGGTATTACTACCAGTATTGACTTAAACTACCGTAAAAAGTTATGGAGTAAAGAAAAAGCCCGCGAAGTAATGACCGAGCTTTGTAAATATGTTGATGTGTGTATTGGTAACGAAGAGGATGCAGATACTACCCTAGGCTTTACAAGCGCAGGTACGGATGTTACCAAAGGCGAGTTAAATCTTGACGGTTATAAAGATGTATTTAAGCAAATGAAAGACAAATTCGGCTTTAAATATATTGCGTCAACATTAAGAGAAAGCCATAGCGCATCTGATAACGGATGGAGTGCTTTAGTATATGATGGTAACGAGTTTTATCATACTAAAGAATACAGCGTACGTATTATTGACCGTGTTGGTAGCGGCGATTCATTTGCCAGCGGTTTCATTTACGGTTTAGTTACCGGTTTAAAAATGAGCGATGCCGCTGAGTTTGGTGTAGCTGCATCAGCTATTAAACATACTATACCTGGCGATTTAAATCATGCTACTTTAAGTGAAGTTCAGGAGTTGGTAAAAGGTGACGGTTCGGGCCGTGTACAGAGATAGGTAATAGATCATGGTTGATGGTTCATGGTAATAATTGCTATGAACTATCAACCATTAACCATGAACTAATATGATAATAGATACATTAGCCAGTGCCCAAAAGTATTACGGCCTGCATAAAAACTTTAAGGTTGCTTTTGACTATTTAACTTCAACTGATTTGAATACGGCTGAGGTTGGCGTAATAGAAATTGCGGATGGCGTAAAAATTATTACATCAGACAATGAAGGTAAAAAAGCCGAAGTTGCTGCCGAGAAGTTTGAATGCCATAATAAGAATATAGACATACAAGTTTGTATCCGTGGCAACGAAACCATAGGCTGGAAACCCCGTACCGATTGCACCCAACCTAAAGGCGATTATAATGCGGAAAAGGACGTATTGTTTTTTGCAGATACGCCTGATATGCATTTCAACTTAAAGGGTGGGCAATTTGTAATTTTTTACCCTGAAGATGTACATGCCCCAATGATAGGCGAAGGTTTGATCAAAAAAATGGTGGTAAAGGTTAGAATTGATTAATCACCACTTTAAATGATAATAAACAAAAAGAGCCGCATTTGCGGCTCTTTTTGTTGGGGAGAACAATCATACTACAAACCAAAATACTCCTTAGCATTGTTATAGCAAATATTTTGGATAATCTTACCTGTCCAGGCTATATCATTGGGTAGTTCGCCATTCTCTATATCATTACCAAAAAGGTTACATAATATCCTGCGGAAGTACTCATGACGGGGGAACGACATAAAGCTTCGCGAATCCGTTAACATACCTACCATTCGGCTTATAAGCCCAATATTTGACAATGAAGTAAGCTGCGCAATCATACCATCCTTTTGATCATTAAACCACCAGCCGGAACCAAACTGAATTTTGCCCGCTACTGAGCCGTCGTTAAAATTACCTGTCATGGCGGCAAAAACATCGTTATCAGCTGCATTAAGGTTATATAGTATAGTTTTGGTCAGCTTATTCTCTTTTTCAAGTTTATTCAAAAAGGTTGACAGTGCCCTACCCTGTTTAAAATCACCTATAGAGTCCCAACCTGTATCAGGACCAAGCTCGGTAAGGGCACGTGTATTATTGTTGCGTAAAGCCCCAACATGGTATTGTTGTACCCATCCCTTTTCGTGGTCCCATTCGGCAAAAGTATATAGCATGAAGGTTTTAAATTTGGCGCTCTCTTGTGGCGTAATAATTTGCTTGCTTCTAATTTTTTGGAAAATTGATTTAACCTCCTGCTCGGTATAATCCTCAGCAAACATATGTTCCAGCCCATGATCAGAGATGGTACAACCATTTGCAGCAAAATAATCATGGCGGCTTTTCAGTGCACTTAAATAACTATTTAAATCATTAATATCTGTATTGGTAATCGATTGCAATTGATCAGCATAAGCATTTAAAGCAATGGTATCCTCAGAGTACATGGCTTTATCAGGTCTAAAAGATGGTAATACTTTGGTAGCAAAACCATCTTTAACCAATTGTTGATGATACTCCAAATTATCCAATGGATCATCCGTAGTACCTATCATTCTTACATTATTTCGGGTAATTAAACTACGTACACTATACTCAGGCGATTGCAATTTTTCGGTACATTCATCATATATTCTACGTGCATTATCTGCCGATAAAACCTCGTGAATACCAAAATACCGCTGCAATTCTAAATGTGTCCAGTGATATAGCGGGTTTCGCAAAGTATAAGGAGTAGTAGCGGCCCACTTTTCAAACTTTTCCCAATCGCTTTTATTACCGGTTATATAGGCTTCATTAACACCGTTTGCACGCATAGCGCGCCATTTATAATGGTCGCCATAAAGCCATATATGGGTAAGGTTATTAAAGTTGATATCATTAGCTATTTGATCTGGGGGCAGATGACAGTGATAGTCAATAATAGGCATTTCACTGGCATAATCATGATATAGCTTCTTAGCGGTTTCAGTTTGTAATAAAAAGTCCTGGTCAAGAAAATTCTTCATTAGATAACGTTGTATTTACGGGTAACAATATTAACCTATAAATCACGCTTTACCAAGTCAAAATTACCTTTTAACAAATTTTAACCTACTAAACACTAAATTGGTTACGCTGTCTTTTTTGCGGTCATAATAATTACAATACCACCTACCAATAATACTCCACCCAAATAAGGTGGCCAGTTTACTGATTTTTGCCTGTCGGCAGATATTTCGATAGGTCCGGCATCAACAACTTTTTCTTTTTTAGTGTAAGTAAATCCGGTCCATATTAACATAATGGCACCTATAATTACCAATACAATTCCAACTGTTCTGCTCATAACAATATGTTTTTAGTGTAATATACTAACACTACTTATGGATAATTGTTCAACCACAAAAAAAGCCGCCCGTTAAACGGGCGGCTTAATAAATAATTATTAAAGTGATTATTGTCTTGCAGGTGCAGCTTGTGGCGGACGACCACCGGCAGGCGGACCACCAAAACTACGACGCTGTATCCTCACAGTATCCAGTTCGGCTACTGTCCAAGGTGTTTTTCTGCTTACCGTAATTTCTCTTATCCTGGCTACATCCGCATCTCTTACAACAGGAGCGCTATTGCCAAAGTTGCTACGTATATAGCTTAATGCCGATGCAATGTAATTATCAGTGTTAGCACCTAAAGCGGGCATAATATCCGGATATGTTTTACCATTTACAGGGCCAGTTAAGCCATGTAATAATATACGTATCAATTTATCAGGTGCCTGGCTATTAACATCAGCATTGTTTGCCAAAGCAGGAGCAGGCATTGAGCCGCCTCCAACCGATACACCTTTTGCATCGCCGCCATGGCAGGTTGCACAAAGCTCTTTAAATATAGCCTGGCCCCTGTTCACCAATTCCCTGTCAGCCGCAGCTAGCAAACTTGCCGCTCTGGCTTGCTCAGCACGACGGTTAAGTTTATCATGATAATCCTTATCAGATAATGCTATAATATTACCGGTGCTTTTTTGTACCAGATCTTTTAATGCCGCCTGTGCTTTGGCCGAAGTATTAAACCTTAAGGTTAGTGACAGTTGATAACGTACATCAGCACTTGGATCATCCTTTAATGCTATAACCTGATCTAATGCCTGTGCATCTTTTTTGATCAAATCCTCGCCTATCCAAACAGCTTGTTTACGTACCTGTGCATCCGCATCTTTTAAAGCAGTACCTAATACTTGTACAGTCATTTCATTCATGCCATTTAATGTCCACAAAGCATGTATACGTGACAGTGGGTTAGTTGATGTAGCAGCCATTGTTTTTAATACCTGTACAACTGATTTATCATTGCGTACAACCAACTCTTTTTGTGCAGCATCTCTCCACCATCCGTTAGTATTATTTAAGTGCTGAACCAATTGCGCACTGGTTTCATTAAGCATATTAGGTTTAACTTTTGAAGGTTTAACACCATCATACACTACGCGATAGATACGACCGCGACCGGTAACTTTTTGTAAACCTTTGTTTAAGATTTTAGGGCGCAGAAAGCTTCCTTTACGGGTCCAGTTACTCTCCTGGATAATACCATGGTACATATCTACAATGTATAATGAACCGTCAGGACCAGTGGCAGTGTTTACCGGGCGGAAATTCAAATCGGTTGACGCTATGAATTCTTGTTGGTTATAGGCATTTACCAGCGTAGTTTTACCATCAACAGTGTTAACCTTGGCGCGGCGGATTAAACGTCCTACAGGCTCGCATATTAATAAATCACCACGAATATCCATAGGTAGTTTATCACCACGATAGATGGATTGCCCGTTACAAGCTGTAAAGTGATTAAGCGTACTATCAGTTAAACGAAGTCTTGGTAAACCACCCTGCACATCAGGAGTGGCTACAATAGGCCATACTTTTTGGAATTCAGCATCAAACTGATCATTAATATCAAATGTCCCATAATGCGGGTTTTGCTGAAAGTTACTTGCCGGCAACTCGCTACCTGCAATTGAGAAAAACAAACGACCGTAGTTATCATGAGTTAAACCCCATTGTCCGCGAGGGGGTTCAACAAGCGTATCAGGAATTAACTGATCGTTTTTATACTCATATCTTACTTGGTCAACGGTTACATAAATACGGTTATCTATGTTCCAGTCTAAACCGCTTTTTTGATGCTCTAAGTTTTTGTTATCAACCGCGTCGTTTGCATATACCTTTACTTTTTTGTCGGCTACACCATCATTATTGGTATCCTCGTAGCTGTAAATGTTATAAGTGTTAGTTTCATTAACTAACAATTTATGGTTAATGCATAGCAACATGCGTGGTAGTACCATGTTATCAATAAACACAGTCATTTTATCCATTACACCATCGCCATTAGTATCTTCCAAACGCTTAACCCTACTGGTTTTGGTAAACTGGTTTGACCCATCTTCGTCAAGCATGTAGGTATTTAACTCGGCAACATACATTACACCATTACCATCCCACGCAATTGCCGCAGGCTGACTTACCATTGGCTCGCTTGCCACTAATTGCAAGTGATATCCTTTAGGCAAGTAAATACGCTTCATACTTTCCTCGGGCGATAAAGGGTCACCTTTTATATTAGTTGTCTGTACTTTGATTTTACCTGAAGCATCACGTTCGATAGGCAATTGAGCTATATATCCTGTTTTACAAGCATATATAAACATGGCCACGGCTGATACAGCCAAAATTATTTTGTTAGTTCTTTTCATTGTTTTTTGCCTTTGTATTTTTTACCCATAGTATATTGTAATGCCCCTAGTATATGATTCAATACAAACGGCTCAGAAAAACTTTGGTCTGTGTGGCCCAAAGCGGTATAAAACGCGCGTCCACCTTCGAAATCATGATACCAAGATATAGGGTGAAAATCGCCCATTTGTAAATTCGTCTGTCTGCCATAGGCCATAGTTTTTTCATCAAGTGTCATTACCACTTTAATATCCTTAGGATTACTGCCTGGTTTGAAGCTGTAATATTCATCCCTTCGTGAAATTGTATCAGGTAAGTTTTTTGTTGCAGGCGACTTTTTATCTATAATATTTAATCTAGCCGTTTGTTCGTTTCTTTGCGGATGGCCTAAAAAATAACCGCCTACTAATTGACCATACCAAGCCCATTCATAACCAAAATCGGTAGCCGAATGGATACCTAAAAAGCCGCCACCATTATGGATGTAAGTTTTTAATGCGTCTTTATTTACGGAATCTTTAAATACTATATTTTTTGCATCGTTTGTTAAATTTGAAGCACTTGTAGGGCTTAAAAATATTACTGTTGCATATTGCTTTAAGTTTGCATCAGTAAATTTAGATACATCAGTAGTTGTATCTACATCAAATTTATTTTCGGCACCCAGTTTCTGTATAGCTGTAATACCGGCTGCAATTGAATTATGGTGCCATTTTGTAGTTTTGCTAAATATTAGCACTTTGGCATTTTGCGCCCATGCCATAGTTGTACTGCAAACAAACAGCATTACCATAACCCCAAGCGCAGCAGCACTTATTGGGCAATTGGTTTTTCTTTGACTTTTCATTTTTTATTGTTGGTTAGTAATTGGTTTAAAATTTGGCACTTAAAGATACACCATAAATTGCGGGGTTTCCTAAATGTGAAGCACCAAAATTATAAGCGTAATCTATATATCTTTTATTAAATATGTTATTCGCCCAAAAATATAGGTCAAAACATTTACTGGTAACACCTGCCCTTGCATTAAATAAATGATAAGCATTTTGTTTAATGGTATTATCCAAATCAAAATATTGATCACCTAAATATTTCCACTCGCCCCGGCCAACCAGTTTAAAATCCTGTTTTCTGCCCAAATCATGAGTATATTGTAAAGCAAGCATTGATGTTACATCAGGTGTAAATATTTGATGGTTGCCATTTGTATTAGGTGTTACACCTGCGGTATATCTGGCATGTGTATAACCAAAATTGTAGTCAAACTCTAAACCTTTTACAGGCGTAGCAGCAAATTCTAACTCAACGCCTTTACTGTTTAATTTACCCACATTTTGTGTATAAACCAGTCCAGTTGTTGGGTTAAGAGATGGAACCTGCGCGTCAGTTAATAAAGTGTAAAATGCAGTAAAATTTAAACGTGCTTTATTATCCCAAAAAGTATTTTTAGAGCCTATCTCATAATTATTGCTGTATTCAGGCTTGTACGCTATCAACGGCGGAGATGGTGAGTCTTCTAACTGAGTTAAACCACCTGAACGGAAGCCGCGGCTATATGCAGCAAACAAGGTATTATTCTCTGCCAGATGATAGGCTATGCTTACTTTAGGAGAGAATGCCCTGAAAGTTACAATAGCCGACTGGTCAGGAGCAGTTGTTATAACCGGTCCGCCGTCAGGCTGATATATACCATTTACAAATCCTTTTCTATGTTCATAATCGTATCGTAAGCCGCCAGTCACGTCAAATTGAGGTGATATAGTGTAAGTTGCCTGTCCAAATACGGCAGTACCATAATTATTAGCTATATTAGTATTGGTGGTGGTGGCATTAGCAGGTACTGAAGGGTCATTAAAAGCAATAGGTGCGAAAGCACTATAATGAGTACTGGTTTTTGTTGGCTGTCTGTTTATAAAACCATATACGCCTGCGGTCCATTTTAAAGGTGAGTCAGATGATGTCGGCGAACTAAAACGAAACTCCTGGATACCTACTTTTGAAGTGTTCCAAGCTTTACCAAAGTTATTATTTAGAGTTAAAATATCAAACTCAGAAAAGTCACTATCAATCGGCTTGTCATAGTAACGGTAATTTTGCTGATATGAGGTTTGCGATGTAAAGTTAAAACCACGACCTACATAATTTGCAGTTAATGAAGCGTTGAATATCTCATCAATTAATGTGGTAGTAGCGTTTTGACTTATTTTAAATGGCTGTGTTAATGCAGTTACCGGATCTCCTGCTAGTGCAAAAGGCCCGTTATTGCGGGTTGAATTATGTTTCACGTTTAGCGTGAATGATAACCGCGAACTTGCCAGGTATTTCAAATAATAATTACCTAAATAATAATGCTGCTTATCAAACTTGGTATTGTTAAAAGTATTAGTATAGTAACCATCGGTAGATGAATACATTCCTGCTACACCTAAAAACAATTTATCTTTAATTAATGGCGTGCGGAAACCAACGCTGTAACGCTGCAAATTATAGTTACCAAAATCAACGTTAACATAACCGCTCATTTGATTGGTAGGTTGTTTGGTAATGATGTTAATTACACCACCTGTTGCATTACGACCATACAAGGTTCCCTGCGGGCCACGTAATACCTCAATACGGTCAACGTCCAATAACTGTGCAATGTAGGTATCTAAACCAAATTGGTTTACACCATCAATATAAGTAGCCACTGCCGGATCATATGATGTTGTAGTAATACCACGTATAGAAGTAACGTTACGGTTATCGCCGGGACCGGCAGAGAATAGGTTAGGTACGATACCGGTAATGTCTTTAGCATTCCAAACGCGGTAGTCCTGTATTTGTTTAGATGATAAAGCAGATACACTTAAAGGTAAACGTTGGGCTTCTTCATCTCTTTTTTGTGCAGACACAACTACCTCGCTTAACTGGTTGCCTGAAGCTGCCAATTGCACATTAATTTCAGTGCTTGATGATGTAATGTTGATCGCTTGGGTTGAAGATGCATAACCAACAGCGGTTATTTCAATCTTATATGCACCAGCAGGTACATTAACCAAAGTAAACGTGCCTTTATTATTGCTGGTTGAAGTAAAATTGGTATTCAATAAATGCACAGATGCAGCCGAAATAGCTGCACCCTTACTATCTTTAACAGTACCTTTAATAGCCAATAAAGCTTGAGCGTTAACACTAATAGTTATAGCTGTTAACACCCAAACCAATATGATCTTTTTACTCATGGTAGGTTAAGATACAGTTGCTATTAGTTAAGTGATAATATATACTGTACCATTTTACGTGCATCAGCTGATGATAATGTTGGATGCGGAGACATAGGTGTAGTACCCCAATTTCCGCTGCCACCTGCAATAACTTTTTTAGTTAACATATCATAGCTTGCTTCGGTATCAGGATATTTTTTAGCAACATCATTGTAAGCCGGACCCACTACCCTGGTATCAACTTTATGGCAAGCTAAGCAATCAGATTTAGCCAATAACCCTTTTCCGGCTTCAATATCAGCAGCACTTGGTTTTTTAGCTACGGTAGTGGTTGTTTTTTTTACGGTAGTACTTTTTTTAGTTGTAGTAACTTTTTTTGTTTGTGCAAACGAATAATTGGCGGCCAGCATTAAAATCATAACCCCTGCTGTAAAAATTGCTCTCTTCATGGCTTTTTATATGTATTTTATTTTGTTTATATGTGTAAGACGTAAATTGTATCAAATAGCTTAATCGCTGCTAAATTTTGGCAAAAATTAGGTTAAATAATTGGCTACTGTGTACTTGCGACACTTATAGGGAACAAACTTAATAAATATGGTGCTAAAATCAATAGCTCCCAGCTTAAAACAAGGACAACATTTGCCTGTCAATAATTTGAACTTACTATTTAAATAATGGCACAAACTGTAAAAACATGTAAATCAAAGCTATTTAAGTATATTATTGGTTATTTAACTGATTTATTCCATGCATTTAGAATGTTTATATGTGTGTTTTGTCGTGCAATTGTTACTTTACACTAAGCATTAAGATGCTTAACCTTTATCATTAGGCAGATTTATTTAGGTTTGCAAATTATTTGATTAATATTCATTGTGACCAACTTTTTAATAATAGGTGTATGTCTTGTTGCCGGGATGTTTTTCAGGCGATCAAATTTATTACCTGGCGATTCACATAAAGGTATCAACGCCTGGTTATTGTATATGGCCATGCCTGCGGTTTCATTTAAATATTTACCGCACATACAATGGAGCACGCATCTGCTGTTTCCGGTGCTGGCACCTATATTGGTTTGGGTGGGTGCCCGGATCTATATTCGCATTTATTCAGCCCGTGCAAACATATCGAAATCTACAGCGGCTGGCCTTACACTTTCAGGAGGTATGAGCAATGCCTCGTTTTTAGGCTTCCCAATGGTTACTGCTTTTTTTTCTGAAAAAGATATAGCCATAGCCGTAATATGCGATCAGATGGGCTTTATTTTATTATCAACAGTCGGTATAGGACTAGCTATAAACGCCTCTCAAACACAACAGCTTTCACCAAAAATATTTTTAAAAAAAATACTTTCATTCCCCGCTTTCTGGGGATGTACATTGGCTTTAACACTGCCGCGTTATATTGACATCTCTGCGCTGGATCCATTTTTCGACAAAATGGCCGGAACTATTGCACCACTAGCCCTATTCTCAATAGGTTTGCAATTAAAGTTTAAGGGTTATAAAACAGAACTTAAGCGAATAACCGTAACACTGTTATATAAATTAATGATAGCGCCCGGTATAGTTACCTTAGTAGCATTAGCCTTTCAATTACGCGGCATAATAACCCAGGTAACCATATTTGAAATGGCTATGCCCCCTTTAATGTCGGCAAGTATAATAGCCAGCGAATATAAGCTTAACTCAAATTTAGCTAACCTGGTTATTGGTATTGGCTTATTATTGGGTTTTGTTACCGTAAGTATTTGGTGGTTTATTTTGCAAATATTTCAATAACTACTTTTTAAGCAGTTGCAAAGCCTCATTTACATATTGCAAGCCCAATTCAGAATACTCCAAGCCCAATGCAAACTGGTGTCCGTGAGGATCCATTTTAAGCAATGATTTTCTTAGAATATTCACTACTTTTTCGGGCGAGTGTTTATGCAAAAAATCTTCATATTGAAATTGGAGGAATACCAGGCATAAGGCATTCTCCATAGTTTGCACTTCGTTATCAACTTTAATTTTCTGTTTTAAAATTATCTGGCGCGTACGATCAATAACAAGGTCATCATACCCCGCCCTTCTCATAATTTCTGTAGCTTTATCTGCATGAAAATGAGCCAGGTCACGGCGCCATTTAAGGTATCCTTCCCTATCCATCGGGTAAGTTTCGCGTGGGCTCTCCCAGCGTCCAATATGCTGGCTTCGCGATGCCAGTAAAAGTTCTTCGCTGGCGTTTGGATCAAGTTTTAAAACCCATTCGTACAGTTTCAAAGCCAAAAAATATTCTTGCGGATAGCTTACGCCATCCCAGGTAAAAACAGTTGGGTCTTGTTTATTATAGCTATCAAAAGCATTAAAAGCAATATCAATTTTATTCATTTGCCCGCAATTTAGTTTAAATCGGCTATAATGAGCATCAAATATGAAAAATTTGGGCTAATTTCAAAACTTCAATCCGCACGGCGGAAATTGAATATAATTTTATGAATATCAAACCACAATTACGCACCGTTAACGTAATACGCTATGTAACCCCTTTACGCGAGGGTGGTTCATTACCTGCTATTGCCGAAGCGGATGACGAATTTTTATACGTACTTAAATTTCGCGGAGCGGGCCAGGGTGTAAAAGCATTAATAGCAGAACTTATAGGCGGCGAATTAGCACGAGCCATAGGCTTAAAGATACCCGAAATTGTATTTGCCAACCTGGATGAAGCTTTTGGCCGTACTGAACCCGACGAAGAGATACAGGACCTGCTTAAGGCAAGCGTTGGTGTTAACCTGGCGTTGCACTATTTATCAGGCGCTATAACCTTTGATGCTACTGTTACCCCCTTAGATGCTGTAACCGCATCAAAAATTGTATGGTTGGATTGTTTGTTAACCAATGTTGACCGTACGCCCCGCAATACCAATATGCTGGTATGGCATAAAGAATTATGGTTGATAGATCATGGCGCGGCTTTATACTTCCATCATTCCTGGCATAACTGGGAGGAAGCGGCAAAGCGTCCATTTGTACAGGTTAAAGATCATGTATTGCTACCTAATGCCAGCGAATTGGATACTGTTGATGCCGAATTAACTACTATTATTACATCAGAATTAATACAGAATATAATAGCCCTTATTCCGGATGAGTGGTTAACGGGCGAAAACTCGTTTACCTCACCACAGCAATATCGCGATGCATATGCTCAATTTTTAATAACCCGTATTGCCCACTCGGCAGTATTTGTAAATGAAGCAAAAAATGCCAGAAAAACACTTATTTGAGTACGCCGTAATACGCGTTGTGCCCAAGGTGGAACGTGAGGAATTTTTGAATATAGGTATTGTGTTATTTTGCGCAAAGCAGAAATTTTTACAAGCAAAATATCTTGTTGACGAATTCAGGTTAACCGCTTTTTGCAGCGAAATTGACATTGATGAACTTAAACAGCATTTATACTCGTTTGAACGGATTTGCCTGGGCGAAAAAGACGCCGGCCCTATTGGGCAGTTGGATATGGCTTCGCGCTTTCGTTGGCTTACGGCTACACGTAGTACCGTAGTGCAAGCCTCAAAAGTGCATCCCGGTTTTTGCGAGGATGCCGGCCAAACGCTTGATAAAATATTTGAGCAGTTAGTAGGATAAAGATTCACGCTAACTTTTTTTACCCCCCACATCCGGATAAATAAAAATTAAAATTTTTATTTATTGAGGCTTAATCATACATTAGCAATGCTATTAATGTCAAAACAACATTAATAAAACAAACCAATAAACTTAAAATGAATAAATTAACCTTATTACCTGCGGTATTATTAGGGCTTTTTACGGCTACTAACGTGCACGCACAAACAACAAAATTAACTCTTGACCTAACTAAACCCGGCGTTAAAGTAAGCCCTATGCTGTATGGTTTAATGACCGAAGAGATCAACCATTCTTATGATGGTGGCTTATATGCCGAGTTGATCAAGAACCGTATATTTAAAGATAACCCCAATGCACCTGATGCATGGAGCGTTGTAAAGGACGGTGATGCTAAGGCCGACATCAAGCTGATAGCTGCCAACCAGGCTAATATACCTGCAGACGAGCAACGCAATGCCATTAACGGCTCGCTTACTACCTGCTTAAGATTAACGGTTGAAAAAGCCGGAACACGCGCAGGTATTAGCAACGAAGGTTATTGGGGAATACCTGTTAAACCACAAACTACTTACCGTGCTTCATTTTACATTAAAGGCGGCGGCACCCCTGTACGGGGTGGAGGTGGCGGTAATCGCCCTGCCCCGGCACCAACCGGCCCTGTGATTCCTGATGAAGCTGCAGGACCTATCAGTGTAAGCATTGAAAGTAAGGACGGCAAAACTGTTTATGCCACAGGCACTATTAACCTGGAGAAAAGCATCTTCTGGAAAAAATATGAAGTTAAGTTAACTACCGGTTCCAATTTTAAAGCTATACCTGATGCACGTTTTGTAATATCAACCAATCGTGTAGGTATTTATTACTTTAACCTAGTATCGTTGTTTCCGCCTACTTATAATAACAGGCCAAACGGAAATAGGCCAGACATCATGAAAATTATGGTGGATATGAAACCTAAATTTTTACGTTTCCCGGGAGGTAATTATTTAGAGGGGCCTTATTTAAATGATATGTTCCCATGGAAAACTACTTTAGGACAGTTAGAAGACCGTCCGGGCCATAATGGTTCATGGGGGTACCGTGCATCAGACGGTTTAGGTTTACATGAATTTTTAGAGTGGTGCGAAGATGTACATATGGAGCCCGTGTTGGCTGTTTATGCAGGATATTCATTACGTAATGACCATGTTGATGCTGGCCCGTTATTGAAAACATATGTTAACGATGCATTGGACGAGATTGAATATGTAACCGGAAGCGTAAATACATATTGGGGTAAAAAACGTGCCGAAAATGGCCATCCTGCACCTTT
Source organism: uncultured Mucilaginibacter sp. (assembly GCA_964524015.1). GTDB lineage: Bacteria > Bacteroidota > Bacteroidia > Sphingobacteriales > Sphingobacteriaceae > Mucilaginibacter. The sequence goes on along the minus strand of CAZGBN010000005.1, from coordinate 65,515 downwards.
TAAATTAACTTATGTTGAGATAGGCAATGAAGATTGGTTTGACCGTACCGGAAGTTATGATGGTAGGTTTACACAATTCCGCAATGCCATAAAAGCAAAATATCCTAAACTGCAAATTATTTCAACCATTGCTGATGCACAATATCCAACACAAAAAGTAACCTCAAGCCAGGTAGATGTTTTGGACGAGCACTACTATCGTAAAAATTGGGATATGCAGTACATGGCAGACAAATACGATACCTATAGCCGTAAAGGGCCTAAGATATTTGTTGGTGAGTGGGCAACCCAAGAGGGTTCTCCAACCACCAACTTAAACTCAGCATTAGGCGATGCAGTATGGATGACGGGAATGGAAAGAAACTCTGACCTGGTAGTAATGTCATGCTACGCGCCGGCATTTACTAACGTGAATACAAAGCCCAATGGATGGCAATGGAATTGGAACATGATAGGCTATAATGGTCTTACCAGCTATGGTTCGCCTGCATATTACGCTCAAAAAATGTTTAGCACTTATTTAGGTGATAATGTAGTTAATACTTCTGCCCAAAATTTACCTATGCATGCCAGGCCTGCTACTCGCAGAGACAGCACAGCAAATACGCTTCCTAAACCTGTGCCATCAATTTACTTTGTAACAACAAAAGATAGTAAAACAGGTGCTGTTTATTTAAAGGTGGTTAATACTGAGGCAAAAGCCCAGTCAATTACTATTGATTTAAAAGGTGTGATTAAGGTAGCTCCTACTGCTACATTAGTAGAATTAAAAAGCGCTAAATCTGAAGACACCAATACTATTGATGACCCGGAACATATTATACCGGTAACATCCAAAATACAAGGCATCGCCAAAACGTTTACCCGCGAATTTGCACCATATTCCATAAGCGTGATACAGCTACAGCCGCAGTTAAAATAATAGATAATTGGTTTATTTTATTATTGGATAACCCTGCTTCTGCTTTAGTAGATCAGGGTTATTTTTTACAAGCATTATTTTTAAATTATAAACTACAACATCATGATAAAAAAAACAGCTATACTCCTTTTATTGGTTACCTGCTTATTAAGTAAGGTTTATTCGCAAAAAACCGATTTTCACCAATGGGCCGCCACCCCACCTATGGGATGGAACAGCTGGGATTGTTTTGGGCCAACAGTAATTGAAAGTGAAGTAAAAGCCAATGCCGATTATATGGCAAAAAACCTAAAGAAATATGGTTGGGAATATGTGATTGTTGATATAAGGTGGTATGTGGGTAATGATAAGGCACATGGCTATAATGAAACTAACCCGGATTATGTGTTAGATGAATACGGTCGCTTTCAACCTGCAGTAAACCGTTTCCCTTCTGCCGCGGGCGGCAAAGGTTTTAAACCGCTTGCTGATTATATACATAAGCAAGGGTTAAAATTTGGCATCCACATAATGCGTGGTGTACCGGTGGAAGCTGTAAAACGCAACTTACCCATAATGGGAAGCAAAGCTACTGCAAAAGATATTTACAGTACGGAGCTGCAATGTAAATGGTTAAAAGATATGTATACCGTAGTAGCCGGTCGTGAAGGTGCACAGGAGTATTATAATTCGTTATTTAAATTATATGCAGCCTGGGGTATTGATTTTATTAAAATAGATGATCTTTCGCGGCCCTATCATACCGGCGAGGTAGAAATGATACGTAAAGCTATTGACGGATGTGGCAGAAAAATTGTTTTAAGTACATCACCAGGCGAAACCCCTATTGCATCAGCACCACACGTACAACAACATGCCAATATGTGGCGCACAGTTGATGATTTTTGGGATAACTGGAAAATGCTTAAAGAACATTTTGATGTTTTTGAACGCTGGAACCCTTACCGTATTGCAGGTGGCTGGCCTGATGGAGATATGTTACCGCTTGGACATATAGGCATACGTGCTGAACGTGGTGATCCCAGAATGGCCGCCTTTACTAAGGATGAGCAATATACATTAATGACCTTGTGGACAATTTTCCGTTCGCCATTAATGTTTGGTGGCAATTTGCCAGACAATGATGCCTTTACTTTATCGTTATTAAATAATAATGAGGTATTGGCTGTACTTAAAAACAGTTCAAATAATAAACAATTATTCAGGAAAGGCAACGCAATATGCTGGGTTGCGGATGACCCGAAAACAGGTGGCAAATATGTAGCTTTGTTTAACACAGCTGATGATGCCAATGCCCAAAAAATAAGTGTATCATTAAAAGAACTTGGATTAGCGGGTAAATATAAAGCACGTAACCTGTGGATCAAAACTAACGTTGGCACAGTTACCGATGTTTTTACTGCTGATATTAATAAACATGGTGCAGGTTTGTACCTTCTTTCGTCTAAATAAATTTAATAATTATGATAAAGCATTCTTTCGCTGCTCTGGTTTTAGTAACCTCATTATCTGCAAATGCGCAGGTAGCTAACAAAGCCAAACTACAGGAATTTAAACTGCAGGATGTAAAATTGCTGCCCGGTATTTTTAAAAGTGCCGAGACCACCGATTTGCATTATATAATGGAAATGAAGCCGGACAGGCTATTAGCACCTTACTTACGCGAAGCCGGCTTAAAACCTAAAGCGGCCAGTTATGGCAACTGGGAAAATACAGGGCTTGATGGGCATATAGGTGGGCACTATTTAACCGCGTTGGCATTAATGTATGCTTCAAATGGTAACCAGGAAGCTTTAACTCGTTTAAACTATATGATAGACGAGCTTAAAAAATGCCAGGATGCCAATGGTAATGGATATGTAGGCGGTGTGCCTGGAAGCAAGGAGTTGTGGGCAGCTGTAAACAAGGGAGAGGTTAGCGCTATCAAGAAAAAATGGGTGCCGTTTTATAACATTCATAAAACATTTGCAGGGCTGCGTGATGCTTATTTATATACAGGTAATCAAACTGCCAAAGCCATGTTTATCAAGTTTGGTGATTGGTTTGTTAATATGTCAACCGCTCTATCTGCTCCACAAATTCAAGAAATGCTACAAACAGAGCATGGTGGGATCAATGAAACACTGGCAGATGTTTATGCACTAACAGGCGATAAAAAATATTTGACTGCCGCTTACGCGTTTTCGCATCAGGCTATTGTGAAGCCGTTAGAAGCCGGTGAGGATAAACTTACCGGCCTGCATGCCAATACACAAATACCCAAAATTATTGGATTTAAACGCATTGCTGACCTTAATGGGGATAACGATTATGAGAAAGCAGCTGAATACTTTTGGGAAACTGTGGTAAAACACCGTACAGTAGCAATTGGTGGTAATAGTGTAAGCGAACACTTTAACCCGGTAAATAATTTCTCGTCGATGATCAATAGTGTTGAGGGACCCGAGACCTGCAATACCAATAATATGCTTAAGCTAACTACTGCGTTGTTCCTTTCCGATCCGAAGGTTAGTTATATGGATTATTATGAACGGGCATTGTACAATCACATCTTATCTTCACAACATCCCGGCAATGGTGGCTTTGTTTACTTCACTCCTATGCGTCCGGGTCATTACCGCGTGTATTCGCAACCACAGGAAGCAATGTGGTGCTGTGTAGGTACAGGTATAGAAAATCACGCTAAATATGGCGAACTTATTTATGCGCATGATAAAAATGATCTGTTTGTTAACTTATTTATCGCATCAAAATTAAATTGGAAACAAAAAGGCTTAACAATTACTCAAAGCACACAATTTCCCGAGGAGGAGAAAACTACTTTAACACTTAACGAGGTTAAATCTGGCAGTCCATTTGCTATAAATGTAAGATACCCATTATGGGTAAAGGCTGGCGAGCTTAAAATAATGATAAACGGCAAGGAGTTTAAAACATCAACACAACCCGGTGCTTACATCGCCATAAAAAGGCAATGGAAAAAAGGAGACGTAGTGAAAGTACAATTACCAATGCACACTACTACAGAGTTATTGCCTGATGGTTCAAATTTTGAGGCTGTAGTACACGGACCAATAGTAATGGCTGCTAAAGTTAGCGAGAATGACTTAACCCGATTAATGGCTGATGATAGCCGTATGGGGCACGTAGCATCAGGCAAGCAATACCCTTTACAGGAGATGCCTATGTTTGTAAGCAATACTACTAACGATGCAGCTTTGATAAAACCTGTGCAAGGCCAGCCATTAACCTATAGCGTTGCAGGATTAGTTTATCCGGCTAAATACAATAATTTAAAACTGATCCCTTTCTATAAACTACATGATTCGCGATATGTAATTTATTGGGAGAAGGAAACCCCACAAAGCATTATCCCCATACAGCAAAAACTAGCCGAAAGCGAAGCCGCGGCTGCTAAATTAGCAGCTATGACAATAGATAAGGTTGCAAGTGGTGAACAACAACCAGAATCTGATCATTTTATAGAAAGTGATAATTCTGCAACCGGCATCAATCGTAATATGCATTACCGTAATGCAAAAGGCTGGTTTAGCTATAATTTAATTGATAAGGACAAACAAGCGGCAACGTTACGTGTAACCTATTTTGGTCGCGACAGGAATAAGCAATTCTCTATTTTGATCAATGATAAACCATTAGCAAAAGTAACCCTTGATGGTAGCAAAGGCAATGACTTTTATACAGAGGATTACACCATTACAGAGGATATTTTAAGATCATCAAGCGGCACATTAAAGGTTAAGTTTTTAGCAGATAATGGTTCAGCTACTGGTGATATTTACGAGGTTAGACTAATGAGGAAATAAATTCTATTACTCTCTTCCATTACAAACAAAGAAGGCCCCAATTTGGGGCCTTCTTCATTAATTAACCATTTTATTTTAACCTTATTTTTATTTAATAACCTGGGTTATTTGTTCTATTAAGTAGGGGATTGTTATCCATCTCTGATGTTGGGAAAGGCAATAAATTATCCCTGTTAGCGCTAAAGAAAGGCATAGGTTCAGGAGCTAGAGTAGGAATGTATCCTTTTTTCCTCCAGCGTATGATGTCTATGCTTCTAACCTGTTCATCACCCATTTCAACCATTTTCTCGTGCATAATAGCTTGTGTAACCTGGTCTTTTGTAGTAGCTGGGTATTCAGCAGTTGGGTAAGTTGGCATATTCACAGAGCTACGTGTTCTTAGCTGGTTCAAGTAACCAACTGCTGCTGCCTGTCCGCCTGGTAATTCATTTTCACACTCTGCAAGGTCTAATAAAACCTCGGCATAACGGTAAATACGGGTATTAACCCCACTAGCTGTATAACCTGCATTTACATCCTTTTTATACAAAGTTTGGTATTTACGGAAACCTGTTTTTATCGCTCCGATACCTTGTATATTAGATACATTACCGTTTTGCATAGCATCAGTTAATGCTTTGGTATCATTAAAAAACAAGTCACCTGTTTTATATATTGAAAAAGCAAAACGAGGATCGTCTTTAATTGAAGTGTGTAGTCCTCCTATTCGTTCAAACTCATTTAAATATCTGTCTGACGGAATAAGGTTACGCCAAGCGGTAGTGTTATACTCTTGTGAACGTGATGTTGTTGATGCAACGTTTCCATCACCAAAACCAGGATAGTTGTAAGAGTTGTCTCCGGGGGTACCCCTTTCCGCATTAACAACTTCAAAAATTGATTCGTTGTTAAACTCACCCTCTTCTTCAAAATTATCAAGGTAACGAGCCACTAAGCCATATCCATCAGCACCCGAAGTTGGAATTAATAATAACGCTGCTTTTGCACCTGCATAATCGCCAGATTGCATTAAAGCACGGGCTTTAACCATCAATGCGGCAGCTTTAGTAGCACGACCCTTATCTGTGGCTACATAACCAGATTTATTTGGTAAATCCGCATAAGCGGCATCTGCATCTGCAATAATCTGGGCATAAACCTGCGCTTCAGTTGCTCTTGGTTTATATTCCTCAGGATTACTAACGGGCGTAAGTTGTATAGGTACTCCTCCCCATTGTGAAACTAATTCAAAATATGCCCATGCCCTAAAGAATTTGGCTTCGGCAACTAATCTCTTCACTAAAGCAGGATTGTCAGTAACCGAAGGTCCCTTTGCAATAACCACGTTTGCGCGATGTATCATCACATAGCATGCGTTATATACAGAACCTACTACAGAGTTTGTAGCATCAGCCGGGCCGTTTAAAAGTGCGGCGCGGAATGCTTCTAACTGACCACCACCTGATCTTGCTTCATCACTACGCAAATCATGAAGAAAGAACCATTCACGGGTGGTTAAGTTATTGCCACGCAAAACCGAGTATATGCCATTTGTACTCAACAATAGTTCGGCAGATGTTTTATTATAATCTTCACTGGTTACAGCGTTAGGATTTGTTTTTAACAAATCCTTCTTGCATGATACTGCAGAAGTTGCCATGAAGCCTGCAGTAATTAATGCAATGTATAAATTTTTATTTTTCATAAAACTTAATTTAATATTTTGTTAAAATGTTGCTTGCAAACCAAATTGGAATGACCGTACTGAAGGATACTGACCATAGTCAATACCACTAGTTGTGTTCTGGCCACGGCCACTTATTTCAGGATCCCATCCTTTATATTTGGTAAACGTTAATAAATTTTGAGATGACACGTATACTCTTAGTTTGTTTAAATTTATCTTTTTAAGCACGCCAATTGTACTTGCAGGCAGAGTATAACCAATAATTACATTTTTTAAACGTAAGTATGAACCATCTTCAACCCAACGATCAGATATACGTGCATTTAAAGCAGGGTTACCGCTTATTGCTCTTGGGATATTTGTGTTAGTATTGGTTGGAGTCCACGCATTTAAAACAACCGGGCTTGCATTAAACAACCTTGCCATACCTTCGGTTAAGATCCTGGTACCATTAAAAATTTGGTTACCTTGTGATCCCTGGAAGAAGATAGATGCATCAAATCCTTTGTAGCTGGCAGTATAATTTAATGAATAAGTAAACTTAGGCAGGTAACTACCAATATTTACACGGTCATTATCATTAACAACGCCATCAGGTACGCCATTAGGGCCGCTTATATCTTTAAATTTAATATCACCCGGCGAAGGCGCAGGGAATTGCGTTGCATGAGATGCAATTTCGCCGGCATTTTGGAATATACCTTCAGTAACATAACCAAAGAAATAACCTATAGACTGGCCAACTGTTGTATTAGTGGTTGGAGCACCTGCACCAAAGTCAGGATCTGTTTGTGCTGGAAGCGAGGCTGTAGCATTGTTCATCCTAACAACTTTGTTTCGAGATAAACCAAATACAGCATTCAAATTCCATTTAAAATCACCTTCTCTTTTACTATATCCAGCTTGTATATCAATACCTTGATTTTGCAAAGCACCAATATTTCTGTTTACCGTACCTCCATTATAACCCTGGCTTGGCGCAGTAGGTGCACCTAACATTAGGTTGTCAGTTTTTCTAAAGTAATAGTCAAAACTCAATGTAAATCTATTTTGGAACAAGCCTAAATCAAAACCGGCATCTGTTTGCTTGGTTGTTTCCCATAACAAACCCGGGTTTGCAATACTGCTGTAAAATGATGTGTTACCTACAGTAAATACGTTATTAAATGGATAATTACCATTATTGGCACTTTCATTAACCAAATAACTATAATTACCTATTGAACTTGCATTAATACCGGTTACACCATAGCCAGCTCTTAGTTTTAACTCAGAAATTGTTTTTGAACCGGCAAGGAAATCTTCACGGTCAACTTTCCAACCAATAGAAGCGGCCGGGAACACCTGGTAATTATGACCAGGAGCCCATACAGATGAACCATCACGGCGCAATGAACCGTTTACCAAATATTTACCTGCAAAATCATAGCTTACACGTCCTACAAGTGATTGTAAAACGTTTTCAGTGTATTGATAACCTACTGTAACATTCGTTGCACCATTCAGAGTTCTAACAGTGTTATTAGGTTGTTGACCTGAACCAGATTCTGAGGTACTGTTAGTATTTTGTTGCTCATAAACCGCTACCGCGTTAACATGATGTTTACCAAAAGTTTTATCAAAAGTTAACTGATGTGTTGCTAAACCTACTACGGTAATGTTTCTGTTATTATTTACTGATGCAAATGTTTGACTTAATGTACCACCATCACTATAAATTGGTGTGTAGGTAAATCCGCGCGAATTGGTATAATCAACACCATAGCTTGTACGGAATGTTAACCAAGGCGCTATTTTAACATTTAAGAAACCATTAGCTAAAATTTTCATATTATTATTAAAACGGTCGCTAATAGCGTTTAACTCAACCGGGTTGGTTGGATCTGATCCATCAAAAGAACTTACAGGGCCAAAGAAGCCAGAAGAAGTTGTAGGATTGTAAACCGGCAAATAAGGCTGCATCCTGGTAACGTTTGCTAAAGGCGAACGGTTACCACCGGCATCAGTTTTTTGAATACCTTGAGAAATTGTAGCATTTTCGCCAAAAGTAAATACGTTACTTATTTTGTAATCAGAGTTGATACGCAGATTTATACGGTTATAGTTTACATTTTTTGCAACACCATCTTGGCTAAAATAACCTGCTGATACATAATAATGGTTTACCGGGCTACCACCTGATAAAGAAACACTTTGTTGTTGTATTAAAGCATTCTTCTTAAAATATTCAGCTTGCCAATCGGTATTTGTTTGGGCAAAAGTTTGGGTAGCACCTGCGTAAATTGGCTGGTTAAAGTTTGCCGGCTGTAAACGTGGTGGTAAACCATTACCTGCCGCACCATTTAACGCACGCTCATATTGTAAATACTGTGCAGTATTCATCAGGTCGATTGTTTTCCACACGTTTTGTACACCAACGTATGAATCAAAAGATACAGTTGGGCGTTGTGTTCCTGTAGCTTTTTTAGTAGTAACAATAATAACACCATTTGTACCTCTTGAGCCATAAATAGCCGCCGAACTTGCATCCTTTAAAACTTCAATAGACTCAATATCTTTTGGGTCAAAGCTGTTGATACTTCCTGTAGGGAAACCATCCACAACAAACAATGGCGTAGTTGAAGCACTAATAGAACTTATACCACGTAAACTAATTACCGGCTCGCTGCCAGGGTTACCGCTGTTTACCACGTTTAAGCCCGCCACCCTACCTTGTAAGGCTTGTGTTATTCCCACTACAGGTAATTCATTTAAAGTTTTTGAATTTACCGATGAAATAGCTGCTGTTACATTAGCTCTTTTTTGCGTACCGTAACCTACTACCACAACTTCGCTTAGTGATTTTGAATCAGAAACTAATTTAACGTTTACGCTCGATCTGCCAGCAAGATCAACTTCTTGCTGTATATAACCTATGTAACTAAACACTAAAGTATTTACGTTATCAGCCACACTAATTCTGAAATCACCTCTTTCATTAGTAGTTACACCGCTGTTGCTGCCTTTAATTACAACACTAACACCAATTAAGGGCTGACCGGTCTCGTCAGTTACATTACCGGTGATAGTTTTATCAATAGCAACCGCTTCCATATCTTTAGCTATTGCTACAGCTTCTGTGCTTGGCTCTGAAGTAATTGATATTTTGTTATCAATTTGTTTAAAGTTTAAAGAAGTATTAGCCAGCAAAGTTTTTAAAATATTTGCGATTGACTGTTCAGACGAAACATAGGTAAGATTTTTTATTGCTTTTACATCTTTATTATGATAAATAAAGCGATAAGTACTTTGTGCCTCAATTTTATGAAGCGCATCAACAAGTGAGCTATTTTTAAGCTCGATCTTAATTTTTGTTTGATCAATACTTTGGCTCTTTACAGGAGTTGCAGAAAGTAGCTGAAGAGATGTAGTCAATACAAGAATAGACACTATACATATTCGCATAATCTTGTTAGTTAATGAGTTTTGGAAAATTCGTCCAAATTTCAACGGTATGTAACAATACCGTTCTTCTGCAGAATGTACAGAAATTTTCATAATTTTGATTTGTTTTAAGTGATCGAAATCCCCATCTCCGATGGGGTATAATTAAAACCATGTTATTGTTCGATTGCAGTCGATACAATGATGGCCTCTGAATCCATTCCCTGGGAATGATTCAGGGGTTTTTTTATGGCGAGTTTTAAATTTAATTTCGCCAAAAGGATAGTTAATTAGCTAAGTAATTTTTCCTGTCATATGTAATAATTAAGGTTAATTAATTTGTTTATTTCCTATAGTTACTATTGAATTTTCTTTATCATAGTTATAGGTAGTGTTATTAAATTGGCACAGTACATTCAGTATTTGTTCAAGGCTATCGGTGTGCTGACAAGTTGTTGTAAAACGGCTTGTTTGTAGTTTCGGATCTGCACACAATATATCTACCTTAAAGCGTTCCTTTAGTAATTTTGAAGCCTCTTCCATAGTAACATCATCCAACAAAAGATCCTGCCCTTGCCAGCATTCAAATTCAGCAGCATCAACCTGCTTCTTTTGTGAATTAGCCTTTTCCTTATTAAATACAATTTGCTGATTAGGTGTAATAGTGCCAAAAATTTTGTTCTTATCGCCAACACTAACTTTTCCGCGGGTAACAGTAACTACAATATACTTATCAGATTTTAAAGCCTTTACGTTAAATGCAGTACCCAATACTGTAGTTTGCAGCCTGCCCGTATGCACAATAAAAGCCTTTTTATTATTATGTTTAATATCAAAATAAGCTTCGCCCTCCAAATAAACTTCGCGCTTTTTAAGGCCATCAAATGATGTAGGATAAGTAAGTTTGCTACCTTTCATCACAATAGCGATACTTCCATCAGGTAAATGGATTAAACGATTTTCGGTTTTATTAACGGTATGTACTTTAGCAATTGGCTGGTGTTTTTGAGGGCCAGGTAAAAATATAGTATAGGTTACTAAAAAACCTACTATAACAGCAGCAGCGGCACTTATATATTTAATATTTAATATGCGCGCCGTTTTATTATTATCACGTGCGGCAATCTTTTGCTTAATGCCTTCACTTATCTGATCTTTTATTTGTTGTTTCTGGCCATTTAATAACTCAACAACATCAGGTTCAAATTCAAATAGATTGTAATAACTAAATAAAAGCTGCTCCTCTTCTGGCGTAGCCTTTCCTTTAATATGTTTACGCACTAATTTTATAAAATAGCGTTTATGCATTGAAAAAAAATTAACAAGACTGGGTGAAAGTCATAATTGGTTATATACATGACCCACAAATTGAATATATTCCCGACCGGGATGAAACTTTTTTTTTAAAACTTACCGACAGAGAATATTATGGCAAGTGTAAGAAGGTGGATCAAAGATATTTTTAGCTGATCAAAAGCAAGGCTTAATTGGTTTTGCACTGTTTTTTTTGAAATACCTAACTTATTTGCAATATCAGATGTTGACTGATCCTCCTGAAAGCGCATACGAAAAATAGTTTTTCGTTGCTGGGGCAATGAATTTAAAAGAGCTTCATATGACTTGAAAAACTCTTTCCATATTAAATTATAATCTGCCTGCAAATAAGTTGCAGGCAGATTATCCAATACTTCAAAAAATGGATGGTCATGGGTTTGCTTAGCTAACACCTTAAACACCCTGTTACGAACAGCAATATTTAAATAAGCTGGAAAATTGTTTATTATCAATGTTTCCTTTTTAACCCAGATATGTATAAAAATTTCTTGTATTATATCTTTTACCTGATCATGATCCTTTAGGCGTTTATAGGCCGCTGTATAAGCTGTAGACCAATACTTTTCATAAAGCAAATCAAAAGCACCTTCATTACCCTCGCTGATTTGTCGCAGCAACAAATTGTCATCCAGTAAATTGGGTGAGTTTAAGTTGGTCATGAATGGTTTTGTCAGGTTATAATTTGGGTTTTTCTTTTGACAGATTAAATATATGTCAAAAAAACAATATCAATTAAATATTATTAAAATAAAATTTAATTTTTATAAAGTTTACTTTAAGGTACCAATAGGCAGTACCGTTTTACCATAAACCTCATTTAATACATTTGCAATACCTGTATAAATTGCTGATGCGCCACAAATAATACCTACATAACCGGCAGTGTGCTCAATAGTTTCGTTGCCGGTAGCTTTTGTAATAGCCAACAAAGCGAATAAAATAGTTAATGATAAGAATACGAATTGCAATGCACGATTAAGTTTTAGTGTGCCAAAAAACAACAAAAAAGTAAATAAACCCCATACCGCTAAATATGCTGCAAATGCATTAGGCGGAGTAGCAGCTATCCAACCCAGTTTAGGCATTACGATTAAGGCAACTAATGATAGCCAGAAAAATCCGTAAGATGTAAATGCTGTTAAACCAAACGTGTTGTTTTTTCCAGCTTCAATTATACCGGCAATTACCTGTGCCAGGCCGCCATAAAATAAACCCATGCCTAGTATCATGGAGTTAATTTCAAAAAAACCGGCATTGTGAAAATTTAATAAAACGGTGGTCATACCAAAGGCACACAGACCCAGTGGTGCAGGATTTGCTAAGTTATCCTTAGTTGCTTCGCTCATAATGTTGTTAGTTAGGTTATGGTTAATAATTGGTTATTTATTGAAGAAGTCAAGAATTAAGAAACACGAGCCAAGATTACCCTTGTCTTCTCCTCCTGATACTTGTTTCCTGACTCTTGATTTACTATAAAGCTCCTTCTTTTATCTCATCAACAACAGCCGGATCAAGCAATGTTGAAGTATCACCCAGGTTACTGGTATCCCCTTCGGCTATCTTTCTTAAAATACGGCGCATAATTTTACCCGACCGTGTTTTAGGCAGGCCGCTTACAAATTGTATTTTATCAGGCTTGGCAATAGCGCCAATTATACGGGCCACAGTCATCATGATATCCTTACGGGTTAGTTCATCATCATTATGCTTGTTAGGGCATACCACAAAAGCGTAAACACCTTGTCCTTTTATATCATGCGGATAACCTACCACTGCCGACTCAACTACACTACTATGCATATTTATAGCATTTTCAACTTCAGCCGTACCAATACGATGTCCCGATACATTTAACACATCATCAACCCTACCGGTTATACGATAATACCCATCCTCATCGCGTAAGCAGCCATCACCTGTAAAATACATATTTGGGTACGTTGCAAAATAAGTGGTGCGGCAACGTTCATGATCGCCGTAAGTAGTACGCAACATACCTGGCCACGGGAATTTGATACATAGGTTACCGCTTACACCGGTGCCTTCTACTTCTTTTCCATATTCATCTACCAAAACGGGTTGTACACCCGGTAATGGCAATGTAGCATAACCTGGTTTAGTTGGTGTAACATTAGCTATAGGCGATATCATAAAGCCGCCGGTTTCTGTTTGCCACCAGGTATCAACAATAGGGCAATTGCCATGGCCTATCTTTTCATCAAACCAATGCCATGCCTCCTCATTTATTGGTTCACCAACTGATCCTAACTTAGTTAATGAACTTAGGTCTTTCTTTTGTAACACTTCATCGCCAAAACTCATTAATGAACGTATGGCAGTAGGTGCTGTATAAAGAATATTAACTTTAAATTTCTCTACAATTTCCCATAAACGGCCCGGGCTTGGATAAGTTGGTATACCTTCAAACATTACCGATGTTGCGCCCTGTGTTAGCGGGCCATAAGCAATATAGGAGTGCCCGGTTATCCAGCCAATATCGGCCGTACAAAAATATATTTCGCCTTGGTTATACTGAAATGCGTTAGCAAAGGTATAGCCGGTATAAACCATATAACCACCGCATGTATGCACCACACCTTTTGGTTTACCTGTTGAACCTGATGTATAAAGAATAAATAACATATCCTCGGCGTCCATTTCTTCAGCCGGGCAATCCGGGTTACCTTGGGTTTCTACTTTTTTAACTTCATCTTCCCACCAAACATCGCGGCCTTTAAACATGGCTATTGGTGTGCGAGTGCGCGTAAGCACAATTACACGCTTTACAGATGGGGTTTGTACCAGCGCATCGTCGATAATTGATTTTAGCGGCACTTCCTTAGTTCCACGCAAACCGCCATCGGCTGTTATTACGATATTACATTGTGCATCTTGTATCCTATCCGCAATTGATTGAGCAGAAAAGCCACCAAATACCACTGAATGTATAGCCCCAATCCTGGCACATGCCAATACAGCAATAGCCAACTCGGGTACCATTGGCATATAAATACAAATACGATCGCCTTTTTTGGCGCCATTGTTTTTAAGCACGTTTGCAAACTGGCAAACCTTAGCATGTAATTGGCGATAAGTTAATATGCGGTGATCTTCGTTAGGGTCATTAGGCTCCCAAATAATGGCAGGGGTATCTCCTATTGTATCCAAATGGCGATCCAAACAGCTTTCTGTAATATTTAGTTTTGCTCCCTTAAACCATTTAATACTAGGTTCGGTAAAGTTCCATTCTAATACATTATCCCACTTTTTCTTCCACACAAAATTTTCTGCAATACCTGCCCAAAATTTTTCGGGTTGTTCTACACTTTCCTTGTATACCTGGTGATACTGCTCTAAAGATGTTATTTTCATTGATATCGATTTCGTTGACTCTCCAATTTATCTAACTATAACACAGCAATAAACCGCTGGTATTATTAATAATATTGTATATAAGTTATTAGTATAAATTGGTTGTTAAATATTGTATAAACTATTCATTTTTACAAATAAAAAGCGCTGACGGTAAATCAGCGCTTTTATACTATAGTATACTAGGCAACAACTAACTATTTATAATTTGTTGCATTACATAATTAGTAACCCTATCGCAACGCATTAAATGAAAATCAAATAACTCTGCCGATTTATAATAATCGCTTAACTGCGAGCGCAAAATAGATTTAGCACGCATTAACCTGATTTTCACATTAGATTCTTCAATATCTAATATATCCATAGTTTCCTGTGTACTCATTTCCTCAATTTCGCGCATAACAAATACAGTGCGGTATTTTTCAGGGAGGGCAGTTATAGCCGACTCTAACAGCCCCTTTAATTCTTTATTGATTAAATTATTTAATGGTGATTGCATATCTATTTCCTTGTTTTCTTTGCCTGAAAGTATTTGTTGCTGCCTTGCTAATTTCTTTTTACGCAGTATACATTCATTGATTAATATTCTAATTATCCAAGTGCTAAATTTGGCCTTGTTGTTAAACCTTGATAAGTTACGGTATGCATTTATATATACATTTTGCATAATATCTTCAGCCTCCATATCATCACCAATAAAAGACTTACTTATGCGAAACATGCGCGCATTCAACCTTCTTATTAATACTTCATATAAATGAATATCACCGGCAACAACACGTTCAACAATACTTTCATCACTTAAATTATCGGTATTTGTTATGTATCTCAGCTTCATAAATAAAATATTTATAATACAATAGAGTTGTACAATTATAAAAGGGTTACAAAATGTAACCCTTTTAATTTGGCTTCTCTCTAACTATAAATTTAACATATTATGGACGAGAAAAAAATCACCCAGGTTCAAACGTTGCTTAGATACACGTATGGACTTATCCCCATTGCTGCCGGGACAGACAAATTCACTAACTTATTAACTGATTGGTCTCAGTATTTACATCCCTCACTTACGAACATATTACCTTTTAGTCCGCATATTTTTATGCTAATTGTAGGTATAATAGAAATTATTGCGGGTATACTGGTATTAATTAATCCTGCAAAGGCAGGTTATTTGGTATCTGCTTGGTTAGTATTAATTGCGCTAACCCTGCTTGCAAGTGGCAAATACCTTGACGTAGCCGTGCGAGATATAGCTATGGCTATTGGCGCTTATTCGCTTGCACAAATATCTGGAGCTATAAAAAAAGCTGCCATATAATTAAAAAAACATCCCGGTATTATACATCGGGATGTTTTTTACCTAATCGGCATTTTCAGTAACATAATGTAATATCTTTCTATATAATTCGTCAGGTAAAAACGGTTTAGCTACAATATCATTCATCCCGGCCTGCCTAACGTCATACTCCACTTCAGCTGGTATGGTTGCTGTAAGAGCAATAATGGGTATATTTATGCCTTTTGCCCGTATTTGGCGAGATGCTTCATATCCATCCATTACAGGCATATGCAGATCCATTAATACCAGGGTATGTTTGGTAACATCCAGTTTGCTTACAGCATCCAAACCATTTTCGGCCACATCAATAGTTGCACCCCAGCGCTTTAAAAACGTTTGGGCAACCATTACATTCATGGCATTATCTTCAACCAGTAAAATTGATATATCTGTAAATGGTTTGCCTTCTTTTATTGGCACATTATTATCAACGTTTTGCTTTTCAATAATAACAGGTCCTTTTTCAAAAGTTTGTGTAAAGTAAAATGTCGACCCCATGCCTACTTCACTATCTAAATTCAACGTTGAATTTTGAAGTTCCAATATTCTTTTGCAAATAGCCAACCCTAGTCCTGTACCACCAAAACCACGTGATGTTGACGAATCGGCTTGGGTAAACCGCTCAAAAATTAATGCTTGCTTGGCTTTTGATATACCTATACCGGTATCTTTTACTTTAACATCAAGCGTTATACTTCTTGGTGTTTGATTTTTAACCTGGATGATAACCTTTACAAAGCCACTGGGCGTAAATTTGATAGCATTGTGTGCCAAATTGGTTATTATCTGCGATATACGTGTAGGATCACCCAACACTTTGTTCTTTAACTCATTATCAATTTCCAAATGCAGATCAATACCTTTATCCTGCGCATAATTTTTCAGACTATTCACTACGTTACCGGCTATAAAAGCAATATCGGTTTCAATATGCTCAAAGGTAATTTTACCGGCTTCCATTTTGTTAAAATCCAAAATGTCATTTACAATATTCAGTAAATTATTTGCCGAAAATATCATCACATCCAACTGTTCAACCTGGTCAGGACGCGGGTTGTTTTTTAACAGCAAATAACTCATACCTATCACCGAGTTAAGCGGTGTACGTATCTCATGACTCATGGTACTCAGAAATTCACTTTTGGCAACAAGACCCTGCTCGGCCTGTTCACGTGCACTTCTTAATACGAATGATACGCGGTGTGATAATACCAACGATTGTAAAAAAAAGAAACTGACATAACCTAAAAAGGTTAACACCTGCGTTTGCGGTATAAGGCCCCAATAATGAAATAGTGACAGGGCAAACACAAACATTAACGACACCGAACTTAATAAAGCATATTTTGAACCGGGGCGTTTTTTTCGATAAGCTATGTAATAAACATAAGGTACATATACTATACAAAAAATCATCACTACTAAAAACGGATTAATTAATTGTGAAAATATAACCGGAGCAAATAACAAGGATATTAAAGCAAACGAAAAACAAATTGTACTTATAACATTAAGCACAATCTTATTCATATCCTCGGGATATAGATAACGGGTGTATAATCCAAATAACCCTATACCACTAAACAGTGTGATATATTCCAGCCTCATGGCCAGTAAAAAATCCATATCTGGTAATAAGGTATGCAGCACATAATTATCTATACCTATTATGCGGTAACTAAATATAATGGAGTACAGTGAAAAAAGGAGTGTGGCTTTGTCACGGTTACCAAAAATATATAAACCTAAAAAAAATAATCCACCCATGAATAAGCAGCCTGTTAATAACAGGTCTATAGCTTCATCGCGCTGCCTATCCAATTGTACAATCTCTTTGTTACCCAATACCAATGGCTTTTTTATACCACCCTTACTATGTACAAAATTTGATATTTGCAAAACTAAATGGAGGGTATCTATCCCGGGATGTATAGTAAATGACTTGTATTGCCAGTGGGCCTGGTATCCTTTAGCACTTGTTGTTACCGTACCATTTTGAGCCCTTATCTCTCCGTTTACAAATAAGCGATATGATGAGTATACATCGGGCATTGACATCAGTAAAATCTCTTTGGATTTTGGCAGCAACACGGTAAGTGTGCAGGTGGCATATCCGTACGAAGGTAACTTTTCGCCATTCAATTTGTGTTCAGTCCATAAAAATGGAAAACTTGTTGGTATACCTTTGCTAGACACCTCACCCGGATTTAGCAGTTGCTTCCAGTAAAATATCCATTGGCCGTTAAGGTTAACTTTTTGTGCAAAGTTATGCTGGCGCAGATCCATAACTCCATTAGCGGCCAAAGGTACATCAGTAGCATAAGTTGTTAAACAATGTAGCAGTAACAACCCTACAATGTGCATATACCTTTTAATCTTCATTAATAGCGCAACGGATAAATCGTTTAGTGTTGCAAATATAAGTTAATCAGTGATAAATAAGGTTATACTTTTGTTATGATAACTATTTAATGTTCTAATGGTTGTCGCTTTACCAACCCGCCCCGCACCTCAGATACCGAATTGGTAATAATAAATGCTGTAGGGTCTATCTGTTGTACCCGGCTAACCAGTCTTTGAACATCAAGACGGGTAATAATAGTAAACAATATATCTATGTCCTTATTTTCAATATTGGTTTTACCAAAGCCCCGCTCACCTTTGTACACAGTTACCCCCCTATGCAAGTGACGCATAATTACGTTTTTGATCAGATCGCTTTGTGGAGATATAATGGTAACTGCGGTATACTCGTCAAAACCTTGAATAATGTAATTAATGGTTTGTGATGCCGCTAAATAAGTAAGGATGGAATATAATGCGGATTGCACACTAATAAAAAATGCCGCCACACCAAATATTATTATATTAATAAGCAGTATGATTTGCCCAATTGACAAGAATGAACGCGGATTGATATATACAGCTAATAGCTCGGTACCATCAATTACACAACCGCCACGCATAGCTAAACCTATACCCAACCCCAAAAAGAACCCTCCGAATACTGCAGTGAGTACTTTATCGTTTGTAACATGAGGAAAACTTACTAAATGCAAAATAGCAGCCAAGATAAAAATGGCTACTAATGTTTTAAGGGCAAAAATTCTATCAACACGCCTATAACCCAACCATATAAAAGGTATGTTAATTACTATTAGTAGTATTGATATAGGCCAATCGGTTAGGGAACTTATTAATAGTGTTATACCGGTTGCACCGCCATCAATAAACTCATTAGGTATTAAAAAACCTTTTAAACCTAATGCGGCACTTAATATACCGGTGGCAATCATTAGCAATTTGGTAATTTCTCTCCGCAGATCGTTCCTCTTTTTTTTCATAGTTACTTGTTAGGTGATTGCCTGAATATAGCAAAATTATGCCTAAAAGGGGAATTAAATTGCCGAATAATAGAAAATAACTGATTCGCAAGTAATTATAAATACTAAATCAATGTAACATCTACAAATCCACAGGACGTTTTGATTTGGTTAAATAAAACATAATTAACCAGGCAGTTATATATGCCAAAGCACATATTAAAAACATAATAAAGTATGCTGTCTGCACTTGGTTTATTTTTGCATAATAACCAAACATTTGCTTTTGTACCAGCAATGATAATAGTATGCCTCCTATACCGCCTGCCATACCGCCTAAACCAGTTACTGATGCAACAGCCTTTTTAGGGAAAGAGTCAGATACAGTTGTAAATATGTTTGCGCTCCAAGCCTGGTGTGCAGCAGTAGCCAAGCCAATTACTAAAACAGCCAGCCACATATTTATACTACCCAGGTATTGCGCAAATACAACTGGGAACACCATTAACGCATATATTAACATAGCGGTTTTGCGTGCTTTGTAAACGGTCCAATTATTTTTTATAAAAAATAAAGGTAACCAGCCACCACCTAAACTACCTATACTTGATAGAATATATACAACGGCAACAGGAATAGCCAATTGAGTAGGTGTAAGATTGTATTGCGTATTTAAAAAATCGGGTAACCAAAATAAATAAAACCACCATA
Source organism: uncultured Mucilaginibacter sp. (assembly GCA_964524015.1). Taxonomy (GTDB): domain Bacteria; phylum Bacteroidota; class Bacteroidia; order Sphingobacteriales; family Sphingobacteriaceae; genus Mucilaginibacter. Next base: position 45,588 of record CAZGBN010000005.1, on the reverse strand, counting down.
CAGGATCAGTTATAAATTTGCCTAATATAAACCCCCAGGCCTGGCGGTAAGATAATAACTTAAGCCATGGTACAGATGGTGCAGCTACATGGCCATCCACAGGTGCAGCCTCGTCTTTATCACTATGAATATAATCAAACTCAGCTTTCGACAATTTAGTGTGCTTTTCAGGCTTTACGTACATTAAAAACCATGCGATCACCCATAAAAAGCCAATAGCACCAGTAATAATAAATGCCCATTGCCATCCGTAAGCTTGTGCAATAAAAGGCACAGATAACGGCGCAATTACAGCACCAATATTTGCACCCGAGTTAAAAATACCCGTTGCAAACGCACGTTCCTTTTTCGGAAACCACTCTGCTGTGGTTTTTACTGCTGCCGGGAAGTTACCCGCTTCTGTAATACCCAAAAACGAGCGGGCAAATATAAAGCCCAGAGTGCTCGTTACAGCACCATGTAAAACTGCGGCCAAACTCCATAAACCGGCAAAAATACCGTAGCCAATTTTAGTTCCCAGCTTATCAATAACTCTGCCCGCACCGGCCATACCCAGCGTATAAGCAATTTTAAATGCAGTTTCAATATTAGTATAATCGCCATAATCCCAATGAAATTGATCGGTAAGCGTAGGTTTTAGTAATGATATAACCTGGCGGTCCAGGTAATTAATGGTTGTCGCCCAAAATAACAAGCCACAAATTGTCCATCTATAGTTTCCTATTTTAGTTGAAATACTTTCGCTTTGCGGGTTAGTAGTACGCTGCATTTATTAGGTTTTAGTAATAGGTTGGGTGATGAATATAATCACCATTGTAATCGGTTGCAACTTACCATTACCGATGCTATTCTGCAAGCAATTTACCATAATATTTTCAACATCCTTCAATACCAGGTAAACAAAAAGAGGCCAATTACGGCCTCTTTTATTACTTAAATAACACCATTCACTTTTTCTTCGCTGCTGTAGTTGTTTTACCTTTTGGTGTGTTCCAAAAAATAAACACCCCTCTATCTGTTGCGGTAACAATATCTACAGCACCATCTTTATTCAAGTCATCAGCCAAAACATCAGAGCCTACGCCCGAGCGGTTATGTATTAACTGCGGTACAAATTTTGCCTTACCCGGTGCTTTGGGGTCACGTACAGTTTTGTACCAGTAAACCACCGGTGGCCCGTATGCATCAGGATCAAGGTAGGTATCTAAGTGTGCCCAGTAACGTTTACCGGTAATAAAATCAAGTATGCCATCGCCATCCATATCAGCAAAGGCAGCACCATGCGCTTCTGAGAAAGTTACACCGCCTGCATTTTTATCGGCTGTACTATAATCATCCATAATCATATGTCTAACAAATGATATTTTACCTGTATTATCACGCTTTTGCTCAAACCAGGCTAAACCAAAACCATGCGCGTTTAGCGCGGTTACTACATCATTTAGTTTATCGCCGTTTACGTCATAAACACCCATTACAGCACCACCATAATTATTACTACGGTGAGCCATACGCCCAAATGCTTCAGGATGGTAAGTCCACAACATTTTACCATCATCATTTTTAGGATGTTCATACCAACCATTAACATTTAAAATATCCATTAAACCGTCGCCATTAATGTCACCTACACCAATACCATGTGCATTGGCAGTACCGCGCTCAGATATTGGACGCTGTATCCATGGTTTGGTAATATCCGCAGGATCGGGTTTGGCATAACAAACTTGTCCGCCGCCTCCATAAACTAGTTCGGGCTTACCGTCTCCATCAACATCTTTAAAAACTGTAACTTCTGATTGTATTCCTCTTACAACCTGGTACCTATCCCAGCGGCGCGATTCGCCTTTTGGATTAACAAACAATGCACCATTATTAGGACCGCTTAAAATATCATCCCAGCCATCGCCATTAAAATCATAAGCATATTGGCAATTAAACTCGGTAAAGTTTTTTGATGGGCTTACTGACGATGCAAATTGTATCTCGCGATAGGTAGTGTAAGTAGGACCATAATAAATGTAAGGACCTGCAACAATATCTTTAATACCATCATGATTAAAGTCGCCTGAACCTGCGGCCCACGAATAATACATATCTTGTATCTGTTGTAATTTAAAGCCGGCTCCTGTTTGTTCCTTAGGCATTTTTTTCATACCTGCATCTATATAGCTCAGCTCATTAAATTGCACCTCGCCGGTACCGTTAACCATTAATGCTGTCGAACCAAATCCGGTATCTGAGTCAAGCCCGACAGTGTTTTCGCCGCTATCATTAGTATAAGCGCGTAACATATTCAAATCAACAATACCATCAAACTGGTTCCACTGGCCAGGCACAACTGTTGGTACCGGTCGTGTATAAGGCAATACCAGCGTAGCTGAACCTGCTGCCCCACGTGGTGCCCCTCCCGACCCTCTTTCTGGCGCAGGAGCATTTGGATTTGGTGCTGGTGCCTGCCTTATAATGCCTCCGGCATTAGGTAAACGGTCACGCTTGGTCTCTTTACCTTGTGCATTAAGTTCAACTTTGTACAAACCTATGTCGGCACCTTTTATAGATGCCAAATAACCCTTCATACCATTGCTTGTTTTTTGTAAACGGAATAAAAAACCAACTTCGGTAGCAGCATCGGCTTTAAATAAGGAGCGTAAATGAATATCCTGGAAGCCCCTATCAGATATGAGGTAACTTGCCGAGCCATTTGCTTTGGCAGTAATTATTCCGTTGCCGGCTTTCCAATCAGCATTACCTAAAGTATGCCAGCCTGAAAGTGATGACCCCTTGTATACATAGTCGGGTATAGTTGACAGGTTTCTGCCATTATAGTCACCTTGTATTTCCTGTCCGAAGGAAAGGGTAGCGATGCCTGCTAAAAGGACGGTTGATAAAAAACGTTTCATTTTTGAATGATTTAGATTTTAATTGGCTTTTATTTCTTTTTATTTGGTATTGATAATACGATATATCCCTGTGGCAACGCCCCCAGGTCTTTGGAATGGTTAACGCTTTCATTGGTGTAGTTACGTGTTGCTAACACAACAATATATTGCTTGCCTTTTACCTGGTAGGTAGTTAATAAACCATCAGTATCTTTTGGTAAAGTATAGGTCCATAATAAATTGCCATTTTCGGCATCATAAGCGTACAAAAACCCTCCTTTTGAGGTAGCGAAAACTATTCCCGTTGATGTTACGATCATTGATTTACGTTGCGAACCTTCGGGCACGCCCATATTTTCCTGACCCGGCATTAATGGTATACGCACATCCTGACCTAAGGCCTTCTTCCATTTAATTTTACCTGTATTTAAGTCGTATGCGGTAATGCTTGACCAAGGGGGACTCAATAAGTCGGTATTAGCCAAACCATATGGTGTAGTATATTCATCAAAACGCTGAACACCTGCCGGGTATTCGCGCATCATTTTAGTAGCACGCTGGCTATTATATTCCTGTGCAGCGGGCGCTCCACCGGTAGCAACTACGGGACCAGTAACCGCTGTTCTGGCTCCACCTGCTATGCCACCCCTTCCGCCTGCGCCTTGCCCTCCGGCAAAACCTCCGCTAACTACTCCACCTAAAAAGCGGTATAAAGAAGTCATTGTAGCATCATCAATATGTGCAAAAGCCGGCATTTGACCTTTACCTGTACTGACTAATAATTTAAAAGCATCGGCATTTAAACGGTTCCCAATATTTGTTAATGCCGGGCCAACAGCTCCTTCACGATTAACTCCATGGCAACTTTGACAGCTTTGTGTATACAATGCCTGGGAGGCCGAAGTAGCTGCTGCTGATAAAGGAGCCGCACCGGGCCTTTCAACTTTAGTTAAACGATATATAGAGGCATGATCTTTTGATAAAACATACATCATGCCTTTTTTAGGATTTGAAGCAGTATTTCCCCAGTTGGCTCCACCGGTAGCGCCAGGCATGGATATAACATTATACTTATCACTTAATGGTTCAAACAAGCCTGATCTTGAAGCTGCAACTATTTTCTTCATCGAATCCGTTTTAGCTTTAGTCCAGTAAGGATTCAGATCGTCAAGAGTTACGCGCTGACGCGTATATGGTTGTAAAACTGTTGGAAATGGTTGTGTGGGCCATGAATTTTCGCCTGGCATATTACTTTTTGGAACAGGTCGTTCTTCAATCGGCCATAAAGGCTCGCCGGTCACTCTATCAAAGGCAAACAAAAATCCCTGTTTCGTGGCAATGGCAACAGCATCGACATTTTTGCCATTATGTTTAACTGTAATCAGTTGCGGTGCCGAGGTCAGATCATAATCCCAAATATCATGGTGTATAGTTTGAAAATGCCATAACCGTTTACCTGTACGCGCATCTAATGCCAATAAGCAATTGCCAAACAAGTTTTGGCCTGTTCTATCGGCACCATAATAATCATACGTTGGCGAACCTAGCGGAAAATAAGCTATGCCACGTTTTGTATCTATTGATATCTCTCCCCAAGTGTTTACCGCGCCTACATATTTATAAGCATCTTTAGGCCAGGTTTCGTAACCATATTCACCCGGATGCGGAATAGTATGGAATACCCAGGCTAATTTACCTGTAATTACATTGTAGGCTCGTAAGTGCCCCGGACCAGAGAATAAGCCCTCGCCAGGCGCAGATCCTAGTATGATCAGGTCTTCAAAAACCTGGCCCGGTGTAGGTGATGCACCACGGCTAATACTTTCAGGGTCGCGGCCCAAATCATTTTTTAATGATATGTAGCCATCAGTACCAAAACTCATGATGCTTTTACCGGTTAAGGCATCGATTTCCTGCAGCGTATTGCTTAATGAAAATATGATACGGCGGTCCTTTCTGTCTTTGCTCTCCCAGTAATTAACACCTTTACGGGTAATACCGTTTAAACCCGCATGTATCCATAGTTCTTTACCAGTAGTAGCATTTACAGCTATTAGCGAATTATTTTTTGCCAGCAGATACATAATAGTATCAACAACAATTGGATTGAAACTATATTCTATATTATCCATTGTGGGATAATTCCAGGCTACCTTTAGCTGAGTTACATTCTTTTTGGTGATCTGGTTAAGCTCGGTATATTTTGACTGATCAGCACCCCCTCCATATTGTGTCCATGTTTTGTATGGCTCTAAAGGATTTTGGTTATTTTCAACCATTGCATTCCGTGCCATGTTACAGCCAATAGTAATAGCTGCAAGCGCAACAACACCGGTGCCTATAAACATCCAGACTTTTACTGGTGCTCTCTGGCTTTTTTTAAAATTCATATATAAATATTGATAATTGGTTTATATTAAAAATTGATTAATTGTGGTTTACGGGGTGATATTCCACAAAAAATCAAACAAAAAACACTAAATACTTATAAGCCCTATGGCCATAAGTAATAATGGTAAAGTCACCTTTACTCTGATCGCCCAATATTATCGGGTTATCTGCAATAAAAAACTTAAAATTGGTTTATAAAGCTGGCTCGTATAATTTTATTTGCCATATCTTGTATCAAATATACTTTATTCAGGTTACAAATATTTTATAATCAATTCGCAACAATTGATACTATAGTAACATTTTATGTAACAAAAATGCGTGATAAATGTAGATTTTATATCTTTTGTAATGCAAAATGGCTTGCCAGAAACTTCGTCGGCATTAGTCATTCTTGTTATTTGCAGGTGCTAAATTTTAATAATAACATTTATTAAAATTTGGTTAGGCTATTTGCAGCAATTAACTAACTTAGCTATATTAAAACCAAATTATAAACGTATATATCACTATGTTAACACCATTTAAACGCACCGGCTTAGCCGTATTATTAATAGCCGGAGTTTCGTCAAGCTATGCACAACAAACAAAAAATCCATTAATTAAAGTTGAAGCTGTTGACCCGGCATTTAACAAACTGGTTAACAAAAATGCTAAAGCCGAGATAATTGCAACCGGCATTATGTGGAGCGAAGGCCCGGTATGGGTTGAGAAACATAAAATGTTGTTATTCTCTGAAGTTAGAAATAACACCGTTTATAAATGGACCGAAGCAAAAGGTAAGGAAGTTTACTTAAAGCCATCAGGATATACAGGAACTATACCACGTGGTGGCGAAATGGGCTCAAACGGTTTAGGATTAAATATTAAAGGCCAGTTGGTACTTTGCCAGGATGGCGACCGCGTTGTGAGCATTATGGACGCTCCACTGGATAAACCCAAGGCAAAATATATAAAACTAGCTACCGGTTATAATGGCAAAAAATTTGACAGCCCTAATGACCTTGCTTTTATGAAGAACGGTGACATTTATTTTACCGATCCTTTTTACGGGTTAGAAAAAGGCCAGAGTGACCCATTGAAAGAAGCCAAATACCAAGGTGTATACCGCATATCAAAAGGAAAGGTAACGTTACTTACTACTGAAATTACAAATCCTAATGGTATAGGTATTTTCCCGGGCGAAAAGAAAATAATTATAGCCAACTCAAATCCTGAAAACCCGGTTTGGTATACATATGACCTGGATAAAAATGGTCTTTTTACCAATAAAAAAATATTTTTTACAGCTAAAACCAAAACTCAAGGCTTTTTTGGTTCGCCTGACGGTTTAAAAATTGACAAGCAGGGCAATGTATGGGCATCGGGTCCAGAAGGCATATGGGTTATAAATAAGCATGGTAAACTACTGGGCAGGCTCATTATTGAGGACCTGGCATCAAACGTATCTTTGTCTGCTGATGAAAAAACTATCTATGTAACCAATAACAGCAGGGTATTAAAGATTAAACTGAGATAGAATCACATTCAAACCAATTAAAATAACAAATGAAAAAAGTACTATTAATTACGCTTTGCCTGTTTACGGCAACAGCAACAATCACCGCCCAAGCGCAAGCACCTGCGGCAAGGCCAACTTCAAGAGTTATTGAAGATGGCGGCACAGGGCCTTACAAGGCTATAGCATTGCAGGAAAGTTCATTAGCTACCCATACCGTTTTCCGTCCGCAGGACCTAAGCAAATTTGGAGGCAATAACAAGTTACCTATTATAGCGTGGGGTAATGGTGCATGCGCTAACTCGCCCTGGGAACATGTTAACTTTTTATCAGAAGTTTCATCATACGGGTTTTTAGTAGTAGCTATAGGCCCAATGCCGTTAGAAGGCGAAAAGGGCCGCGGTTCATCAAAATCATCACAGTTAACCGATGCAATTGACTGGGCAATAGCACAAAATGCCGATAAAAATAGTCCGTTATACCAAAAAATTGATGTTTCAAAAATTGCTGTTAGCGGTATGTCATGCGGTGGTTTACAAACTTTAGAAACTGCACCCGACCCACGTGTTACTACCCAGGTTATATATAATAGCGGTATTTTTGTTAATCCATCAACCGCTATGGGTGGTATGCCTAATTTAAGCAAAGAACAGCTTAAAAAATTGCACGCTCCTACCCTTTATGTATTAGGAGGCGAGAAAGATATCGCTTATGCTAATGGTATGGATGATTTTAAAAACATCAACCATGTACCTGTATTTGTTGCCAATATGGATGTAGGCCACGGCGGTACTTATGGCCAGCCACATGGCGGCGAGTTTGCTAAATTAGCTACCCAATGGTATAAATGGCAATTAAAAGGTGATGCCGAAGCCGGTAAATTTTTTACCGGCAATCCTCCGGGCATTACTAAAAATACCAACTGGAGATTCGAGAAAAAGAAAATGTAATAAGTTTATTATATTCAAACAAATAACACTAAAGGCGGTACTACATGTATCGCCTTTTTTATTAGCTTTTTTATAACTTGCACTATTATAATTTAACTTCATGAAATCAACTTATAAATTAATAAGTTTAGTGGCTATTGCACTAACTATTACAACTGCCTGTACAGCTCAAACCGGCGAACCTGTTGAAAAAAACAAACCTAATACTGATTATAAACCAGCTTTTGCAGGACAAACCCGTATTGGCAGTGTTAAAACCAAAACACTATATACTGCCACAATTATTAACAGCGATTTAAAAGGCCCATGGGGAATACATGTTTTACCTGATGGCCGTTTACTGATAAGTGGTAAACCTGGCAATATGCAAATAGTAACCACAGCCGGCAAAATTGATAAAGTTATCACAGGTTTCCCTGAAGTGCAGTTTGCCAGCCAAGGTGGTATGCTGGATGTGAGCATTGATCCTAACTTTGCTGCTAACCGCATGATTTACTGGACCTATGCTCAACCGGGCGAAGGTGGAGCTACTTTAGCTGTGGCCAAAGGCAAACTATCTGCCGATGAAACCAAATTAGAAAATGTAAAAGTGATATATGAAGCTACCCCACGCTACAAAGGTGCCGGGCAGTTTGGTTCGCGTATTGTATTTGACAAGCAGGGCAATCTGTTTGTAAGTATTGGCGACCGTATGTCTGATGACATACGTGTTAAAGCACAGGATTTGAATGCTACGGTTGGAAAAATTATACACATTACTAAAGAAGGTAAACCCGTAGCCGATAACCCGTTTATTGGCAAGCCTAATGCTAAACCGGAGATATATGCGCTTGGTTTTCGTAACCCGGATGGCTTTGCAATTCATCCCGTTACAGGCGACCTTTGGGAAACCGAGTTTGGCCCGCGTGGCGGCGATGAGGTAAACCTAATTAAAAAGGGCGGCAACTACGGATGGCCTACCGTTACTTATGGTATTGAATACAGAGGCGTAAAGGTTTACGATGGTATACAGCAAAAAGAGGGCACTATACAGCCTGTTTATTATTGGGATCCTGTAATATCACCGGGTTGCATGATGTTTTATACCGGCAATATTGCCGAGTGGAAAAACAATATGTTTATAGGGGGATTAAGCAGCGGGTTTATTACACGTTTAGTAATTAACAATAATAAGGTAGTGGGCGAAGAGCGTTTACTGGCTGATAAAGGCGAACGCTGGCGCTGCATGGCAACCGGTAAGGACGGTGCCATTTATGCCGGAACCGATGGCGGTAAATTATATAGAATTGCTAAGCAATAAAACTAAATATCTACAATAAAAAGGCGGCGCATTAATGCTCCGCCTTTTTATTTGTGTAACCTTATAAATTTACTTTTATAAAGTATAAACGGTTCCTATCAACCGAATTAGTGAACGGTAATATTTTTTGCATAAAACCACTAGCACCATTGTCAACCACACCAAAATCATCATCGTTTGATATAACCAAAATATTGCCATTTATTAGGGCCATACCTTCGGCTTTATCATGTGGGTAAACAGCTGGAAGGTCTTTTAATAAATCAACTGCTAAGGTTTTGGTTACCGGTTTAATACCTGCCGCAGTTAATCCTGCCAAATCATTCAATTCCTCAATAGTTTTACCATTGTATAATTTACCTGTGGCCCCATTAGCCGGGTCAGAAATATCTGTAGCATCACTAATATTGATCTTGAATACCTTTTTAAATGTAGCAGGATTGGTAGTAGCGCCACCATAAGCACCGTCACGCTCCAAAGTTAAAAATGTGGTAGCATTAACAGCTAATATCTCGCTTACACCGGTAAGGCTAATATTATCCATCAAATAAGCATATTGTTTGGTATTACCTGTAGCAATATCAAAAGTAAGTATACGCAATATTACTGAGTTACTAACCGCAGTTTTTGACGGATTATACATTGGCGATTGCATCATGCCGACTAAAGTTTTTCCATCAGGCGTAATAGTTAAACCTTCCATACCCCGGTTAGCACGGCGATTGGCAAATACGGCAGGAATTTTACGGCCACCGGTCCCAGTACCAAAAGGGTTAATACGCTCAATAGTTTTACCTGTAGCATCAAAATGAACAATATGAGGTCCATATTCATCACTTACCCAAAAAGTACCATCTGAGGCTAAAACTAAACCTTCAGAATCTAAACCATCAGCACTAGGGTTTAATAACGCACCATTTAAATCATAACCTGTCTCACCTGATGCACCCATACCTGCTGGGTTTGGCAATCCATTGATCAAAGCACCTGCGGCATTTTTAAAATAAATAGTTTGTTCTAATACCAACTTACCATCCTTTAACCTAAACTTTCCAATTTGCGGTGTAAAATCTGGTTTGCCAATAATAGTAGAATTAGCCACCTGCCCCGCAACGTTTGAGCCGCGGTCGGTCATCATATAAAATACCGGGTTGGTTAGGGTCAACAGCTAACGCCGAGCCAAAACCTCCGTTATAAACTTTTACATTGTTAGCTGCTGTAAATAGTATTGCAGGATCGGCAGCTTCGGCTATTGCAGGGTAAGTAATTACAGGCTTAACAGTTTCAACCTGGTTTTTTTTACAGGCAGCCATACAAATTACGGTAAGGCCCAGTAACGTAAGTATTTGTTTTTTCATTTTTTGATTAGGGTTTTTATCATGCAAAACAACCCAAACCATATAAACACATTGTTAAGTTTTTAATATCATAAACAATACTATCATTATACTGTACTTACATCATGAAATTTACCGGAGCACTCTATATCGTTTCATCTTTTGTGGTTACAGCTTGTAACTCACCCGAAGAGAAATTTGAGTCGCTAACAACCGTACCTATGGCTGTTAACAATATAACTTCTGGCTACACTGCTGATGGAAAACCTATTGAACACATTATTACCGGTAAAACCACTCCTGTCGAGTTGATTGCTTATGCTAATTCGCTTACAGGCATCCCCTATAAATATGGGTCAACCAATCCTAAACAAGGTTTTGATTGCTCAGGGTTTATTACGTATGTATTTAATCATTTCAATATTATAGTACCAAGGCGTTCGGTTGATTTTACTAATGTTAACCATGAAATCAGCCTGCAACAAGCCAAAACCGGCGACCTGATACTTTTTACCGGGACTGATAGCACAGACAGAATAGTAGGCCACATGGGGATAATTATTGTACAGCCCGATAGCACCTTACAGTTTATACATTCAACATCCGGCAAAGCTAATGGAGTTACTACTACCCCATTAAACACTTACTATATGGGCAGGTATGTTAAAACCATTCGCATCTTCCCACAAAATTAGGTATCGCATTAGCCAGGGCTACTAAAATTTTTATCATCTGCAGATGGACCATAAATTGATGGTACAGCAATATCATTTAAGCGCATATAAACTGTAAGCTGCCCACGGTGGTGCACCAAATGGTTAATACTGGATGATATCTGATTCTTTTTGTTGGAAGTATAAATAGTTTGTCCATTAGCTTTTAAGTCAAATGGTTTATCCATCGATCCTTCTTCCATAGCCAACAACCCCTCTTTAGCGCGGGTTATATTATTTTCAAAATGATCCACTACGTCCTGCGTAGTTTTCGCGTCAATATGTTTAAAGGTCCCCAAGTCAATTTCCGGGCCACTCGCTATCAAAGCTATCCATAAGGGTATTTCGGCAACCAGTAAGGTTAAATACCCCAACTCCATTGACCGTTCGTGAGGTTTCCAGCCAAATAGTTCGGCAGGGATGCGTTCCAGGCATTTTCGGGTAGCAGTTGCCTCAGCCTGTAACTCACGGGCAAATTGCTGTGCTAATATTTTATCGTTCATGGCAGTAAAGTTTTAACTATAACGCTTTAAACAATAAATAGTTGGCAAAAACCATAAGCGTAGCTTTCCTCAGGAAATGCCAACCTTAACCTAATTATCTGGCCCGTTCCCTGGCAATTGTACCGTACATATAATACTGAATGGATGATAGTAAAATACCTTGCAGTATAAACCATTCATTATCGGTAAATAAACCAATAAACACTGAAATAACATTTAATAAAAAAAGAAATATAAAAAGGTAACCCTTCCGGTTTGGGAAGCGAAATTTTTTCATGATGTAAAGTTTTATTAAGACAGCAAAACGATTGATGTTGAACTGGCCCCCAACCAAGTATGGCCGGGGCTTACTTAATGAAGTCTTTACTACTTTTATGGAAATCGTAACTTGAATTGATGCGTACAGGAACAGGGGTACAACGCACTAATAATGCCTGCATAAGTGTTGCATAAGCTTTTATAATAGTGTAGTATAATATTGAACCCATTAGTGTGATTTATTGTATATAACGAAAAGTGTATATTTTTAGTATATACTTAAATTAAATTAATGTCAACTTAAACTTCGTATTTACAATATATTTTAACAAATACTTAATTACTATGCCAAATTGATTTAACACACCATACATAGTTTTGTGGCTTACTTACCCTACACTACTATGAAACATTATATACTTATGTTAATCCTGGCCATTGGATTATTTGGCTGCAAAAAAAACAAGACCGAACCTACTCCTGAACCTGATTTTTTTATTAACGAAGACCCCGCTACGTTTGCCGAAGTAGGCTCAATTGACATTGGTGATGTTGGCGCCGCAGAAATATCTGCCTATGACCCTACCACCAAACGGTTATTTGTAGTTAACAATGGCACTGTCAATAAAATTGATGTGATTGATTTTAGCGATCCTAGTGCTATGAAAGTTATCAAATCTATCAGTATGGCGCCTTATGGTGGCGCGGTTAACAGTGTAGCTGTTTTTGATGGTAAATTGGCCGCGGCAATTGAATCGGTAGATAAACAGGCCAATGGCAAAGTGGCAGTTTTTAAAACAGACGACTACAGCGAAATAAAAGTGATTACCGTAGGAGCTTTACCTGATATGATCACCTTCTCAAACGATGGAAAGTACATATTAACAGCCAATGAAGGCGAACCAAATGATACTTATACTAATGACCCTGTGGGTAGTGTCTCTATCATATCAGTAACTGATAATTATGCAGTAACTACGCTTGATTTTGCTGGGTTTGAAGGACAAAAGGCTGCTTTAGTTGCTAAAGGCTTCCGTATTTTTGGGCCGGGTTTAAACTTTGCTAAAGATATTGAACCTGAATACATTACTATATCTGATGATTCAAAAACGGCATGGGTAACACTACAGGAAAATAACGCTATAGCAAAAATCAATATCGCCACTAAAACCATTACTGATATTTTCCCGCTGGGTTTTAAAGATTACAATGTAGCAGGAAATGAAATAGACCCAAGCGACAAAAACACCGGGACACCGCTTGAAAAATGGAATGTTAAAGGTATTTATATGCCTGATGGCATTGCAGTTACAGAACACATTGGTGTACCTTACCTTTTTACCGCTAATGAAGGTGATGCGCGCGAGTATACGGCGTTTGTTGAAGTTTCGCGTGTTAAAGACATAACTTTAGATGCCACCGCTTTCCCTAATGCAAGCACCCTTAAAACTGATGCACAATTAGGTCGCTTAAATATTACCAAAACCCTGGGGGATATTGATGGTGATGGCGATTTTGACGCTTTATACTCATTAGGTGCACGATCATTTAGTGTATGGAATGGCAATAGTGGCGCGCAGGTTTTTGATAGCAAAAATGAGCTAGACATAAAAACCATTGCTGCCGGAGTATACGATGATGGTCGCAGCGATGATAAATCTACAGAACCGGAAGGTATTACTATAGGTAAAATAGGTAATAAAAAAGTAGCCTTTGTGGGCATGGAACGCGCCGATGCGGTTGCTGTTTATGATATAACCGACCCTACTAAACCTACTTATTTGCAACTGCTTAAATGTGGTGATGCACCCGAAGGTGTATTAATTATACCTGCTAAAAACAGCCCTACTAAAAAGAGTTTATTAGTAGTAAGCAGCGAGAATGATGGTGTTATAAAAGTGTACACGCCTAAAACCTTATAACAAGTTAATTTTTAATGAATGTGAAAGCGATGGGTCAATACTCATCGCTTTTTGTTTAAATTCCATATCCTATTCAGAATTGAGACTATTACCGGATTAACCATTGCGACCTTTAAGATTGATAACTTACTATGATTATTGCAATCGCAGCTATGACAATAAAAAAGAATTAAATATATACCTCTTTTTTTTCTTTGCATCGCTTGCAAATTCTATTCATTTCGGTAAATTTAACTGACAATCAGCAAGTTTGTAGTTAAACCTTAATCACTTATCACAATGAATAAAAATGCATTTGCTTTTTCTAATAACGATGTTATAACCATCGCTTGGAGCTTCGGCGAGAAACCTGTAGGCTGCATCGGATTCGCCATTTACCGTATCGATCATCAGAATGTTGCCAAAGCGCTGCCGAACAAGGCGGTATTTGAAAACACAAAGGACTCTGGCAACAGGTCTTCCGAAAAATTTCCCATTCAAAAATTTTACTGGAAAGACGTTTACGCGCGGCTGGAAGCTGAAGAAAGCGGAAACAGGACATTTACCTATAAAATTGTACCGATGGAAGGCACACCAGGTAACGTTCATCCCATGACCACTTATTTGCCTTTACTCACAGATCCGGTTACCATTTCACCCAATGTGGGCAACAATATGAAAGCATATTTTAATAGGGGCATCATATCTACTCAGCGTATTGCTAATTACCTCAAAAAAAACAATGATAGTCGCCCTCTCCGCGATATTGTCGGTGAATACCCCGGCAACAACGAATTGCGTGATAGTCTTTCGGGCGATATGGTTGAAGCCCTGACAGAGTTCATGGCCCGCGCAAAAGATTCAGGACGTATCTATGCTGGCCTTTATGAACTACATGACGAGCAATTAATAGAAAGCCTTTGCAAACTCGGCAATCGTTTGAGCATAGTACTGTCCAATTCTGTCGCGAAAATCAAAGACCCAACAGGCGGGACGCATGTCAATCGCAAAGGAAAAACAGTTGACAATGAGATCAACATCGATACCAATGACGACGCAAGAGAACTACTTATTAGGGCAAATGCTGACCATTATGCACGTAAAATGCCGAATGGACATATCGGTCATAACAAATTTCTGGTATATGAAGACAGTGCCGGGATACCACAGGCAGTGCTTTTCGGCTCAACGAACTGGACTTCGACAGGCCTATGCACTCAATCCAATAATACTATGGTTATTGAGGACAGGCAGTTTGCCGAACGCTATCGGGATTACTGGCATCAAATAAAAGATGATACGATTGGCGCAGGAAGTAAAAAGACTGCGCTACAGGGTGCGGGATTCCGTACATGGAATAGTGAAGGAAAAAAAATAAAGGTTGACGGGATCAACCTGCAGAGCTGGTTCTCACCTAATACACCAAAGGCACGTTCCAGCAATCATGCAACCGAACTACGCCCACCTGATATGGAAAAAGTGGTTGAGGCGATCAATTCCGCACAGCAAGCAATCCTATTCCTGGCTTTTTACCCGGGTTCGCCATGCATAGCCAATTGGACAGCCTCGGCGCTGAAAGTTAAAAAAGATTTATTTGTACGGGGTATGGTCACGAACAATACTGCCTCTGAAAGTTTTTATTACGAACTGATGGATGAAGTTCCACCAAAACGCGAAAAAAAACAGCGCGTTAAAGAGGATTTTCGGGTTGGCTCAGCACAGGCTTTCGACGGCACTGTTATGCCTGAAGGCTGGATCAAAGAAATATTAAAGGCGGGTTTCGCGATCATACATGATAAAATCATGGTAATTGACCCGTTTTCCAAAAATTGCAAAGTAATTACAGGCAGCCATAATCTTGGCCATAAAGCCTCTTATGACAATGATGAAAATATGGTCATTATTGAAGGAAACAAAAAACTTGCACTGGCCTATGCCACACATATTCTAGATATATATGACCATTTTAATTATCGTATTTATTATAAAAAGTACGGTAAGGGTACCAATGCATTTCTTAAACCGAGTTCAGAACTATTCCTGAAGCAATATTTCAAAGAATCTGGTGAGCCGAATAGCGCTCAACTGCGCTTTTGGATGAACGGCGCACAACAGATGGAGAGCGGTAATTTATAATGAATGATTTTAATTCTCTCTTAATGCGAATAACAAAGATGTTTTTCGTGCTGATATATTATTAAAGCACTCTCCTTAAAAATTTAAAAAAAATTCTAACTTTAGTCAACCTAAAAAATAAAAAAAATCATGAAAAAAAAGATCTCAATAATTACGCTGCTTGTTTGCAGCTTTGTAGTTTGCCTTGCTGTAGTTGCAGACCTTAACGGAAAATGGAAAGGTGTTTTAAAATTTGGCGACTTTGAACTTCCATTAACTTACACGTTTAAAGTTGACGGTGAAACCTTAACCGGAGCTGTTACTACCGACCAGGGAGATCTGCCTATTTCAAATGGAAAAATAAAAGGCAGCGATTTTACTTTCACGCTGGATGTTAACGGAACCGCAATGGCGCAAGTAGGCAAATTCTACGGTGATTCTACAGTAATAAACTCAGAGTTCCAAGGCCAGAAAACCCACCTAAAACTTACTCGTGCTCAATAAAATGTAATTTATAATCCCGGCCATTATTAACCGGGATTATTTATTTAAAACCTATCAATTACCAATTTGTGAAAAGGAACATATTACTATTGCTGTGTTTAACGGCATTTGCAATTAGCGTAAAGGCTGCAAAAGTTGACACCGTTGACACCTATAGCGATGCTATGAAGAAAAAAATCAGGGCTATTGTTATTACACCTGATAATTATAACAGCGGCAGCCAATACCCGGTAGTATATCTGCTACACGGAGCGAGCGGCAACTACACTGACTGGGTAAAAAAAGCCACCGGTGTACCAGATTATGCTGATAAATATAATGTAATGATTGTATGTGCCGATGGCGGTAACACCAGTTGGTATTGGGATAGCCCCGTTGACCCTACTTACAAATACGAAACGTATGTAACCAAGGAGCTAATTACGTATATTGATAAAAACTATAAAACTATTAAAAACCGTAGTGGCAGGGCAATAACCGGCCTTAGCATGGGCGGGCACGGTGGTTTATATTTAGGTATAAGGCACCAGGACCTATTTGGCGCGGCAGGAAGTATGAGCGGAGGCGTTGATATAAGGCCTTTTCCTAATAACTGGGATATGGCTAAACGTCTGGGAAGCTTAAAAGATAATGCTGAAACGTGGGATAAATATACTGTTACCAACCAATTGGATTTACTTAAACCCAATTCATTAGCTATAATTTTTGACTGTGGTACAGACGATTTCTTTTATAAAGTAAATGTTGAGCTGCACGATAAATTATTAGCACTTAAAATACCGCATGATTTTATTGTTCGTCCGGGTGCGCACAACTGGCCTTATTGGACAAATGCTGTAGGCTACCAGATGTTATATTTTAGCAACTATTTCAAGAAGAATAATTCTCCTGCTAAATAAAGCTACCAGGTAGCTCAAAATAGTTAAAGCACTGATAAGTAAATTTATCAGTGCTTTATTTTTTACTATTTATAAGACTTAACGTGTTGCTTGCTGCTGCCAAGGCCCTCAATACCTAACTCAACAACATCACCTTCTTTTAAGTAAAAAGGTTCCGGTTTTTGGCCCAAACCTACCCCGGCAGGTGTTCCTGTGGTGATAACATCCCCAGGTAATAAAGTCATAAACTGGCTTATATAACTTACCATATAAGGAACGTTAAAAATCAAATTACTGGTATTGCCATCCTGCATGGTTTTTCCATTTAAGGTTAACCATAACCTCAAATTATGTACATCAGCAATTTCATCAGGTGTGGCTATGAATGGGCCAATCGGTGCAAACGTATCGCAGCTTTTCCCCTTTACCCATTGTCCGTTGCGTTCTAGCTGGAATTCTCGTTCGCTATAGTCATTGTGCAAAACATATCCTGCGATATGACTCAAAGCATCATCTTCGGATACATAACTTGCTTTCTTGCCTATTACAATAGCCAGTTCCACTTCCCAATCGGTTTTTTTAGCATTTTTCGGGATGATCAAATCATCATTAGGCCCTACAATGGCCGATGTGGCCTTAAAAAACAATATAGGCTCCGTAGGTATAGCAGCACCGGTTTCGTGCGCGTGATCCTTGTAATTTAGCCCTACACATATAATTTTTGACGGACGAGTTAACGGCGAACCCAGGCGTGTACTTTTATTAACCTCGGTTAATCCACCCTTTTGTATATCGCTTTTTAATTTTCCAATGGCGTCGCCACCAAAAAACGCCTCGTTATAATCATCTACCAGGTGCGATACATCAAACCAGGCATCATTTATTATTACTCCCGGTTTTTCTTGTCCGGTCTCGCCAAATCGTATTAATTTCATATTAAGAATTCTTATTAATTATTAAGTGTTGTAAAACCACCGTCAATAGGATAATCAACTCCGGTTATAAAAGATGCTTCATCGCTGCAAAGATACAGGGCCAGTGTAGCTACTTCTTCGGATGTAGCCATGCGGCCTATAGGCTGTGTTTTTGAAAGTTTTACAAACATCTCTTCTATATTATCAGGATAATTTTTTTGCAAAAAACCATCAACAAAAGGTGTATGTACACGTGCTGGGGATATAGAATTACAGCGAATATTTTCGTTGATATAATCTTTAGCCACGCTCATCGTCATTGATCTGATAGCACCTTTGGCAGTACTATATACAAACCTTTCAGATATACCCACTAACGCAGCCACAGACGATATATTTAAAATAACACCACCCCCACTTGCCCGAAGCTGCGGTATAGCCGCAAACAGGCAGTTATAAGCACCTTTTACAATAACACCCATTACCTTGTCAAAATCAACTTCAGTTGTAGTATCGGCCTTGCCTATATGTGGTATGCCCGCATTATTTATTAGAATATTTACCGCACCGATTTTTTTAAATACATCTAATACCTCCTTATGATTGGACACATCGCATTGATGGGCTACGGCTTTGTAACTATTATTTTTAATTTCTGTAACCGTTGCGCTAGCCAGTTCTTCATTTAGGTCAATAATATGTACTTCGGCTCCCTGTTTGGCAAACAGTACAGCCATAGCTTTGCCTATGCCGCTTCCGGCACCGGTTATTACTACCTTCTTGTTTTGCAATAAAAACATTATTATTTACCAGTATTTAATAGTCGCAAAGTAAGGTAAAAAAGCATTAAAATTTAATCGTATTACATTAAATATAATCATCGGCAACAAAAAACAAAAAATGCTTACAATCCATAAATTTACAGATTGTAAGCATCCTGAAACTGACGAAGCACAAAGTCTTATCTAGTAACTACAGTTCTCTAAGCCAAATATTACGGAAGCTTACCGGCTCGCTTTTATCACCATGAGCTTGTAATTTTATAGGGGCCGGGCCATGTTTAATATATTCATGCTTGCCAATGTAATTGGTTTCGCCCTGCACTTCAAAATTATTCTGTACCAATACACCATTTAAAAAGGCGGTTACCCGGGCTTTGGTTTTAACGGTACCATCAGCGTTAAATGTAGGGGCCGTCCAAACAATATCATAAACATTCCACTCACCGGCTTTGCGGGCAGGGTTAGCCAGCGGAATAGCTTCTTTATAAATACTGCCAACCATACCATTAACATAGGTTGTATTTTCGTTATTATAGCCATCTAATACCTGTATCTCATAACCACCGGCTTTACCGTTGGTAGCGGCTAAAAATATGCCACTGTTACCGCGAGATTGACCTGCACCGGTTATATTTTCGGGCACCTTAAACTCAATATGCAATTGGTAATTAGTAAAATTTCTTTTAGTCTCAATATCACCTGCTGATTTATTAACTGTAAATGCTCCATCTGCCAAAGTCCATTTAGCCGGTGTTTTACCCCTGGTGGATACCCATTCATCCAGATTTTTTCCATCAAATAGTATTATGGCATCTGATGGTGGCGCATCAAATGACTTACCTGCTTTAACAACCTTTGGCAGCGGAGCCTGCGGCGCAAATATTTCTGTTTCCTCTGGTTTATTGGTTAGTGGTTTACTGGGATCAACTATCATTTGTGCATTGGCCCCAACAGCAATAAATAACACTGCTGCCGAACATATTGAAGCTATTTTCATATTATAATGTATTACAATTTAATTGTTACTTTTTTTCCTGTGTATTTAATATTTTTACCATTACCCACATTATTCTCCATGCCGGCAGGGGCAACAACAATATTAAAGGTACGGCTATCTAACATCCCTTTAAATTCACCCTTCCTATCTGCAAGGCTTAGTGTGCGTTTCTTATCATCCCAATGAAAGGTGATCTCGCTGTATTTCCCTTTTTCGTAATTGTAGTTATCATTTTCATCCTCATACAATGTAAAGTCACCGTCAGCACCAGGATAAATTCGTATCTCTAAATTATCCCAATTTTTTTCAGAAGAATACTGAACAAACGGTCCCATAGGTATAACAGATCCCGCTTTAATATATAATGGAATTATATCTAAAGGAGTTTGCCTGGTTACTTTGTTGCCACCCACTAGTTTCTCGCCCGTCCAGAAGTCATACCATGATGTGCCCGCAGGTAAATAAGTTTCCTGAGATTTCACAGTACTAAAATCTTCCACATTATTGTTATTTCCCAGAGATTTTACATACATAGATTTAGTTACCGGGTTTACTAATATGGATTTACCAAACATATATTCGTTTGTTATATTCCATACATTTTTATCAGCAGCAAAATCCATAAATAATGCACGCATCATACTTGATTGATGAGAAGTTATATCCCATGATGCAGAATATATATAAGGTAAAAGCCTGTAACGCATGTTAATAGCTTTCTCTGCAGCATCATAAACTTTGTCTCCCTTTTTGCCAAACTGGTATATCTCTCTTGGAGCATCAGCACCGTGCGAACGCATCATTGGTGTAAAAGCACCAAACTCCATCCACCGTGCATATAATTCGCGGTAATCAGGATCTTCTAGTTTTTTCCTATAATTAGTCAGGAAGAATCCACCAATATCAGCGTTCCAATAAGGTAAAGCACTTAGTGAAAAATTAAGTCCGGTAGGTATTTGCTTGGTTAAGGTCTCCCACGAAGAGGTAATATCACCCGACCATGTTTGAGCACCATAACGCTGCTGGCCGGCAAATGCCGAACGGGTTAAAATAAATACCCGCTTATCAGAAGTAGTTGCACGCTGATGATCATATACACCTCCAACCCCTAGTAAAGGATAAGCATTGCGTACTTTTCTGAACGATCCCATGTAAGTTTTCAAATCAAGGTCGGTTGGCTTAGGGCTTAGGTGATCAGGTTCTGTAGAATCCATCCACCAGCCATCTACCCCAACTGAGAATATGCCATTATTTAAATAATTCCAATAAATATCACGAGCCTCAGGGTTATAAACGTCGTAGGGCCTTACACCCGAAGGATAATCCCTTTTAGGTGGCCATAACTCCGAACCAGACTCGGGCCAGGTATTAATATCGATCAGCATATTTTTAGCCTTCATGTCACGGTAAGGTTTGGTTTGAGGCCCAAAAGATGACCATATAGAAATGATCATATGCGCATTTAACTGATGTACATCACTCACCATTTTTTTAGGGTTACTATAATCAACATTTAAAAACTCCATAGAATTCCATAAGTAATTATTACCCCAATATTGCCAATCCTGTATAATACCGTCTAAAGGAACTTTTAAGTCGCGATATTTTTTTACTACACTCACCAATTCATCCTGGCTTTTATATCGCTCCTTACTTTGCCAAAAACCAAATGTCCATAAGGGGAACATAGGCGCCTGCCCTGTTAACTCGCGCATACGGGCAATAACATTATCAGCGGTGCCCCCATTCATAAAGTAGTAATCTATCCCCTCGCCTACGTCAGAGCTAAATAATGTTTCGCCAGGTTTATCACTAAATGTAGTTGGCGAGTAGTTATCCCAAAAAATGCCGTATCCCTTTACTGACTGAAAAAAGGGAACCACATCTTCGGTATTACCCTGTATCATATTTTTATATACCTGGTTGCGCTGGTTTAAATTACCGCGCTGATGCTGCCCTAGCCCGTATATAGACTCGTCATTATCCAAAACATATGCTTGCGACACGGTAAGGGTTTTACTGCCCGCATCGTCAAATGGCTTAAATAAAGAACCGTCCGCTTTCTCTCTTAAAAGAACCGCCCCGTTATTGGCTATATAGGTTAATACACCTGTTTTAAGATCAAGGTTAACTTTAAGTTTTACACTTCGTATATCAAGTAAATTACCAGTTTTGCTAACGCGATATTGACCTTGTTCGGGCTTTTTTATAACTGATAAACTTTCCTTATTTAATGCCTGGCCTTCCGGTGTTTTTATTACCCTAACAATATCGGGGCTGTAAAATTGCACCTCAATTGTTTGGTTATTAATTACGGCTTTCGCCCCTAAAGCTGTTGACTGATATGTTTGCGCACTGCAAACTGCCGGATAAGCTACAGTAAAACACATTACTGCCTTTAAAAATGATCTTAACATTGTAGTTGGTGTAATTTAGGGATTATATAATCAAATATATAAATATCTACTTATCCTTTTTTATCAAAAGCTGACAGTATTGTATCAATTTTTAATTTAATACTATGATATATCAACAATATACTACCAGTTAAAAAAAACAGATCTAATCAAAAAGAGTATAAAGTATTATAATAATTGATTTGAAATTTTTAATTATCACCTATAAACCACAACGTTAAAGGTACTTTAAATAAAAAAGCCGCCCCGTAATACGGGGCGGCTTTTAAATGTAACGTGTAGTAATTATTATATTACTGTAGTTTTATCGCATCTGAATATAACGCATCGGTTATTCCGTTGGTTTTAACAGCTACACTAGCCCAGATATGACCACCCGGACCTTGGGCTGCCAGAAATTGCTTTTGGCCAGTAGTAAGTGTACTTAAATCAACTTTAACAGTAACAGCACCACCATTACTTGCAGCAGCAGGAACTACTATACCCCCGGCATTTGTACCAGCATTAAAGCTAACTATGGCACCCTGAGAAGCGGAAGCAACATCTGGTAAATCAGTTGGGCTAAGATATATAGCTACGTACTGTAAAGTTCTTCCCGCTTGCGTAGAAGGTCTAGTAAGGTTAAACGTAGCTGTAAAAACGCCGGTAGCGCCCCCAGTACCACCAGTAAACGTGGTTGCCAGGTTAGTCATCCACCAATAAGGTACCACCTCGATATTACCAAGATCAGTATCCCCATTAACTGTAACAGGCCTTTTGCTAAAGTCTTCAAATGGCGCTTTAGCCGGTATCGTTCTAGCCAGATAGTCACCATTAAAAAATTTAGCGGCAAAGGTAGCGTCATGTTTGGTATAAACCCAAACCTCGTTAACACCATATACATTTTGTGCCCCTGCTATTTGCTGAAAACCCATCGTAGCACCGTTGCTATTTCCGCTGATAATATCAGGTGAGGTATGTAATAATCCAACCTGTTGGCCATTGTAAGTGAAACGCCCTTTTAATGTTACTGAGGGATATTTCATATTATCCTTACCGCACGATTGAACAAGCATACTTGCTGCAGCCAGCAATATTATTAAAAGTGTTATTTTATTTTTCTGTTTCATAATATTTTTTTTTATGATTTATTATTCCCCTGGATTTCTTTCCCAATTTGGATTGAAATTTAACCAAGTAGGAAGAGGACCACCAACACCATTATTTTTAGTCATAGTTGAATAATAGCTTTTTCTTTCAAAGAAATTGGGATTAGCTCTCTTTCTGAAGGCTCTTTTTCTTTCAAATACATATTTACCGTTATTACCACCAGGATTGCCTGCAATATTTACAGTGTAAGGAAATAATTGCCATGGAAATGACGTACCATTAGGATATAACGAACATTTTGAACAGGTTACACCATCCCAATATGAATCTGCCAGTCTCCATCTATTCATATCCCAAAGACGGTGATCTTCCAAATAAAATTCAATGCGTAATTCCCTTCTTAAATAGTCAAAGTCAAATTGACCTGCGGTAAGCGGGTTAAGTAAACCACGGGCTCTTAAAACATTAATATAACTAACTGCAGGGGCAGCACCTGGTATCGCAACAGTACTTAATAAAGCGGATTCAGCACATATAGCATATGCTTCTGCCAAACGGAAACGTATCATCCACATCTCACTAAAGTTTGGACCAGTAGCAGAACCAGGTGTTTCGTCAAGCCATTTGCGGGGTATAAAACCTGTTTTGTTTACAATTTGACTACCATTCTCATATGGCCCGTTTATACTGGTAAGTTGACAGCAAGGTGTATTTTTTGCTGCAGGGGCTGGAGCGGACGGATTAGAACCGGTAGTAGTCATTAAAAGAGTACCATCGGCATTTAATTGAC
The DNA here is from genome assembly GCA_964524015.1 of uncultured Mucilaginibacter sp. GTDB lineage: Bacteria > Bacteroidota > Bacteroidia > Sphingobacteriales > Sphingobacteriaceae > Mucilaginibacter. The sequence goes on along the minus strand of CAZGBN010000005.1, from coordinate 21,369 downwards.
CACGCCACTCACCTGCACGCAGATCTACCGCGGTACCTCTAAATTGAGCCTGGGGCCATATAACTGATGCATATAAACGGGTATCTTTTCTATAAAATGGATTACTAGTTGGATGAGTTGGGTCTAAATCATTCAAGTCATACGCAATTGGTGTAGTAGAAGCAAGCACTGCAGGAGTTACATTAATTGCATCGCCCCCACCGGTCCTGGTTTTTATACCTTGGGGACCTATTCCAACAGCTACTCTATCCTCAAACGATTCAACAAACTCAGCACCGGCACCCAATTGATTACCCCTAGCGTCTGATTCTGTATGGGTTACAGGACCATCAACAGCACTCCAAGGGGTATTTATGTTAGGTAATTTACGATCAGCTGCCCATATTACTTCGGTATTACCAGCTTTTTTATTTATCGCATTTTGAAATGCCATTTGTGCGCCTACAACATCATTAGGACCGCCACCTGTCATTATTGAATAAGCACCACCATCAATAACTGCTTTAGCAGCATCAAAAGCCGTCTTGTAATAAGCATCAGCTTTACTTGCAGGGATACCATGAGTTTGTGTGCCAAATTTATCCGTTTTGGTCATAAGCGGGTCACCAGGAGTAGTCCATTTAGCAATGGAAGCCGCGGTTAAAGCAGCACGCGCTTTAAGCATTAAACATGCCCATTTATTAGCCAAAGAAGCGTTAATATTATCACCCGGTCTAATAGTTTGGTTTGCACTATAGGTAACAGGAGCAGTCAACTTAGCGGCAGCTTTATCGCACTCAGCCAAGATATAATCATAACAGTCAGCTTCTGAGTTGCGTGGCAACAGCAGTGGCGTTACATCAGAGCCTGAAAAATCAAATACCTGATCACCTACAATGGTCATGCCACCTAAAGATTTTACCATGTGGAAAAAAGTCCAGGCACGTAAAAATAAAGCTTGTCCTTCATAGAAGTCATTATCAATTTGAGTCATTGACTTTTTTGAAGCATCAGACCGTATGCCTTGTAAAAATTGGTTTATCCTGCGTATCAAGCCATAATCAAAGGCCCTGTACCTATCATTGGCAAAGGAAACTTGCTGAGCAGAAGCCCCGCCCCTGTTATTTACCGCATCATCAGGATCTTGTTGAATATTCTCATCAGTGGCGTTACTTGCGCCCCAGCCAGAAGCTGCGTTTCCACCATTAATTTGGCCATAAAATCGCGCCAACACCGAAGTGATCAAGGCTTTATCGGTATAAACATCCTCTGTTTCTAACAGGTTGTTCGGAACAACCGTTAGGTCCCTTTTACATCCAATAAACACGGTGTTTATTAAAAAGAGTGCAAATAGACTGTATAAAAATTTATTTTTCATGTTCTTATTTTTTAGAATTTAACTTGAACGCCCGCGGTTAAAACCCTAGGGTTTGGTAATCCACCACCGCTGCCATTTGAAAGTTCAGGATCAAATTTGCCAGGCATATTTGAAAACGAATACACGTTTTGGCCGCTTACGTACACCTTTAAATTAGTTATGCCCAAAGGTTTCACAACAGTGTATGGTATTGTATAACCTATTTCTATATTACGTACTTTAACATAGGTAATATTGGTTTGATATCCGTTGTGATCAAAATTTGTATTAGGCGCAGGATTTGTTTGTAAAAGCAGTGGGAACTTACCAACTATGATAGGGCTATTTCTGTCAAATATGTCAGAATAATAGCTCGAGTTATCAAATAAAAACTGTGATGTGTTTCGGTTTGGTAACCACTCGCGCAAATAGGCGCCATTAGCACTGCTAAAGCCCGAAGACGACTGTTGGAACGTAAACATTGAACCACCGGTAAAATCAACCCTAACGTCAAACCCTTTATAGTTTGCGTTAACACCAAAGCCAAAACTTAATATTGGGACACCGTCACCGTTTTGGCCACCATTTACTTGATAGGTCACTCTTTCCTGGTCAAGAGAATTGATTACACCATCACCATTTGTATCTTTAAATATAAAGTCGCCGGGTCTCTGGGTAACGTTACCCCTGCCATCCATATCAACCGGATAATTCTGTATTTGGTCCCAGCTTTGAAATTGTCCAATAGTTGTGTATTGAAATGGTCCGCCACCTAATCTATCTACGCCACTATTGCGAAAGCGGTCATAGTCACTATTAAAGATCTGGTTGTAACGGAAACCGGTTATACTTCTGCCATAGCTAAAGCTACCGGTTATGCCATAACTTAGTTCACCAACACGGTCACGCCACGCAACGCTACCATCAACACCACGATTTTTATCGGTGTTTATGTTTTCATCACCCGGCTGAAAGCCTACTAAAGCAGGTAAGGTTACCCCTCTGTTTGCCGGAATACCTGTACGGGTTTTGTTAAAATAGTCTAAAGTAATACTTAAGCGGCTATTTAACAAGCTCATATCAATACCAACATCACTTGAATATACACGTCCCCAAGTTAGCGATGTAGATGGAGAGCCTTTTACCTGAGATGCGGTAACAATAGTACCGTTTAGTACAGTTTGTTGTACAACATTGTTTACTGTCACAGCATAATCATAACCCGTTAGGAAGTTATTTGAAGTATTGAAACCTACAATACCATATGATCCCCTAATTTTAAAATCATTGAAGATGCTAAGAACCGGACTCTTTTTCCAGAAATCTTCCTGAGAGATACGGTAAGCTACTGCCCCGCCCGGGAAGAATCCCCATCTTTGCTCAGGTCTGTAAAGCTGTGAACCATCATAACGTCCAAAAGCCTCTAAAATGTATTTGCCCGCATAGTCATAATTTACCCTTACCTGATAACCTTGGTTTGGTGAATATGTACTAATGTCATCATTTATAGTACTAGTAAAGGTAGTACTAGGACCTGGTATATAAGCAATGTTATTTGCCGGTGGTATACCTTGTAACCTTATAGATGGCGAATAACGCAGCGTGCTCTCTTCATTGACATTCACCTGGAAATTGTGTTTACCAATAGATTTTTTATACTCTAACTGAAATTGGAGTGAAGAGTTGTCAGTATTTGTAAAAGTGTGATCAACACTACGTGTCGGCGCATATGTATCCGGATCAATGTTACCAGCTGTACTCAATACATATAATGTAGGTGATAAACGGCGTGAATCCTGCTGATTACTCAGGAATGAGTAGTTGGCCAACATACGTGCCTTTAAGCCGGTTAAAATGTCTACTTCTAAAGTACCGGTTATTGAAACATTCCTCCTGGTGGTTGATGCTACTCCTGATAGCTCAGGAGTTACCTGACCATAGGCGTACTGCGGATCAGAAGGAGATGAATTTGTAGGGTACAAAGGATTGCCATTAATATACGGCCCTGAGATAGGTTGACTATACGCTGGAGATGGTCCCGGTAGTACCGGTAAATTACGATATGGCGCTTCGGCCTGCCAGCCAAAATCATCGCCATTAACATTGGTATTTGATTGCTTTGACCAGTATCCATTCATTTGCATACCAAATCTAACACGCTTGGTAATATTTGCATTAAAATTGGCTTGTATGTTTTGGCGTTTAAAACCATCACCAAAATCGCGCAAGGCTACACCTTGATTTAATGTAGTTGCAGCAATATAATAGTCTGAGTTTTCTGTTCCGCCTGAAACTGAGATCTTTGCCTGAGCTTGTGGTGCACTCTTATATATATATTTATACCAGTCAAATCCTTCATAACCCGGTTCGCCATTCATGAATTTATCATAGATGGCTGGGGTTATAGTTCTTGGAAAACTTGTTACACCGTTACCGTAAGTTTCGCTTTGTACTATACCTCTGATATAACTTTTTACATCACCAGGCTTAGCAAAATTAGCATAAGTTTGCGTACCATAATAGCTATCAAAACTTAAAGTTGGCTTTTGGCCTTTTTTACCTCTTTTGGTTACTACAACTATTACACCGTTTTCTGCATCAAAACCGTAAATAGCAGCCGAACCGTCTTTTAATATGTTTAATGATTCAACATCATTAAAGTCAAGGGCGTCAAAGGCATCCATGTTACGTCTTGTACCATCAATAATAATAAGAGGATCGGCACCAAAGTTACGTATACGTATATTTGGAGTAGCACCCGGCCTACCGCTATTTTGTCTAAAGTTAACACCCGCAACTTTACCTGCCAATGCACCTGAAACTGAAGTTGCCTTTGAGTGTGACAGTTCTTCACCACCAAGTTGTGAAACCGCTCCGGCAAGTGTAGCCTTTTTGGTGGTTAAACCAAAACCGGTAACTACAACTTCGTCTAAGTCTTTGGTTACTCTTGCTAGTTTAATATCAAGTGTTGTTTTGCCTTCTATAGGCACCTCTAAATCTGTGTAGCCTACGTATCTTACTACTAAAACAGCATTGGTCGGTACATCCAATGCAAATTTACCGGCAACGTCAACTTGAGTAACAGCGGCTCTGCCTTTAACTGCTACTGTGGCACCAATTAAGGTTTCACCCGTATTGACATCAGTAACTAGGCCTGTTACCCGGCGTGTTTGTCCTTGCGCGTAGGTTATGCTACTGCAAAGCAGGGTAATTGCTCCCAATAACATAACGGCTTTAGGAATACTTTTCCCAAGCGGTTTGATGAGAGATAATACATTCTTAAAAGTAAAAAGAATCATAATTTGAAATTTGGTTTATAAAATGGTTATTTAATGAGTGTTCGCCCATAGGCGATTTTTACAATGGAGAATACCATTGACGGATCAAGATGAGTTGGTCATAGAATATAATTAATAGGTTAAAACTTGGTAATAAAATGATTATTGATCGGGTGTTCCCGACTAAAAATCACAGCAATTTAAACAATCAGTTTATATTTACAATGAGTTACGAAATCAAATTTCATCTAGGTGTAAAATTTACACCCTCCCTTATTATCCAAATAAATTGATATATATTATCTTAATAATCAATTATTTACATTTATAACTAAAAAATTAGATGTTTATAAATCCGCTCCCTCTTTTTTTTCAAATCGGACATGTAATAAATTTGATACATAAATATATAAAAGAATGAATATTCATTTATATATTTGTATATGCGAAAGAGAAACTTTGATAAAGAAAAGCTTGTAAAACAAAAAGCGATAGAAACCATGGGTAAATACGGTTTAGAAGGCTTTAGTATGAACAAGCTGGCTAAAGTTTGTAATATATCAGTGGCTACCTTATATATATATTTTAAAGATAAGGATGATCTTATTATGAACATTGCCATTGAAGAAGGAGCAAAAGGCGCTGATGCTATGCTTAAAGATTTTGATCCTGAATCATCTTTTGAAACAGGCTTGCGCACGCAATGGAGAAACAGGTACAATCATATAATGAATAACCCTGCAGTAGCACTTTTTTTTGACCAATTAAGAAGTTCATCCTATCATGACCAGTTTATGGGCGAGGTAATGAGCAAATTTAAACAACAAGTAACCGCGTTTGTGGATAACGCGATAAAACGCGGCGAGATTAATACAATGCCGGTTGAGGTATTTTGGTCTGTAGCATATGCTCCGCTTTACTCGTTAATACGTTTTCATCAGGAGGGCCGCAGTATAACCGGTAAACCCTTTGAAATGACCGAGGAATTATTATGGGCAACATTTGATCTGGTAATTAAAGCATTAAAAAATTAAGTATGGCCGATTTAGATAATATATTACTCTTTAAAACAAACTTTGTAACAGAGGAGGATAAGAAAGCACTAGGCAAATTGCTAAAAGAAGCCGGTATACACAATTGGCATATTGACTGCGAAGATTGTGATAGGGTTTTACGCATCGTATCAGATACTTTACAACATCATGTTATCATCAAACTAATTACTAATCACGGTTATGAATGCTGTGAATTAACTTAACACTTATGAGCAATACAACATCAATACCCTTCACCGTTTATCAAAAAATAGTAATTTTTATGCTGGCGATGACACAGTTCACCGTCATTCTTGATTTTATGATCATGTCGCCACTTGGTGATATGCTAATGAAATCTTTAAGTCTTACCCCGGCAAAGTTTGGTGCAGCTGTATCGGCTTATGCATTTAGCGCCGGTATATCAGGCTTACTTACTGCAGGCTTTGCAGATAAATATGACCGTAAAAAGCTTTTGCTTTTCTTCTACACAGGCTTTATTGTTGGTACAATAGCATGTGGATTAGCACATAGTTATGCTTTTTTATTAGCTGCGCGAATTGTTACCGGTTTGTTTGGTGGCGTTATAGGTTCCATATCTATGGCTATTGTAACCGACTTGTTTGCCTTGCAGCAACGCGGCAGGGTTATGGGCTTTTTACAGATGGGTTTTGGTGCCAGCCAGGTTTTAGGTGTACCTATAAGTTTATGGTTAGCTAATTTTTGGGGATGGGAAGCACCATTTATGTTAACCGCCGGAATAGCCTTAATTGTTGCAGTGATTATATTGTTAAAAATGCAGCCTGTAAGGGAGCATTTGGCATTACAACATGACCGTTCGGTGGTCGCTCATTTATGGTCAACAGTTGTCAAACGCGACTATAGGATTGGTTTTACGGCTACTGCCCTACTATCAATAGGCGGTTTTATGATGATGCCTTTTGGTAGTGCATTCGCTATCAATAACCTGGGCGTAACTCCTGAACGTTTACCAGTTTTATTTATGGTATCAGGCGTATGTTCGTTAATTATTATGCCAGTAATAGGTAAATTAAGTGATAAAATAAGTAAGTTTAAAATATTCGCTTTTGCTTCTGTATGGATGATGGTGGTATGTGTATTGTATACCAATCAATCTAACATCCCTTTTTGGCTGGTTATTATATTCAATATTGTAATGATGATGGGCATTATGGGTCGCATGGTACCATCAGTAGCCTTAACCAGTGCCGTTCCTGACATGGCCGACAGGGGGGCGTTTATGAGTATTAATGCGTCATTACAACAAATTGCAGGTGGCGTGGCGGCCGCTGTTTCGGGTATGATAGTAGTACAAAAAACCAAATTTAGCCCGCTGGAGCATTATGATATCGTAGGCTATGTTATAGTAGGGGTATCATTATTGGGTATAATTTTGATGTATAGGGTAAGTAATATGATAGGCAAGCGTGTCGCTCAGGCACCGGTTAATACTGAAGACATTATGGTAGCAGAGCAAATTTAATATCGTTAATAATATCATGTAGTTTAGCTATTTAGATAGTTAAACTACATGATACATGACACTTATTAACCGTTAAAATAAGTACGCAACCTTTTTATACTGCTATTTTGTAATAACTATTGGTTTACTAAATTCTTTATCGCCAAACCCATTGACCATAGTTTTGATTATGCTCAATTGTTAAGGTTAAAGCTTAAATTAAGCATAATCACATCGGTTTCATATATATATATAATTGGTAGTTATATAAAGTTTTAACTTGGACCTACTCTATCGTATTCTGTGCAAACGTATCTGCCGTTTTTATATTAGCACTCAAACATTTGAGGTTTTAAATTTGTATTTAACCTAATATCTTTACCCTTAAGAGATTATTAATACCACATGACGACCAATAGTGCAGAAGATCAATATCCCGTTATCCATCATGCACCCGTGGGGGTTTGTATACTTGATGCGGAAAGCTTAACCATCGAAACAGTGAATCTCCATCTGCTAAAACTGATCAACCGATGGGGGGAGAACCTATCCGGAAAGTCTTACAAAGAGATATTTGCGGTGACAAGGCCTGGTGAAGAGTTGGCTATTAAGATGGTTGGCGAAGGCCGGTCCTATCAAGCTGATCAAGGAGCTGTCCTGCGGCTGCGCGACGGGAAGAAAGCGGTGGTACCCACTACCCTGGTTTATACACCTGTTAGGAATAATCAAAATAAGGTGACGCGGATAGCGATCTGGATATTAGAAAATACAGAACTGGGTGAAGAATTGGCCGCTATCAATGAGGAACTGGCCGCTACCAACGAAGAATATGTAGCCGCCAATGAAGAATTGGCTACAACCAATGAGGAACTACTGAAAACTCAGGAAGAACTTCGACGAAGCGAAAAGCTTTTCCGCTCCATTGCCCTGAACATTCCCGGATCGCTGATAATTGTGATCGACAGGAGCCATCGCTATTTAACGATTGAGGGCGATATAATGACAAAGCTGGGTTATGACCGGCACAATTATGAAGGCAAACATCCATCGGAAATCTCGCCTGAACGCTATGAAATTGCCAGGCCTTTATATGACCGGGTTTTGGCCGGCGAAAAGTTTTCGGTGGAACGGAAAACCGAAACCGGTGAGTTTTATCTCGTCCATTTCGTGCCACTTAAAAACGACGATGATCAAATAGATTCTGGCCTGATTATCACACTGGATATAACCGAAATCAAACAAGCTGAGGAAAAAAGTGCCAAGCTGGCCACTATTGTGGAAACATCAGATGACGCGATCGTTAGCAAAACCTTGGAAAGCGTCATCACCAGCTGGAATGCTGCGGCCGAAAGGATGTTCGGCTATACCGAAAAAGAGATGATTGGGCAAACTATATATAAGATCATTCCGGAAGACCGACAGGAGGAGGAACCGGGCATTCTCGCCCGCTTAAGTACCGGTGAACGGGTGGATCATTTCGAGACTAAGAGACTGACCAAAGACGGGCGATTGCTGGATGTTTCTCTTACCATTTCTCCCATTATGGACAAACAGGGCCAGATCATCGGTTTATCAAAGATCGCCCGCGACATCACCGAAAAAAAACTGGAAGAACAGCGCAAAAACGACTTTATCGGCATGGTGAGCCATGAACTCAAAACGCCTCTAACCTCACTGACTGCTATTATTCAGATGGCGCAACGGAAACTTTCGCAGCAGGATGACAGGGTCTTTTTCGAAGCCATGGAAAAAGCGAATCAGCAAGCCAAACGGATGGCCGCAATGATCAATGGTTTCCTGAATGTTTCCAGGCTAGAGGCAGGTAAGCTTTTAATCGATAAACGAACGTTTGACTTGGATCAGTTACTGCGCGAAATATTGGAAGAAATCCGGTTGACGGTTACCAGCCATAGCTTTAACCTGGAAGATTGTGACCATATAACCGTTAACGGCGACCGGGATAGGATTGCTTCGGTTATTTCCAATCTCATCAGTAACGCCATCAAATATTCGCCAAAAGGCAAGCTGATCAATATCCATTGCAACCTCAAAGACAATAAGGTAATCGTTAGCGTGAAAGATGAAGGAATGGGTATTAAACCAGACGATCTTGCCCATATCTTTGACCGGTATTACCGCGCCGAAACTAACAATACCCGCCATATTTCCGGTTTTGGTATTGGCCTTTATCTGAGCAAAGAAATCATTACTCTACATGGTGGCGAAATTTGGGCGGAAAGCGACTTTGATAAGGGCTCAACCTTTTATTTTTCATTACCGTTAAGCTAAATCAAGGCAGCGTCATAAACGCTTTACAGGCAGGTATAAAAATAAACCCCTTAAATCGCTGATTTAAGGGGTTTTAGGTGTAGACGGGTGTACTTTGTGCGCCCACCTGGGCTATGATGATCTCTTTGTTTCTAACTTATTTTCAGTTACTTATGATGATACCATCCCGCCTTGGTGGGCGTTTTAGTGCTTTACCATAAACATTCAAATGTACTAAATAATGCCGAACGCACAAAATATTGAGGGTCAATCAGGAAGGAAAATTTGGTTACCTGGATCGAGCCCTGCCAGGATCACTAACTGGAAAGATATCAATGCTCTCAAAAGATATCAATGCTCTCAGTTGAGGAGATTCTACATCTTTAATATTTTCCTTTCCAGTTATAGGAGTTTTTATCGTTTCCATTATAAATAAATTAGATTTTTTATCAATGCAGTTAACTATCAATAACTAATAATGCTAAATTATGGAAAATCATTTTATTATCTTATTTGAGCCAGTAGGTATTCTTAATTCCATTATCAGGATTTATAACAAGAGCGTGATAAATGGTTAAACCCTCAATCCTGTCAAATTATAGTACCAAAAGCGCTATAAAATAAAACCCTCTAAATTAATTTAGAGGGTTTTAAATACTATTATTTGTACCTAATCACTGATAGGTTATTTCGGAATAACCTCAAATGTTTCTTTCGCTACTCCTCTATCCCTTACAACCAATGTATCTTTTGTGCTATATTGTTTAGTACCCACGGTTACATCGTAATTAAGGTATAGTGCATCCCTATCTTGATCGCCCCAACTTTTCTTTTCCCCTCTTTTAACAAATTGGCCAGTACCGGTAGCTGTAACAGAGGGTGTTAAAGAAGTTATTACACATTTACCTGTATTATCAAATTGAAGTTGTAACGATACAGGTACATTTACGTTGCTAGCGTTTTTAAACGTTAATGGCATTTCCAAATTTGAAAGGGAAAGTGTATTTAATTTTTTCACTTCATCACTCTCAACATAAGTTTGATGTCTAATTACTTTTTCTGTAACACCAGCAGTTGTTACTAAATCCAAACCACGTCTTAAATAATTGGCATCCCACGTATTTATATATTTAACAGCATAAAAAACATAATCTTTTGGAACCGTACTCCAATCGGAAGCTATAATTCTATTAGGATTTTGTAGTTGTGTTTGACCACGTAAAATAACATCAGCTCCGTCCACACTTCGCATAACTAATGGTATTACATAGTTTCTTTTAATTGCTAATGGGTCGTTAAAAAATGCATCTGTTAATTGCACTTCAACCCCACCGCTAACAGAACCTTTTGGAATAATCATTCTGTTTGATGCTAAAGTGTAATAGTTAGAAGGCATTACTTTTACCTCGCCACCATTTTTATAATTTACGTTTGCTGCAATACTAGGATCTACTTCAAAACCTATAACCACATCCTTTTTATTAGTATAGCCCCCACCCCAAGTAGCCATGATTATAAATTTACGCTGATTATCCAAGCTTGTATCAAATATATCTTCTCCCATTGTAATTGTTCGTACCGGGTATTGATATGAAAAATAAACTACACTCTTATCACTATCAGGAAATTCTCTTTCGGCATTTTTACATGATAAAAAAGCCGATATGACGATTAAGCAAAAAAATAACTTTTTCATTTTCTGTTTGTTAAATATAAATTATCGCCACCCATCATTTTGTGGCAAATTAGACCATTTAAGCGTTTCTGAATAAGGGATTGGCCCATAATACATGTAACTTTGAAAAGCCCGCTTTTGATTTTCGATGGTAAATGGACCGGTAAAATCATAAATGGACTGGCCGCTTGAATTTTTACCTGCTATACCTCTTATTGGTTCATTAAGCGTTGCAATTGGCAATTTCCATCTGCGTATATCCCAAAAACGATGACCTTCAAAGCACAGTTCCAACCTACGCTCATTTCTGATAAGCTCTCGCATCGCATCTTTAGAAACTCGTGAGGCAAGGTACGGATCACTAGTACCCCCTACACCCGCTCGTTTACGAATTGCTGCTATTACTGCGCGTGCAGAGTAACTAGCACCCGGCGCTGTACCATCTGGGCCGTAAGCTTCATTAGCCGCTTCGGCATAGTTTAGGTAAATTTCTGTATAACGTAAACGAGATACATACATCTGCTTGGTAGCAGGTGTTGCGGGGTTTAAGTTAGTTGTTTGATTAAGTAGTTTTCGTAAATAGTACCCTGTAACGGTTGAGGTTGCCAACACACCAACACCGTCATTGCCGCTAACTGTTGAAATAACTACATTTGACGGACCAAATTTGCTACCATTATAAACGATATACGCATCCATACGCGGATCACGATCTTTATATGGTGTTGTGGTGCTATATCCAGAATTTGCCAAATCCGTAATTGGATATCCATTTTTCATAGGGAAAGCATCTACAAGATTTTGTGTTGGGTTTAGTCGTCCATTGCCAAATAAAGTTGGCGGAAAATGCTGTTTCTCTATAGTACTACTTATATTTGAATGCGTAACAGTACGACCCCTCCAAATTATTTCGCTAGGGTTTGAGCCATTACTTATAGCATTTATATCAGCTGTGTTATTATAAAATGTCCAACCATTTGCAGGCATGCCAGCTATACCATTATTTGAGTTAATTAAATCTGCGGCTGATTCTGCCGCTTTTTGCCAACTATTACCTTCGCCATTTAAAAATGCGGGGCTTGCAGCTAATAAAGATACTCTTGAACGAAACGCTTTTATGATACGCCCACTTACCCTACCTCTAAAAAACAATCCCATTACCCTATTATAACTAGCTATTGAAGTAATTCCCTGACTTGCGTATTTTGCAGGTATTACGCCTGAATTTACATTCAAATCATTATAATCGGCAGGCAGGTAATCTTCAGCGGTTTGCAAATCTTTATAAATAAAATCTACATATTCTTTGAAACCTGCACGTGGTAAATTGTAGTCTTCGATGTCTTCAGATGTTTTAGTTAACAAAGGCAAACCCATCAATTGGCCACCCACTACGCCCCCATGAGCCTGCAGTAAAAAATACATAAAAATTGCTCTTAAGCCATGTGCTTCTCCCTTAATGCGTATTTTAAATAGTTTGGCTGCTTGTTCCTCTTCAGCCCATTTAACTTTATCCGCTTCGGCCAAAATAAGATTTAGATAAAGTATAGCATTATGTGCTCGTGCCCATATATCAAAAGCATTGTTATCTGCTCTCCACTGCCCTGTAGCTAAGGCAAAGTATGGATTTGACGGATCGTTAGATACTGCATCATCAGTGGCAAAATCATTTAAAGTATACAAAAAATCATCGTATGGCAACCTTAGATATCCATTGGTAAGCAAACCCGAAGCAAATCCAGGCTCGCTATAAATGATGTCTTTATTACGAATATTTTCGTTAGCAGGGTCAAGCAAATCTTTTTTGCAACCCGCAGTAAAAACAATTATTAATAGTAAAACTATTATTGATTTATTATTCATATATATATATAATTTAAATGAATGTTTTACAATGTGGCTTTTAGCCCAAGGTTAAAAAAGCGTACCTGGGGTGCAGCACCAATGTTTGTTTGAAGAATTTTCCTCTCTTTAGCAATGGTCAATAAATCAGATCCACTAACATAGATTCCCATATCTTTTACAACTTTACTTTTGAATATTGTGCCAGGAAAATCATATGATAATTGCACTTTAGCTAAGTTGATAAAGCTGTTATCATAAAGCCAGTACTGAGAATCCCTAAAATTGTTATCGCCGCTTCCTGTAGTTAAACGTGGATAGGATCCTAACTGGGTAACCTCCCATTCGCCTGCACCGTTGGTATTAATAACGGTTCTGTCTCTAACAACCTCAGAGTACTTCCTTTCCTGACGAACGCGGAAATAATCATTATTTTTGTTACCCCTGCCTCCAAACGCTCCGTTTGCCAACACAAACAAAGTAAAGTTTTTCCATTTGGCTGTAGCGTGTAACCCCAATATAAATGAAGGAGTTGTACGTGCCAGGAATACCATGTCGTTATTATCAATTTTACCATCTCCGTTTTGGTCAATATATTTTATATCACCAGCTTTAATAGCTCCAAACGTTTGCGTTGCACTGGTGTTAATTTGATTTTGATTCATAAAGAATCCATCGGTCATTAACCCCCATACACCATCTAAAGGCTTATTAATTCTTGTTTGATAAGACCATTCATAAACCTCGCTTCGCTTTATTGCTTTATTTTGAGTATATGTACCATTAGCACCAAAGTTTAAACTTACTTTGCCTACGTGCTTGTTAACAGATGCCCCAAAATCAAAGCCTGTATATAGGTTGCCATCAAAATTATCAAAAGGCATAAAATTAGTTGATCCAAATGATACGTAATTAGGGTAGGCATTAGCATTACGTATAGGTAATTTATTCATTTCTATACGATAATATGATCCTGTTAAATGGAGCAAATGTTTAAACAATGTCGCTTCGAAACCTATATTTAACTCTTTTCTTTGTACAAATGTTAAATTAGGGTTTGCACCACGTGTTATGTTTGTACCATTTGCCTGACGGCCTTCATTAAACCTAAAGGCATCGCCATTGGCATACACACCTTTGTACATAAAATATTCTGCAAAATCCATATCAGTATGCAAAAGGCCTGCTGTTGCAGTTAATTTTAGGTCATCGATAATGTTTGAGTTTGCAAGAAATTTCTCCTGACTTAATCTCCAGCCTAAAGTTACAACGGGCGAGAAAGCATTATTTTTTCCGGGAGCCAATTTTGCAGAATGTACCAAAGCACTGGTGAAATCAAAATAATATTTTTTCTTAAAATTGTAGCCTGCCTGAAAACCTAAGTTTGCATTGCCATCTCCATGATAAACTTCTGATATTTGTCGTAAAAACGCGTTAACCAACAACATACCTGATACATTATGTACCTGATTAAAGGTGTTTTTATAGTTAAACTGACCAGAATAAAATGTAACTAAACGTTGGTACGCATCATTTATAGAACGACCGCGGGTAGCTTTATCAACCACACCAAATTTTTGAAGTGATGTAATCATGTCATTGCTGTCCCAGGTGGGTACATGAATAGAATAATCGTTAATATTCTCTGAAAGATAAAAGCGGTTATAATAATCTAACCCAAATAATGTATTAAATGATAATCCCTTCAGTGTACTATTCAGATCAAAATTAAGGCCTGCATCAAATTGAAATTGTCTTGACGAATAATTTTCGAGTCCTTGTGTGTATAATGCTCCAAAAGGGGTTGTTGTTAAATCCTGCCTTCCGCCTAAAAGATATTGACCGTCTATAACAAATGGACTATCCTTAAAACTTTGCCATGAAGCGTCATTAGGGTTCTTAAGAGATGATAAAGGTATTAATGGTGTATACCAGTTAGGCCTTAAAGTTGCTGCATTTGACCAATAACTGCCTTTAGCGGTTTTAGTATCAAAAAAAGCTAAACTGGTATTGATTTTACCGGTTATTGCTTTATTGAATTTAATATCAACATTACCACGAACATTAAAACGTGAGGTTGATTCGTTTTTTCCGGTACCTACATTTAACAAAGATCCTAACTGATAATAGCCTATATTGGCGTAAAAGCGGGCTTTGTCATTTCCACCCCTAAATTCTGTAGTAATATCTGATCGATTATAAGATTTTTTCAAAAAATCAGAAGAATAATAATCAACGTCAGGGTAACGGTAAGGGTTGGTACCCGAAGCGGTATTACTAATAGTTTGAGCATCATAAAGTGGAGCTAATCCATCATTTTTACGGGCCTCATTGTATAAACTCATATATTCTGAACTCCCTAAATAATCTGCATATCCTCTAGGAGTAAAAATACCTGTGTTTATTCTCACTTTAAAAGCATCTTGCCCAGAAGTACCACGTTTTGTGGTTACCATTAAAACACCTCTTGTAGCCTGACTTCCATAAAGTGCAACAGCTTGCGCTCCTTTAAGTAACGTTATTTGGTCTATTTCTGTAGGCAATATGTTACCAATATCACGCGGAACACCATCTACTAATACTAAGCTTGCTCCACCCCAAATATTACCGTTAAAGCCTGGCAAAAAAGATGACAAATTATCGTTAGCAGACAGGAAATAGTTTTTCTCTAACAAGGTAGGAACATCAATATATGATACACCTCCAAGTAATTCACTTTTATCCTTTTTTTGATAGGCCACCTGAACCATGTCAGCCTCTGATTTAAGTGTAATTACCTTGGTATCACTACTAGCCACAAAACTAATTATCTGATAACCTAAAGCTGTTATAGTAAGTTTGCTTCCGGGATTTGCATTTACTGAAAAGTTACCCGATTTATCAGTACTTACCAACTCATTCCCTAAGCTAATTACTGAGGCACCTTGTACCGGCTCTCCATCTGAGTTAAGTACTGTGGCATTTACCTTCACCTGCCCCGTTTGCTGAGCTTTTAGCTCGACACAAAACAAAGTAAGCATCATAAATAATATTATTTTTATTTTAAAGTCTCTCATTTCTTCTCATATGTTACATCAACATTCTGTTGTTTATCAGGTGTTACCAACCAGGATTTTGATAAAATTCCAGGTAAATGTTAACATCTGTTCTTTTTATAGGCAGCCAGTAATGCTTCTCAGTATATTTCCTTTCAAGAATTACAACGTCTTTGATGTTTAGTACCTTGTTAGCTTTTGGATCAACTTTATTAAAATTAACTTTCTCGGCGCGGTCAAACTGAATGGCTGTTTTAATGGTGTAAGGATACTTATCCCATAATAACCAACGACGTAAGTCATGAAACCTGTGGCCTTCCCAAGCTAGCTCTACAGCTCGTTCGCGTTGCAACTCTTTCATAAATTCATCTGTGGTTGCTCTGTATTTTGGCGCAAATCTGCCTACCGTGGCTCTGTCTCTAATTTTATCAACCGCATTAAGCGCTGTAAGCGTAGGGTAAGATGCACTGCCAACAGATGGGGCTCCGTAACCAATGGCCACAGCCTCAGCATACATCAAATAAACATCAGCCAAGCGTAGGCGTGGGGTGTGAATATGATGTGCAACCCACTGATTATCAAATTTATTAAACCCTACTGGTGAAAACTTTATTAATAAATAACCTGTTGGACTTCCAGTTTCCGGCTGACGATATGACCACTTGCGCTCTTCGTCGGTACCGCCAAATGTATAAAGATTAGCGTATCGCCAACCTTCATTGGCGCCCAGGTTACCTAATACCATACGCTGAGTATCAAACGCGAAAGTTAAATAAAAACGAGGGTCTCGGTTTTTCCATGGATATTGAGGGTCATAACCAGATTGAGCATCAGCTTTACTTGAACTGTTTTCGTCATTAATTGGCAATCCGTTAGCCATACCAAAATAGTTGGCATAATTAGCCGTTGGATAAAGCGACCAACTTCTGTCCTGCAAAATCCTTGCAGCCAACCATTGCTTATCTGTTGACCATGCAGTACCATCTACGCCATCATAAGCCGGGCCTCTAAAAATAGCCTCGGTTAAACCTGGCATTTTACCGCTTTGTCCGTTAGTGTGTAAAATTTCCGAGTATTTATCAAAAGATACTAATGAATATTGGGTTTGGCCCGTTTCAACTAATTTTAATAGGTCGCCAAAAGTATCTGCAGCTTTTTTACAATAATCAATGTTATAGGTCGCACTTCCGCCTGATACTTTATTCATTAATGGACTGCCGGCATATAAATAGGTTTTAGCTAAAAAACCTAAAGCCATAATTTTATTTATACGAAGTTCATTATTACCAAAAGTTGCTTTACCCGCAGTAGTATTATCCCAATTTATTGGTAATAAATCAGCCGCTTTTTTAAAATCAGCTGCTGCCTTATCAGCACATTGTTGCCAAGTAAGACGACTCATCATTGGAGAAACATCCGGCGGCAAAACTGAATCAACATATGGCATTCCACCCCAATAGCATGACAATTCGAAATGAAACCAGGCTCTGAAAAAATACAGTTGGCCGGCTATCAAATCTTTTTCTTCTTGTGTTGCATTTAACTTATCAAGTGCTTCAATGCCTTGATTAGCTTTTCTGATACCATACCAGGCTCCTGACCATAAAGGGTGGCTACCCCTACCGCCGCTTGTATTAAGAGCACCGTCAAGAGGTATACCGGTTGATATCCAAAAGTCTCCCTTATCTAAACGCGCCAATAAATCAGTGTTACCATTTGGGCTATTTATTTCTTCTTCACCCCAGTTCCATTGATGATTGTTGGCATATTTATCCATAGCCGGTATACAGTTGTATAATTCTTCTGTAAATCCTTGAAAATTATAGAAGTTTTTATAAAAGGCAGTTGGGTCAACATCTGTAGATGGCTCTTTATCCAGGTATTTTTTACATGAACCCATTGTTACAAGCATGGTTGCAAACAAGCCTATAAATATGCTTTTGTGAATGTATCTTTTCATATCTTTAAATATTTATTTATAAAGAAATTCTCATACCCAAATTAAATCTCCTTACGGTAGGGTATGCATTGTTTACTATAGTTGAGCCAGCTGAATTAGATTCACGATCATCTGGCATTTTTGACCACATATACAAGTTGTTTCCATTTACATATACTCGTAATGACCTAACGCCCAAGCGTTTTACCCAGTTATTACCAAACGTATAGGCAAACTCCGCGTTTTTCAGTCGGATGTAGGATCCGTCATACATAAACTGATCACCCAGATAGCTCTGGTTATTTTGAGGCCTTGAGGTTAATCGTGGCATTTGCGCATCAGCATATATATTGTCTTTTGACCAATAGCTTCCAACGTTATACGCGGTGTTACGGTAGTTACGTGTAAAACTTTCCTGGCTAACGTAACGCGATACGTTGTTTACGCCATAAAACTGTAAAAACGCGCTAAAACCTTTCCAGTCAACCCCAAAAGAAGCACTAAGTGTATGCTGTGGATTACCTGAATATCCGTATGGAACCTGATCAAAATCAATTACACCATCACCATCAAAATCAACAATCTTCATTCCTCCCGGTATTTTATTATCCTCGGTTACATAAGGTGTAGTACCATAAAGTTCATCCCAAGTGTTATAATTTCCGTTTGAAATATATGATTTTGCCTGGCCGTTGGCATATCCGGCTTTATTTAAAAACCCTTGTCTAAGGGCAGGGTCATCTGCAAATTCTATTTTATCGCTAGCATAAGTAAGGTTTGTGTTTACCCATAATCTTGTAGATTTTGAAACATTTTTACTGAATTTCAAATCAATCTCAAATCCTTTTGCCCTAACTCGGCCTAAATTAGCTGTTGGCGGTGTTACGCCAAAATAACCTGGAACCGCACGTTGGGAACCTGCTATAAGTATATCCGTACGGTAGTCTTCAAATACATCAACACTACCTGCTACTAAACCGTTAAGAAAAGAAAAATCTACTCCCAAGTTCTTCTTGGTAACTGTTTCCCATTTAACATTTGGGTTACCTATTTGAGTTTGTCTTAACCATGCATAAGGACTGGTTTCGGCAGCGCCAGGGAAAATTCCTAATCTGGTATTTCCTCCCGAGCCCCAAATATCCATGTATAACCACCTGCTTCCAGAGTCGTCACCAATTTGTCCATAAGAAGCTCTGATCTTAAAGAGGTCTACCCATTTAAAATTATCTTTTATAAATTTCTCTTCACTAATTAACCACCCTATTGCTCCTGACGAGAAAAATCCAAACCTATTTTGTGGTGCAAACCTTTCTGAACCGTTGTATGCGCCGTTATATTCTAAGAAGTATTTGTTAGAAAAATTGTAGGTTGTACGGAAAATCCAGTCTTCTCGGTAACCTGGTATTCCGGCACCACCTGCGTTTTCTCTGCGCAAAAAGTTACCCATTACCGATACATTATGTTTTCTGGCAAAAGTATTAGCGTAATTAATCTGCATTTGGTAATTCAAGTTACGTGATGTGTAACCATCGTCCATACTACCACCTTGCGAACTCCAGGTAAGCGATGGTACCCAGTCAAAGTTAGTACCTGCATCAAGTAAATATTTGTAGGTGGCCAAACCCGTACGTGGGTCAATGTATTTTCTTGTAACGTCGGCACCATCTGCTATTCCTCTTCCATTCTCGCGAAAGTTATAATCAAGCGCAAGTGTTCCTTGAAATTTAAGGCCTTTTGTTATAAAACCAAGATCCTGTTGTAAAACAAAATCTGTATACAGTCGGGTATCAACTCGTTGCCGTACGCCAGCTGTTGCAAGCTCTTTTGCGGGGTTTGGAGTTTCAACCTCTGCATCAGGATAGTAACCCCATGTACCATCAGCGTAACGAGGATAAAAAACATCTCCAGCCATAAAGTAAGCACCTGACATCAAGTTTGTTACGTTGTCGGCATTAACGCCTCCCGGAGAGGTTCTTACACCATGAGAGCCCGATAAACCAACCTTAAGTAAAGTAGATTTACTTAATTGAAAATCAAGATTGGTACGCGAGTTAAGTCTGTTATACTCAAAACTAGGCGAATATCCCCTACCAATATCCATAGTTTTAAAAAGATCTCCCTCATGTACATAATCAACATTAGCAAAGTATTTTACCAATTTTGACCCTCCAGAAATATTTACATTTGGATTGGTAGACAAGGCATAATCCTTAAATAAGTATTCTTGCCAATCAATATTTGGATACCTCTCCCTTTGTTCTTGCGTTGTTTGATTACGGTAATTGTTAATTGTGGCTTGCGGTGTTATAAATGCCCATGCTACCGGCGAGCTACTTAACTCATACTCAATAATTCTATTTTTTATTCTTAATGCATCGTAAGCATCATACTTATTAGGGAGTTTTGAAACCGTTTTAGCTGTAACATTAAGATTCACATCTACTTTTGCAGAACCTTCTTGTCCTCGCTTGGTAGTTATTAATATTACACCATTAGCTCCTTCAACACCAAATACAGCGGTAGCCGATGCATCTTTTAATACAGATATTGTCGCAACTGAATTTATGTCTATATCATTTAATGAACGCTTAACGTTGTCTATTAATACCAACGGCGCACTATTGTTCCACGATGTTTGCCCGCGTATAAGTATTGTCGGATTTTCTTCTCCAGGCATACCTGTTGTTGCAGTAGTAACAAGACCTGGTATATTTCCGGTTAAAGCAGCTCCTAAACTAGTTACACCACCTGTGCGTTCTAGTGTTTTACCAGTAACCTGAGCAATTGAACCAACAACACTCTCTTTTTTCTGTTGCCCGAAACCCACAATTATAACCTCATTTAGGCTACTTGAAGTTTCTTTTAAAGAGATGTTTATAATTTTATCATTACCTACTCGTTTTTCAACTTCTTCAAATCCTAAATAGGTAAATAAAAGTGTGGCTTCGGTATTTGGCACCGCAATTTTGTAGGAGCCATCAATATCAGTAATTACAGCAATGTTTGTACCCTTTATTTTAACGGTAACGCCAGGTAACGGCTCGCCATTTTTTTCTTCAACAACTTTTCCTGTTATACCTATATCTATTAAAGATGCCATAGCATTTTTATTTTTTATAACTATAACATTTTCATTTTCCTCATAGGTAAGACTCAATGGTTCAAATAAATCATTCAAAACATCAGAAAGTGTCCGTTGGGTGGCTGTAACGTTTACTGTTTGTTTAACATTCACAAGTTGATCGCTGTAAAAAAAACTAACATTATAAGTTTTCTCTATTTGCGATAGCATTCTTTTTAGTGGAATATTAGTCTCATTTATAGTGACGATTTGTTGTAATGCAATTTGCGCCCTCCCGTTTTTTGCGAGAGAGGTCCCAATCATTGTCAGAATTAGCGCTAATTGTAAAAAAGTAATCCTCATAAAAGTTATTAGCAGAGGTTTTAATTTCATACTTTTGGTTTATGGTTAATAAGTT
>CAZGBN010000004.1:107316-142362 GCA_964524015.1 uncultured Mucilaginibacter sp. | reverse complement strand
ACTTAAATACATTACGTAAATAATATTAAAGCGTGTATAAATTAATTATTTGTGGCTGCAAAGATAGTGTTATAATTCAAAATTAAAAAGTTAAAATTCAAAACCTTAAATATCTGATTATGACTATCTATTAGTGATCAATGAGCCGTAAAATTCACCAAGGTCCATACCTGCTGCCCTTACCTGTTGCGGTATTAAGCTGGCTGACGATTGGCCCGGAGTAGTATTTACCTCAATAAAATAAAACTCATTGGTTGCTTCCAGCAAAATAAAGTCTATCCGCACCATGCCACGGCAATTTAAACGCAAATAAACTTGTGTAACGATCTCAGTTATCTCCGAAACTTTTTCAAATGGCAAATCAGCAGGTGTTATCTCTTGCGATGCGCCGGGAGTATATTTGGCTTCGTAATCAAAAAAGTCTTTTGAGCTGATGATCTCGGTAGGCGGTAAAACTTTTATATGCCCGTTTAGGCGTACAACGCCAATACTAAACTCGCGGCCCTGTATAAATTGTTCGACCAAAACCTGGTCATCCTCTTTAAAAGCTTTGCTTAAGGCTTCGTTTAAGCCGTTAATTTTATAAACCTTGCTCATACCCACGCTGCTGCCCCCGTTGTTGGGTTTAACAAAAAGCGGGAACTTTAAACTTGCAGCAATAGCGCCTATGTCATGAAAATCTTTTTTATACAACTGCATTGACCGCGCACAACGTAAACCGTGTATGCCGTTAACAATTGATTTAGTATAGGCTTTATTCATGGTGATAGCTGATGTTGTGGCATCGCAGGTATTATACGGTATGCCCAGCATATCCAAATAGCCCTGTATTTTGCCATCCTCGCCGGGTGTACCATGTACGGTTATAAAAGCAAAATCAAACTTTATTTTTTCACCGTTTATGGTTAAGCTAAAATCGTTTTTATCAATATCAAACCTGTCGCTTTCAATTTCATGGAACCACCTGTCGTGGTTGATCAGTATGGTATATACCTTAAATCTTTCAGGATTTAAATTAGCTGCTATATTTTTAGCGCTATTTAGCGATACTTCGTATTCGCCGGTATAACCACCGGCCAAAAGGGCAACATTTATCATAGCTTCAAATATAGTTTTTTGGCTCTACAGAAAAATTTTTATCACAATTTATTTTGGTTGTGTTTTTACATTTTTACTATAACCAAATCCATTAATTAATTTTTTTACCTTATGTTTGATACTCAATAAAACACTGATCAATCTTAACTGCCAATGAACAAATTTATAGCCTATATAAAGACTAAAGATTTCCGAAAAACTATTTTATTAGCCATCGGGTCGGTTATTGCAGTTGTTTTGATAGCGTTTTTTAGTTTAGGCTTTTACACTAATCATGGCACAGGTATTCCTGTACCCAAATTAAAAGGGTTAAATATTGATAATGCTATAAAAACTTTGGAAGATCAGGGATTTGATTACCGTATAGATTCTGTTTACAAAGTTGACGTAGCACCAGGAACCATTATTGAGCAAGATCCAGACCCGGGTACTTTGGTAAAAGAGAATCGGATCATCTATTTAACCATGGTAAAAACCGAGGCTCCTATTATTTCATTACCTGATGTTGAAGGTAAACTATTTATAGAAGCATCGGGCGTGTTAAAAAATTATGGATTAAAGTTTGACACCACTTACCGTGCAGACATTGCGCTCAACCGGGTACTGGAGGTAGCCTATGAAGGACGAATTATTAAACCAGGCGAAAGAATACCTAAAGGATCAAAATTGGAGTTGATTTTGGGTGACGGCAAAGGGGCCGGCGAATATGAAATACCTGACTTAATTAACCAAGACCTGGATGCCGCTAAAATGGCTATTGTGGGAGCCGGATTTACTATAGGTAGTATTGAATACCAAGGTGCAATTACCGATTCAAATAACGTTATTGTGATTTTACAATCCCCTATGGCTACAGACTCGGCGGCTAAAGCTAGTATTGGCACACCGTTTAATTTAACGGTTAAACAAGCTCCTTAAAGCTAATGGATCAAATTGATGCCTATACCCTATTAGCCAGATTAAATGCGGGTGAAAGTTTAAATTTGCTGGATGTTAGGGAAGAAATGGAGTATCATACTTTTAATATCGGCGGTAAAAATTTTCCTCTATCAGGCTTTCAGGAAAACATTGACCACTTAAAGTATAACAAAACTGATGAGATAATTGTTATTTGCAAGGTTGGCTTACGAAGCGAAACTGCACAAAATATTTTACTACAAAACGGATACAAAAACGTAAAAAATCTAACCGGCGGATTAATTGCGTTACAAAAAATACAGTTACCATGACAGCAAAAACCAAATCAACCGGATCATTCAGAAAATTTATAATCGCGTTAGGGGTTATAATTTTTATAGGCCTGGTTGGCACCATAATTTTTTATTACCTACGTTACTTTGGCCCTAACGTAACCGATAACGAAGAATACTTATACATAAGCACGGGCGCAAGCTATGACGAAGTGTATAAAAAAATACGTGAAGAAAATATAGTTAAAGACACCACTACATTTAACTGGGCAGCTCATAACATGAAATATGTTGACAAGGTTAAACCAGGTAAGTACCGTTTAACACCCGGCATGGGCAATCGTAAGTTGATTAATATGCTAAAAGCCGGTAATCAGGAACCTGTAAAATTATCCTTTCATAATTTCAGACTAAAAGAACAGTTTGCAGCCTTTGTAGGTAAAAATTTGGAGCCCGACTCTACTGATATTATCCGCCTACTGGATTCAACAGAATTTGTTAAAGAGTATGGTTTTACTACAGATAATGTGTACGCTGTGTTTTTACCGGATAGCTACGAGATATACTGGAACACCACACCCGAAAAGTTTTTTAAACGGATGTATGACCAATATGAAAAGTTTTGGACCGCAGAACGTAAACAACAGGCTGCTGCTATAAACCTTACACCTGTGCAGGTATCGATATTAGCCGCCATAGTTGATGCAGAGGCATTACATGATGATGAAATGCCCACCATTGCCGGATTGTATTTAAATCGACTTAAAAAAGGTCAAAAACTACAATCCGATCCAACAGTAATATTTGCCAAAAACGACTTTACTATAAAAAGGGTACTTAATCGCGATCTGCTAACTAATTCGCCATATAACACTTATATGTATGTGGGCCTACCGCCGGGACCGATTATGATGCCGTCTGTAAATGCTATAAAAGCTGTACTTGACTATAAAAAGAGCGATTATATTTATATGTGCGCTAAGGCGGATGGTTCAGGCTATCATGCTTTTGCCAATAACGAAGCCGAGCATAGAGCTAATGCCCGCAAATTTCAGCAGTATTTAAACGAAAGGAACATTAAAAGATAATGTTTGAGCACTCCACCAAAATAAGGGTGCGCTACGGCGAAACCGACCAAATGGGCTATATGTACTACGGCAACTATGCCGAGTTTTACGAGGTTGGCCGTGTAGAAATGCTGCGCAGTATGGGCCTTACCTATAGTGGCATGGAAGCATCAGGCATAATGATGCCGGTACTGGAGATGAAATGCAAATTTTTAAAGCCTGCACGATACGATGAAGAAATTACCGTCAAGGTGATCATGGATAAAATGCCGGGCGTTAAAATTCATTTCAGGTATGAGTTTCATAACGAGAAATCAGAATTGATACACACTGCCGAAACACTATTAGTGTTTGTAAATATGCTAACTAATCGCCCCTGCCTCCCATCGCAGGAGTTTTTAGATAAGTTAAAGCCATATTTTGAGTAAATTAGTTGCCGAATGAAATGGCTGCACCGCATACTACTTAATTTTAACTTTTACCGTAAAATTGTTAAGTGGACCAAATCTGTTGTTTTACCGGGATTTGGAACCTTATCTATATACGAAGTTATTGAAGCCTTAATGTTTGAGGTAACAGAGGATTATCTGTTAAATAAAGCCTCGTCCCTGGCTTTTAACTTTATGCTGGCGCTTTTCCCCGCTATTATATTTTTGTTTACACTAATACCTTATATACCTATTGAGAATTTGCCGGAAGAACTATTAAACCTTTTAGCATCTATTTTGCCGTATAATGCATATATGGCATTACAAAACACTATTGAAGACATTGTTAAAAAGCAAAATGGGTCTTTGCTGTCTGTTGGTTTTTTATCGGCCTTGTTTTTTGCTACCAACGGAGTAAGCACATTAATGCAGGCATTTAATAATTCATCATTAGTGATAGAAAAACGTACCTGGTTTAAAAGGCGTATGATAGCGCTCAATCTTACCATCGTTATCAGCATATCCTTGTTATTAGCAATTGGAATAATGGTAGCCGGGCAGGATCTGATCAAAATGGTGCAAAACCAATTGGGTAGCAAAAGCGGCTTTTGGAATTATGTGCTTACCCTATCGCGCTGGATAATTATTGTAGCTATATTTTTTACTACGATATCATTACTATACCGTTACGGCCCATCGCATAAATTAAAATGGAGTTTCATGAGCCCCGGTGCGGTATTAGCTACAGTTTTGGCTGTATTAACGTCATTGGGGTTTACTTACTACATTAATAACTTTTCATCCTACAATAAAATATACGGCTCAATAGGTACGCTCATAGTAGTAATGATATGGCTATATATTAACTCGCTTATTCTGTTAATTGGCTTTGAGTTGAATGCCAGTATTGACCTTTCTAAGCGGTCAATCAAGGTAGTTAAGAAACGTTACAATACTTTTCGCGAAGCAAAATTACCCGAATTATAGGTGTAAAATACTTCCCGTCAACTACTTATACAGCTAAATTTTAATTTCAAAAAAAATCAATATCCAATTTGGCAATTCGGCGTGGATTTGTACTTTTGTCCCCGGAGAGCTGGCAGAGTGGTCGATTGCGGCAGTCTTGAAAACTGTTGACTGTAACAGGTCCTGGGGTTCGAATCCCTAGCTCTCCGCTTATATTTCAAAAGCGCCTTTAGATAGCTAAAGGCGCTTTTTTTTGTGCAGTAAAAATGGTGCAATAGATGTTAGTGCCTTGTCACTTATTAAAAAGACGTGTTAGCGATGCTTTACACGATATTTAAACCGAAGAAAAAGCATTACTACATCCAAAATAACAGAAAATAAATTGGTAGCTAATACGGGAATGTCTTGATGTAAAATACCATACCAGGCCCAAAGTGCATGCCCAACAAACAGTGCGGCAAACATCACGGGCGAAACATCACTTGCCTTCTTCTTTTTTATTGTTGTAATGATTTGCGGAATACTGGATACTGAGGTACAAATACCGGCTACAGCACCTATAATTGATTCTAATTCCATAAATAAGTTCTCTCTTTGCCATTAAACGGCATCGGTTATAAATATACTATTGACTTTATAGTCAAAATCTTACACTTTACAACTGCTGTAATTGCTCTTTTGTTCAAATAAACTTTCAAATTAACAATAAGCAGTGTTAACAGGAATATTTAAGGTTAGGCTTTTTTTAAACAGGCCGCATTTATGTGCAACAAAGTGATTTACATTTCCGTAGTATATACTACTATAGCCCATCCTTAATTAATTTACATTTGATTTAAGCTCCGTAGCTAATTGCTACGGAGCTTTTTTTGATGAAATACCGATAGTTTGAGCTTTTGGACAATGCCCGATCTTCACCTAATTACACAAGGATTATTATGGTATATTTGCTATTATAGTAAAGTATAAACCACAAAAATGAAAAGATCAATTATTAAGTTTACCATTACTTTTTCAGTAGCTGTATTATGCAGTTTTATTGTAAACGCAGAAGATGGCTACGACCTATGGCTAAGAAAAGGAACAGCTAAACCGGTTAAAGTAATATCTGCAAAAAAATCTCAAACGCTTGATGCGGCCCAAAAGGAGCTTATCCAATTTTGGCAAGGTACACCCAATGCCACCGTTCAACTGGTGGTAAAAAACGACAAAACCATAAAGCCTGGAGGCTTTAAAATTAATAGTAATATAATTACCGCCAGTACCGATGCCGGTATTTTATATGGGGTGTATGATCTGTTGCGCAGAATGGCAACCGGCCAGTCAACCAATAATGTGTTTAGTAACCCGTCTTACCAACACCGCTTACTAAACCACTGGGATAATCCAACAGGTAATATTGAACATGGCTTTGCTGGAAAATCCATCTTCTGGCGTAATGAAAAGGACTCAGTTACTGTTAACGACGGCGACCTGAGCCGATGGAAAGATTATGCACGCATTAACGCGTCGGTAGGCATTAATGGTGCCGTTATAAATAATGTTAATGCATCGCCGATGATGCTTTCGGCCCCTTACCTAAAAAAAGCGGCAGCTATTGCCAAGGCCATGCGCCCATATGGCCTGAAAATATATATTGCTCCAAACTTCGCTTCGCCTATACGCCAGGGCGGCTTAAAAACTGCTGATCCGCTTGATCCAGAAGTAATTAAATACTGGCAAGCAAAAGCCAAAGAGATATATGCTTTAATACCCGATTTTGGTGGCTTTTTGGTTAAAGCAAATAGTGAGGGACAACCTGGCCCACAAGATTATAAACGCAGCCATGCTGATGGTGCAAACCTGCTTGCAGATGCCGTTAAACCTTTTGGAGGAATAGTTATGTGGCGTGCATTTGTGTATGCAGCTAATGACCCCGACAGGGCAAAACAAGCCGTTCAGGAGTTTATGCCGTTTGATGGCCAGTTTAGAGATAATGTAATTATTCAGGTAAAGAACGGACCGGTTGATTTTCAGCCAAGGGAACCGTTCAGCCCACTTTTCGGCGCCATGAAGAAAACATCGGTGATGCCTGAGTTCCAGATCATGCAGGAATACCTGGGTCAGGCCAAGCATATGGTCTTTCTTTCAACCATGTGGGAAGAATGCCTAAAAAGCGATACTTATCAAGCCGGTGCAGGCAGTACCGTTGGCAAGGTTACTGATGGCAGTATCTATCCCCAAAAATATACAGCTATTGCAGGCGTATCAAATATAGGTTTAGATAGCAACTGGACCGCTCACCCGTTTGCTGCAGCAAATTGGTATGCCTTTGGCCGGTTAGCCTGGGACAATAACTTAACCAGTGCGCAGATAGCTGATGAATGGCTGAAACTAACCTTTGCCCCCGTTACCGATGAAGCAAAAAGCGCTATGGCCGCCAAAAACTGGGATGCCGGCTTTTTAGCTCCCGTTAAAAAAATGATGCTTGATAGCCGTGAGGCTGCTGTTAATTATATGATGCCGCTTGGCTTGCATCACCAATTTTCAGCGTATGATCATTATGGCCCGGGTTCGTGGTATGCCCCACCACGCCAACGTGCTGATTGGACTCCTCCATATTATCATAAAGCCGACAAGCAAGGCATCGGTTTTAATAGAACTAAAACCGGCACCAATGCTGTTAGTCAATACCATGAGCCGCTTGCCAGTACTTTTGGATCGTTAGAGAATTGCCCTGAAATATATTTACTATGGTTTAATCATGTACCATGGACGCATAAATTGAAAAGCGGCCGCACCCTATGGGATGAGCTTTGCATTAAATATGATACCGGAGTAAAGCAGGTACGCCAGTTTCAGGTAGTTTGGGACATGGCCGAGCCTTTTGTGGATAAGGATCGTTTTGCTAATGTACAAGGCCGTCTGCGCATACATGTGCGTGACGCTCAGGTATGGAAGGATGCCAGTATACTTTACTTCCAAACATTTAGCGGTATGCCTATTCCTTATGAAGTTGAACGCCCGGTACGCGACCTTAGCTATATGCAAAGCGTAGCGCCTGCAAGCATTAAATAATTATCCTACTCCAATAGTATTTACCAAAGCCTTATACGATACGTATAGGGCTTTTTTTATTATTTTTAACATCAACTCACTACAATTAAAAAACTATGGAATATAAACAACTGGGCGCATCAGGCCTGCGGGTACCGGCATTAAGTTTTGGAACAGCCACCTTTGGCGGCGGCAATGATTTTTTTAAAGCATGGGGCAGCACTGATGTTGCAGAAGCAACCAAACTGGTAAATATTTGCCTTGATGCAGGCGTTAATTTGTTTGATACAGCCAATGTGTATTCAAATGGTATGTCCGAAGAAATACTGGGGCAAGCCATTAAAGGCTTACAAAATAGGGTATTGATATCTACCAAAGCTACCTTCCCAATGGGTGACGGGCCAAATGATTATGGCTCATCACGCGCGCATTTAGTTGCAGCATGCGAGGCCAGTTTAAAGCGATTAGGAGTTAACCATATCGATATTTACCATATGCACGGCTTTGATGCCAATACCCCTATGGAAGAAACGCTGCGTGCCTTAGATGACCTGGTTACGAGTGGAAAGATCCGTTATATAGCCTGCTCTAATTTTTCTGGCTGGCATTTAATGGAATCTTTATCCATTTCTGAACGTTATGGTTGGTCGCGGTATATTGCTCACCAGGCATATTATACTTTGTTAGATAGAGAATTTGAATGGGAGTTAATGCCATTAGGCGTAAAGCATAATGTAAGTACTATGATCTGGAGCCCGCTATCAGCTGGCTTATTAACCGGAAAATACCGTCGGGGACAAGAAACTAAAAATACTCGCTTAGTGCAAGGTGGCGAACAAGGCCCGCCTGTGAATTATGAACGACTTTATAAGATTGTTGACGCTTTGGATGAAGTGGCTGAGGAAACGGGCAAATCATTAACCCAGATATCATTAAACTGGTTGTTACAACGCCCTACGGTGGCTAACCTGGTTATTGGCGCACGAAATGAAGAACAACTAAAACATAACCTAGGGGCCGTGGGTTGGAACTTAACAACTGAACAGGTTAAAAAATTGGATGCTGCCAGCGAAATTGACCCCATATATCCTTATTGGCATCAGCGTGGTTTCCCGCAGTTGAATGCCGCGCCAAAACTTTATTAAATCGTATAAAAACAAAAAGCCGCCTATAACCAGGCGGCTTTTCTAATATTTAATAGTGCGTTAAAGTTTCAATGATACTTTTTGCCCCGATTTAACAGCGGCATAAATAGCATCAATTATTTTAGCGTCCTTAACAGCTTCTTCACCATCAACCGCTACTTCAGGCGTTTTACCTTCCAGGAATATACCGGCCATCTCATCCATTTGTATGGTTTGTTGCATTGGCGGCGAAACGGCTTTTAATTCGCCTCTATGTGTTTTACCTTTTAACGGGCCATAACCGTTTGCAGGTTGTAATTCCGCATATCCTTTTGTACCTATCAATAAAAATCTGTCCACATTATTCATGGCATAAGTTGATAAACACTGGGCAACAGCCCCGCTTGGGAAACCCATTTGAAAGGTTATAGTTTCGTCAACTCCTTCTTTAAATTTCACCGGGTCTGATTTTGGTGCTTCCTGTGCAGTTACCCAAATCGGGTCTTCACCGATCATATAACGTGCACCATTTATGGCATAAATACCAATATCCATCATGGAGCCGCCACCGGCTTTAGCTTTATCCAAACGCCATTGTGTTGGCTCGCCAATTCTAAACCCGCCATTACCGGTAAAATATTGTATTTTCCCAAAATCTCCGGCTTTGCGCATAGCTATAATTTCCAGGTTTTTTGGCTCAAAGTGCATACGGTAACCTACCAATAATTTAACACCTGCTTTTTTGCATCCGTCAACTATTTCCTGGGCCTCTTTACCAGTTAATCCCAGGGGCTTTTCGCTTATGATATGCTTACCTGTTTTTGCTGCTCTTAGCACATACGGCTTATGTAAAAAATTAGGCACAATTACATAAATGGCATCAATATCAGGGTTGTTTTTAATATCCTCAAAATTATCATAGTTGTAAACGTTCTTGTCAGGGATACCATATTTGGTTTGCCAATCCTTAACCTTAGCCGGCGAACCGCTTACAACACCTACTAATTTGGCTTTAGTACTGGCTTGCAGCGCCCTTGCTACAATATTGCCATAGGTACCAATACCCATTATAGCCACACGTAAAACCGGGCCATCATAAGGTGTAATTGTTGCTTCGGGCTTGTCGGCAGCCAAACCGGTTATTGGGGCTAATTTTAAAGCCAGGGCGGATACGCCCATCTTTTGTAAAAAATTTCTGCGAGAATTCATAACTGTAGATTTACTTGGTTATATCAAGTATACAAATAATGCTGATAAAAAAGAAAAACATCAATTTTAAAAGCTTCGTAATAGCTATTTTTGATAAAGCTACACAACAACCAACCTATGGATAAAGTAACAGCCGAATGGCTGCAAAATATAGATGCACTAAAAGACGTACCCATTGACCAATTACAATGGTTCATTGACAACAGCGGGCAATTTAAACTTGCAGCAGGCGAAAGGTTATTTTCGCCGGGCGAACCTTTAAAAGGAACCTTTATTATTATTAAGGGTGGATTTCGCATCAATATCATGCAGGGTAACGAAACACGCGAAGTATTAACTTTTGAAGAAAAAGCCATAACAGGTTACCTGCCTTATTCACGAGGTAAAAATGTAATTGGGATAGGCGAAGCCTTTGCAGATACTGAATATCTTTTATTCCCGAAGGAATTGACCGAAACTATGATACGCACACAGTTTGAGCTTACACAAGCTTTGGTACATGTAATGACGACGAGAGTAAGAGACTTTACCGCGCTTGAACAGCAAAACGAAAAAATGATGGCGCTGGGTAAGCTATCTGCTGGGCTAGCACATGAGCTAAACAACCCGGCTGCTGCTATAGTACGCGGTTCATCATCATTATTAAAGCATCTTAAACTTACACCTGATACCTTTAAAAAAGTAATGGCGGTGAAGTTAACAGAAGAAGCGGTAGGCTTAGTTAACGATCAGCTGTTTGCTATTTTAAACCGTGAGCGTCCTAAAAATTTAACCATGATGCAGCGGGCCGATGCAGAAGATGAACTAATAGACTGGATGGACCAATTTGACGTAGAGAACAGCGCCGAAATAGCGGAGAATATGGTTGAATTTGGTTTTACAACAAATGACCTTGACAATTTTAAAACACATATACCTGACAACTCCCTATCAGCAGTATTTAACTGGATAAACAATAACCTGGTGACCGAAAAAATGGTGATGGATATGGAAGATGCCTCGCGCCGTATTGCCGAGTTGGTTGGCGCGGTGAAGAACTTTACCCATATGGACCAAGGTACAGGCAAGCAATACGCAGATATTCATAATGGCATACGCAACACTTTAACTATGCTTCAGCATAAGATGCGGCATGGCAATATTAAACTGGAAGAGAATTTTGACACTACACTGCCGCAAGTAAATGCTATGATAGGCGAACTTAACCAGGTTTGGACCAACCTAATTGACAATGCACTGGATGCGATGGAAGTAAATGGCAAAGGTGTATTACAGATAACAACAGGTAGAGCGAAAGATTTTGTGGAGGTTACCATTACGGATGATGGCCCCGGGATACCTGATGAAGTAAAAAACCGCATATTTGACCCTTTTTTTACTACCAAAGCGGTTGGCAAAGGCACCGGTTTAGGATTGGATGTGGTGACCAAAATTGTTAAACAGCACAAAGGTGCAATAAAAGTAAATTCGCAGCCGGGGAAAACTTCGTTTACGGTAGCCTTCCCTATTGACGGCAAATAAATTTAATTGATTAAACACACTATGGATCTTCCTATTATATTTTGTATTGATGATGATACCCAGGTTTTACGCGCCTTAATGCGTGACCTGAAAAGCCGCTTTAGGGATACCTATAAAATATTAGGCACAAACCTTGTCCCTGAAGCTCTGGATAGCTTACTGGAACTAAAAAACAAAGGAGAAACAATAGCTTTATTTATATCAGACCAAAGGATGCCCGAACTGGACGGCATTGGTTTTTTGCAAAAGGCTATGCAATATTATCCGCAAGCCAAACGCGTGCTTTTAACTGCTTATGCAGATAAGGATGCCGCTATTAATGCTATTAATATTGTACAACTGGACTATTACCTGGTTAAACCATGGGATCCACCAGAGGAGAAGCTATTCCCCGTTATTGATGATTTGTTAGATACCTGGCTGGTTGACCACCGGCCC
This sequence comes from uncultured Mucilaginibacter sp., assembly GCA_964524015.1. Classification (GTDB taxonomy): domain Bacteria; phylum Bacteroidota; class Bacteroidia; order Sphingobacteriales; family Sphingobacteriaceae; genus Mucilaginibacter. The sequence goes on along the minus strand of CAZGBN010000004.1, from coordinate 130,285 downwards.
GATTTTAAAGGGATTAAAGTAATTGGCTATCAATACTCGCAAAAATCGCATGAGTTGAAAGATTTCCTGGCGGGAAACCTTGTACCTTATCAATGGCTGGATATACAAGCTGATGAAGAGGGCCAAAAATTACTTGATCTGAATAACCTTACCACAGATGATCTGCCGGTTATATTCCTGGAAGATGGTACCTTTTTAACCAAACCCGGCATTGTGGAAGTCGCGGCTAAAATAGGCTTAAACCCGGAGCTGAAGAATTATGACATGTATGATGTAGTTATCATAGGTGCCGGACCAGCCGGTTTGGCTGCAGGTGTTTATGGCGCATCTGAAGGCTTAAAAACCTTGCTTATTGAACGTCGTGCACCGGGGGGACAGGCAGGTACAAGCTCGCGCATTGAGAATTACCTGGGCTTTCCTACAGGTTTAAGCGGTGCAGAGTTAACCCGCCGTGCCATGACACAGGCTGCAAGGTTAGGTACCGAATTTCTTTCACCGCAATCAGTCAGAGCTATTGAACAAAAAGATGGTTATAAAAAAATACTGCTGGATGGTGACCGCGAGATCAATACCCGCAGTGTAGTGATAACCACCGGGGTAGACTATCGCAAACTGGATACCAAAGGAATAAATGACTTTACAGGTGCAGGCATATATTACGGTGCAGCCATGACGGAAGCTACTGCTTGTAAAGATAAAGAGGTGTATGTTGTAGGCGGTGGTAACTCGGCAGGACAAGCAGCTATGTACCTGTCGAAATTTGCTAAAAACGTGTATATCATTATCCGCAAGGAAGACCTGACCAGCACCATGTCGGCCTATCTGATAGACCAGATAAAAGCTACTGACAACATCCACCTGATGCCCAAAATGGAAATTACAGAAGCTATGGGTACTGAGAAGTTAGAAAAACTACAATTATCTAATATCGATACAAAGCAAACTGAAACGCGGGATGCCGATGCTTTATACATTTTTATAGGTGCCAAACCGTTTACTGATTGGTTGTCACTGACTATCATCAAAGACGATAAAGGCTTTATTGAAACCGGAAGGGAACTAAAAACTTACAATGAGTTTGCTAAGACCTGGAAACAAAAGCGAGATCCATATCTATTAGAAACCAGTTGCCCGGGAGTTTTTGCTGCCGGCGATGTGCGTGCAGGGGCCATGAACCGCGTTGCATCAGCCGTTGGTGAGGGCTCAATGGCTATAAGCTTTGTACATAAATATTTGGCGGAGGTAAAATAGTCTTGCGGGTGTTCCATTTTGCGAAAATGGAACACTTTGGAACACCTGACTGAACTAAAAGCGGATAATGATAAAGTGTGTAACCGCATTCAATATTCGGGTTAAGATAGCTGCACGTCAATATAAAGAGCCTCTCGTGGTAATAATAAAATGCTCGATCATTATCAATTTCCCAAAATCGCGTGGCTTGGTTAGTTGCTATTTATTCGGATCGTAAACTTTCTACAGGATTACTTATGGCCGCTTTAATTGATTGATAGCTGATAGTTAGTAAGGCTATTGTTATAGCAGCAATTCCGGCAACAGCAAAGAACCACCAATTCAACTCTATCTTATAAGCATAATTAGTCAGCCATATGTTCATGCAATACCAGGCAATAGGGAAAGCGATAACCAACGATAAAACCACGAGTTTAATAAAATCTTTCATAAGCATTCCGGTTAAACCCAATACACTTGCACCAAGAACCCTTCTTACACCAATCTCTTTGATTCTTCTTTGTGTAGCAAAAGCCGCCAGACCAAATAAACCTAAGCAGGAAACGATTATGGATATAACAGAAAAAGTATTAAATAATATGCTCATCCGTTGTTCTGCAACATACATTTTAGATATATCCTCGTCTACAAAACCGTAGGCAAACGGGGCGTTAGGATAAACACCTTTAAAAATTTCTTTTAATGAGCCAATAAAAGATTGCAGTTTTTCTGGAGTAGTTCTTAAAACTAGATATCCACCATGACTGGTATGTTTCATAATCAAGGGTTCTATGAGTTGCTGAACTGGCTTGAAGTTGAAATCTTTGACTATTCCGATAATGTACCCCTCATGGCCTTTACTACTGATCTTTTGTCCGATAGCACTTTCAATAGTCATTCCCATTTGCTTAACAGCTTTCTCATTCAACACATAATTATTATCATCGCCCCCAACCTGTTCATTAAAGCCGCGACCAGCTAACAACTGCATGCCAAACGTTTTAACAAACCTGTCATCAATACCAATATGAGGAAACAATATTTGTTGGCTGGAATTTTTGCCCTTCCACGTAACGTCATTGGTGGCGGAAGTTAAATTAGTAGGTAAATGATCTACAAAAGTATAATCCGTAATATCCGGTCGTTGTAGCAGTGATGCTTTTAAAGCCTGATAATTGTCTTTCAAATCACCAATACGCGGCATTTCCAAATACATCAGATTTTGTTTACTAAAACCTATATCTCTGTTTTTTATAAACCTGAGCTGATAATTGACCACAATGGTACTAACAATCAAAATTACTGCGATAACAAATTGGAATATGACTAGCCCATTTCTTAAATACGAAAACCGACCTACAGTTACTTTTAATCCTTTTAACACTTTAACCGGGTTAAAGGCTGACATAAAGAATGCAGGGTAACTCCCGGAAACAATGCCTACTATTATAGCTAAAGCTACCAAACCAGCAACCTGTTTGAAGTTAAGGAGATCAATGGTCATCGCCTTGCCAGACAATTCATTGAACAAAGGTAGCAACAAGATGGCTATACAACAACCGATGACCAATGAACAAAACGCTACTAGCATAGATTCGCTCATAAACTGCGCGACCAGTTGACTTCGCGACGCTCCAATAGTTTTTCGTAAACCCACTTCTTTGGCGCGCTGGCTGCCAAGCGCTGTATATAGGTTCATAAAATTGATACAAGCAAGCAACAAAATAAATAGTGCGACAATGAAAAAAATAGTTACATACTGATTATTGCCCTGACCATCTACATCAATAGCCAAACGGGAATGTAAGTGAATATCAGCAAGTGGCTGTAGGTTGAAGTTGCTTTTTATATTGGACTCATTTGCCTTATAAATATTATCAATCTGTTTCTCCAGCATTTTAATGGAATTAGGTGTTATGCTGAATTGATTAACTAGCCGGATGTAACTATAAGTAGCAAAATTATCCCAAACCTGCCCATTATCCCTATCATAAAAATCAATAGGCAACAACAAACCGAACTGTAAGTGAGAATTATGCGGAATATTTTTTAGAACCCCTGTAACCTGATAGTCATTTCCGTTGATATCATTATCCACATGAATCGTCTTACCGATGACATTCTTCGATCCGAAATATTTAACAGCGGTCTCTTCAGTCAGCACAACTTCGCCTGGATTGTCAAGTATACCTAAAGTTTTTCCATACAAAAGCGGGTAGTTAAACATTTGGAAAAAGTTAAGATCAGCATACAAGATTTTCTTTTCAGTAAATTTCTGAGTGCCGATGGTAACGTTAGCAGCAACAGGAACTACTCTTGTCACCATCTGTATACCAGGAATTTGCTGTTTAATTGCTGGCAAGATTGGAGGAGGTGTGACCGCTGCAGGCGTGCCGGCAACATTTGCTGTTAAGCGAAACATCCTCTCAGCACCTAAATTAAACTTATCATAGCTTGTTTCGTCCTGTACCCATAGCAGAATGAGGATGCTGCAAGCCATGCCGGTTGCCAAGCCGAACACATTTAAAAAAGTGAACAATTTAAACCTGCGAAGACTTCTAAAGGTTGTGATTAAATAATTTTTAAACATTTACTTTGAATTTGTAGCTCGTAGATCGAAAAGCCATGCCATTCGTATAAAATATTAAAAATCAGCACTTTAAAATCATACTAGTACAATTAAGTGTTCGATAATGAACAATCACTGTACGCTTTTAGTCAAAATGCTTGTATCGCTTATACAAATAATATTAAAAAACATCCTTATATAAATTATCTCAAATTATTAAGCGTATAACATATCGGGCTATTTTGCAATGCAACACCATTGGCCGAGGTAATGCCGGTCAAATCCAGTTGATAAATGTATCCAGGTTTTAGCTCTTCAAGCGCTAAGGATACCCTTTTATGATCGGGTGATAATTTGACCTGTGTTACTTTTACTGGCGTTATATCAAACTGCTTTGATCCGTATTCGGCGTGGTACTCATAGTAATACCGTTTAAACGCATATGAGGTAATACTATTGGCTGTAGCTTCGCTTACTGCTTGTGTAAATGTAATATCAAAGCCTTCTTTAGTAAGGCTCATGTTTAAAATATCCATAGGCATAGTGCCGGTAAATACAATTCGCTGTATGCCTTTATCGCCTGCCCAGCCGTGGTCTGTTTGGCCGGTCCATAAACTACCATCGGCAGCAAAAACTAAACGGTTATTTCCCTTTCTTAAACCCAGGTTATCCAAAAATGGTATACAGGCACCCTGCAGTTCGCCGGCAACTTCTTCCAGCATCACACGGTTAATGCGTTCCTTATTCATTTCACCCACAAAAATCTGCCCTGCAAATGGGCCAAACTTGCCTTTGGTGGTATCGCAAAGCGGTTGTGTTGGTGAGTTTGAAATTAAAGAGTTTGGGAATTCAACTGCCGGGCGTGTACGCATTTTATCCAGTTCGGCTACGGGTAACAATGCAGGGTTACCCCTGTTCCACCCTTTTGTCCATAGCAAACTGGCCGGGTGTCCGTAAAATTTGCCCTCTTTTACGTTATATAAATGGCTGCTGCCCAACCAGTCGCCCTGGTTATCAGTTACCAGCAAGTTGCCTTTCAAATCAAACCCTAAACCGTTTGGTGAACGAAATCCGGGAGCGTAGGGTAATAGTTTTCCATCAGGTGTAAGCTTAAGTACCCAACCACGGTAATTAACTGCCGAATACATACGTGATTTTAAACCAACGGTATCAACTTCGCCCCGGGTATCCTTACGTATACCCGCCTGGTTCGACGCGGTATTAAGGGATATAAATAAGTTACCGTCTTTATCCTTAACAGGCCCAAAAGCAAATTCATGGTAGTTTCCGCTTAACCCATAATCATCAGTAACGGTTAAATACTCATCGGCTACCCCATCTTCATCGGTATCTTTTATGCGGGTCAGCTCTGGCCGTTGCATTAATAATATCTCGCTATTGCTTATTACCATTATCCCCAACGGATCATGCACCCCTGATGCAAACAGTTTCCATTGCCTGGTTGATGGTGTATAGGTCATAACCTCGCCCCTATGAAAACAAGCTATCAGCCTGCCATCAGGCATAAAATCAAGAGCACCGACTTCTGCAGAAAGGCCATCAGGCATTTCAATACTTTCTACCCGGTATGCGGGGTTAGGTTTAACAGGTGGAGGTACAGGAGTTGGCCTTTGTGCATAAGCCGAAAGACTTGTTGTTAAAACCACTCCTAACAGTGCCAATTTTATGATGCTATTAATGGTCATGCTTTGCTTGAATTATAGGTTTTGCTACCATTGTTATACTAAACTGTTTTGCCTGCTTGGCGCTTAATTTTAATATGCCATTTTTCCACGTTCCTGTTGAGGAAGAATAGGTCATGCCATCATTGACATTGGTTAAAAAATAGAGGTCTTTTTTAAGGTTATTAAAAGTAAACGTGCGTACAAGGCCCTTGCCTTCCCACTGTGTGCTGGATATTACTTCGGTAACATCCGCACCATCTAGTTTATACATAAACTGCGGGTATTTATTTAATAAGCGATACCCTTTAAAATCAGTTGCAGGTACGTTAGTTTGATTGCCTATTCTAAACCCTGAGCTTTTTCCATCTTTATAAAATATTTCGCCCAATATTTTAGCTAAAGGCCGCCCGTTGCCACTCCAATGCTGGGCGTTATCTAAAAACCCACCCGACCACGCATAAACCAGTGAATTTGTGCCTGCATCCCAGCAATAAGAAATATTACCCGGCAAATTTACAGCAATAGCCGCAGGACCGGCATCAGGCATAAAAATGCGATAAATGGTTGGCGGCTCTACTTTATACGGGTGACTAGTAGTTGTAAACTTGGGCACCGGTGCAGCGGCAACTGCCGGAACATTACTTTTTGCCATTGCCGACATATCATGGTCATCATCATCGTGGGTGCCATCATTGCGCCTGTTTGGTGGCACGTGCTCGTCGTTTTGTATAGCAGGTAGTTTACCACGCGTAACATACATCGCACCATACATAATGTATCCATGTCCCGTAAATGTACATACATAAGGGTATATCCCTTCAGCAATGGGTGCTCTGAAAACTATTTTACGTGTTTCGGCAGGATGCAATAAAGGAACAGCAAACAGCACTTTATCTGATTTTGGAACGAAGCCTTGCTTTTCGGCGACATCGGGCTGCAAAGCCTGTACCGCGGTAACTACGCTTAAACGTTCGCCCGGTTTGGTAATAACCAGGTTATGGCTCATATCGTCGGTGTTTTTAAACGTTAGCGATATAATTGAGCCCGGAAGTACGGCAAATCGTACTTTATCAAACTGTAGGCCAGATGTAGTGCTGATCGTAATCTTTACCGTATCTGCAATTTGAGCATTTGCATTTAATACAAACAGCACAAACAATAAAAATGCGCCCGCTTTTATTTTAGATATCATTTACGTGCGAAGATCTTACTTAAACAATTTAGTATCTATACTTTCGCCCATCATTACGTAACCCTTTTCATTAAGGTGCAAATAGTCATTAGCATTAGGGCCTGGTACCACTTCCTCTAACATAACTTCAGGATCTGTCGGATTTCTTATGGTTTTGTCAAAGTCAATAACCGCGTCATATTTACCGCTGGTACGTATCCATTTGTTCACTCTCTGTCGCGCTGCTTCGGTATGTATGCTGTAATAACCGTTCTTCTTAAACGGGGTAATGGTAGCACCATAAACTTTAATACCTTTGGCGTGCGCATCGGTTATCATTTTTTCAAAAGCAACTATCAGATCAGAAGCAATTTTATGCACTGCCGCGCTGTCCCTTCTTACCGCCCCGCCCAGATCGTTTACCCCTTCAAATATAATTACCCATTTAATACCGCTTTGGTTAAGCACATCATGTTCAAAACGGCTTAATGCGTATGGACCGAGTCCACCTCTTAATACCGCGTTACCGCCGATGCCCATGTTAAGCACACCTACATTTTGGGTGGCTTTATCTTTTAATAAACTCATGGCCAATATATCCGGCCAGCGATTTTGCTTGTTGGTACCAGAACCGCGTCCATCAGTTATCGAGTCGCCAAAAGTGGCAACTGCGCCTGCGTTTTTATTATTATTCTCAACATCTATCGCCACAATATTATACCAATGGTCGGTTTTTACCGCAGTGGAATAATCCGTATTCGGCGCAGCTTGATTACCCGGTAATATGTACGACGTTGTGCGTGAGCCGGGGTGACCGGTTACTGTTGGTGAAGTTTCGCCATAAGCTATTGTTATAGCCACTAATGACCTTGGTGCCAGGTTAAAAGAAACCTCGTCCGAAGTAACCTCTTTACCTGGCTCCATAGTAACCTCATTCTTACCATTAAATTTTAAAGTTTTAATAGTGGATGGATCAATATCGCTGCCGCCTTTTGAAACCGCAATTTGGACCCATTTAATAGTTGTTGGCGCGGTGCTAAACTCGTTAGAGAATTTGAAACGTAAATTCTTCCCGCCAATAGAAACAGCTACCACCTGTCGCAAAGTATTGTTGGTTAAACCCGGCGCAGGGGGCATATTATTAGGCTCAACCAATTGACGGGCCGTACCCCATGTACCTATCCACTTTTTTTCGGCGGGCGGATCATTTGCAAAAACAGGGCTTGAAAAAGCTAACAGTATTATTGTGCATACATTAAGCAGCACACCTTTAAAAATATAATTCATGGTTATAATTGAAATCGATTACAATATCGTGTGTTTTGTTATAAAATGTACATTATTCTGCAAAATGTTACAATTGTTATATACACTAATACAGCTAAGATAACTAATGGCATAAGGTTTGTATTATCAATCCAAAAAACAGATACACTATGAGCATATTAAAATTTGCCCTTTTAGGCGCGGCAGTAGCCTACGGCATCACACAGATCACCAAAAGAAGAGAAGACGGTACAACTATTTTAGATGACCTTACCAGCAGAGCACCTGAATGGATGGACAAAGCCAAACAATTTGCCACCCAAAAAATGGACGAGGTAATGCAGGACCCGGCTTATAAATCATAAATATGAATAAGTTTTTCAGATTACTTATCGCTGGTTGGGGCGCTAAAAAACTGGGTGGTGGCTGCCTGTCAACTATAGTGATCTTTATTATCATTTATATGTTGCTGGGGCAATGTAATCAGCAATCTAACGCAGCCAATAAAACCACAACTGCAAAAGCAAAAACCTCGGTTGCTATTTGCGGCAATTACAATAGATAACAATATCTTATTATTCTTAAAGCCTATCTTGTTTTCAGGATAGGCTTATTATTTGTCGCTAATACCCCTTCAAGTTGTCGATTACGACCCCCAATAATTTTTATAACTATATGCAAATTTGTGTATAAACATAAACATTATGGAAACCATAGTTTTTAACAAAGACATTAAAGTATTGTATGTACAGGCTACATCCTTTCCGGATGGTATTTTAGCAGCACACCAACAATTACATAGCATCATACCTTACTCAACCGAGAGAAAGTATTATGGTATATCGCGCCCTGAGAATGGCGTGATCAATTATAAAGCCGGTGCCGGGGAGTTAGATCCGGGCGAAGCCGAACAATTTAAATTGGATACATTGATCCTTAAAAAAGGCAACTACGCCTGTGTAACTATAAATGATTACATGAAGGATTTACAAGCTATTGGGCGGGCATTTGATCAATTGACGGAACTACCCAATATTGACCCGCAAGGCTATTGTGTTGAATGGTACATCAGCGATAAAGATGTAAAGTGCTTAGTGCGCTTGGTTGATTAACCTATTTACGTAATGCTTTTATAGTTAGTGCGGTAACCACTCCACCTAATAGGTACCACGCTACCGTCATCACCTTAGTTTGTGGTGTTTTGGTCACCGGCGCATTACTTAGGCCCATTGGTTCAGGTAAAGTTAGTGCTCCTATACCTGCTGACAAGCCATAAGCCGCTCCGCGAAATAACAGGTTTCTGTTTTTCCCTAATCCAATTGCACTGTAATAGAGGGCATTGCTTATGAGATCGCCAGCCAAAGTAACGCCAAATAGTCTATCGCCTTTAGGCGGCTTAACTCCAAACTGCTTTAAGCCTTTGGTAACTGCCTCCTCACCTATCAGATCAACATGCGGTGCGTTATGGTCTATGGCTTTGGCTGTTTGATGTATAACATTCAAGGCAACAGCCCCGGTTATCCCTCCTATTAAATTTTGCAGTGCTTTCATGGCGATATCATTTAATTTAATACAACCAATATGATGCCAATAAAAAAAGGCGAACATTACTGTTCGCCTTTAAAATATAGCATGGGATAATTACCTAGCTCCCGGAGCTAAAGTGTATATCCAATCAACAATTTTCTTCAAATCATCGGCTTTCAGATCAGGGTGCGCCGGCATGGCTACATCGCCCCAGGTACCAGCACCGCCGCCTTGTACTTTTCTTATTAAGCGCTCCTGTACCGTAGCATCATGCGGATATTTTTTAGCAATATCTGTAAATGATGGGCCTATTGATTTTTCATTTTCTTTATGACAGGTTTTGCAATCTAATTGCTGTACCAATACTTTTCCAGGCTGTGCAGCATTGCGTAACTCTGCTAACTGAGCTGCAATTTTAAGCGCATCATTACCGGCATACAGGCTGATGGTTTTATCGCTTTTGCTGGCAGCACCTTTTTTGTCCTTTGCAATTACCGATACAGTATAATTGCCTTTTTTGGTATAAGTGTAAGTTACCTTTGGAACAGTAGTTACTTTTTTAACACCGTTACCTAAATTCCAGGTATAAGAAGTAATAGCATCCTTTTCAGGGTCCTTTGCAACGGTTGATATTGTAACTGTAAATGGCAATGTACCTGCATCTTTGCTGGCGGTTATTTTCGTGATTTCGGGTGCACGGTTACCGGCATTATAATCAATGCGGGCAAGGCCTGCATCCTTATTTGCGGTAAACCATCCTGTACCATACTCCAATACATATAATTTACCATCAGGGCCAAATTCCATATCAATAGGTGCATTAAATTTGGTATCTTCCATAAATGGCTCCATCCTTTCAAAATCACCATTAGGCTGTAAGGTTATAGGTTTTATAAAACCACGCATCCATTCATAAAAAAACATTTTGCCATTGTAGTAAGCCGGCATATTAGGGTTTTTATATTCGTCAGCATAATAAACCGGGCCTGCCATAGCTGATCTGCCCGAAGCACCTAACTGCGGGAACATCCCCGAAGCTTCATATGGATACCATACAAATGCAGGTTGTGCCGCAGGTAACTCTTTTAAGCCGGTGTTATTTTTTGAATCATTGATGGGTTTAGCCGGGTCAAATGGCGCGCCCGATTTACCGGTATTAAAATCATAAGCACGGTAAGGCAAGTTAGGGCCAACAAACAATGGCCAACCGAAATAACCGGCTTGACGTGCCTGGTTCAACTCGTCATAACCCTTAGGTCCTCGGGTAGCCATGCTATCCTTAGCTGCATCAGGGCCTATCTCGCCCCAGTATAAAAAGTCCTTTTTCTTATCAATGGAAATACGGTAAGGGTTACGGTTACCCATTACATATATTTCCGGGCGGGTATTGGCTGTACCCGGTTTAAATAGGTTACCTTCCGGAATGGTGTAGCTACCGTCAGACTTGATGTTGATACGTAATATTTTTCCGCGCAAATCATTGGTGTTTGATGATGAACGTCTTGCATCCCATTGCTTCATACCATCCCTGTCATCTATCGGCGCAAACGAATTAATATTTGGTTTTCCTTTGGCGTTAGGCTGATCAAATGGGGTAGAGTTATCGCCTGTTGATAGATACAAAGTATGGTCTTTACCAAAAGCAATTGACCCGCCTGTATGACAGCATATTTCGCGCTGAGTAGCAACATCTAAAATTACTTTTTCTGACGCCAGGTCTATTCTATCATTAGCAAACACAAAGCGCGATAAGCGGTTAACTGATAAATTTGCAGGACTGTAATAAATATATACGTAATGATTAGTGGCGAAATCAGGATCTTTCTGAATACCTAATAAACCTTCTTCGGCATTTACACCTTTTACGCTTGCCTTATCATAAACTTTTAATGTAGCAGCAATTGATACTTTTTTAGTACTGTTTTTATATAGCGATATTTTGCCGTGGCGCTCGGCTATCAACACATCCAGGTTAGGCAATATGGTCATTTCGGTAGGCTCAAATAATCCGCCGGTAAACAACTGCGTTTTGGTGAAACGATTAGCCTCAGGAGCGTGTTGAGATTTTGCTTTGGCGTAATCTAACTTCACATTATTACCTATGGCATATTTAATACCGCCTAGTAAATGCTGTAAAAACAGGTCTTCGCTAAAGGCTGCATCCGGATGGCCTAAGCCCGTATAAAATGCCCTACCCCCATCATAATCATGGTACCAGGCTATGGGATGGTTCTCGCCATTGTTGCCTCCGGTGTAGCTTTTCTCGTCAAGGTTTAACAATACTTTAATGCCGGGATAAATATTCTTATAGTTATACCACTCGTCGGTGCGTGACCATTTTTCCGGCAGCATTTTAGTAGAGATGTGTGTTTTATCAACCACATTTATGGTAGCCTGTTGCGGGCGAGGGTGATTGTTAAAGTAAGCACCTACCAGGCGACCATACCATTTCCAGTCGTACCCGGCATCGGCAGCTGCGTGAATGCCCACAAAACCACCACCTGCTTGTATATATCTTTCCAGGTCAACCTGCTGGTAAGGGGTTAGCATGTTGCCAGTGGTGCTTAAAAATACCACGGCGGCATAATTTTTAAGGTTGCTTTCTACAATTTTAGCAGAGTCGGCAGTTACATCAACAGCAAAGCCGTTGGCAGCACCTAATTTTTTTATAGCAACTTCGCCCGCTGCTATGGAATTATGGTGAAACGTTTGGGTTTTGGTATAAACCAGCACTTTGGTTTGCGCAAAACTTACAGAGGTTATTAAAATAGCTAACAGTGTAGTTGCAGCTACATGGAACAATTTAAATTTCATTTTTATAATAGATATAACTTGGTTTATTAACGCCTAAATTACTTAAATAAATATGTTATTTAAAAGCGGTTGTAACATTTATTGCTGTAATCGGTTGCCTTCAATTTCGGGGATGAAACTGGATGATAGTTCCTTTTAAATATTCCCTGTCCAAATGGGTATATATTTCGGTTGTAGTAATACTTTCATGGCCCAGCATTTCTTGTACGGCACGCAGGTCGGCACCGCCTTCAACCAGGTGCGTAGCAAACGAATGGCGGAATGTATGTGGACTAATCGTCTTTTTCAATCCTACAATCTCGGCCAGTTCTTTTATCACCATAAAAATATACATACGGCTCAACCGGCTGCCCCTGCGGTTTAAAAACACCATATCCTCCTCCCCTTTTTTTATGGGGATGTGTACGCGCAGTTGCTCTATCCATATTTTTAATGCCTTTACTGCCGAGCCGCCAATAGGTACTAAACGCTCTTTACTACCTTTGCCGGTCACTTTGATGAATTCAATATCCAGATGCAGGTTAGATAGTTTGAGTTGTGTTAATTCAGACACCCGCAAGCCGCAGCCATATAATACTTCCAGTATCGCTTTATTTCGGCCACCCTCGGGTTTGGATAGGTCGATAGCTTCTATCATTTTATTGATGTCCTGGTAGCTTAAGGTATCGGGCAGTTTGCGCTGTATTTTGGGTGACTCTAATAGTTCTGATGGGTCGGATGGTATCATATCTTCCATCAGCATATATTTGTAAAACGCTTTGATGCCTGATAATATCCGGGCTTGTGATGATGCCAACATACCCAATTCGTTTATCCAGTTGATAAATTTGCGGAGGTCGGCTAAAGTGACCTGTTGCGGGGTGATTTTGTTGGGCAGCGTTTCGGTATATTCATATAGCCTGCCTATATCGCGGCTGTAAGCCTCAATTGAATTTGCCGAAAGAGATTTTTCGAGTTTTAAATAGGCCTGGAAACCTTTTATTGCCGACTGCCAATTCAATTGGTTTTAGTTTTAATGATTTATAGTTAAGTTTGAACTAATGAATATACAAATTATAAACGGCCCTAATTTAAACTTATTAGGCGTACGCGAAAAATCAATTTACGGCGATAGCAGTTTTGAGGCTTATTTAACCGAGCTGCAGGCCCGTTATCCTGACATTACCATCAGCTATTACCAAAGCAATGTGGAGGGCGAGATCATCAACAAACTGCACGAGGTAGGCTTTAGCTTTGATGGTGTTGTAATGAATGCCGGTGCATACACCCATACCTCAGTGGCTATTGCTGATGCCATTGCAGGCATCAATACGCCCGTTATTGAAGTACATATATCCAACGTTTATAAACGCGAAGAATTTAGGCATACCTCTATGCTGGCACGTAATTGCAAAGGCGTTATAGCCGGTTTTGGTTTAGATTCTTATCGGTTGGCGGTAGAGAGTTTGTTGGCGAAGTAAAGCTATATACCCATCTCATTTCGAAACGTAGTGAGAAATCTTATACGCCTTGCATATCGCTCGTATAAGATTTCTCCTCGTACCTCGTTCGAAATGACAGTTTAATAAAAAACCTCGCTACAACAAGCGTCCAGCTTGTGGAATATCCAATAAATTAACCAAGTACCTCAAAACCAGTGGATTGCATTATGTAAAAAATAAAGCCAAAACATGGTTTACACTTTTTGGGTATTATTAATATAACTAATTGATTATCAATATTATATAAAATAAATTAGCAAAAATGTGTTAAGTTGTGTAAACCCACTTACTACCGGGATAGAGGGGGCTTACTTATAAAACTTAACCCTATGCAACTGGCTAAATTTATGTTTTTTGCGCAGGAAGAAATCTAATACCAGCGAGCCTTTATACATGCCATTTAGGTTATGTTTAGGGTCGATATCGCGGTGGCCGGTTTTAAACATGTGGCGTACAAAATTTTGATGCGCCAGGCTCACTGCCCAGGCATCCTTGCGCTTACCCTCGCTTAAAAACCTAAATACGGCCAGCAAATCCATAAAATAACGGGCGGTGATAATTAAAAATGCCCGCCAAAACGGTAAGTTTTTTTGCAGTAGCAACAGGTTATTACGGAAGTTCAAATACGTTTTAAAAGGATTTTCGGTATTTAATGTACCTCCGCCTAAGTGAAATATCTCCGATTGTGCACAGTACATCACTTTATACCCTTTGTTCTTTAATCGCCAGCAAAGGTCTATCTCTTCCATGTGGGCAAAAAAGCGGTCATCAAAACCACCTGCTAGGTCCCAGCACTTCTTTTTGATGAACATAGCCGCGCCTGACGCCCAGAATATTTCGTCAGATGTTTCGTACTGGCCCTTATCCTCCTCTATCTCAAAAAATATGCGCCCGCGGCAAAACGGGTAACCAAACATATCAATAAAACCACCTGCGGCGCCCGCATGTTCAAACTGATCTTTTTGCAGGTATGATTTTATTTTGGGTGCGGCAACCGCAATTAACGGATCGCTTTCCATTAAAGCTATTACCGGTTTTATCCAGTCGGGATTAACTTCTACGTCTGAATTTAATAGGATATAGTAATCAGCCTCAACCTTACTTAATACGCGGTTATATCCGCCCGTAAAGCCATAATTCTCCTCATTCTTAATAATAGTTATGGTAGGATAATTCTGCGCGACAAATTGCACCGAATCATCCGTAGAGCCGTTATCGCCAACTACGATCTCCAGATTGCTCCAATCGGTACCCATTACCGAGGGTAAAAACTGCCGCAAATGCTCTAAGCCGTTCCAGTTTAAAATAACTACCGCAACTTTAGGTGTATGCTCCATTAATGTATATCCTCCGGTTTAAACTTCCACCTGCGGTGCGACCATAGCCAATATTCGGGTTCTCTTCTTATTGTTTTCTCCAATTGCTTTACGTGTGCCTCGGTAATTTCGTGCGGCGCTGTTTCTTTAGCATTTTCAATTAAGGGTATGATGGTATAGTTGTAATACCCCCGTTTAACCCTTTTCATTTCATAAAAAATCACCACATGATCCAGTGCTTTGGCTAATTTTTCAATCCCTAAAAACACAGGTGTGGGCTGGTTAAGAAAGTTAGTAAAATAATTAGCCTCTTCCCTCACCGGGGTCTGGTCACCCAAAAATACACTAACTGTTAGTTCATTTTTATACTCTATCATTTTACGCATGGTTTGCTTCATAGGTACCGGTATCCCCCCAAAGCGCGAACGCGTTTTATAAAAAAACGCATCAAACACAGGGTTTGACAAGGGCTTGTATATGATCATGAACTTCTCTTCATTATAAAAACAAAAATTTAAAGCCGCCCACTCCCAGTTACCGTGGTGGCCTCCAACTGCCATAACACTTTTGCCTTGTGCAAAATAATTTTTAACCACCTCGGGATTGGTTGGTACTACCCTGCGCTTAATTTCCCTCTCTGATATGCTGATAGATTTTATGGTTTCTATTATCAGGTCGGCCAGGTAAACATAGTATTTCCGCTCGATATCGCTACGCTCCTGCACTGACTTTTCAGGAAAAGAATTGCGCAAATTTTCACTTACTACTTTACGCCGGTAACCAATAACATAGTAAAGTATAACAAACAAAAAATCAGCTATTAGGTATAATATCCAAAAGGGTAATAACGAGATGAGGTATAAAAAGAATATACCTAATCTGAAAAGCCCTTTTTTTATCATTATTTTCGATGAATTTTAATTGCAAACATAAATAAATGATTGAAAAAGGCGCTGTGTTCCCTCTGTTTTATCTGCCTCCGGTTGAGTACTTTACCAAACTTAAGGCTTATAAACCTGATATACTGATAGAAAAGCACGAGTTTTTCCCAAAACAAACCTATCGTAACCGGGCTAATATCTATTCGCCGGATGGTATGTTAGCACTCACTGTGCCTGTTATAAAAGGATCAAAAGTACATACTTCCTATAAGGATGTTAAGATAAGCTACGACTTTAGGTGGCAGCGCCAGCATTGGATGAGCCTGGAAACCTGTTACCGCCGTTCGGCATATTTTGAGTATTATGAGGATGATTTTGCAAAGTTTTATCAAACCAACTATACCTACTTGTTTGATTATAACCAGGAACTTTTGCAATTGCTATTAAAGCTGGTTAAACTACCGTTGAATATTAGTTATACTGAAACCTACGAGAAAGAATACCCTCAATTAGAGGATCTGCGCAGCAGAATGTCGGCAAAAAAAGAACCGCATCTGGAACAAAAGCCTTACTTTCAGGTTTTTGAGGAACGAAAAGGTTTTATGAAAAACTTAAGCATTGTTGACCTGCTTTTTAACCAGGGACCACAAACCATTAACTTTTTATAATGGATAAAATCATTAAACGGGTAAAGGATATTCATCCTAAAAGAAGCGGCAAAATTGGCGACCAGCCGGGCGTAGTTAAAATTGCGCCAGACGCGGTAAAGCCGATCATCAATATTTACTCGTATAATGAAAAGGAACTGGTTACCGATAAGGGTACGGACATTAAAGTTATATTGGATCAGCTTAAAAAATGCCGGGACCATGACCATTGGATACAAATAAAAGGTTTGGGCGATGCCGCGCTGCTGGAAGATATCGGCGAGCATTTAAAAATTAATCCGCTGGTATTGGAAGATATTGCCAATGTGCACCAGCGGCCCAAATTTGATGAATATGATGGCTATTTATTTGGCGTAAGCCGTTTGATACACTACGACAGGGATAAGCAATTGGTTAATGACCAGTTTTCGGCGCTTATTAAAGATAACATCATTATAAGCTTTGAAGAGAGCCATGTTGAGTATTTTGAAGCTGTTAAAACACGCTTAGCATCAGGCATAGGTTCTATGCGAAAACTGGGGCCAAGCTACATGTATTATGCGCTTACCGATACTATATTGGACCGCTATTTTGAATTGTTAGCGCAAATTGGCGATAGTATAGATGCTGTTGAAGACCGTTTGTACCGATCAGCCGATAAAACAGTAATGTACGAGATACAACAGCTAAAGCGTACCATGATATTGTTACGGCGGGCAAGCTGGCCGGAGCGTGATAAGTTTAATGAAATGCTGCGCAGCGATAATCCATTGATCAATCCCGGTGTGAAGGTTTACCTGCGCGATGCATATGACCATGTGGTGCAGATAATGGATATGATAGAAAATTATAAAGAGATAAGCGCAAGCATAATGGATATCTACCTATCCATGGTTAGTAACCGCATGAACGAGATCATGAAGGTGCTTACCATTATATCGGCCATATTTATACCATTAACATTTGTTGCCGGCATTTACGGGATGAACTTTGCCAAAGTTGACCCGGTTACCAATAAAATAATGCCCGATAATATGCCCGAGTTATATAGTCCTCAAGGGTATTATTATGTGTTGGCTATTATGTTTTTAATAGCCTTTGTGCAGATAGTGATATTTTGGAGGAAGGGTTGGTTTAGTAAACTATAAAAACGTCATTGCGAGGAACGAAGCAATCTCTGCACTTGCAAATCAAAACCGCGTGACTGTCCTACATAGAGATTGCTTCGTTCCTCGAAATGACGTGTCGCTTTTTTAATTACATCTTCTGAAACTCCGGCTTCAATAGCTCTTTTACGGCTTTACGCATTTTTTCAACTTTAGGCAAAGACACATTGCGTATATACGTTCTATCCATATGTAACTTAAAGTACCCCTGGTGATAATTTTCGGCAGCATAAAATGCTTTAAATGGTTCTACCTGGGTTACTACTTTGCTTTTATAATGCTTAGAGTCGTTGACCTCCTTTATTGCATTTTGCAACGCTGCTTTCTCTTCAGGTGTACGGTAAAAAGCTATGGAACGGTAGCTGGTGCCTTCATCAGGGCCCTGCCTGTTTAGCTGAGTTGGGTCATGCGCGTTAAAAAATGCTTTAGCCAGGTTGGCGTAGCTGATAACTTTGGGGTCATAATAAACCTGTACTACTTCTGCATGGCCGGTAGTTTCGGTACAAACTTCTTCGTAGGTAGGATTTTTAGTTGTACCGCCAGCATAACCCGCTATTACTTTATCAACTCCTTTTAACTCAGACATCGCTTCGGCTGTGGCCCAAAAACAACCGCCGCCAAATGTGGCAACTTGCTGACCGGCTTTAGGTACAGGTACTGCAGCGATTGCATCATCATCTTTTGACTGGCCATTAGCGCAGCTGAAAAATAAAAGGGCGCAAGCTATATATAAAACTACTTTCTTCATGATTTATAATTATACTCAAATATACGAAGCATAGGGTTTATCAGATGGTCATAAAAAAGTAATTATGATTATGTATCTTCAGGTATGAATAATCGATTAAGCATCCGAGAAATAATATATTACAGCTTTTACATATTATGTTTTCTGGCAAGTCTTTTCACTGGTGCATATTCAGGTTTTACAGGAACTCATTCATCACCAATGCCATTTCTAATTGAACTATTTACTTTACCTATTGGGTTTATTTTGTTCATTATAGATTCCATAATGCACAAAACTACAAAGGTTCATAAAATAGGTTTAATCGCGAATGTGTTAATAATGATTTTCATCCTATTTTTATACTTTGCAGGATAGTACATCATTTAATACCATGCACAGCTTTTACCCGTTGTAAAATAGTATTTAAACCGTTGGTCTTTATCTCATAAACTGTAGATAGCATCATACCCATTTTGCCGGCCGGGAAACCTTTACCTGCATACCATTCCAGGTAGTGTAATGGTAAATCGCATATTAACACGCCTTTATATTTTCCATACGTTACGCGTGTGGTAACAATATCTATCAATATCTGCGTATCGGGTTTAACAGGTTCCATTATCGGTAAATGTAGCGATAGTTTGCAGCTAATTTAAATTTCTTAAAACCCTGTAGCCTATGCCATGTTATAACTATTACGCCTATTATAAATCTGAAAATTATGGAACAACAATTCAGGGCCGCGCTTTGCGGCACAGACAGCCGTATTGATGGCATTGTAGACAAAATTGACCTTGGTGGTTATCCTGCCGCCTATCAATTCAATTCGTACGATGATACACTGCATTTAACCATAGTGCAGGATGAAAAGGGACATTGGCATCGAATTGCCGGAACAGAACCCTACCTAACAGGCTGGACGGATGAACTAGCCGAACAAATAACATAAATTGTATATTTGATTTAATGGAAAAACGCGAAATAGGAAAATCGGGTATTCAAGTTGTGCCATTTTGTTTTGGCGGTAACGTATTTGGCTGGACCATTGATGAGCCAACCTCATTTAATATATTGGATGCCTTTGTTGACCGTGGATTAGATTTTATTGATACAGCAGACGTTTATTCCAAATGGGCACCGGGTAATACAGGCGGCGAATCTGAAACCATATTAGGTAAATGGATAAAAAAAAGTGGCAAGCGCGATAAAATTATCCTGGCTACTAAAGTTGGCAAGCCTATGGCCGATGATAAAAAAGGATTATCTCGCGCTTATATCACTAAAGCGGTAGAAGCTTCATTAAAACGCTTGCAAACTGATTATATAGACTTGTATCAGTCACATGCTGATGACAGGGATACACCATTACTGGAAACTTTAGAAACCTTTACAGACCTTATAAAACAAGGCAAGATACGCGCTATAGGTGCCTCAAACTATAGCAGTAACAGATTAAGAGAAGCTTTACAGGTAAGTAAAGACAATGGCTTGGCCCGATACGAATGCCTGCAACCTGAATATAACTTATATGAGCGTGAACATTACGAAACGGGGCTGGAACCTGCCTGTATAGAAAATAATGTTGGGGTGATAAATTATTACTCATTAGCCAGCGGGTTTTTAACCGGTAAATATCGGTCGGAAGCTGACCTTTCAAAAAGTACCCGTGGCAGTGGTGTTAAAAAATATTTAAATCACCGTGGTTTTACAATTTTGAATGCATTAGACGAAGTAGCCGTGCAATATAAAACGACACCGGCAAGTATTGCATTAGCCTGGGTATTGGCAAGGCCGGGCATTACCGCTCCTATTGCCAGTGCTACAAGTATTAACCAATTGGATGAGACTATAAAGGCACTTGATATTAATTTAGATAACGAGGCAATTAATCTTCTAAATAAAGCTAGTAGCTACTAAACAAAAGAGCCCCGAAACATGGGGCCCATTTGCAACATATAATCCAGGAAAGATTACTTTATCCTCTGCTCGAACGGCCTGACCTGCCTTGCTGATTATTTTCGGCAAAACGTTTACCGTTGTCATTTCCTCTTCCACGATCATCACCCCGGCCTTGTGATTGGTTAAAACCACCTTGTGAACGTTGTGGACCATTTCCTCTGTCATTACCTTGTCCCCTACCCCGGTTATCGTTACGATTATCAAAACGGTCATTACCACGGTTGTTATCAAAACGATCGTTATCTCTGTAATCGTTACGATTATTAGAGTAATTACCACGACTTACACCATATCTTGAACTATAGTAGTTATGGTTTAAGTATGGACGATTGGCATGAACTTCATACCTGCGGGCAGTACGCCAATCGTAATTACGGTAGCCGGGTAAATAAGCGGCAGACATCCAACGGCCACCATTGTTATAATAATATGCCCGCTCGCCAACACTGTAATACGCGCCTACATCAGGCAGGTAATAGTAATCGTTATAATAGGCATCATAAGCAATTGGCGGAGTTGCAACCGGCACGTGTACTATCGGGCCACGGCTTCCAAAATTAACACCTATACTCACTCCTATTTGTGCATTGGCTGTTGTACTTAGTAAACTGCCTACTGCTATTGCTGATAATAAAATTAGCTTTCTCATTTTGTTATTATTTGCAGGTATGACTATGGTATGGAGCCGATAGTTTAATCAACTAAACCCTACAAATTATTTGCAACGCAAACATTACAATTGGCGATTTGCATTTGGGTATAAAGTGGCCTTTAGTATAAGCAGATTAGATTTTTTAATTTGCATTACATTGACTTATTTTGATGTATAAATAATATCCTATGAAAAAGAAAAATTTATTTGCGCTTTTACTGCCCGTTATAGCAATTGGTGGTTTACTTTCATTAAACGCTCTTAAAAGCGATCCGCCTGTAAAAACTACTGCCGAAGCAGGTTTAACTTTACCTGCAGGCTTTAGTGCAAATATCATAGCTGATAACCTGGGTACTGCAAGACACCTTGTAGCCACTCCTGAAGGTGATATTTATATAAAATTTGATCGCGCTAAACCTAACCAGGGTATTATGGTATTGCATGATAATGGTACCACGGCTACTCAAAAAACAACATTCGGTAATTACAGCGGTACCGCCATATTGATTAAAAATGGTTACTTATATGCGTCGTCTGATAATGAGGTTTTTCGCTATAAACTAAATGCTAAAAACGAAGTAGCCGATCCTAACGCAGTTGAAAAAATTGTTACCGGCCTTGTTGCCCGTCGTGATCATAGGGCTAAAGCTGTAGCATTAGATAATGATGGAAATATTTATGTTAATGTTGGTGCACCGTCTAATTCATGCCAGGTAAAAGATCGTTCCCCCGGTTCGTTAGGCATTCCTAATTGCCCCCTTTTAGATTCGGCAGGCGGTATCTGGCAATTTAAAGCTGATAAGCTTAACCAAACCTATAAAGATGGTGTACGCTATGCCACAGGCTTACGTAATGTGGTTGGCATGACCTGGAATCAACAAACAAATCAGTTATATGTAATGCAACATGGCCGTGATGGCCTATTCAGTATGTTTCCTGAACATTGGGATGCTAAACAATCGGCCATTTTACCTGCCGAATGTATGTATGCTATTAAAAAGGGCGACAATGCAGGCTGGCCATATATTTATTATGACCAAATCCAGAAGAAAAAGATATTAGCACCTGAGTATGGTGGGGATGGTAAAAAAACAGGGATGCCTGATGCTATTGACCCTGTAGTTGCTTTCCCGGGCCACCTGGCTCCTAATGGCTTATTATTTTATACAGGCAACCAATTTCCTGAAAAATATAAAAACGGTGCTTTTATAGCTTTCCATGGTTCATGGAACAGGGCACCCGAGCCACAGGATGGTGTTTTTGTAGCATTTCAACCATTTAAAGATGGTAAGCCTAACGGTGCATGGGAAGTGTTTGCTGACGGATTTGCCGGAAGTCCCGAGAAAAAAGCCGCAGGACGTGCCGACCATAAACCAACCGGTTTAGCACAAGCTGCAGATGGTTCAATTTATGTAACCGATGATAGCAAGGGCACTATCTACAAAATATCTTATAAAAAATAATGACATCTATATTTAATAGAACCGCTGCAATTATATTACTACTTGCAGCGGTTACTACCACCCTGCACGCACAGGTAAAAAAAAGCGCCGTTACTAAAAAGAAAGTTGCCGTAACAAAAGTCACCCCCAACTTAACTGCATCAATTAGTAAGGGTAAAGCTGTTTATAGCCGAATTTGTGTTACTTGCCATATGGCAGATGGTTTAGGCGTACAGCGTATGAACCCGCCACTAAACCAAACTGATTATGTTTTGGGCGATAAAATCAGGCTAATATCTATTGTATTAAATGGTTTTAGCGAAGACGTAGAAATAAATGGCGAACGATATTCGAACACCATGCCTGCGCATGATTTTTTGAAGGACGATGAAATTGCCGATGTATTGACCTACGTGCGTAACAGCTTTGGCAA
>CAZGBN010000004.1:0-107216 GCA_964524015.1 uncultured Mucilaginibacter sp. | reverse complement strand
TGAAGGACGATGAAATTGCCGATGTATTGACCTACGTGCGTAACAGCTTTGGCAACAAAGCATCGGCAGTAACCTTAGCTGAAGTAAAAAAAGTAAGGGCTACTAAGAAGTAATCAAACTGTAAATGCTATGCAAACCAACTTACTTTGGAGCGGACGCGAATACTATTCATTAGAGAATTGCCTGGCAGATATAACGGCTGATGGTTTAACAGTTAATTCGACCATTATTGGCTATTATAAAGAAAAAATTTACCGGGTAGGGTATAGGGTAAAGACCAATAACTTGTACGAAACCGTGTACCTTGAAATTAATAGCTGGCATGATAATAACATGCAGCAATTAAAATTCAATGGCGATGGAAAAGGTAATTGGACGAGTGAGGGTAAAGTTTTAGAACAGTTTACAGGCTGCATAGATGTTGATATACCACTAACACCATTTACCAATACCTTGCCCATAAAAAGACTTGCGTTAAGTGATGGTCAATCACAAGAGATCAAAGTGATCTACTGTGATATTTTAGAAGCAATGATAAAGCCTGTTCGTCAAAAATACACTTGCCTTTCGGCTACATCCTATCATTATGAAAATGTACCTAATGATTTTGAAGCAACTATTCAAGTTGATGAATCACGATTTGTAGTTGACTATCCTTCCTTATTTGTAAGAAAAGCTGTTTTACAGTCTCACTATAATAAATTATAATGTAGCTTATGCACTTTTTAAGTACCTGGTAGCCAGCATTACTTCTGGGCTAATAGTCTCTTTGCGTAACGATGCAGTTTTCAAATCTTCTATCAGGTAGTTAGTCTTTAATTCCTTTTCAGATATCACTACACTAAAATCAGTAAACTTTAAGCCTTCTTCGTAAGGATATATGGTATAGCCACGCTTACTGGCATCATATTCACCCATCTCAAATATCTCGTCTTCGTATTTACTTTTTATCCGGGCACCACTCACCAGTTGGTACGCGTCGGTTATGTGTTGAAAATTGTTGTTCTTCATAGTACGGAGAAGAATACAATAACTTTGCCAGTTTTATTTAGGCAGATAATAGTTACTAGGTTGTTACTATGCAAACCAATCAAAAAGATCGTTTTGCATTAATTGAGACTTTTGAGAGGTGTTAATGTCCTTTATAATTACACCTTCCGCCATTTGGATAATGCGGCTGCCATAACCAAAGGCATCCTTCAAATTATGAGTGATCAATATGGTGGTCAATTTAAAATCATTGGTCAGTTTTTCGGCGGTACGCATCACTATCTCTGCCGATCGTGGATCTAAGGCCGCTGTGGGCTCGTCTAACAACAATACTTTACAACTATCCATCACACTCATCAGCAAAGTTAGTGCCTGCCGCTGCCCGCCTGAAAGCGTGCCCATTGGCTGCTCCAGTTTATCCTCTAAACCCATACCCAGCGTAGCAATCCTATCTTTTACCTTTTGTTTAAAGCTATCGGTAATACCAATAGTCAGCCCTTTGGTTTGGGTACGTATAGCAGCTAAACGGAAATTATCCAGTATACTTAACTCGGATGCGGTGCCACTAAGCGGATTTTGAAAAACACGCGCTATCCATTGGCTGCGGTCATAATCAGCTAATTTGGTTACATCCTGCCCATCAATACTAACTGTACCTGATGTTGGTAAAACACTACCCGCTATTAAATTCAATAAAGTTGATTTACCCGATCCGTTCGAGCCAACAATAACCACAAATTCACCATCACCAATATTCAGGTCAACCCCATTAACGGCATCAACCTGGTTGGCCCTGCCTTTATTATAAATTTGGTGTACCGCGGTTAATTCAATCATCTATTAAATATCGCAAATTTCTACCCCTTGCTTTAATGAAGCAATTTTATCTGCCCGTTTAGGTACAAACTCCTGACCAACGTAACCGGTATAACCTGTTGCTTTAATAGCACGCATAATGGCAGGATAATATAGCTCTTGTGTTTCATCTATCTCTGCACGTCCCGGTACACCGCCGGTGTGGTAATGCGAAAAATACTGGTGATTTTTCTGAATGGTACGTATCACATCGCCTTCATCAATCTGCATGTGGTAAATATCATACAGCAACCTAAAGTTTGGCGAATTGATGCGTTTCACCAATTCCACTCCCCAAGAGGTGCGGTCACATTGGTAATCCTTATGGTCAAAGCGGCTGTTTAGTAATTCCATAGCTATAACCACTTTATGCTTTTCGGCAATAGGTATTAGCGGCTTTAACCCTTCCACGCAATTTGCCCATCCGGTTTCATCGTCCAGTTGGCGCTTGTTACCGCTAAAACATATCAGGTTGGTATAACCAGCCTCGGCAACCTTGGGTATCATTTCCGAATAGTTTTTAAACAGTGTAGCGTGATTTTTTTTATCATTAAAACCATCAGTAAGGTTTATTTCGGCGCCATTACACATGGATGAATGCAATCCATGTTTCTTTAACGTAGGCCATCCCGCA
Organism: uncultured Mucilaginibacter sp.; assembly: GCA_964524015.1. Classification (GTDB taxonomy): domain Bacteria; phylum Bacteroidota; class Bacteroidia; order Sphingobacteriales; family Sphingobacteriaceae; genus Mucilaginibacter. The sequence continues at coordinate 104,737 of CAZGBN010000004.1, read as the reverse complement.
GGGCCTACCAGGTCAATAGCGGTTATGCCTATGGCTTTGGCGGCAACGCATAATTCATCAAGCGTCATTTTATTATAGCACCACGCACAAACGGAGTGGTTAATATTTCCTTTCAGTTTTGGACTCGTCATAGTTTCTTCTGATGAAGTAAATGAGGATAAAACTCCTGCCGACATTACCGAGGCACTGCCTGCGATAATATTTTTTATAGCTGATCTGCGGTTTTGTTTTGCTGCCATGATGTATAAATTGGTAGGTGAATATAATAAAAAAGCAACATAGAGGCTATGTTGCTTTTTTATTCAAGTTGATATTTTAATATTACACCTGTACAGAAGCTGCAGACTTGCCACGGCCACGCATGTAAATGGTTAAGCCAATAAATGCTACAATCAATACTATTGGGATAACCAATGTGGCTTCTAATACTAATTTACCTGCAGTAAGGTTATTACCTGCAGCTATTTCTATTTGTTTGTAATAGTCGCCCATAAATATGGTGAATATAGATACCGCGAACATACCTGCACCACCCATCAGGTTTAAACCAAGTGCACCGGTTTCAGGCAAGTTGGTGTTTACAAAACCCAGCATAGTTGGCCAGAAGAAGGTTACACCCATACCAAATATAATGGCGGCTAAGTATAGCATAGAACCGGTTACTATGGTAAACATATATATACCTAAAGCTGCTAATATTGCCGAAACAACTAATAATGCTTGTGGGCTTATCTTTTTTAATACCGGCTTAGCAAACGCACGACCTAATATCATTACACCTGTTTCAAGTGTTAATAATAATATTCCATCACTAGTTACATTGGCCAACAATACTTTTATCCATTGACCTGTAAACAACTCGGTAATGGCGGTACCAAACATACAGATGAACATAAAGATAAATAGCGGTGCCAATACTGCTTTTACCATGCCGCTATAACTTACCCCTGCTGCTACACGCTCGGTAACCGGGAAATCAAGTTTTGAGAATAAATAACCATAAATTACAGTTGGTATTAGCATGGTGCCAACCTGTACCTGCCAGCTTAAATTTAATTTAACAAACAGGAAAACAACCAGCGTACCTATAAAAATTCCGCTAGGGAACCATAAATGGAAGTGGTTCAATTTAGTGGTTTTGTTATCAGTATATAAACCTGCAACTAACGGGTTACAAGCAGCTTCAACTGTACCGTTGGCTATACCTACCAATAAGGTCGATAAAAATAACGTCCAATAGCCGTTTGCAAAAATAGTAAGCAAAATACCGATCAAATGAAAAACAAATGCTGCTACAAGTAACCTTTTCATACCGATAAGGTCAACCACAAATGCACCGATAACAATGGCTAATGGGAAACCCCAAAAAGCTGCAGCAGTAATTGATGCCAGCTGTGATTGGTCAAGGGCAAAATCAACCCCAAGTTTGTCTAGGATACCTGCCCTGATACCGAACGAAAGCCCGGTTACTAATAACGCCAAACAACTGGCGATAAATAATTGTGAACGATTAATTGATTGCATTAAAATAGGTTTTAAGTAAATAATTGGTTTTTAAATATATAATTTTTAATATATAAATGGCTAATAAATATTTTCAACATCACCAAAGTATCCCACAAAAAAATCCCCTCGGGTGGAGGGGATCTCATTTTTATATACCTAATACGCTTCGGTTCAATTGTTCATCAGCACCTGTACCTGCAAAATCATCAAAAGTTTTTTCGGTAACGCGGATGATATGATCTTTAATAAAGGTAGCGCCTTCTCTTGCACCATCTTCCGGATGTTTAAGGGCACACTCCCACTCCATTACTGCCCATCCTTTAAAGTCATACTGCGCCATTTTACTGAATATCGATCTAAAATCAACCTGCCCATCACCTAATGAACGGAAACGTCCGGCACGGTCAACCCAGCCTTGGTAACCACCATAAACACCCTGGCGACCCGTTGGATTAAACTCGGCATCCTTAACATGGAACATTTTAATGCGCTCATGGTAGATGTCTATAAAGTCCAGATAATCTAAACACTGCAATACAAAGTGTGATGGATCATATAATAAGCAAGCACGCTTATGGTTTTTAACTTTATCTAAAAACATCTCATAGCTTATACCATCATGCAGGTCCTCGCCCGGGTGTATCTCGTAGCAAACATCCACGCCACTTTCATCAAAGGCGTTTAGTATGGGCTCCCAGCGTTTAGCTAATTCGGTAAAGCCGGTTTCCACCAAACCCGCAGGGCGTTGCGGCCAAGGATAAACCATCGGCCATAATAAGGCACCGCTAAAGGTAACGTGCGCGTTCAAACCTAAATTTTGTGAAGCTTTGGCCGCGTATTTCATTTGCTGTACCGCCCACTCCTGCCTTGCTTTAGGGTTGTTATGATATTGTGCCGGGGCAAAACCATCAAATAATTGATCGTAAACTGGGTTAACGGCTACTAACTGTCCTTGCAAGTGTGTTGAAAGCTCGGTTATTTGTAAGCCGTAGCTGTTTACCAACCCTTTAATTTCATCGGCATAGGTTTTACTTTCCGCTGCTTTTTGAAGGTCGAAGTAGCTGGTTGCCCAGGTAGGTATTTGCACACCTTCAAAACCAAGGCTCTTTGCCCATTTACATATATCTTCTAAAGTATCAAAGGGTGGTTTATCGCCTAAAAATTGCGCTAAAAATATTCCCGGTCCTTTTATAGTTGTCATATCAATTATATATTAAAATTAGTCCACTTCTCATTTGATTTATCAGAGGCTACTACATTTTCAACAAATGCCATTCCTCTTACGCCATCCTCAATTCCCGGAAAATCCAGCATTTCAGGAGTAGCTTTTTCGCCTTTAATACCTGCTTTAATGCTTAAAGCAAAATTGCGGTATAAGTTGGCAAAAGCTTCTAAATAACCTTCGGGATGTCCGCCAGGTGTGCGTGTATTGTGGGTAGCAAATGAGCCTACATACCCTCCCCCGGTGCGCCATATCTCGGCAGGCTTACCCAACCAGGTAACTTTTAAAGTGTTCGCGTCTGACTGTTGCCACTCTAACCCAGCGTTTTCGCCATATACACGTATTTTTACATTATTTTCTTCGCCGGCTGCAATTTGCGATGCGGTTAAAACACCGGTTGCACCGTTATTAAACTTTAATAATACTGCACCATCATCATCCAGTTTACGGCCTTCAACCACAATATTAATATCGGCACATAGTTTGGTAGTTTGTAAACCTGTTACATACTCGCACAAGTTAAACGCGTGTGTACCAATATCGCCCATACATCCTGATATACCGCTTTTTGCAGGATTTGTGCGCCATTCGGCCTGCTTGTTATCGCCACCTTCTTCAAATTTGCTTAACCAGCCTTGCGGATATTCCACATATACTTTACGAATAGCACCAACTTTACCGCTCTGAATCAATTCGCGAGCTTGTTTAACCATTGGGTAGCCGGTATAGGTATGTGTTAAGCAAAATAGCTTATCGGTATTTTTAACTACCTTTTCTAACTCTTTAGCTTCAGCCAATGAAAAAGTCATAGGCTTATCTAAAATAACATGGAACCCGTTTTCCAACGCCATTTTAGTAGGATCAAAATGTACATGGTTGGGGGTTACAATACTGATCACCTGCACACGCTGGTCCTCAGGCAATTGTTTTTCTTTTTCAATTAATTCCTGGTATGAACTATAAGCGCGGTCGGCATCTATACCCAGCGCAATACCGCTTCTTTTTGATTTTTCGGCATCGCTGCTAAAAGCGCCGCAAACCAATTCATACTCATCATCAATACGGGCGGCAATACGGTGCACAGCACCAATAAATGCTCCTTCGCCCCCGCCAATCATTCCTAAACGTAATTTCATTTTTAGTTGTTATTTTTCAATTTATGGTAAACAAATCAACACCTCAGTTATGCTATTTAAGGTGATGTTTTTATATTTAATTTTACGTAACAATATTACTTTTTTTGATACTCAATCGGAAATATCTGGAATAACAAATCTGTATTACTCACAAAAGCTAATTTTTTTCCGTCAGGCGAAAAAGATGGCGTATTGATAGTTCCCTGCCCGCCATATAAATAAGCTATAACTTCTGGCTTGGCATTCGGTTTATCAATAGCAAGCTTTTGCAAGTATACATGTCTGTAAAAAGGATGATCTTGTGGTTTTACCTCATTTTGCAGGAAAGATATATACACTATAAATTTTCCATCAGGAGATATATGGGGAAACCAGTCATTAAAGTCGCTATTGGTAACCTGGGTTTGCTCGCTTCCATCAGGTTTCATGCGCCAAATTTGCATATGGCCGGTGCGCATAGAGTTAAAGTAAATGTATCTACCATCAGGTGTGTATTCACATCCATCATCATAGGCAGGATCGGTAGTTAATCGGGTTTCAAAACCACCTTCGGGGGACACGCTATAAATATCAGAGTTATCATTACGTGTACTCATAAAAACTATCGCTTTACCATCAGGCGACCAGCTATGAATATAAGATGGTGCTGTAGTAGTAATACGTTTAGGTATACCACCTGTTATTGGCACTACATAACCTATTGATCGTCCATTATCAGGGCCGCCACGTACGCCAAAGCTACTAATGGCCAGCATTTTACCATCAAATGATATGACGTGGTCGTTATTATTACGCTTCACATCACCTGTATTTAAAAGCGTAGGCTTATTGGTAGCCAAGTCATAAGTGTACAACAAATCGTCCTGGTTATACAATAGTTTTTTACCGTCGCGTGTCCAGTTTGGAGCCTGTATAGATTTATTATACTGATAAACTATTTTGCTGTTTTTGGTAGCCAGGTCTAATATCTCAATATTACTACCGATATAATCTGTATAAGGCCTAAAATCAGCTTTGTTAAGCCCTACTATTCTTACGTTACTAAATATAGCTTTCTCTACAGCTTTATCATCATGCGCACACAAAAATATACCTGCATATACTTCATCCTCAACAGTCATGTTTTTTAAAGTATCTGATATAAAAGGCTCACCACTCCTGGCCACAGACATGGTATAAACACCACCCCTTCTTTCTAACTGTATAACATCAGCGTTTTGCACTTTTGATATGATCTGTGCTGTAGTGTCATTTTTTGTTCTGCGATATTGCATAGCTACCAGTTTGCCGCCATGTGTAGCTACATCAACGTGTTTTGAACCCGCATCCAAATCGGTGCGTATCATTACACCAACTTTACGGTACTCACTGGCACCTTTACGTGGTGTAAATTTGATATTGGCCCTTAAAATAAAATCGCCTTTAATTTTGCGCCATAAAAAATGAAAGGCATCTGTTTTACCCCAAACATTGGCTCCTGATGAAGTTAGGGTATATTGCTGTGTTAATGAATTGTAGGTGGCAGTACCTTTTGGTTTTACATTGCCTACATCGCCCTGGCCCTCAAAGATGCCAATGGACTGTGCACTTACGTTGTAATTAATAGAAATTACAGTTAATGTAAGCGCAAGTAAATAAAATAATTTCTTGCTCATTGATTTGAATTTTTTGGTTTTAGATAATTGGTTCTCTAAGGTAAAAATTCTATCTATTAACAGGCAATTTTTTAAGTATGTAAACTAAAAAAGGGAAGCATATCAGTATGCTTCCCTTCTCCATAGTATAAATTCCACTGTAACTATTTAGTTACCAGCAATTCAGGTGAATGCTGCAGTGGCATTACTGCTTCATTTTTACTGCAAACAATACTTGCCTTGCAGTATTTTTCGTTGAATTCTGCTTTGGAATCTTTATATGATTTTATGGCACCTATCATGCTCATGAATTTAATATAATACCATGCGCCATCAACTTGCAGGGGCTTAAAGCCCGAGCGTGCGCTTGTAGGGAACAAATGGTGGTTATTATGCCATTCGCCGGCTACTATGCCCGGCCAAACCTGGTTTATAGACATATCATCCCTGTTATAATCTATACCATCACGGCGTTTATCCTCTCCCTTGCCATGGCCCTCGTAATTAAAAGTACGCACACCTACAGCCCAAACACCTGCCGAACCAAATACTGCACAGGCCAAGCCTAATCCACCCAAAAGGTAAAATGCCGTAAACCAAAAGGTCCAATTTAATAATACGCTAATTATTGTTCGTGCAGGGTTAGCTAATGTCCCCCAGGTTTGATATTGCGCGTAAGTATTAGTGTTTACACCAGTGTGCCTCATTAGTTTAACACAACTGGCATAATCCTTTTCACTCATATCGCGCGCTATGGGTTGGTGATTTACATCCGCTAAAAAACAGTATAAAAAACCACCACTGGCATTATATGGATCGCCGGGTTTATCAGATAACGCATGATGCACATGGTGCGATATGGCATATATTTCTTCAGGAATGATCTTAAGCGTTAAATTTTGTGTGAAAAAACGCCAGAAATTATTGGTGAATTTATAGGCTCCATGTGTACAATACCTATGATGCCATATTGTGCCATGTGTACCCATAATGATCATGCTGTACACAAAAGCAACTATAAATAGTTTAATGGATAAATATTTAAATATGAATACAAAAAGAAATGGAGCTAAAGCCAGCACCAAAAACCAGCTCATAAATGATAACCAGTTTTTTTTATCCTTAAAAACATTTAGTCGTGAAAAAAATTCTTTGAAAATTTGACTTGGGGTTGGTTTAGAGAGAACTCCATTTTCATCCTGCCATCCATAAGTCGGCGGATGCAATACTTTATTAAGAAAAGACATTAATTAGGGTTTATTTAGCATATTTTGACCCTAATATAACAGTTTAAATTTAAGAAAAGTATTTTTCCTGAATTTTAAAAAATTTATCTTTTATTAAAATTTCTTAATATTCCTGTTATCTCTAAGATGATACAACGCATCTTTCGTCTGCCAGCAGTTGTTTACACTGTTCAAAATCAGCAGGTATATCTATATGCGCAAGTTCCTTTTTATAATTCTGTTTGATCTCTTTACGGCGGCGCGACTCAATAAATCGGCGCACCTGGTCTTTATTTTCCAGTATTAACCCCGGTATTTGTACCGGCTTATTGTTTTCGTCTTTAGCTACCATTGTAAAATAGCTGGTATTGGTGTGCTTAACTACGTTGGTTTTTACGTTTTCGGATATTACTTTAATGCCTACCATTAACGAGGTTTTACCTACATAATTTACCGATGCTAATAATGATACCAATTCGCCAACCTCAACAGGCTCCAAAAAATCAACAGTATCAATAGATGCGGTTACGCAATAATTACCGGCATGTTTAGCAGCACAAACATAGGCCACCTTATCCATCAGCGATAGTAAAATACCCCCGTGTATCTTTCCCCCAAAATTGGAGTAAGATGGTATCATTAACTCGGTTATGGTTGTTTCAGAAAAACGAACCGGCTTATAGGTTGATTGGTCAGAAAGTGTTGGCATAATGATTAAATTATTCCATCAAAAATAAACTATTACACCACATTACAAATAATAATTAACCATAGATGCTGTTGTATTAATTATTAAATTGCTTCATATATGACAAAAATTATACTGACTTTTTTATTGACATTGATTAGCCTGGCAAACTGTTTTTCCCAGGACACAATTAAGCGCACACGCAAAATAACACCCCAAGTAACCGAAAAATATACCGCAGTTATTGGAACCGACAGGGAGATAAAACAGGGTTTATACCAGGCACTTTATAATAGAAAAACACCCATCGCCGTTGGCAAATACACTGATGATAAAAAAACAGGCACGTGGCAATTTTTCAATAAACGGGGGCAGTCTATACAGCGTTATAATTATGATACCAATACGTTACAACTGGAAACCAGTGAAGATGAAAAATCAAGCATGCGTTACGAGTTTGATGTGGAACCAATTGGTACTGACCGACTAACTAAACCGGTTAAACCCGGCGGGCGATATTATGGATATTTACCTTATTTGAAATGTTTTACATTACCCCGTGAAATGCGTGAAGCGGACTTAGATGCGTATTATGTAGCAATGGAATTATTAATAAGCCCGGGAGGGCGGTTGGCCGAATTTAAATTTCACATTAAAACATCATGGGACGAGGATTTTGACTGGGTTATAAATGTCAGTCCTAATCGCTTATTTGAGGATGATAAAAAATTCATTCCCGCTACGTTAAACGGTGAGCCTATATCATCACAGATTATGATATATTGTTATTTTACAGATAACCAAACAATTGATATCTATTAAAAACGCCCGGCATTGCTGCCGGGCGTTTTAGTATTTTAGTGATGATGATGACCATCTGGCCCATGTGCGTGGCCATGCGACAGTTCTTCGGCGTTTGCAGGCCTAACATTTAATATCTTTCCTTTAAAATGTAAAGATTGACCAGCCATTGGATGATTTAAATCCACAATAATTGAATCTTCGGTTATTGATACAACCTGTCCCTGGAAACGGTTGCCATTGTTATCCTGCAAAGGCAAAATTTGGCCTATTGCAGGTGGCTCAGGTGCATCCTTAAACATTTCTTTAGGTAAGTTAGCTACCGCATTTTCATCATGCTCGCCATAGCCATCAGCTGCTGATATGGTAAAATCATAATTATCACCTGTTGATAAGGTGCTTAAATTTTCTTCAAACTTTGGAAGCATCTGGCCTACACCATATAAAAATGTAAGTGGCTGTTCTTCTGTAGCACTCTCAACATGCTGTTCGTTGCCATCTTTATCAGGCGAGTATAGATCATAGGTTAATGACACTACGTGTTGTGATTCAATTTTCATTTTTCAAATGTAATTTATGGGCACTAAGTGCCTTTATAATAAGCGTTGTTTATTCAATTTGTTTTATAGCATCGGCAGTATTAGTAACCGGCAACCCGCAGGTTTTATTTTTACACACAAATATTTGTGTGTTATCACCAAATCGGTTGAGCAGCAAAGGTAAACTTCCTTTTTTACCTCCCAACATTATTTTATTGGGGATATAATTTTTTTCAAGTTCGATGCGGTAATTTTCAAAATCGTCACCAGTAATGGCCACTTCATTAACACCTGCAATTTCATCCAGCAGCAACATGGTCCAGTTGGAGTATGCCGAAGCATATTTGGCCATAAAAGGCATTACATTACGTAATAACTGTGCAGATATCTCTGTGTATTCTTCCCTATCAAACAATAATCCCAGCTTTTTCAAATTACGGGCCATTGCCGAATTTGAAGCCGGAGTAACACCATCCATAATTTCAGATTTACGAGCTATTAACTGCTCATCATCATCGGCGGTATAGAAGAACAAGCCGTTTTCCTTATCATAATAATGGGCGATAGCATTATCAGCCAATTGCGTAGCCTGCTGCAACCATTGTTCATCAAAAGTCACCTCGTACAAACCGATCAAGCCATCTATTACATTGGCATAATCATCTAAAAAAGCTACCTTATTATCGGCTTTATAAACGCGTGTTATACGGCCATTGTTAACCAGATTATTGATAATAAAACTGGCATTTTTTATAGCCAGTTCCAGATACCCGGCGTTATTAAAAGCACGGTACGCATCGGTAAGTCCCTTTAACATTAATCCGTTCCACGAGGCCAATATTTTATTATCCAATGCCGGGCGGATACGTTTACTGCGCGCTTCAAATATTTTTGCTTTGGCAGATTTTATTTTTTCTTGCAGATCAGTTACCGGTATATTTAATTGCTCTGCCAATTGTTCGTCAGTTTCGCGCCTGAAGTAAACATTCGTATGCTCTTCTTCCCAATTGCCCCCGGGAGTAACATGATAGTACCTGTTAAACAGATTAGCATCTTCACCTAAAATACTTTCTATTTCGCCTTTACTAAACACATAAAACTTACCCTCTACGCCCTCGCTATCTGCATCCAAAGCCGAATAGAAGCCACCTTCGGGCGATAATAATTCGCGAACGGAAAAATCAATCGTTTCATTAATCACCTGTTGGTATAAATCATCAGGGCTCCACGTATAAGCCTCAGCATACAAACTGATCAATTGCGCGTTATCATACAGCATTTTTTCAAAGTGCGGCACGTGCCAAACGCCATCAACCGAGTAACGGGCAAAACCACCCCCCATGTGGTCATAAATACCGCCATAAGCCATTTTTTGCAAGGTGAGTTTAGCCAGCCCTGCAACTTCATCATCTTTAAATAAATGAGCGTATCGTATTAAAAACTGCCAGTTATTAGGCATCGGGAATTTAGGTGCATTGCCCAATCCGCCCTCTACCCTGTCAAAATATTTTTTCCAGTTATCAATAATTGGTTTTAAGGTTTCGTTATCATATTCCTGGTGTTCTTCGATCAGGTCAAGTGTTTCATATTGCTGGATGCCTTCTGTAAGCCGCGTAGCATATTCTTCTGCTTCCTGGGGCTTGTTTTTATAAAAATCAGCCAGGTTAAATAACAGGCTGCTCCAATCATTTTTGCGAAAATAAGTGCCCCCATAAATAGGTCGCTGATCGGGTAGACAAATACAATTTAACGGCCAGCCACCACGCCCACTCATTAATTGTACAGCGCTCATGTATATCTGGTCAACATCCGGGCGTTCCTCGCGGTCTACCTTAATACACACAAAATATTCGTTCATTACGGCTGCCACGCTTTCATCCCCAAAACTTTCATGCTCCATTACATGGCACCAATGGCAAGCCGAATACCCAATACTTACCAGTATCAGTTTATTTTCATCCTTGGCTTTTTGCAAAGCCTCGGGTCCCCAGGGGTACCAGTTAACCGGGTTATTGGCATGCTGTAATAAATATGGCGAAGAAGAATTGGCGAGTTTATTCATAATGAAATGCTAAAATGCAATAATAAATGCACTTTAAATTAAAGCAATTGTTAATTGGAAAAGTTTTACGATTAGTTGGTCTATTACTCACCCGGACATCGCTACACTTGTCGACCCTCTCTTCGCCTTTGGCGGAAAGAGGGTTATCATTCAGATTTATTTTTCGTTAATTTGTCCCATTAATTAACTGAATATGTTTTCAATAAAAAAATACCTGCTATTAGCATGCAGTTTGCTGGCTATGGCACCGACTACATTTGCACAATCTGCAACAGAAAATACTTCTTATGATCATCAGGACCTTTTTGGCCCTATAACCTGGCCTGTTACCAGCGGTAATACCCGCTCTGCAAGTGGCAAACCAGGACCAAATTACTGGCAAAACCGTGCCGATTATCAGATTAAAGCTACGCTTAATGAAGCTCAACAAGATACCAGCATCACCGGCGAGGTTGGTATTACCTATACCAATAACAGCCCCGATGAATTAAATTACTTGTGGCTGCAACTTGATCAAAATTTGTTCAACCCAAATTCCCGTGGTGCTGCTACTACACCAGTTTCAGGCGACCGTTTTGATGTAAAAGGATATACGCAGGGTGGATATAAAATAGCATCAGTATCAGTTACCTATAAAAATCAAACTTATACGGTTACCCCGGTAATTACCGATGCACGTATGCAGGTGCGTTTAAAAACGCCAATGGCCGCCAAGGGCGATAAAATTCAGTTAAAAATAAATTACAGCTTCTCTATTCCGTTTTATGGTGCCGACCGTATGGGCCGCAAAAAATTTGAACAAGGTTACGTTTATGAAATTGCCCAATGGTACCCACGTATGTGTGTGTATGATGACGTAGAGGGATGGAATACTTTACCTTATATGGGCTTAGGCGAGTTTTATCTGGAGTATGGCGATTTTGATTACTACATAACCGCTCCTGCTAATATGGTGGTGGTAGGCTCAGGCGATTTGCAAAATGGTGCGGAAGTATTAACCCCTACCCAGCAAACCCGTTTAAATAATGCCCGCAACAGCGACAAAACCGTAATGGTTATCACACCTGATGAAGTTGGCAAACCGGCTACCCGCCCTGCTAAAGGTACACTAACCTGGCACTTTAAAATGCAAAACACCCGTGACATTGCCTGGGCAGCATCAAGCGCGTTTATTATGGATGCTGCAAGGGTTAACTTCCCATCCGGCCGTAAAGGGATCGCTATATCGGCATATCCTATTGAAAGTGCCGGCAATGATGCATGGGGAAGATCGACAGAGTATTTAAAACATAGCATGGAGATATACTCCAAAGCTTATTTTGAGTACCCGTGGAACTCTGCAGTAAATGTATCGGGCGTGGCTTTGGGTATGGAATACCCGGGCATTATATTTTGCCTGAGTAACTATAAAGGCAGCCGTTTATGGGGCGATATAACCCACGAGATAGGCCATAATTGGTACCCGATGATAGTAGGCTCAAACGAGCGTAAATACATGTGGCAGGATGAGGGCTTTAACACTTTTATTAATGATCATGCCTCGCGTATGTTTAATAACGGTGAATATGCTGATACTGCTAAAAAAGCGCAAAGTATATTACGCGGTTTTAGAAACAGCAAAGATCCATTAATGACCGCGTCTGAAGCCATCGGCTTAAATGATTATGGACAATATTACAATAAAACCGCTTTGGGTTTACATATGCTGCGCAACGTAGTACTTGGGGCCGATCGTTTTGATTATGCCTTTAATGAGTACACTAAAAACTGGGCCTTTAAACACCCGTTACCTTATGATTTTTTCAGGGCGATGAATGATGCTGCCGGCGAGGACCTTAACTGGTTCTTTAAATCGTGGTTTTTTACTACCTGGAAGATAGATCAGGCGATAACTGATGTAAAATATGTGAGCAACAGCCCTGAAAATGGCGCGTTGATCACCCTGGTTAACAAAGAAAAAATGGCCATGCCGGTTGATCTGAAGATCACACAAAAAAATGGCAAAACAGAAACCATACACTTGCCGGTAAACATCTGGCAGCGTAACGGTACCTGGACATTTAAATATCCGTCAACCTCAACCATTACCAATATTGTTTTGGATCCTAATAACGAACTACCCGATATTGATCTGAAAAACAATGTTTATAGCGGGAAATAATTCCTTTGTCATTTCGAACGTAGTGAGAAAACCATGCTCATCTCCGTCGTAGCATTTGTATAGATCTTTCACTACGTTCGAGATGAAATTTTTATTTAAAAAGGGTGAAAGGAGTAATTCTTTCACCTTTTTTTATTCTTGTCATCCTGAGCATAGCAAAGGATCTATAAACTTTGCATTCCCTGGCTTGGATAGATTCTTCGCTATGCTCAGAATGACAATTCATTTAAATAAATTCGAAATCCTTTCTTAATTTCGTCGTTCTAGAAAAGAGGAAAAAGATTTGGATTATTTAGAGGGGTTAAACCCTGAACAAAAGGCGGCAGTACAACAAATTAACGGCCCGGTTATGATCATTGCGGGTGCCGGATCGGGCAAAACACGGGTAATTACTTATCGTGTGGCGCATTTGATACGTAACGGTGTCGACTCATTTAACATACTTGTTTTAACGTTTACCAATAAAGCCGCCCGCGAAATGCGCGAGCGTATAACCCATTTAGTTGGGCCTGAGGCTAAAAATATTTGGATGGGTACCTTCCACTCGGTATTTGCCAAATTACTGCGTGTAGAGGCTGATAAACTGGGCTACCCCAATAACTTTACCATTTACGATACCGACGATAGCAAAAGTGTATTAAGGGCCATTTTAAAAGAAATGAACCTTGACGATAAGTTATACAGTGTAAACTTTGTACTTAACCGTATTTCGGCAGCTAAAAATAACCTGGTATCATGGATGGAATATCAGCAAAATGACCAGATACAGGCCGACGATTTTTCAACCGGGCGCGGACAATTAGGAAACATCTATCAGACTTACGTGCAGCGTTGCTATCGCGCGGGGGCAATGGATTTTGACGACCTTTTATTTAAAACCAACGAACTATTAAAAACCTACCCCGAAGTACTTAATAAATACCAGCATAAGTTTAAATACCTGATGGTGGATGAGTACCAGGATACTAACTTTTCGCAATACCTGATAGTGAAGAAATTGGCGTCGGTTAATGAGAACATTTGCGTGGTGGGTGATGATGCGCAGAGTATCTATGCCTTCCGTGGTGCAAACATCCAAAACATCCTGAATTTTGAAAAGGATTACCCGGACCTGAAAGTTTTTAAACTGGAGCAAAATTACCGGTCGACCCAAAATATTGTAAACGTTGCCAACAGCATTATTGCCAACAATAAAGAGCAGCTTAAAAAGAATGTATTCTCTGAAAAAGAGAGTGGTGACAAAATAAAAGTAATGCGTGCCTTTAGCGATAATGAGGAAGGCAAATTGGTTGCCGAAGCTATTATGCATGAACGTACTACCAAAGGATTAAAATGGCATGACTTTGCTATCCTTTACCGTACAAATGCACAATCCCGTTCCATGGAGGAGGCTTTACGCAAAATGGGTACGCCGTATAAAATATATGGTGGCTTGTCTTTCTATCAACGTAAAGAAATTAAGGACCTGATAGCTTATTTCAGGCTAACTTTTAATCCCAATGACGAGGAGGCGTTAAAACGGATTATTAATTATCCGAAACGTGGTATTGGCGATACATCTGTAGATAATATTATAGTAACTGCCGATAAACATAATATTACCCCATGGGAAGTTATTATCGACTCTACTAAATATCTTAACCGGGCACCCGCATCATTACCTGCTTTTGCTACCATGATACAAAGCTTCCAGGTGTTGACCAAAACCCAGACGGCTTATGAGGCGGCTTTATATATAGCCCAACACTCAGGCTTGTTAAAGGACTTGTACGAGGATAAATCGGTAGAGGGGTTAAACCGATACGAAAATATACAGGAGTTATTGAACGGTATTAAAGAGTTTTCGGAACGCGAGGACCTGGAGGAAAAAGGGCTGGATATTTTTATGCAGGATATTGCCTTGCTAACCAATGATGATAACGATAAAGACAAGGATGCCGATACGGTATCGTTAATGACCATACACTCGTCAAAGGGGCTTGAATTTCCGCAGGTACATGTGGTTGGATTAGAGGAAAATTTGTTTCCATCGCAAATGGCACTTAACTCGCGTACCGACCTGGAAGAAGAGCGCCGTTTATTTTACGTTGCTATCACCCGTGCCGAAAATAAGCTAACTTTAAGCTACTCCACCTCTCGCTTTAAATTTGGCACCTTAATAAGCTGCGAACCAAGTCGATTTTTAGATGAAATAGATGCGCAATACCTTGAGCTAGACTTTACTGCAAAACCTGCCAACAGTGGCAAAATGTCATTTGATGACGAACGAAATGCCTGGGGTAAACGTGAGGATACTTTTTCAAAACCTAAAGCACCTGTTAAAACTACTTCCATATTAGCAAAGGCCCATGTACCATCAGCGGGCTTTAAACCTTCTGATACCTCAAACTTACAAGTTGGCATGGAGGTAGAACATGAACGCTTCGGCTTTGGTAAAGTAATAAGTTTGGAAGGTAATAAACCCGACATTAAGGCCACTATTTTTTTTAAAGAGATAGGTCAAAAGCAACTACTTTTAAAATTTGCCAAGTTAAGTATAATAAACTCCTGATTAACACAGTTCAATTCTATATACGTAGAGAATTCTCTACGTAAAGGGCATTATTTTACTTAACCGCACTACCTATTAAGCTAGTTTAGGTATATACAGTTATGGCATAAGGTTTGAGCGACTATTAATACCTTAATTAATTGTTAAAAACATGACCGAATTATTTAAAAAGAAAACCAACAAAACTATTGGTAAAAACATCAGAACTTTCCGTCACCAGCATGGCTGGAGCCAGGAGGACGTAGCTACTCGCTTAGGTATTTCCATTCCCGCTTTCTCAAAAATTGAAACCGGCGTTACCGATATCAATTTATCAAGACTGGAGCAAATTGCTAATATCTACGAAATAGAAGTAGCGCAACTGTTATCCTTAGATATGGCAGAAGAGGAAATTCAGCCATCAAACTTAAGTATCATCCAAAAAAAGCTGGCCGACCGTGAAGCAGAGATAGCTAACCTGCAACGTAAGGTAATTTTGCTTTATGAAGAATTGAGGAATAAGGCTAATTAATAAGCGTTCAATAAATACGACACTTATTTATATGCAAATGGTCAATTAAATTTATTAAAGTTTAGTAAAACACACGTTAATAACCCTATGATTAAATTATTTAATCATAGGGTTATTTTTTTATTAAAAATACCGAATAAATTACGCTGACACGAAGTTGGATTTAAATTTGAAGTATACATATCCCCGCAATAAATATGTATATGTCAAATTACCTTATATCTATTTCGAAGAATGATGCCCCCACTACCGGCATTATTCACGATTTAAAAAACAAGTTAAAAGTTAAGGCTTTTGACTTAGTTAAGTCATCATATACCCCTAATAAAAAAGAAATAAGTTTTTTTGTAACAGCAGGCAATGAAAAACTTGCTTTTGAAACACAAGGCTATAAGAAACATCGTGAGCTATTAGTTTTACATATGATATCCTGGTACTGTGTTTATTTAGGTTTGTTGGAAGCAAGGATACACCCAACCTGGCCCTAATTATTATTGTTAAGCTTGCTGCTCATTTCAATTATTTTTTCATCAATCTCTGAAACGCATTTATTCATCATCTCAATGCATTCGGTTTGGTTTATGAGATTTTCCTTCTCCAGATTGATTAACCCTTTAAGCGTAGCTATAGGCCCACGTATTTGATGAGAAAGATAGGATGAATACTCAGACAACTGTTTGTTTTTTTCTTTCAGGTCTTTGGTACGATCATTTATTATCTCTTCCAAATGTTGGTTTATCAAATTAAGATTGTCTTTCTGAAGAGTGATCTCATTATTTAACTCCAGTAATTTGCGATTGGATGACGCGGATCTTTTAACATTATTTATTAAAAGGGCTATTACGGCTACCAACAAGATAACCACAATTACTATAGACCAAAACCTTGCACGTGAATGAAAATCCTCACCTGGAGAAAAAAGCACCTCATGTGCAAATACAGTACTGTTAAATAATAAAGTTGATATTAATAAGAAAGTGCAAAAAGCGTAAACACTTTTCATTTAGTTGATATTAAGTATAACATGCTGAAATTAATAATATTTAGTTGATATTAAGATGGCATAATAAATTAAAATGATTGGAAAGCCAACACAACCTTATGTTTATATTTGCTTAAATAATATATACTATGCAACATATTAAGCAATTTATAGACCATAATAAGCAACGCTTGTTAGATGAACTATTTGAGCTATTGCGCTTTCCATCTGTAAGCGCTGATCCAAAATACAAACCCGAGGTTTTAAAAACTGCCGAATATGTAGCAAAAAAATTACGTGATGCAGGAGCCGATAATGTAGAGGTATGCCCAACCTCAGGCTATCCCATTGTTTATGGCGAGAAATTAATTGACCCTACAAAACCTACAGTATTGGTGTACGGACATTATGATGTACAACCTGCCGATCCGTTAGAATTATGGGAAACCCCACCTTTTGAACCCACCATTCGTGATGGTAAAATTTATGCCCGTGGCGCCTGCGACGACAAGGGCCAGTTTTATATGCATGTAAAGGCTTTTGAGTTAATGATGAAAACCAATACCCTACCCTGCAATATCAAATTTATGATTGAGGGTGAAGAAGAAGTAGGTTCATCAAACCTGGGCATATTTGTAAAAGCTAATAAAGAGCGTTTAAAAGCTGATGTGGTATTAATATCAGATACTTCTATGATCAGTATGGAAAACCCGTCCTTAGAGACCGGCTTACGTGGGTTATCCTATTTGGAAGTAGAAGTTACCGGACCAAACCGCGACTTACATTCAGGTGTGTATGGTGGTGCTGTCGCTAATCCGGCAACTATATTGGCTAAAATGATCGCATCCTTACATGACGACAACAACCGCATAACTATACCCGGGTTTTATGATGATGTAATTGAATTGACCCAGGAAGAATGCGCCGAGCTAAATGCCGCGCCTTATAATGAGGGTGAGTATAAAAAAGACCTGGACATTGCAGAAGTTTGGGGCGAAAAAGGTTATACCACTATTGAACGTACAGGTACACGGCCTACCCTTGAAGTAAATGGCATTTGGGGCGGCTATATTGGCGAGGGTGCCAAAACTGTGTTACCATCCAAAGCCAATGCCAAAATATCTATGCGTTTGGTGCCTAACCAAACATCTGATAAAATAACGCAATTGTTTACTGATCATTTTTTAAAGATTGCCCCGCCATTTGTAAAGGTAAAAGTTACGCCACACCATGGCGGCGAGCCGGTGGTAACTCCTACTGACAGCATTGCCTACCGTGCGGCACAAAAAGCTATCACCGAATCTTTTGGCAAGGCACCAATACCTACCCGTGGCGGCGGCAGCATACCTATTGTAGCTTTATTTGAAGCCGAATTAAACATCAAAACTGTATTAATGGGCTTCGGACTGGACAGCGATGCCCTGCACTCGCCAAACGAGAAGTATGACATTTTTAACTATTACAAAGGGATAGAGACTATTCCGCTGTTTCATAAATATTTTGCGGAGTTGAGTGTTAAAGATTAGTTGTTGAGGATAAAGATCAGGTAATTTTTTTTTATTTAACAACATCAATTTTATGGTTAACACATTTTGGAGCATTTTTTATTAACATATTGATAATCAGATATTTACTATAAAAAAATACTAAAATGTGTTAAGTTGTGTTAACCATGATTATGATCAATTTACGTTCGTTACACCCTCATCTCTCACTAATCTTAAACAGTAAACCGCTCACACTTCTCTAAAAACGCATCATCCGCATCAGCACCAATGCCCGGTGTATCATCAATATCTAAAAAATACCCATCGTATTTAACCCCACCAATGGCTGGGTCTTCCAGGTGGCCTATCATACAGGTATCTAAGTCATAAAATTGGATATTAGGGCAGCTATAAACCAAATGAAGTTTGGCGCTTAAAGCGATACGACTTTCCAGCATCCCACCCATCATACAGGGAATATTATGCTGCGCGGCAAGGCCATGAATTTTCATCGCTTCATATATCCCACCCGATTTAGATAGTTTGATATTGATATAATGGCATGAGCCACTATTGATCTGCTTACGGGCATCGTGGTGGTTATACACGCTTTCGTCTGCCATTATTTTTACGGGGGATAACTGCATCAGTTCCGGCAGTTTATCGTCATGCCAGGTGCGCATGGGTTGCTCACAAAACTCAATACTGTATTTACCAATAGCTTGCAATACATTAACCGCGTCATCAAAACTCCAGCCCTGGTTAGCATCTACGCGTATTTTAACCTCCTCGCCAACCGCGTTACGTATCTGTTTGATACGCTCTACATCATCCGATGCGTTTTTGCCCAGTTTAACTTTTAATACAGTAGCTCCTGATTGTTTGAAGGCGATAGCCTTCTCGGCCATAATTTGCGGGATGCCAATACCTATAGTGATGTCCGTTTCTATCTTCCTTTTTTTACCACCTAAAAATTGATATAAGGGCAATCCGGCATTCTTTGAGGCGATATCATACAAAGCCATATCAAAAGCACTTTTAATAGTGGTGTTACCGGCAGTAAAATCATGCAATTGCTGTAAACGTGCAGGGATATCCAACGCATCTTTGCCTTTCCAAAGTTTGGCAAACTCCTTAGCCATTATTAGGCAGGTATCCTGCGTTTCGCCAACAATCATCGGGAAGGCTGAGCATTCGCCTACGCCATAAAAACCGGTATTGGTATGTATGCGGATAAAAACATTTTGGGCGTAGTTCATCGTTCCGGTAGCTATGGTAAAGGGCTGCATAGCTATGCTAAAGCGGTAGATATCTATATGAGTAATTAGTAATGTCACGTTTGTAAACTTAATACTAGCACCTAATTTACGCTAATACCAGCAAATATTAACTATTTGTACATTAATACAATTGTGTATATTTGCTTACCATTCTGGTAAATTCAACTTTAGCCGCTACGCCTGTTTTTATTAAGGGCGATAAGATCTGAGCTAATTTTAAAAATTCATAAAAATTATTAACATTTAAATACGGCTTACTATGCCCCAAGAATTTGATTATAACTCAACCAGGAGTAAATTGCTCCTTACCGAATATGGCCGCAACGTACAAAATATGGTTAAGTACATTGTTGCGCTGCCCACTAAAGAAGAACGTAACCGCTATGCCGCGGTAGTGATAGAACTGATGGGATTTTTAAACCCTCACCTGCGCGATGTGGCCGATTTTAAGCACAAGCTTTGGGATCATTTGCA
Source organism: uncultured Mucilaginibacter sp. (assembly GCA_964524015.1). Taxonomy (GTDB): domain Bacteria; phylum Bacteroidota; class Bacteroidia; order Sphingobacteriales; family Sphingobacteriaceae; genus Mucilaginibacter. Next base: position 84,477 of record CAZGBN010000004.1, on the reverse strand, counting down.
CATCATATCAAATTATGAATTGGATGTAGATTCACCTTATCCTAAACCATCGCCCGAGGCTATCCATTTAAAGCCCGAGCCACTTAAATACCCGCATCAACGCATCCGCTACAAGCACTACGGCAAAACCATTGAACTGATGATAGAAAAGGCCAAAAGTATTGAGGACCCTGAACGTAAAAAGTACATGGTACAATCCATAGCCAATTTCATGAAAATGGCCTATGTACAGTGGAACAAAGACTCGGTTGCTGACGAAAGCATTTTAGCCGATTTGGTTGCCATGTCAAGAGGCGAATTACAGGTGGATGAAAGTATTAACTTGAACCGGGTAGAGTATCGTCCGGCACCACAAAACAACAATAACCGTGGCGGCAAAAACAATAACAACCGTGGTGGCGGAGGTGGCGGCCGCAGTAACAACAATAACCCACGTAATAACAACAATCAAAACAACCGTAACCGTAATAATGGTGGCGGTAAAAAATATTAATTAGCTGATGGTTCATAGTTAATAGTTCATGGTTTAAATTTTATAATTTAGCTATGTCTATAAACTATGTACTATCATCCACGAACTACACATGATTAACGCATTTGAAATACAAGGGGGCAAACCTCTAAAAGGCGAAATAACCCCGCAGGGTGCAAAAAACGAAGCATTGCAGATACTATCTGCCGTGCTATTAACCGATCAAAAAATAACTATCAGCAACATCCCGGATATTGTTGATGTAAATAAGCTGATAGAATTATTGGGAGATATGGGTGTTATTGTTGAACGCCAAACTCCTGACACTTATACTTTTGAAGCCAAAAATATTGATCAAAACTTTTTCCAGTCAGATGCCTTTAAATCAAAAGGCGGCGGGCTGCGTGGATCTATAATGATTGTTGGGCCGTTATTGGCCCGTTTTGGCAAGGCATCAATACCCAAGCCCGGTGGCGATAAAATTGGCCGCAGGCGTTTAGACACCCACTTTTTAGGTTTTGAAAAATTAGGGGCAAAGTTTAATTATAACCCCGAGGATGGCTTTTTTAATGTAGATGCATCAAATCTTCAGGGAACTTATATTTTATTGGACGAAGCATCCGTTACCGGTACGGCTAATATTGTAATGGCTGCCGTATTAGCTAAAGGTACTACCACCATATACAATGCTGCCTGCGAGCCATATTTGCAGCAGTTGTGCAAAATGCTTAACCGCATGGGTGCTAATATTACGGGTATAGGCTCAAACTTATTGACTATTGAAGGCGTAACTGTATTAGGCGGAACGGAACACCGTATGCTTCCTGATATGATAGAGATAGGCTCATTCATCGGCTTAGCGGCTATGACGGGATCAGAGATCACTATTAAGGACGTACAGTATAAAGAACTGGGTATGATACCTGACGTTTTTAAACGTTTGGGCATAAAACTAGAATTGCGCGGAGATGATATTTTTATTCCTGCACAGGACCATTACGAGATCGAAAGTTTTATTGACGGATCAACCATGACTATTGCCGATGCACCATGGCCGGGTTTTACTCCTGATCTGTTGAGTATTGTACTTGTTGTTGCCACACAAGCTAAAGGAACAGTATTAATACATCAGAAAATGTTTGAGAGCCGTTTGTTTTTTGTTGATAAGCTTTTGGATATGGGCGCGCAGATCATTCTATGCGATCCGCACCGTGCCACGGTTATAGGTTTAGATAAGCAAAAGCAACTGCGTGGTATATCTATGACCTCGCCTGATATACGTGCGGGCGTATCATTATTAATAGCAGCGCTATCAGCACAAGGCAAATCAACCATTTACAATATTGAGCAAATTGAACGTGGCTATCAACACATTGATGATAGGCTGCGTGCTTTAGGAGCGGATATCAAACGCATATAAAATATAATGATGATCTTGTTTCGGCATCGTGTTACTATGAAGATGTCGAAACAAGATTATTGATTTAGAACTGCTTTTACCTTGCTTCTAAACACGGTGTTTATAATGCCCCCACTCCCTTCCGCAGTAAACTGGATAACGTGGTTTTTGTCTGTTACTACAAAAGCATTGGAAGCGTTTATCCAATAAGCCTCTTTAATAATTTTGTACGCGTCATATATGATTCTTGCATTGGGCAACGGGGTTAATTTAAGTTGCTCATAGGTTTTATCCTTGTCACGATAGTTTATAGCAACGATGATTATTTTTTTAGGGTCATAAACCTCTTTAAAAAAACTATCCATACCTGCTAAACCCCTGTTACACTGGTCGCATTCTGCAGTAAAAAACACTAATACAATTGCTTTACCTTCAAAATCTTCGGGCTTTATTAAATGTGCCAATGGGGCAACTGTTAGCTTACTACCCTCTTGCAAAACAGCACTTTTGCTGGCTATTTGCTTTTTAGCCATTTCATATATTTCCAGGTCTTTGATAGGATCCCTTTTTTTCAGGCGATATTCAGTAAGTAATTGACCATTTCGGTCAATTGGCATTATATCATCGTATTGGCCCGACTGCAATAATTTTATATACTGATAAAAATGCAATTTATTACCCTTTTCATCTATAGCCAATATGGTAGTATCCAAACCCATGGTACCATCATTGGTAACGGCAACCTTTTTGGTGGTTATTATTTTTTTTGTGGTCATTACTGGATTTTGCCCATAGGCAATTACCCAGCAAATACTTAAAATACAAACTGTTAAAAACCGTTTCATATCCGAAGTTAATAAATAGGTGGGTATTTAGTTGGGTTGCTTTCGCTCATGATGCTGTAAACCTTCTCGATCACGTCATCCATTGATGGTTTACTAAAGTAATCACCATCGGTACCATAGGGTGGGCGGTGATCTTTAGCAGAAAGTGTTTTTGGCGGGCAATCTAATGAGTAATAGCCATTTTGGCCCTCTACTATTTTTTGTAATATATAAGCAGATGCCGCACCCGGAAGATCTTCATCAACTACCAATAATTTATTAGTTTTCTTTAATGAGTTACCGCATACATTATCCGTATCAAACGGGAACAGGGTTTGCGGGTCAATAACTTCTACGCTGATACTCATTTTTTCTAATTCGTGCGCAGCTTCCATTACAATACGCAGGGTTGAACCGTAAGATACAACCGTAATATCCGTGCCCGACCGCAAAATTTCGGCCTTACCTAACGGTACGGTAAACTCACCTACATTGGTTGGCAGTTTTTCTTTTAAACGATATCCGTTAAGGCATTCAATAACCAAGGCTGGTTCATCACCACGCAATAGGGTATTATACATACCTGCGGCTTGTGTCATATCTCGCGGCACGCAAATATGCAAACCACGCATAGCACCTAAAATAACACCCAACGGTGAACCTGAATGCCAGATACCCTCTAAACGGTGGCCACGAGTACGAATAATAACCGGTGCTTTTTGGCCTCCATAAGTACGATAGCTTAAACAAGCCAGATCATCACTTATCACATTCATACCGTATAGCAGGTAATCCATGTATTGGATCTCGGCAATGGGTTTTAAACCACGCATGGCCAGGCCCATACCCTGCCCTATTATGGATGCTTCGCGGATACCAGTATCAGTAATACGCAAATCGCCAAACTTATTTTGCAAGCCCGAGAAACCTTGGTTAACATCACCAATGGCACCTACATCCTCACCAAAAGCTACAATAGTTTTATCGCGTTCAAAGTTGGCTTCAAAGCACGCATTTAATACTTCACGTCCGTCAATTAAATGGGTATCATCACTGTACTCGGCTGGTATAGTCGCAACATTTAATGGAGAGTTTGGAGTTTCTGAAAATAGCCTTGAGTTATAACGGTTAGTGTTAACAGTATACTGCTCACCTAACCAATCTACCAATACTTGCCTTTCGGCACTATTATCAGTTACGGTTAATCGTAATGTTTTGCGTATTGCCGATATAACATCTTTTCGTCCGGGATCAATACATAACCGTAATGATTCTGATATCGCTAATAAATCATCCTTAACCGGCGATTGCTGGGCCAGGTGTTCAATCATCTCTACCGCTTCATTCAACTCAGCTGCGATAGGATTATTCATTTCATCCCAGGCTTCGCGCTGGCATTTGCGTACATATTTTTTAGCAGCTTCTTCCAGATCGGCTAATTCCTCGTCGGTTGCTATGGCGGTTTCTACCATCCACTTGCGCATTTGTACCAGGCAATCATATTCATTTTCCCAGTCTAAACGCTCCTTGCTTTTATAACGCTCATGTGAGCCTGATGAAGAGTGCCCTTGTGGCTGCGTCATTTCGGTAACATGAATTAACACGGGTACGTGTTCATACCTACAAACACCAATAGCACGTTTATATGTTTCGCAAAGGGCTACATAGTCCCAGCCACGCACTTTAAATATTTCGTATCCGTTGGTACCATTCTCGCGCTGAAAGCCTTTAAGTACTTCAGATATATCTTCCTTAGTAGTTTGCAAATTGGCCGGTACAGAGATAGCGTAAGCATCATCCCATACAGATATGGCCATTGGCACCTGCAATACTCCGGCGGCATTAAAAGTTTCAAAAAACAACCCCTCGGATGTTGAACCGTTACCTATACTACCAAAAGCTACCTCGTTACCATTTATGGAGAAATTAGACATATCCTTTAACTCCGGGTTTTGCCTGTATAATTTTGAAGCGTATGCCAAGCCTAATAAACGGGGCATGTGGCCACCGGTAGTTGAAATATCTGCTGAGCAATTTTTACTCTCCGCTTGGTTTATCCAGCTGCCATCAGCATTTACAAAACGGGTTGCATAATGGCAATTCATTTGCCTTCCGGCCGATGCGGGTTCTTTTTCCACATCAGGCGTAGCATACAACTGGGCAAAAAACTCTTTAAGGGTACTCATGCCCGTAGCAAACATGAAAGTTTGATCGCGATAATAGCCCGCGCGCCAATCGCCGTTATTAAAGGCTTTGGCCATGGCTAATTGGGCCACTTCTTTACCATCACCAAAAATGCCAAACTTAGCTTTGCCGGTAAGCACTTCCCTGCGGCCTATTAAGCTGGCCTGCCTGCTTTCCACAGCTATGCGGTAATCATTGATAACAATATTTTTGAAGTCATCAAAACTGAGTTCGGCGACATCAAATTTACCCACACCATGAATTGCAGTTTCGGACATAGTATAAAACACGTTTGAGTTGTAAAATTATAAAAATCTACTTTCTATTTGCATAGTAACAATAAAAACATTCGTCATAAATAAAGAAACAATAACAACTTTTATTACCCGTATACGTATACATTGGTACCGGGGCAAGCCAAATATTAAAAAACAATATTAAGATATAATTGATTTTACACTAAACCTTTTATATTTGTACTAATCAAACAACTGATATGAAAAAATTAATGTTAGTATGCGCTGTAGTTTTAGGCTTTGTCTTTACTGCTTCGGCACAAAATAACCAAAAAGCTGAGTTTAGATTTGATCAAGAGGTACATGACTTTGGTAAAATACCACAAGGCAAACCTGTTACTACCGAGTTTGCGTTTACAAACATTGGTGTTGAACCTTTGATTTTAACTAATGTACAACCCACTTGTGGCTGTACTGTAGCTGACTTTACTAAAGCCCCTATAAAAAGAGGCGAAAGAGGCGTTATTAAAATAACTTATAACGCTGCAGTACCCGCACCGTTTAGTAAAGCAGTTACCGTTACTTCAAATGCAAAAACGCCAACAAAAACCTTAATTATTAAAGGCGAAGTTGTAGAAGCAGCGGCAGCACCAAGTACCAGATAGAGTTTTAAGCATAACCCTTAACTCTCTATAATGGAGAGGAAGGGTCATAAACAGAAAAAGGCCCGATAATCGGGCCTTTTTCTGTTTATGCATATTTACAATTACAAATAGCATCTTTTTTATAATTTTACACCATGCCAAGTATATCCAAAAAGGGGCAGCGAATGCCAGCTTCTCCTATCCGTAAATTAACTCCTTTTGCCGATAAAGCTAAATCGGAAGGTAAAACAGTTTATCATTTAAATATCGGTCAGCCTGATATTGAAACCCCTACAGGGATGATCCAGGCGGTTAAAAATATTGATTTTAAAGTTTGGGCATATACCGCATCGGAAGGTACATTATCTTATCGTAAGCAATTAGCCAAGTATTATAATAAAGTTGGATATAATATTACCACTGATGATATTATTGTTACCGCAGGCGGATCAGAGGCCATATCTATAACTTTCATGACCTGCCTTGACGCGGGCGACGAGGTAATTGTACCCGAACCATATTATGCTAATTACAATGGTTTTGCCAGTCAGAACGATGTTATTGTAAGGCCAATAATGTCGTATATCGAAAATGGTTTTGCCCTGCCCCCTATCAGCGAATTTGAAAAAAATATAACTGATAGGACCCGCGCCATATTTATTTGCAGCCCTAATAACCCTACAGGTTACTTGTATTCGCGCGAGGAGATGGAAGCATTGAAAGCATTGGTTTTAAAGCACGACCTGTATTTATTTGCTGATGAAGCTTACCGCGAATTTTGCTATGGCGACCAACCCTTTGTATCGCCGATGCATTTAGATGGGTTGGAAGAAAATGTAATTATAATTGATACCGTAAGTAAGCGTTACAGCGCCTGCGGCGCACGTTTAGGCTGCATCATCACTAAAAACCGTAAGTTTTGGGAAACCGCCATCAAATTTGCGCAGGCAAGATTAGCGCCAGGCCTGGTTGAACAAATAGCGGGCGAGGCTGCTATTGATACGCCTGACGAATATTTTGAACACGTAAAAGCAGAATATACAGCCCGTAGAAATACCATAGTTACCGCCCTTAATAACATGGAAGGTGTTTACTGCCCTAACCCGGGTGGCGCTTTTTATGTAATGGCACAATTGCCTGTTGACAATTCGGATAAGTTTTGCCGTTGGATACTGGAAGAGTTTAGTTACGAAAATCAAACCGTAATGATGGCTCCTGCTACGGGTTTTTACAGCACGCCCAGCGCAGGTAAAAACCAGGTACGTTTAGCCTATGTGTTAAACAATGCCGACCTTGAAAAAGCTATGGTTTGTTTGGCCGAAGCGTTAAAGGTTTATCCGGGTCGTACGATTGTAAAATCGCATTTAGCGGAGGGCAGTGTACACTAAGCCAAACTAAAAATTAGTATATTTGTTGTTCTACAAACTACTTGGGCTCGACCGGAATTGACAGGATGGAGATAAGTAGGTAAGCATGCAGCGCGTTGGGTGAATTAGCGCTCTAATCAGAACACTCAAAATCACAAATGGCGAAAATAACTACGCCTTAGCTGCTTAATTTAGAATTAACTAGCTTTTGTCCCGTCGGTTTTCCGTTTTGTTGGATCGGCAACAGGGGCATCGAAAAACGAAACTAGCTTACTTAACGGTGCGCATAGTAAGCGAAACAAAGCACCTAAGGAAGAAGGTATAGGTACGCGGCTGACCTTCCCCTTCCCTACAATTAAACAGCAGATAAGCATGTAGAAAGCTTACCTTATACCATGTTTGGACGAGGGTTCGAATCCCTCCGGGTCCACAAGCAAAAATCCTAAATGATTTACATTAATCATTTAGGATTTTGTTTTTAATACACGTAGCAAATTCGCCTATTCTCTAATAATTCTATGTATTTGTATACTAATCGCTATCAGTAAAACAAAGGAAGGGGATTATCCTTATACCGCTAATCCCCTTCCTTTCACGTTATATCATTAGATCTCTATGGTCTTCTAAAACCACCTGGACCACCACCTCTTAAAACAGGTTTTATAGTATCAAGTTCGGCCATTGTGTAACTTGTCTTTCTGGCTAAAGTTGCTTTTCTAACGGTAGCAACATCTTCTGGCAAAACTACGCTTCCTTTGTTACCAAAATCACTGCGGATGTAGCTTAATACAGACGCTATATATTCATCGTCATTACCATTTAAACTTGGCATAGCATCAGGATAAGTAACACCTCTGATAGGGCCCGACAAACCATGTAATAATGTACGTATCAATTTTTCGCTGCCTATAGCATTAACATCCGGGTTACCTGCAAGCGCAGGTGCAGTTGAGGTAGTACCGCCAATAATTACCCCTTTACCATCATTACCATGGCAGGTAAAGCATAGTTGCTTGTATATTACTTGCCCCTGGCCAACCAGTTTAGCATTTTGCGCGGTAAGCGCTGCCTGGCGTGCAGCCTGGTCAGCTTTTGCTTTTAGTGTGGCTTCTCTTGAAGTTTGTGATATAGCCAGCATCGGATCGTTTGGATTGTTCTTTATCAAATCAGCAATGATTTGTTTAGATTTATCGCTGTTTACAAAACGCATGCTTAACATCAACTGAAAGCGTACATCAGCATCAGCATCATTCATCATGGTGGCTAACTGATCAATAGCTTTAGGGTCAGTCTTCATCATATCCTCGCCTATCCATGCTACGGTTTTACGAACACGTGGGTCGGTATCTTTCATTGCCTGAACAAAAGTAGCATTGTCTAATGATTCCATTCCGTTCAATGTCCATAGGGCATGAATGCGGGTAAGGTGGTGTGCAGTTGGGTCAAGTGCAAATTTTTTCAATGCCGGAACAACTGATTTATCATTACGAATAACCAACAGCTTTTGTGCTTCATCTCTCCACCAGCCATTGCTAACATTGGTAAAATGCTGTACTAATTGCGCGCTTGTTTCATTATACAAGTTAGGTTTCTTTTTAAAATCAGGTTTATAATCATCATGCACCAAACGGAAGATACGGCCACGGCCAATATTTTTTTGCAAACCTTTATTTTCTATTTTTCCACGTAAAAAAGAACCAACTCTAGTCCAGTTACTTTCCTGGATGATACCATGATACATATCAACAATGTACATAGAACCGTCAGGACCTGTAGCAGTATTAACAGGGCGGAAATTCAAATCAGTTGATGCAATAAATTCTTGCTTATCATAAGCGTTACGTAAAGTAACCTTACCATTAGTATTGGTAACCTTAGCACGGCGTATGATACGGCCCACCGGCTCAGGAATAAATAGATCTCCATAAGTATCGCCCGGTAACATATTACCACGGTAAATTGACTGACCGGCACAAGCTGTAAAGTGGTTTAGTGTACTATCTGTTAAACGCAACCTTATCAAACCACCTTGTACATCGGGTGTGGTAACAATTGGCCAAACCTCTTGAAATTCGGCATCAAATTGGTCTCTTGGGTTCAATTGACCATAATGTATATTTTGCTGAAAATCGCGTGCAGGAGTTTCAGAACCTGCATTTGAGAAAAACAAACGTCCATAATCGTCATGTGTTAACCCCCATTGTGGCGGTACACCCTCAACAATTTCCTCACCTATTACTTTATCACCCTTAAGTGTAAAACGAACCGGATCATAAGTAACATACATACGATTATCCAGGTTCCAAATTAAACCGCTTTTTTGATGCTCTAAGTTGTTATTGTTACCCACTGTTGGGCTGGTATAAACCGTTGTTTGTTTATCAGAAACGCCATCACCATTGGTATCCTGAAAACAGAAAACGTCGTTAGACCAGGTAAGGTTAACCAGCAAACGGCCGTTATCAAGCGGCTGCAATGTTCTAGGCATTACTATATTATCAACATAAACGGTCATTTTATCCATTACACCGTCGCCATTGGTATCTTCTAATAACTTTATTTTACATTTAGCATCGCGCTGGCCTGTACCATCAGCATCAGTCATGTAAGTATTCATTTCAGCTACATACATTCTGCCATTGCCATCCCATGCTATAGCTACCGGCTGGCTCACCATCGGTTCAGAAGCAACTAACTGTAAGTGATACCCCTTAGGAAGATAAATATGTTTCATCTCTTCCTCAGGCGATTTAGGCGTTGGGTCAGGGTGCATATTCACCAATATCCGGCCTGATGCGTCTCTTTGCACCGGATATTGTGTAGCGTACTTTTGTACTGTTTTACAGGTATAAAATGCAAATGCTGACAGGCAGGCTATCCCTAATAGCCATTTTTTGTTACTTTTCATTTTGGTTTATTTCGGTTTTGTTTTATTAACAATAATACGGCTAAAATAGTAAATTATAATATAGCATTAATATTACTTAACTCTTCAATTGTAAAGAATATGTTATAAGGCAGCCTTTTTTGCCAAATTGATTCTTGTGCCACATTTTGAACCCACTTAACACAACTTAACACATTTCGGCAATTTTATTTTATAAAATATTGATTATCAAATATTTAACTAAAATATGTCCAAAAATGTGTTAACCATGATTTCTTAACAATTTCTTTATTAATTACAGAAATTTCTTTATATTTGTAACTACCATAAAGAAACCCCATGAAAACCCCTGCCCTATACAAACCCACCCGGCTAACCAAGCACGGTAAACAAAAAGTTGCCCGGCTGCTTAAAAAGCAGCAAATAACCATGAACGACATTGCCGACTTTACCCGGCCCGAAAGCGAGTACTTTGATAATACCTGCACCCAAATTTTGGAGCAATTGCAGGGCAGCCAACACGAAGATTTTTTAGCCAAGATAGATGCCGTTTTGACGCCCGAAACCAAAAGCGATATTTGGGAAAACAACCACCTGGCCATTAGCGAAGCCATTGCCGACAACATGCGCGTACACGGCCTTATGCCTACCCAAACCGAAATTGCCGGTTATACCGGCCTATGCCGCCAAACCGTTGCCAAACATTTAAAGGAGTACAAAAAACAACCCGAGTTTATACAACAGGCCGAGCAGTTTAAATACATGGCCCCGCAGCTGTTGGCCAACGTGTATAAGTTTGCGTTGGATGGCGATATACGCGCCGCCCGGTTATATTTTGAAGTTATTGGCGCCAAAACCACGCAACCCCAAAACACCCTGCACGGCACCCAACACAACTACATACAAATTAACAATACCATTTTAAGCCAGGAAAACCTTGCCCGCCTAACTACCGACCAACTGAACCAGATAGAAGGTATTATTAAAGGTTAGGTTAGTGCGTGAGCCCGTCGAACCATAACACACCCCTAACCCCTCTCGAGAGGGGAACTTTTTTGCCCGTCAGTCCGGATTTGCAATCCCGGACTTAGCTTAATTTTTTCGTCGTCTCAGGGTCTCTCAAAGAGAACCCTGAGTGATCCAGCGCAGGGTCCCTTTTAGGAGACCCTGCGGGGACAAAAAAAACAATCATTAATAAGTTCGTACCTTTTAACACCACCGCACACAAAAGCGGGCAAAGGCCTGCCGGAAAACGCGGGCCACGCGTAAATGCCTTGAGCGAGGAAGGATTTTTCCGGCTTGATTTATTCACAAGTGTTTTTGTTTTTAATGGAGTTCATGAGGTCGCTACGCTTAGTTTTTGGTCCTTTTTCATCTAAGGAAAAAAGGCGTAGCCTTCTTGAGTACCTTTAAAAAGCAAATCATCACACGAAAAACTAACTAGGCCCTCCCGCGGCTATGAGCGGGACGATGACATAATCTGGGAACTAATACCGCCAGCGAAGCACAAAAACACACCCCTAACCCCTCTCGAGAGGGGAACTTTTTTGCCCGTTAGCCGGATTTGCAATCCCGGACTTAGCTTAATTTTACAATCTATCAACTATATTACATTTTACTTTCAACTCAAATTTATATCTTAGATTAGATTATTATAATCCTACTTTAAATATAATTATGAACAAGAAAAAAAACATTCAATTCATCGCCTTGGCGATAGGACTCTCTTTCAGCAGTGCAGTTCTTGCCCAGGCGCCACAGCCGGCCCCAACTGCGGCCCCGGCCCAAACTGCCAAGACTTATCCCGAGCCGTTTGACCGCGAAGGAGCAAAAAAAATATTTGAGAACGATCGTGTTAAAGTTTGGGACGTTTCATGGCTGCCAATGGCCTATCCAACACACAAACATCTATACGATTATGCCGGCGTTTATTACACCAGCGGCGACAGGGTAATTGTGTCTCCGCAGGGCCAGCGTTCGCCAACGCATACCAACGCCTGGGATACTTTCTTCTTCCGCAAGGACGTAACGCATAGCGAAGAAGGGGTAGGCACGGATGTGCTGCGGGCAATATTCCTTGAGCTTAAAGAACCAGCGGCGCAGGGCGGCGCAACTACCGCCTCTACAGGGCTGGGCAAGGAGATGGGCCGTCCAAACAACCGCCTGTTCACTTGGGCGGACGTTGCCGAGCCGGGTACTCAGCTACAGGCACAGGCGCGCAAGTATGAAAATGATGCTGTGGTTGTAGCCTTCAAGGGCCTTAAACCAACCATCACGTTTGTTAAGCGTGGCACCGAGGACAAAGGTAAGCAAACCGCAGGCATGGACCGGGTGTATACTTTCGAGTTGAAGTAAGTATAGCCTATTATTATTTAAAGCATTGAGGTGCGGTGTAACACTGCACCTTTTTTTGTTTGATTACGCCGACAAGGGAAAATGACAAAGCGATATGACTAATCTCTAATCACTGATCAACTAATCACTATAATGGCGTTCCCCTATCGGGGTCAGGCTTTCCGCTCATACGCCTACAGGCCTTAGGCGCGAAGGCAGGTATCCACTGCAATCCTTAACGCGGTGCCTAATTTATTCGATAGTAGTAATTACTACCATAATTTTATTAAATAGCAATCATCGGAAGGTTTACAATAGCCCTTATAATTGTATTCATGAGCTCTGACATAACATATTTGAATTCTAGGGTTTTCCAAAGCAGCCATAGCTATACCTAGAGTTGACAACTTATTATTTAAAGGCGCTATAACAATATTATATCCTTCATATTTATTTATCTGACTTACAATTTGTTCTTTAGTAGAGGATGGATCAGTCAACGAAAATTCGAACTGTTCGGCAAAAGGATAAACTTCTAGCAGTTCTAAATGCCGTTTCCTATTTATACTATAATGTTTCTTTTTTATTGAGTCGTATTCTGGCCCGATACCAATGCTTACTTTGTCAAATTCAAAATCCTCTATTAATTTTGCTGTTCGTTCAGACTCAAAACCAAATAGGATGATTAAATGATTTTTATTTGAAGGATTAAGTATGCCAGGATATCCTAAAACTGATCTAATTGTTTTTGTACCTTTTGATAACCATTTATCATCGTCTAAAGGTTCGTTTGTGGAGTATTCTGACGCCCCAACATATACTATAAATAAATTTTTTATCTTATATTTAAAGAGATCTAGTAGCTTATATAGAATTAAAAGGCCTTCATGGGTGAATGTTGATATATCTATAACAACATTATTTTGTATTTCTAATTTATCAAATTCATCAAACAAAGCTTTAGCAGTAACAACAGGGTCGTCAGTACTAAATATTACAAATTCACGATTATCATATTTAGTAGCAATATTGATATTCTCTAAGAAAAACTCTTGTTCATTTTCGTTATAGCAAAACCAGTTTTTTTTTATTTTAGATTTGTCAATTGCGTTTAAAAATGAAAAGCTTCGGTGCTCAAAAGAAATTGAAGAAATAAATAAATCTATTTCTGGCAAATGCCCCTGAATATTTGCTAAGTTAATTGGCGTCATGGGTATTCTCTTCAAATAATTCTAATTGGTTATCTTTTGGCGTATCTAAATCATATTCTTTATCAGCAATATTCTTAAGAAACACTTTTGGGTTAACTATTGCCAAGTTCAACATTTGCGATGTTAGGTAAAGGTATCCTGAAAAACTCATTGGATCAAGTTTAAAGTAGGGAGCTAACATCCTATTTAATATATATAATTTTGATCTACCATAACCACTTTTTGATGCTAAAGTTGCAGTGTGGAAATATCCATAAACTACGCCAAGTTTTAAAATTTCTCTTAGTTCATCAGAAAGCTCGTGGTCAAAATAAAACGAAAATTTTCTACGTTCACTACTGTTAGATTCCAATATTATTCTAAACGCTTTTCCTAACGAGTCAATCAAATTTCTTAACTTTTTATGCTTATTTAACTTCTCTTCATCTAAATTGTTATCGTCCAATAATTTCTCAAACTCATTGGAGAGCAGACTATATGAATATTGGTTTATTTCATTATTTTGAATAGGAACTGGTATAAATGCTATCTGATTTATTTTTAAATCTTGATTTAATGTTGACGTGAACATTTTAGCAGCTAAATCCAAAAAGCTTCTAATTATACCTGAAGATAAATGAACGAGTTGTTTAAAACCAGCATAACTATACGTGTATTGGTTACTTAAGCTAATCATATAGTCCGGTCTTGCATTCCTATAAGCATAATCATAAGCTTTCTGAGGATCATTTGTTTCTAATAGTTTAGCCTCTGTTAAGGCTTTACGGATTCCGTCGATTTTACTATTTTGAGTTGTATCCTCTGGAAAAAATTCTTCTGCAGAGATATTTATACCGGAAATATTTTTTAATCTCTTTTCGACAATTTCTTTAACATTGCTATAATACCGTTCCTTTTGTTCTGAGGTATAGACTTGATTTAAAGTTATTTCAAAATAATCATGAGGAAAGTCGATTTTGGAATTGTTAGTTGTAAAATATGTTTGATATTTCAATTGTGTTGATATTTTAAAACAAACATGAGAGGTACTCCTAAAATAAACCCATGAATTTAATATTTTAGTTTGAGTTAAATTTAATTCATCTGCATCATCAACAAGGAGGTAAATAGGGGCATTAGGTAGGAAATCAAAATCTTTCAACTTTTTTAATAATGGCAACATAAAATTTTGATACAAACAAAGGGGACCCATATAAGGCAAACTCTGATTTCCACAAATTAGTTTTGACAAATAGCCTATAACAAAATCAGTTTGCATGTCCGAGCAGGTGTTATAAATAATCGAGAAAGCGTCATTAGCTGATTTAATATCTTTTGTGTCAACTTCATTAGCATACCCGGCCTTTTTTAATAAAGTTTTAAAAAAAGTTAAAAAGTCTATTAAATTTCCATTGTCAATAGTATACTTAGTAAAGTCTTCTTTTGATAGACAGTCAAATATTACGATAGAAAAATAAATCACTAAGTAGTGTTCATTTAAAAAATTACCTCCATGACTTTTTTCTAAAATTTGTAATTCAGTCAAATTAAGCGATGTATCCTTAATTGGTACATGTACCGCATAAAAATCTATTTCATGAAGTTGTTTTTCAAACTTTATAATTTGACAATCTGGCTTCATAATTCTGAACATCATACTCTTGCCTGAGCCTCTTGGGCCATGGATAAAAGTGTTGCCAGGATTGAGAACTTGATAATAATCCTTAAAAACATCTACGAATAGATTTAACGCTTCATTGGCTTCTATTTGTTCAGGTGTAAGATATTGGAATGGGTTTTTAATGTGTTGCTGTAACATCTTTTAATTTTTTATCCTTAGATAATTGACAAACTTTTTCCCCAGTGTATTCGGCAAGTATCGGGCAAATAGAAAATATCCCTTCATTTGAAATACTTGGGTAACCCACTTCTCCTATATCATATAAAATATGGTATATTATTGGTTTATTTCGTCCGTCAAGGTTTTCGGATGTAATTTTTATATCGACTCTAATTTTGTCAATTTGTAACTCTGGCCGGGTAAATCTCATACAATACATTCTTTCCAAATGAGTTTTGTATGTGCGGTCATAAATTTCATTAATTAAAAAGACTTCAGCTTCTTCTTCTTTTCCATTTACTTTGATTTTCTTCTTAAATTTTTTGCATAGCTCTTTTTCTTCAACGTCGAAAGAAAGATTGACTTGTCTGGCCGTACCGTCAATTTTAACCGAATGTAAGCAATATGAATATTGATGATAAAGCTCAGCCATTTCAGGAATCTGACCTGTCAGAAGCTGAAACCTACTTGCTCTCGTTCTGTCTTCAGCTAGTTCGTCTGCAAATTTTAATAATGAAGCTAATAATGGTTTTCTAACCGGCATATCAAGAATTATGTCATCCGACAAGCCCGTTATCTTGTCCTTAGGACTGCCCCCATGGGCTTCAGCAATATCAAAAATACAATCCCATTCTATCCTATCTTGGCCAGCATTTATACCATACTTTTTTATTATTCCTAAAGAATTGACCTCATGATGATCTCTACCTATTATATTCCCTATGTCATGTATATGAATTGCCATTATTAAAATGTAAGTCTCGTACTCACTTAAGGTAATAGTAGAATTTTTGAGAAGTTGGCTAGCTCTCAGAATTACCTTTTTAATGTGATCTGGACCATGATCGTTTAAATAGCCGCCATCAACTGAAATCGCACCCTTCACCACAAAAGGATGAACCCATAAGTTAAATACATTTGCTAGATATTTATACCTAGTAACATATTTATCATTATGTGGGAAAATATGTTCTTGATTTTCATCAATTGATAAAAAGTACTCTTCAATTGTTTTATGAGGCTCAAATTCCATTAGCTTATTAAAATTTTTTCAAAAACGGTTTTTGCTAAATTAGGTGGAACTGCATTTCCGACCTGTTGTTGTTGCTCATTTAATGACCCCTTGAATTCAAACCAATCAGGAAAAGATTGTAGTCGTGCGGCCTCTCGAACCGATAGGCCCCTGTCTTCATAAGGGTGGATGAGCATGTTTTTTCTGTAGTTTCCTATAACTAATGAAGGTCTATTTTCATGTAACCGATGATAAATTCCTGTATGACAGCGTGTAACGTCTTTATAAGAATCCATAAGTTCTAATGGAATATTCTGCCAATTACCCCCTTGAGGTATAAATTTATATCGCTCTAATACCTTGTGCGTATTAGTACTAACGCCATGATTAGTACAGGTCTTTAGTCTGCCTCGTAGGTTTTTAGCATAGATACTTAATGGTTTGCATTTATACGGAATTTTATACTTTTTATTACCGTTTTCAAGTGATGGTAAATCGCTTAGTGCGTCTTTTACTGTAGTACTATTGTTTGTGGTAGAACAAGGGAAATCGAATTTTATTCCATGCAACGAGCCGACAATAAATAATCTGGTTCTTTTTTGAGCGACACCGTAATTAACAGCATTTAGAATTTTATAATTCAACGTATAGCCAATTTTTCTAAATTTTTCAAGAATCTGTTCTATAAAAAATCCTCCATCTGTTCCTAATAGTCCCTCAACATTTTCTAAAACGATCCAATCGGGTCTCCATAATTCTGTAACTCTTGCAAATTCAGCAAATAACCAATTCTTATCGTTATTTCTATTACGTGTCCTGTGATTTGAACGTGAGAAGCCTTGGCAAGGCGGCCCCCCAAAAAGCACCTTTTGCTCGTGCTTTTCAATCTCAAACGGAATGCTCGAAAGCCTTCGTATATCATCTGCGAAAACAATGGCATCTGGATGATTTGTTTTAAATGTCAATGCAGCTGACTTATCAATTTCAACAGCCATCTTCGTTTCTATGCCTGCCAAAGAAGCACCAAGAGACATACCTCCTGCACCAGAAAAAAGCTCAATTCCTATCATACTGCAATTGGGGCTTTAATACTTGGGTAAGGATCGTAACCTTCTAAAGTAAAATCTTCGTACTGAAACGAAAAAATATCTTTCACATTCGGGTTAATAATCATTTGTGGGTAAGGTCGAGGTTGTCGGCTTAATTGAAGATCGACCTGGTCAAAATGATTGGAATATATATGGGTATCACCCAATGTATGTACAAAATCTCCTGCTTTTAACCCACAAACTTGTGCGAACATCATTGTAAGTAATGCATATGATGCTATGTTAAAGGGAACCCCTAAAAACATGTCCGCACTACGTTGGTACATTTGACATGATAATTTGCCATCTGCAACGTAAAATTGAAACATTAAATGGCACGGTGGTAGCGCCATTTTATCCACGTCAGCAGGGTTCCAAGCAGTAACAATAATTCTACGTGAATCTGGGCTTTTTTTTATTGTATTGATTGCTTGTGCTATTTGATCGATTTGACCACCATCTGGGGTCGGCCAATTTCTCCATTGATAACCGTATACAGGTCCTAATTCCCCATTTTCGTCAGCCCATTCATCCCAAATGGACACGCCGTTGTCTTTTAAATACTTAATGTTTGATGAGCCTTGCAAAAACCACAACAACTCATGAATAATGGACTTTAAATGAAGCTTTTTAGTTGTAATTAAAGGGAACCCTTCTTGCAAATTAAATCGCATTTGGTATCCGAAAATACTAATTGTTCCAGTACCTGTCCTGTCAGTTTTTTTTATGCCGTGTTCTTTTACGTATTTTAATAGCGTCTCGTATTGATTCATTGGATTTAGGCTAGTTTACAAACATATATATATTAAAATGAATATCACATAGTTAAATATACAAAATCAACATATTTCTGCGTTAGGGATAGCAGCGTATACCGGCCCTCGTGCCTAAGGCCTGCAGGCGTATGAGCGGATAGCGCGGGTACCCACTTCTACAGGTGGGTACAACGCCCAAAATAAATGTTTAAACATCAAAATTATACAATACCATGATGATAGCATCTGCTAATGATGCTTAACTTTGTGTTATGAAGAAAATAGGCTTTCTATCATTTGGGCATTGGGCCGATCATCCGGCTTATCAAACCCGTACAGCGGGCGATACCTTACTGCAATCAATAGACCTGGCTGTAGCAGCCGAGGAGATAGGTTTAGATGGCGCATATTTCCGTGTACATCATTTTGCGCGGCAGCTGGCCTCGCCGTTCCCCTTATTGGCGGCAGTGGGTGCCAAAACCAGTAAAATTGAGATAGGCACCGGGGTTATTGATATGCGTTACGAGAACCCTTTATATATGGTGGAAGATGCCGGCGCTGCCGACCTGATTGCCGGCGGGCGCTTGCAATTGGGCATCAGCCGCGGGTCACCCGAGCAGGTGATAGAGGGCTGGCGCTATTTTGGCTACGCACCCAATGAGGGCGAGACGGATGCCGATATGGGCCGCCAAAAGGCCTTAGAGTTTTTAAAACGCCTGGACGGCGAAGGCTTTGCCGAGCCCAACCCGTACCCGATGTTCCCAAATCCGCCGGGGTTGTTACGCTTGGAGCCACATTCGGAAGGGTTGCGCGAGCGTATATGGTGGGGCGCGGCATCAAACGCAACGGCTGTTTGGGCAGCCGAGCAAGGTATGCACCTGCAAAGCTCCACCCTGAAATTTGACGAAAGCGGCAAACCGTTCCACATACAGCAAGCCGAACAGATACGATTATATAAAGAGGCCTGGAAAAAGGCGGGACACGCCCGCGAACCGAGGGTATCGGTAAGCCGCTCCATATTTGCCTTGGTTAACGACCAGGACAGGATGTACTTCGGCCAGCAAGGTAAATCAAACGATAGTTTTGGTTACATCGAGCCTGAAAAACGCGCCGTATTTGGCAAAAGCTACGCCGCCGAACCGGACCAGCTGATAAAAGAACTGGCACAGGACGAGGCCCTGCAGGAAGCAGATACCATTTTATTAACCATCCCCAACACCCTGGGCGTTGACTATAATGTACACGTATTAGATGCAATACTGAAGCACGTTGCACCGGGTTTGGGCTGGCGGTAACAACATCAACTGCTAACCTTGGCATAACATTCAGTTAATAACTCAACCTTACTTTTGAGTATTTAATTGAATGTAAATGAAAATACTATACGCCATACAAGGCACCGGCAACGGCCACCTGAGCCGATCGATGGATATTGTGCCACTGCTGCAAAAAATGGGTAAGGTTGATGTGTTGATAAGCGGCACCCAAGGCGACCTTAAACTGCCGTTCCCGGTAAAGTATAACCTGCATGGCTTTGGGTTTGTGTTTGGTAAGTCGGGCGGTGTTGACTTGTGGAAATCGTTTTTAAAATCGCGTTTCCGTAAGTTTTTAAAGGAGATCAATGATCTACCGGTTGACAATTACGATGTAGTGATCAACGATTTTGAGCCGGTATCTGCCTGGGCCTGTTATATGAAAAATAAGCCTTGCATAGGGTTAAGTCACCAGGCGGCCGTATTACATGAAATGGCCCCAAAACCCGCCGAAACCGATGCCATTGGCAAGCTGATACTAAAACACTACGCCCCGGTTACGGCCAATTATGGTTTTCATTTTAACGCCTTTGGCGATAGGATGTTTACCCCTGTAATACGCCAACAAGTGCGCGAGCAGGTCATCGCCAATAAAGGGCATTATACGGTTTATCTGCCTGCTTATGATGATAAGCGATTAATTAAGCGGCTGTCGGAGTTTAAAAACGTGGATTGGGATGTTTTCTCTAAACACAACAAAAAGACCATCAGGAATAAAAACATCACCATACAACCCATCAACAACGAAGCTTTTATAAAAAGCATGGCGCAAAGCGCGGGTGTACTTTGTGGCGGCGGCTTTGAAACCCCTGCAGAGGCTTTGTTTATGCAAAAGAAATTATTGGTTATCCCTATGAAAAACCAATACGAGCAGCAGCTAAATGCCGCCGCGCTGAAACAAATGGGCGTACCGGTTATTAAAAGCCTAAAACCTAAACATAACGATACTATACTGGAGTGGTTAAATAACGGCCAGCCTATCCGCGTAAATTACCCGGATAACACCCAGCAGATATTAGATATGGTTTTTGAAGATCTTAAGCTGATGCCTCACTAATGAAACTACTTTAAAATAACCCTGGTAGCGCCATAACCAAACTTCTCTTTACGGGCATCCATAAAGGTTTGCACCTTTGGATGTTTGCCCAGCAGTTTATGCAGCTCATGCTTTAAAGTGCCGTTACCTGTGCCATGTATAAAAGTAATATCAGGCAATTGGTGTACAATAGCCGCATCCAATGCTTTGTTAAATTGGGCAATTTGTATCCTGAATATTTCCTCGCTGCTTAAAAAATCGTGGTCATAACGCAGCTTCTCAATATGCAGATCAACTTCCTGGGTGGGTTTATCAATTACAATTTTTTCTTCGGGCGATTTAAAGAAACTTTCCTTTAGTTGTTGGGCATCTATAGTAAATTCAGGTTCGTCTAACTGTATCAGCCACCCGGCTTCGTTTAATAAAGGCAGTTGCTTTTTGGTTCCTGAAAAATCTTTAGCGGTAAACTTTTTGGTAACTGTTAATGGTGCGGGCACCTGTATGTTTTGTGTAGTATAATACAGCAGGCTAAATGTAAATTTAGGCCATAACTGCAAATCGGCCAGTTGGGCCGAGTAAATTTTAACGGTTGATTTTGATGCTACAATACCCGCGTATTCGCCTTTAATTTGCTGTTTGTCGGTAATTAAAGTAGCAGGTAATTGGTAGGATGTGGTATTGATCAAATTAAAATGCACCACCGAGTTGGCTTTTGCATCGGTAACCACACCTAAATAGATGCCTTTGGTTAAAAACTCGGTGGTAGGTACTGCCTGCTCTACAACAGCATTATTTTTAGTTCCGGCGGCCTGGTAGCCATGCACGCTTGTTACTTTGTTGGCAGGTACCGGTATTTCAAAATCATCCTCGCCTGTTACCCCTATCATTTCATCATCAATAATGCGGGTAACAAAACCTTCCATTTTCTCGTCAACAAAACGCACAAAATCTCCTAATTGGTACTTCATATGTAGTTAGTATAATATAAAGCAAAGTTAATCTTATTCATAACGATTACGGGATAGAACTTAACCGCAATTTTAATGTTATAAAGAATAATTAATCGATAAAAAGATGCCTACAGAAAAATTAAACGCCGACCAGCTTCGGCAAACTTTCGTACATAACCTAAACAGGATGTACTTTGGCAAATTGTTTTTAAGTCAAAAAATGGATACGTTAATTGAAACCGCATCATTTAAAACATTAAAACTGGCACTTACAGAAATGTATCAGGATGTGGTCAACCAGATAAACCGTATGTCTGAAATATATGGGTTGATCAATGAAAGGCCCACCAATGAAACTAATAATCCTCTTAAGGCCATTGTTAAGGATGAGTTTTGCCTGAATACTACGGGTGATATGCCGATGATAAATGACATGGATATAATCCTGTATGTGCAGATATTAGAACACATTAATATAACCGCTTACCGCCTGATGAAAATGACGGCACCTACACTCAATAATAAAAAGGTGGAGCAGTTATTAACGGAATGCTTTGATGAGTCGGTAGAGGATGACCAGTTATTTGTACTAATTACTAAAGAGTATATTAATAAATAGCCATTAAAAATAAAAGCCATCCGAAAAATCGGATGGCTAATTATAGCTATTTAATACCCCTATTAAAATAACCTGACAGTAAATTTAATATAATTTATTTTAAACCAACAAGCTATTTTTATTTAAAAGCGAAAAAAACCTACTTATCAGTAGGTTTTTTATGTAACAATCTTAAAATTAAGCTTGTTGTATAGTTTGATTCAGATCACTTGCGGTTTCTTTTACCTTTGATTTTGCAGTAGTAAAACCATCGTTAGCGGTATCACGTACCTCATCACTAAAGTTATTCGCCCTGTCAGCTTCGCCGGTAAACCTTGATTTTGCCTGGTTAATAACATTACTGCCATATTCCTTTACGCTATCAGCAGTGGTTTGTGCCTTGTTTTTTGCTGTCGATACCAGGTCATTTACATAATCGGTAATGTCACTTCTTAAATCCTCGCCTTTGTTAGGAGCTAACAATAATCCCAAAGCGGCACCTGCTGCAGCACCCACTAAAAGGGCCGCTATAATTTTTGATTGATCTTTCATAATGTTTTTCATTTTGTGTAGTTGCATAACTAACACAACAACAGTGCCAAGCGTTAGTATAATCCACAAAAAAAAGCGTCCCGATTACTATCGGGACGCTTTGTACGTTTTAAATGACTTATATATACTTATATAACCTTTACATTTACCGCATTTAGGCCTTTTCTGCCGTTCTCAACTTCAAACTCAACGTTGTCGTTTTCACGGATCTCATCGATCAGACCTGATGAATGAACAAATACGTCCTGACCACCTGCCTCAGGTGTAATAAATCCGAACCCTTTTGATTCATTAAAAAATTTTACTGTTCCTTGTTTCATTATTTTATTTATTAAAAGGCGCAAGGTAGGTATAATATATTGATAGACTGCATGATTTACTAAATAATGACTTTTAGTACAGTATTCTAATAATAAAAAGATCCCTTTACATATTGTAAAGGGATCGTCAAAATGTCGTTTCGAGGACATGTTGCTAACCAAGTATATAGATATACGTTAATATTTTGTTGACGGTTGCCTGTGATTTTAGCGCAGTTAATTTTAAGTTTGCCGCTTATAATTTTTGACATAGATGAAAGCCTTTATTTTCGACCTTAACGGTACCATGATAAACGACATGGAATACCATACCAAAGCCTGGATGAATTTATTAAATGATGAATTGGGAGGTACTTTTACCTGGGATGAAGTAAAGCAGCAGATGTATGGCAAAAACCCCGAGGTGCTGGTGCGTATGTTTGGCCCTGACCGTTTTACTTTGGATGAGATGAACTCTTTATCGTTAGAAAAAGAAAAACGCTACCAGGAGGCTTATTTATCGCAATTACAGCTTTTGCCGGGGCTGAATGAGTTTTTAGAAAAGGCCTATCAACAAGGAATACCTATGGCTATTGGCTCAGCAGCTATACCTTTTAACATTGATTTTGTGCTGGATAACCTGAACATAAGGCATTACTTTAAAGCTATTGTAAGTGCCGATGATGTAGTACTAAGCAAACCACATCCCGAAACGTATTTAAAAGTTGCCGAACAATTAAACGTAGTACCTACCGATTGCCTGGTATTTGAAGATGTACCCAAAGGTGCCGAAGCTGCTGAAAACGCAGGAATGCAATGTGTTGTATTAACCACCACCCATCACCAGGATGAATTTACTGCCCTTACTAATGTGATATACTTTAGTGATGATTTTAGAGGAGAGTTTTTTGAGGGACTGGTGAAAGCATAAAAAATTCCAAAGCGTCATTGCGAGGAACGAAGCAATCTCTATGCAGGACAATCAAACAGATAAATGTTGTTAAAAAACGACTCAAAGGAAATTGATTAGCAAGTGCAGAGATTGCTTCGTTCCTCGCAATGACGGCCTGGAAAATAAAAAAGGGTGTGCTGCAAGCAGCACACCCTTTTTGTTATCTGATAACTTCCTATCTATAATAAACCTCGCTCCATTTCAACTCATTTTTAAGTTGACGAAGCTTGGTGTCCTGATCGATCAGTACATATTCAATTCCTGCTATGTCTGCAAAATCTTCCATGTTAACGGCAGATAAGTTTTGGCTATAGCAAGTATGGTGCGCGCCTCCGGCTAATATCCAGGCGGCACAACCGGTGTTCATATCAGGATGTGGTTTCCACAATACGCGCGCTACAGGTAATTTAGGCAGGTCGTGCTGCGGCTCAACAGCATCAACTGTGTTCACCAATAAACGGAAACGGTTACCCATATCAATTAATGATGCGTTAAGCGCCGGAACACCTGCTACGTTAAATACCAAACGTACCGGATCAGCTTTACCACCAATACCTAACGGATGTATCTCACATTTTGGTTGTCCGTTAGCTATCGACTCGCATATCTCTAACATGTGCGATCCTAATACCAGTGGATTGCTTGGGTCAAAGTGGTAAGTATAATCTTCCATAAAAGCGTTACCGCCTTTTAAACCACTTCCCATCACTTTCATGGCACGTACCAACGCAGCTGTTTTCCAATCGCCCTCGCCTGCAAAACCATAGCCTTTACCCATTAAACGCTGTGCAGATATGCCCGGCAATTGTACCATACCGTGTAAGTCTTCAAAAGTATCGGTAAAGCCTTTAAAGTTTCCATCTTTCAAGAAAGCCTCTAAACCTAATTCAATTTTTGCTGCTTCGCGTAATGAAGTGTATTGACTTCCACCTTTACGCAGGCTTTCAACAACCGCGTATTTAGCTTCGTATTCGGCAGTTAAACGGTCAACTTCCGCATCGCTAATGGCATTGATAACTTTTACCAGGTCGCCAATACCATGTGTGTTTACCGAGAACCCAAACTTCATTTCGGCCTCTACTTTATCTCCATCGGTAACGGCAACATAGCGCATATTATCGCCAAAGCGTACAAATTTAGCACCTTGCCAGTCAAACCAACCGGCGGCAACACGTGCCCAACCGTTAATTTGCTCTAAAACGGCAGCATCCTGCCAATGACCAACCACTACCTTACGGTTAATACGCATACGCGATACCATGAAACCAAACTCCCTGTCGCCATGGGCACTTTGATTCAGATTCATGAAATCCATATCAATATCAGCCCACGGAATATCGCGGTTAAACTGGGTATGCAGGTGCAATAAAGGCTTTTGTAATATTTTCAAACCACCTATCCACATTTTAGCTGGCGAGAAAGTGTGCATCCATGCAATAACACCAATACAGTTTTTAGTGTTATTGGCTTCCATTAAAGTAGCCTGTATCTCTTCGCTTGATTTTACGGTAGGTTTAAATATAACCTGTACAGGTATTTGTGCCGCGTCATTTAATGACTTAGCTATTTGCTGCGAATGTATTGCAACTTGTTTTAAAGTTTCCTCGCCGTATAAGTCCTGGCTGCCGGTTACAAACCAAACTTCTAATTTTTTAAGATCTAACATATATGTTAATTATTGATTTTTTATTCTAATGACTAATGACCTAATGACAAAATTATTGACCATAATAAGAATCCGGTCCGTGTTTACGCTCAAAGTGCTTTTTGATCAAAGCATCTTTTAAGCGCCCTACTTTTGGATTTATTTGCTCGGTTAGTAAAGCCATTTGAGCAACAGACTCTAATACCGCGCTGTTATAAACGGCTTTATCCGCGTTTTTACCCCAGGTAAACGGCGCGTGGTTACCTATTAATATCATTTCGATATCGCTATAGCTCAAACCTCTTTCGCGTAAGCAATTCAATATCTGGAAGCCTGTTTGATACTCGTAATCACCTTGTATCATTTCGTCGCTCATTGGCGGCGCGCAAGGGATATCAACCGTATTATGGTCGGCATGGGTAGTACCATAAATAGGTATATCGCGGTGCGATTGTGCCCAGGCCGTTGCGTAAGTTGAGTGCGTATGGCAAACACCACCTATACCTTCGCAATGTTTGTATAATACGGCATGTGTTTTAGTATCTGATGATGGTCGAAGGTTTCCTTCAACAGTTTTACCATCAAAATCAACAATCACCATTTTATCTGCAGATAGGTCCTCGTAAGGTACACCGCTTGGCTTAATAGCAAATACGCCTTCACTTCTATCTGCTGCACTAACATTACCAAAAGTAAACACTACCAGGTTTAACTTCGGCAACTGCATGTTGGCAATATATGCCTGTTCTTTTATATGCTGATATTTACTCATTACTTATTAGCAGTTTGCTGCTCAATGTAGGCAGCTAATTCTTTATATTTTTTATAACGTTTCTCGTATAAAGCAGTACGGTTAGGATCAGGCGTATAAGTAGCATCAAAGCCACCACCCATAGCTGCCATAGCATCTTCTACTTTTGGATAAATGCCTGCCGCGGTTGCCGCAAACATGGCCGCGCCTAAAGCACAGGTATGTTCAAACTGGTGTATACGTATAGGCATTTGCAATACATCAGCCATCATTTGCATAATGTATGCCGATTTTTTAGCCACACCACCTATACCGATGATTCCTTTTACCGGTACACCTTCGTTATTAAAACGATCCACAATGGCTTTAGCACCAAAGCAGGTACTCTCGGCAATCGCACGGAAAACACGTGGTGCATCGCTGCCTAAACTTAAACCTGTTACCGCGCTTTTTAAAAGCTGGTTAGCATCCGGCGTACGGCGGCCATTTAACCAATCAACAGATAATTCTGCATTCTCGTCCAATGGTAACTCCGCTGCTTTTTTGCTTAGTTCAACTATGATCTTGTTCTCAATATGCTTTTTCTCTTCTTCGTTCTCAACAAATTGCAATGGCCATGCTATCAGGTTTTTAAACCATGCGTATGAGTCACCAAAGGCTGATTGACCTGCTTCTAAACCCGCCATTCCCGGTATTACTGACCCATCAACCTGGCCACATATACCTGCAACCAGCTTGCCATCCATATCTTTATTAGGTGCTACCAAAATATCGCAGGTTGAGGTACCCATCACCTTGCTTAAGTGGTAAGGCTCAATTTGGCCACCTACAGCACCCATATGCGCGTCAAATGCGCCTACGCCTATAACCACATCTGTTTGTAAACCTAAACGCTGTGCCCATTCCTGGCTCAATGTTCCTGCTGATTCGTCTGAAGTATAGGTATCTTTATATAAACGCTCGGTATATCCTTTTAATAATGGATCAAGTGAGCTGAAGAATTCATCAGGAGGTAAACCACCATATTCAGCAGCCCATAAGCCTTTGTGACCTGCAGAACAGCGTCCGCGTTTCATTTCCTTTACATCGCTGCCACCGGTTAATAAAAATGGTATCCAATCGCAATGCTCAACCCATGAGTAGACGTCTTTACGTATCGGCTCATTCACTCTTAAGGTGCGTAACAACTTCGCCCAAAACCATTCGGATGAGTAAATACCACCCACATATTGAAGGTAATTGGTATCAAATTTTGTAGCGTGCTCGTTTATTTCGGCAGCTTCCTTTACCGAAGTATGATCCTTCCATAAAACAAACATGGCATCCGGGTTCTCTTCGTATCCGGCAGTTAAAGCCAACGGAACGCCCTGCGCGTTTACCGCAACCGGGGTTGAACCCGTGGTATCTACCGCGATAGCTTTTACATTTTTAGCTATAGCATCGCCACCGGCTTGCTTAATGCAGCTTTTAATAGTATGTTCCAAGCCTTCAACATAATCTAAAGGGTGCTGCCTGAATTGGTTTTGAGCCGCATTGCAGTAAAGCCCTTTAGCCCAGCGTGGGTAAGGGAAAATAGATGAAGCTAATTCCTTACCGGTTTTAGCGTTTACTATAATTGAACGTACGGAATCGGTGCCATAATCAACACCTATCACTAATTGATCATCACTCATAAATATTTATAATTGGCTAATAATTAGCGGTTTATTTTAAAATTGATAATGAATTATTAAATGTCATTTAAACATTTTTAAACCCTCACAAACATAGTGCAATTTATATATAATTTATAATAAATTACTCCGAATATACACTCTCTACCCTGTCGCGCAGGTTATAGCCAGATGCCATAACTTCGCCGTAAGCACCTGCACTACGTACGGCTATCAAGTCGCCACGGTATGATTGCGGAAACTCCACATCTTTTTGAAAGCAATCTGTGCTCTCGCATATCGGGCCAACAATGTCGTAGTTATGGGTTAAGGGTTTTGAGGTTTGAGTTAAATTTTCAATAACATGGTATGCCTGGTACAACATGGGTCGTATCAATTCGGTCATGCCTGCATCCAGTACCAGGAAATTCTTTTTCTGACCATTTTTTACATACAGCACCCGCGAAATCAATGACGCGCTTTGACCAACCAAGGCACGGCCCAGTTCAAAATGCACTTCCTGCCCGGCTTTTACATTTAAAAAATCTTTAAAAACTTTAAAGTAAGCTTCAAAATCGGCGATGTTGGTATTCGGGTTATGATAGTCGATACCTAAGCCCCCGCCCACATTTAATACCTTAACCGTAAAATTATGGTCATCAAACCAGGTCTGTATCTCATTAACACGGATACACAAACTACGGTAAACTTCCAGATCAGTTATTTGTGAGCCGATGTGAAAATGTATACCTAAAAACTGCAGGCTATCACACTTCCGCAAGGTGGCAACCACATCATCCAACTGCCAGGTATTAATACCGAATTTATTTTCGTCTAATCCGGTAGTAATAAAGTGGTGGGTATGTGCATCAACATTGGGGTTAATGCGTATGGCTACGTTGGCTGTTTTATTTTTGGCTTTCGCCAGATCGTTTATAATTTCCAGTTCCTGTACCGACTCGACATTAAAGCAAAAAATATCTGCATCTAAAGCAGCATTAATTTCTTTATCTGATTTACCAACGCCGGCAAAAACAATGTTCTTATTTCCAAAACCATGATCAATAGCGGCTTTTACCTCGTTGCCGCTCACACAATCGGCACCAAAACCAAAAGACTGTATCATATCCAATACCCTTGGATTAAAGTTAGCCTTCATGGCATAATGCACATGAAAACCATATTTGGCTGATGCCTTGTGGCAAGCCTCCAAAGTATTGCGCAGCACCTTCATATCATAATAATAAAACGGTGTTTCTAAAGATTGAAAACGGGTAACAGTATCGGTATTGAACATTTAGCCCCCTCTAAATCTCCCCCTAAAGGGTGAGACTTTTAATTTTAATAATAATGAAATTAACAATTAGCTCCTTTTATTCCCCCTTTAGGGGGTTAGGGGGCTAAAAAAGCCCTTTATGCAAACTACGCAAAGCCTCAACTTTATGCTCGGCTTTAACCAGTACAGAAAGGTTATGCTTACTGCCACCGTATGATATCATGCGTACCGGTATCTCTTTTAAAGTTTCCAAAACGCGTGAACCATAACCTTGCTTCTCAGCAGAGAAATCGCCCACCACACAAATAATAGTTTGATCGCGGTCTACCTCTACTGCACCAAAAGCTTTTAGCTCTTCTAAAATCTCATTTAGGTAAGTAGTATCATCAATAGTTAATGATACAGCAACTTCCGACGTAGTGATCATATCTATTGAAGTTTTATAACGCTCAAATACCTCAAATACACGGCGTAAAAAACCATAAGCCAACAGCATACGGCTTGAGTTAATTTTTATGGCGGTAATGCCATCTTTAGCAGCTATTGATTTGATCTTATCCTTCTCGCTATCATTAGTGATCAACGTACCTTTAGCCTGCGGATCCATGGTGTTCAACAACCGCACAGGTATTTTATAACGCTGTGCCGGGAATACGCTTTGCGGGTGCAATATTTTAGCTCCAAAATAAGCCAGTTCGGCTGCTTCATCAAAAGATAGCTGCGCGATAGGCTTGGTACCTTGTACAATACGCGGGTCATTATTATGCATACCGTCAATATCGGTCCAAATTTGTACTTCTTCACTGCGGATACCGGCACCAATTAATGATGCGGTATAATCACTTCCGCCACGACGCAGGTTATCAATTTCGCCAAAAGCATTACGGCAAATGTAACCCTGAGTGATGAACAGGTTATTATCCGGGTGCGCATCTAACAATGGAGTTAGGTGCGTGGTAATATGATCAACAATAGGCTCGTTATCCTCATCAGTTTTCATAAACTCTAAGGCAGGCAACAGTACCGATGGCACGCCTATCTCTTTTAAGTAAACATGATATAAGGTGGTCGACAATAATTCGCCCTGCGCTAATATGATTTTTTCTTCTACCGAAGTAAAAAGGTCATTAGCCAGGTTACTTAATATATCAAAATGATAATCTATAACTTCCTTACCCTGGTTATAAAATTCAGGTTTGGCAAGTAGTTCCTTTATAAATATCTCGTACTTATCCTTTAAAGCAGTTATTAAAGCGGCTGCTTTATTTTTATCGCCGGCTGCGTAAGCCTGGCCTATTTCAACTAAACTATTTGTTGTGCCAGATACGGCCGACAACACCACAATTTGCCTATCAGAAGCATCAACGATGTCCAGCAAATTTTTCATACGGGCGGGGCTTCCTACAGATGTTCCACCAAATTTTAAAACTTTCATTTTTTGTTTTTGTTTACCACAAATGATTGATATCCTTGTATCAATTTTAAGGCGCTAAAATTAAGATTTTTAACCACTAAATATCTACAATGACTAAAATAAAATTCGGTACAGATGGCTGGAGAGCTATAATCGCAGATGACTTTACAGTTGCGAACGTAAAACGCGTTGCCTATGCTACCGCCATATGGCTTAAAGACAATTTTGAAAAACCTACAGCCGTAGTAGGCTGCGACCCGCGCTTTGCAGGGCCTTTGTTTGCTGACACTACCGCGGCAGTGCTTGCGTCACAGGGAGTTAAAGTATTCCGCGCCGAAAATACGTTTGTATCTACACCAATGATATCATTAGGAACTGTGCGTAAAAATGCATCGGCAGGTATCATAATTACTGCCAGCCATAACCCGCCAAGCTATAACGGTTATAAAATTAAAGCCAACTTTGGCGGCCCGGCTGTACCGGATGATATTGAACTGGTTGAAAAAGCAATACCTGATACGCTTGACCTTGAACTAAAATCAATAGCCGATTATCAAAAAGACGGGCTAATAGAATTTGTAAACCTGGAAGATATGTATGTGGCGCATGTGGAGAACAACTTCGACCTGAACGCCATACGTACCAGCGGTTTGGGTTGGGCGTATGATGCTATGTATGGTGCCGGCCAAAATGTAATGCGCCGCTTATTTCCGGATATTACTTTTTTACATTGCGATGCCAACCCGGGTTTTGACGGACAGGCACCTGAACCTATACAGCGTAACCTGCAGGAGTTTGAAGATATCATCAAAATATCTGAAGGCGAAATAGCCTCAGGCTTGGTTACCGATGGCGATGCCGACCGTATTGGTTTATATGACGAGAATGGCACGTTTGTAGATTCGCACCATATACTTTTACTGCTTATACATTATATGTATAAAGTTAAAAAGGAAAATGGCGAGGTATATTCTACCTTCTCATGTACCAGCAAAATTCAAAAGTTATGCGATATATACGGTTTAAATAACACCGTTACCAAAATTGGTTTCAAATACATTTGCGATCTGATAGTAAACTCGGGAAAACCGTTTTTAGTGGGTGGCGAAGAATCAGGCGGTATTGCGGCTAAGGGACACATCCCTGAGCGTGATGGTATTTGGATAGGTTTAATTATTTGGGAGTTTATGGCCAAAACCGGCCGCAGCTTAAGCGACCTGGTGCAAGAAATATATGACCTGGTAGGTAAATTTGCTGTTGAGCGTTATGACCTGCATGTAACCGAAGAGTTAAAACAAGCCATCATCAGCAATTGCAAAGAAGGCAAATACAGCAGCTTCGCCGATTTGAAAGTGGTAACCATGGACGATAAAGACGGCTTTAAATTCTTCTTTGAAGATGAAAGCTGGGTAATGATACGCCCATCAGGTACTGAACCTGTATTACGTGTTTACTCAGAAGCGCCAACCTCTGCCGATTCATTTAAGATATTGGATAAGGTGAAGGCGGTGTTGTTGGGATAAACCAGATTTCTTATAAACAAAAAGGCTTGCCAAATGGCAAGCCTTTTTCATTCCCACGCGTCATTGCGAGGAACGAAGCAATCTCTGCACTTGCAAATCAAAACCGTGGTATCCGTTTTTTAACGGCATTTTATCTGGTTGAATGTCCTACGTAGAGATTGCTTCGTTCCTCGCAATGACGCGCGTTTATAAACAAAAAAAGCCCGGTGAAATCACCAGGCTTTTTTAATATATAACAGGTAATTATAATTTACCTATTTCCTGTACAAGGTCGATCAATTTGTTTGAGTATCCCCACTCGTTATCGTACCATGATACAACTTTAACAAAGTTGTTATTTAAAGCGATACCTGCTTTTGCATCAAAAATTGATGTGCGTGCATCACCTTTAAAATCTTCAGATACTACTTCATCTTCCGTGTAACCTAAAATACCTTTTAGTTCGCCTTCTGACGCTGCTTTCATTGCGGCTTTAACATCCTCGTAAGTAGCAGGATTTTTTAAGCGTACAGTTAAGTCAACTACAGATACGTCAGCAACCGGAACACGGAAAGACATACCTGTTAATTTACCTTTTAACTGAGGTAATACTAAACCGACCGCTTTAGCAGCACCTGTTGATGAAGGGATGATGTTTTGGTAAGCACCACGTCCGCCTCTCCAGTCTTTAGCCGATGGGCCATCAACTGTTTTTTGGGTAGCAGTTACCGCGTGGATAGTGCTCATTAAGCCCTCTTCAATACCAAATTTATCATCTAACACTTTAGCAATAGGCGCTAAACAGTTAGTGGTACATGAAGCATTTGATACGATGGTTTGAGAAGCTTTTAATTCTTTATGGTTTACACCCATTACAAACGTAGGGGTATCATCTTTTGCCGGGGCGCTCATTACTACTTTTTTTGCACCTGCATCAATATGTTTTTGAGCGCTCTCGATAGTTAAAAATAAACCGGTTGATTCAATAATAACTTCAGCACCTACTTCATTCCATTTTAAGTTAGCCGGATCTTTCTCGGCAGTTACGCGTATAGTTTTACCGTTAACTACCAGGTGCCCGCCTTCAACAGCTATCGTACCTTTAAACTGGCCATGAGTTGAATCGTATCTTAACATGTAAGCCATGTAATCCGGCTCAACCAAATCATTAATTCCTACAACCTCAACACCTGGTCTTTCGATCGCAGCCCTAAAAGCCAAACGGCCAATACGGCCGAAACCGTTAATTCCTATTTTCATGATTTTTCTAATTTTTATTTGAATAGTACGTTAATAAATTATTTATGGGTTCTTTGATAATGTTAGTTATTTCCAGTTCCACATCTGCTGCCGCTTCGCGTAGATGATCCTGAAAGGTAAAAGCTACTGAGCCTTCAAAATGCAAAGGTGCTTGCGGGTATTGCTGATGCAAAGGTAACAAGTATGTGGCAATAAGTTTATTGAAACCGTTTTTTATGACGTTCTTCAGATATGGGTCTTCCTGGTTATCTACAAAAAAATCGGTAAATGAGCTTAAAAAGAAAGCCGGATGTTTTTGGCGATAAACCTTTTCCAATAAATTGGTGCGGTCGGCCTCATAGCGTTTACTAAATTTTTTGCGGATAGATTCAGGCAGGGTCTCGTTCATGAAGCCTTTTATCAATTGCTTGCCCAACCAGTTACCTGAGCCTTCATCGCCTAAAATATAGCCTAAGCCATAATTATTAGGTTTTACCTTTTTACCATCAAACCACGCCGCGTTTGATCCGCTGCCACAAATAGCTATAATGCCTGGTTCATTTTTACAGCAGGCAATAGCTGCCCCCTCAATATCATGTGACAGAGTAACCTTGGCGAATTTAAAGAATGAAGAAAAAGCATTGTAAACCAAAGTTCTCAATTCATCAGATGAAGAGCCTGCGCCAAAAAAATAAATACGCTTTATAGCTTCGGCGTGGTGAATAAGGTTAATATTTTTATGCAGTAATTGTAATATATGTTTCTCGTCATCAAAGTACGGATTGATAGCTGCTGTTTTAAAAGAGGCTATTGTTTTTCCTTTATCAGCTAAACGCCAATCTGCATAGTTTGATCCGCTATATATTACTGCAATCATTTATATAGATAATATATCAACCATTTGTAAAAGGTCCTCTTCCAACTTAAACTCGTGCTGGTTAAGTGCTTCTTCTAAAGTGGTTATTTTAATATGATTGGCTTCAAGCCCAACCATTTTTTGAGTATGCCCGGCTAACAGTGCGTTAACCGCGGCATAGCCTAATCTGCTACCCAAAATACGGTCAAAGCTGCTTGGGCTACCCCCTCTTTGCAAATGGCCTAATATGGTGACTTTTACATCGTACCCTTTAACTTCCTTTTCAACTGCCTTAGCCATTTCATAAATGCCTCCGCTTTTATCGCCTTCGGCAACAATTACAATACTTGATGATTTTTTGTTGGACTGACCGCTTTTTAAATTTTTTATCAAATCATCAATAGCGGTTGATTTTTCGGGAAGCAAAATTGCTTCGGCACCGCATGATATACCGGCACGTAGGGCAATAGCCCCAGAATCGCGGCCCATAACTTCTATAAAAAACAAACGGTCATGTGAGTCGGCGGTATCACGTATTTTATCAATAGCTTCAATTACGGTATTGGTTGCGGTATCAAAACCTAATGTATAGGTTGACCCATAAAGATCATTATCAATAGTACCGGGAATACCCATAATGCGGATATCCGGATATTTTTTTGAGAAACGTAACGCTCCTGTAAAAGTACCGTCACCTCCTATTACTACCAATGCATCAATACCGTGAGCTTTTGCATTTTTATAGGCGGTTTCCATACCTTCATCGGTGTGAAAAGGCATACAACGTGCCGTTTTTAATATGGTACCTCCTAAATTGAGTATATTACTTACGGAGCGGGCCTCCATATTATACATATCATTTTCAATAAGACCCTTATAGCCTTGACGTACACCTACTACCTGTAATCCATTAAATATAGCGGTACGCACCACGGCCCTTATACAGGGGTTCATTCCGGGAGCATCACCACCTGAAGTAAGTACGCCGAGTTTTGAAATTTTATGCATAATTTACAACCTTCAAATTATTGTACGAATATAAGGTGTCAAAATTACACCATTAAATTTATTTTACTTTAATTTTACATCGGAAAATTACCTTATATTTATTTCTTTGAATTTAAAATAATATCATTTGGAACAAAAATTACCCGCATTTGATTCAGCCTTTTCAATTGACTGTGTTATTTTTGGCTTTGAAGCCGGAGAGCTTAAAATACTGTTAATTGAACGTAACGAAGAGCCGTTTAAAGATTGGCGCGCGCTACCAGGTGACATTATAAAGCAAGAAGAAAGCGTTGACGATGCCGCAGAGCGCATTTTATACGAGCTTACCGGTTTGCGCGACCTGCACATGGAGCAGTTTCATACTTTTGGCGAAGTGCACCGCCACCCGCAAGGACGCGTTATTACCGTTGCCTATTATGCGTTGTTACGCCTTACCGGCCATAAAGAGCTGAAACCTGTTACCCAATTTGCGCGTAAGGCTTTTTGGCACCCGGTTAGCGAATTGCCTAAACTGGCATTTGACCATAGTGAGATATTTAACCGTAGCCTTAACAAGGTACGCCGCAGATTAAGCTATCAACCCATTGCTTTTGAATTACTGCCCGAAAAGTTTACCCTTACCCAATTACAGGTTTGCTACGAGGCTATATTGAATAAAAAGCTGGATAAACGCAACTTCCGCAAGAAGATGCTGAGCTATGGCTTTTTAAAGCCATTATCTGAAAAACAAAAAGGGGTATCCTACCGCGCAGCAACCTTGTACAAGTTTGACAGAAGGAAGTACAACAAGATATTTCAGGGGGAGCTTTCTTAGGTAAAAGATTAAAGGATAAAGATTGAAGATTAGTTGATTGAGTTTATTATCGACCACTAATCTTTATCTTCAACAACTAATCTTTAAACTCCAGATGATACTTCACTAAATTATCAATAGGCGAACGTATAATGTTGCCTAATAGCATGGCGTTTTCGCCTACTACTTCTTCCAAAACATCTCTGAAATTGTAGGCTACCGAACCTATACAATTAAAGCTGTAGCTTTGATAATTAGGATAATGGGTAACCAGGTTTTTAAAAAAATCCTGAAATGAAGTTTTTACCAGGTTATGCGTGTATTGAAGCTGCACATTATTGTTATCATACACAAACTTGCTAAACTGGGCGCAAAAACGATTAGCTAACGGCTTGGTATACACCTGCTCATTGACATCATCGGGTGTTAAATGATAAGTATCCCAAAATATCTGGCGCAAGTTTTCGGGCATATAACCCCTTAAATAGTCTGTCAGCAATTTTTTTCCTATATAACAACCACTCCCCTCATCGCCCAATATGTAGGCTCCCGAATCAATATTCTGTACCACGTCTTTACCATCATACAAACAGGTATTTGTACCTGTACCTAAAATGGCTGCAAAGCCTGCACTTCTACCCAATACGGCCCGTGCCGCGGCCAGCATATCATGCCCAATATTTACAGTTGCTTTAGTAAAAACCAACTGCATGGCACGTTGCACATGCGCACGCATTTCGTCGGTAGAGCATCCTGCGCCATAAAAATTCACTTCGGTAATTTTATCTTTCTCTAAATCGACAGGTAAATTTTCGTTAAGTGATTTCGTGATATACTCTTCACTTACAAAGTATGGATTGTACCCTTCGGTATTAAAATATACCTTCTTTTCATCGTCAGTAACCAAACACCAGTTGGTTTTTGTAGATCCTCCGTCAGCAATTAAAATCATGAATGTAAGATAGTAAATTATGTTAAATTGTTTTAAGTACTGAACTCTATATTAAAAAAGATATAAATACCATTGCCCGTTTTAAGCATATTTATTAGCTTTGCAGCGTTCCAATTCAAAATCAGAACAGGATGGTCTCATAGCTCAGCTGGATAGAGCAACAGATTTCTAATCTGTCGGTCTCAGGTTCGAATCCTGATGAGATCACTTAAAAGCCCCTTCATTTTTTGAAGGGGCTTTTTTTATATCCTCCTCACAAAAAATATTACGATAAATTTGCAGATTTACGAATAATTCGTAGTTTTATAAAAATAAACCAATTATGATAACAAAGAAACTTACAACCAGCTTATTACTTATTTTAACCTGCACAGTTGCTGCCCTTTCACAGAAACTGCCGATCAAACAAGAAATTAGTGTTTATGCCCCTTCAACTATTAAACTGGATGGCAAAATAACCGAGTGGGGGAACTTGCAAGCGTATAACCCGGCTACAGAAATATCCTATACCATGGCCAATGATGGTGATAATTTATACTTTGTTTGTAGCGCTACAATACCAGAAGCTATTCAAAAGATCCTAGTAAGCGGTATTACTTTATCAATAAATCCTGTCGATAAAAAACCAGTAATTGAACCTGTAGCTATAACATACCCCATAGTACCATGGGTAAACGTACAGGTAGATTACCTTATTAAGCCATCTGGCCCCCTAAGTGAGTCGAACTTAAAAGTAGCAAATGACAGAATAAGCGGGCATCTTAAAGAGATCAAGATAAGTGGTGTTAAAGAATTTCCTGATGGCTCCATACCTGTTTATAATGATAAAGGAATAGTAGGTGGTCATTATATCAGCAAGGATAAAGTTTACACCTATGAACTTTCTTTTCCATTGAGCTTAATACGCTCGTTAATAAATGATAATGGTAATTTTAGTTATAAAGTTCAGGTAAATGGTATGGGTAAAGACGTTATTGTAAAGGGTGGTGTGGGTCCAGGTAGTTCAGCCCCGTCAGACCAACCGGCTCAACCCGGACCTTCATATATGACGGCGCCTACTTACTTCAATGCGACTTATACTTTAGCTAAGAAATAAATATTTATTGGTAAATTTATTAGTTGTAAAAGCGGCATAAGTCTTGTTTATATTCCTAAACCTATATTATGAAAATGGAAAAAATTAAACGTGACGAGCACGGCCTTGCTGATTTTGCCTATGTACCTTTGGTGTTTGCAACACCAAAGTTTGCCGGATTTGAGAACAATAAGGAAGTCGCTTTATTATGCAGGGCGTTCAGTGTATCTGCTTTAGCATACAGTTTATGTACAGATGGCAAATGGGGAGCCCTAAAATTAATACCCTATAAAGTACATGCAGGGTTAGATGTTACATCGGGAATGTTGGCTCTTGGTGCCGCACTGGTGCCGCACTGGTGCCGCAAATTGCCAAAAACAAAACAG
This sequence comes from uncultured Mucilaginibacter sp., assembly GCA_964524015.1. Taxonomy (GTDB): domain Bacteria; phylum Bacteroidota; class Bacteroidia; order Sphingobacteriales; family Sphingobacteriaceae; genus Mucilaginibacter. The sequence goes on along the minus strand of CAZGBN010000004.1, from coordinate 45,996 downwards.
CCAGGAATACCTTTATAGCCGTGGGTATAACCGGTTTGGTGGTGGGCACATTGTCATTAATTGGAGCCACACGTACCAAATCCTAATCGCGTACTTTTATATGGAATTTATTGATATACTGGGCTTGGTTGCCGGAATATGTACGTCTACCTCATTAGTACCGCAATTGATAAAAACAGTTAAAACCAAAACTGCTAAAGATGTATCCGTTTTTATGTTTATTGTGATGCTCACCGGCAATTCGCTTTGGATATATTACGGTTTCAGCAAATCAGACCTCCCCATAATCTCTACTAACTTTGTATCTCTTGCCCTCAACATAGCGCTTATAATTTTGAAACTTAAATATAAAAACGGGGACAAATAATATCGATTTGGCGATACCCAAAAACCCAACATTAAGTAAAACCAATTGCTCAACTATTGGTTTTTTATGCAGTAATAGGATGAAATGGATATTAATAAGTTTTATAACAAAGCCTACGATTGGATAATTGGCTATGGCCCCAAATTCCTTATGGGAATTATACTGCTGTTTGTTGGATTATGGGTGATTAAACTTATCCTCAAATGGTCGCAATCAGGAATGCACAAAAGGGATGTTGACCCAACTATTAAACCATTTTTGATAAGCTTGCTTGGTGTAACATTAAGAGTGTTGCTTATTATTGGCGTGATGCAGTTTATGGGTGCTGGCTTAACGCTCTTTACCGCGCTGGTTGGTGGTTTTAGTGTGGCGGCGGGCTTAGCTTTATCAGGCACATTGCAAAACTTTGCCAGTGGAATATTAATATTATTATTAAAACCGTTTGAAGTTGGTGATAACATTATTACCCAAGGGCAGGAAGGCACGGTAACCTCTATCCAGATATTTTATACCCTCATTAAAACTTTTGATAACCGGTCTGTAATTGTACCTAACAGCAAATTATCTAACGAGGTTATCATCAACATCAGCCGCGAAGGTAGCCGCCGGGTAGATATCGACTGGAAGTTTCCGAACAATGTAGATTTTAAACAGGTGAAAGCTATAATTACCGATGCCATTGACCGCACAAAAAATTGTTTAAAAACACCCGAAAAACGTATAGGCATCAAAGAAATTCTGCCAGACGGATATATCGTATCTATTAACGTATGGGCCAATGCGCATGGTTTTCAGGACTCCAAACTGGTTATACAGGAAGCAATTTTTGAAGCGATAAAAAGCGCAGGCATTAAAATACCGGGGATGTGATCAGGTTAATTTAATTTCGGGGTTTATTCTTTGTAGTTCGGCTATAAACTCGTCGGCTCGTTCGGGCGAAATTAATATATCATCATAACGATTATACTTTAAAATAAGCCCTTTAGTGGATAATGCAGGTTTTATCATGCCTGCATATAAGCCTTTATTCTTTTCTATCTCGTGTATAATACTAATGGATATGGCTCCCTTTATAAACGCACTTTTATAGTACACTTTATCATCATTTATGATATAATAAGTATCAAACCAAATCCATAAAAACATACCAATCGCTACGGTTAGGATTATTACTCCGGGCCATAATTGGTTTATAATTGCTGCTATCCAAAAAATAAACATCAACAGCATTACTATAAGTATTAATTTACCCTTTTTTGAATAAAATTTCATATTGATTACTTTAACTATTTATTCCGTTATATTTGGAACCAAACCAATTATAATGAAGTACCTGCACCTGTTATTAACCGCATTGGTTATATCAAATATAGCTATTGCCCAAAAACTTCCTAATGTGCAAACCGCAAGCCTGCGTGCGCCGGCTAATATAAAAATTGATGGTAAGGCAACTGAATGGAATAACCAATTTCAGGCTTATAATAAGGCTACGGGCGTTTCTTATACAATGGCTAATGATGACGAAAATCTTTACCTGGTAATTTACTCTAATGATTTGACTACAAATATGAAAATGTTAGGTCAGGGAATGAACATTAGCTTTAATACCAAAGAAAAATCGAAGGATAAAGACATACTTGTTAAGTATCCAATAGGCCCCAATAATGAAAAAGAATACAGCGATTTGGGTAATGTGGCAAGATCAGTTATGTTTAAAGGTGACCAGGCAAAAAATGATGATGTTAAGGACTCCCTATACTTCAAACTGAATAAAACCCTTATCGCCAGAAACAAATACGTTAAAATATCTGGCGTGAAAGAATTAAAGGACACCTTGTTTTCAATATATGATGCTAAAGGTGTTATTATAGGTTTAAACTGCCAGGAGGGAAATATAGTATGTTATGAGTTATCTGTACCATTAAAACACCTCGGGTTTACGATATCGTCGTCAGCAAAACTTAATTATAACATCCGGTTAAATGAAGATTTCCTTACTCGTCCTGATTCGGGAATAGGCATCAGCGATACGCCTACAGCAAAAGTTGATGAAAGAACAATGATGTATGCAACCGATTTTTGGGGCGAGTACACACTGTCAAAGTGATAAGTTTAATTATGAAAAAATACTTATGGATAATTCTACTGGTTAATACAGTAGCAATGGCGCAAAAACTCCCCAACATCAAACAGCAAGCTTGCGAGCGCCGGCCAATATAAAAATTGATGGTAAACCAACGGAGTGGAACAACCAATTCCAGGCTTATAACAGTGCAACTGATGTGTTTTATACCATTGCTAACGATAAGGATAAATTATACCTACAGTACAATCATCAGATGAGTATATTATCAAAAAGATGATATGGGGCAGGGTTGTTTTTAGCATAAGCCGTACAGGCAAGAAAGAAAGCGATGATAATATTACCATCAATTACCCTGTTATATATTTTAACAACAGACCGGACATTAATTTCAACGACAAACCTAAAATTATCGAAGACAACCCCGCTTCAATAGCCGAAGCCGACCAGTATATGAGGACAATTAACAAGCGTTTTACCGAAAAATCAAAACACATAAAAGTTACCGGGGTAAAAGGCTTGGATATGTTAATAGCAGTTTATAATACTGATGGCATACAAGCAGCCGGGGCATTTGATAACAAAATGGCTTACACCTATGAATTGGCAATTGACCTAAAAGTACTTGGGATTGATGTAAACAGTCCTGATAAATTTTTTTACAGAATAACACTAAACAAATTACCGATAGACGACTGGCCGGAATTTACTATTAAAAGGAAGCCAACGGGAGATATAGAAAGCGTTATGGTTGATAGAAGTAAGTCTACACCAAGATCACAAGTACTTGCATATACCAATGATTTTTGGGGCGAGTACACCCTAGCTAAGTAATAATAACGTATGAAACAATACTTATGGATCATCTTGCTTGCTGTGACATCAGCAACGGCTCAAAAACTACCAACTGTTCAAACAGCAAGCTTACGTGCGCCAGCTACTATAAAAATTGATGGTAAGGCAACGGAGTGGAGTAATAAATTTGAGGCCTACAATATCACTACCGAGGTATTTTATACACTGGCCAATGACAACCAGAATTTATACCTGCTATTACAAGCTACAGATGAAACCATCATAAAAAAAATAGCAATGGGTGGCGTTACGCTTACGGTTAACACGGCTAACAAACGTGATATTAAAAACGCGGCTGCCTTTACTTTCCCGGCATATGATAGCAGTAACCCTGCTTCTTATTTCAAGTTCGCTAAACCAAAAACCAGTGCCCAAACCAATGTTGATTCGTTAATGAATATGCATAACAATGAATTGACCTCAACCTATAAATTTATAGGCATTGCAGGTGTTGAGGCTATAAAAGATAGTTTGTTAGCAATTTACAATAAAGAAGACATCATGGCATCCGCTAAGTTTGACAGCAAGCTAAATTATACTTATGAAATGGCTGTGCCTATAAAATACCTTAAGCTAAACAGTCAACAACTAAGCTATAATATCAAATTAAATGCTGGCACTATAGGTGGAAGAAAATTAGAAAAGGCACCGGGCCGCAACATAGTTACATATACAGATGCTAAAGGTGTTAATTATATTTTGGACAATGATCCTCGAAATTTAACCTTAGTTGCTCCTACTGATTTTTGGGGTGAATATACCTTAGCAAAATAGCTGCACTTAACTATTAGTATTTGCTTTCTGTAAAATCCTTTATAACTTAGGGCTGTTATAAACGTCATTTTTACATTCTTTATAAATATTCTATGAAAAAGTACCTGTTACTGTTATTAGCAGCTTCTACCCTATCGGCACATGCCCAAACGGCTAGTATTTCTATCACCAACGATTCAAAAGCAACTGTAAGCAAGCACATTTATGGCCAGTTTGCTGAGCATTTGGGCCGTGGTATTTATGGTGGTTTTTGGGTTGATAAAAACCTTACTGTTGCTAAACAGGGCCGCATACGTTTAGATATTGTTAACGCGCTTAAAAAAATAAATATACCTAACCTGCGCTGGCCGGGCGGCTGCTTTGCCGATGAGTACCACTGGCGCGATGGTATAGGCCCGGCCTTGCAACGCCCGCGTATGGTAAATACCAACTGGGGTGGCGTGGTTGAAGATAACAGCTTTGGTACCCATGAGTTTTTAGAGCTTTGCAAACTGTTAAATACCGAGCCTTACATTACTGCTAACGTTGGTAGCGGTACAGTAGATGAAATGTCTAAATGGGTGGAGTATTTAAATTTTGATGGTGTAAGCCCGGTGGCTGCCCTGCGCAAAAAAAATGGGCACGCCAAGCCATTTAACGTAAGCTTTTGGGGTGTAGGTAACGAGCCTTATGGATGCGGTGGCGATATGACGGCTGAATATTATGCAAATGAGTACCGTAAATACGCGTCGTTTGCTAAAAACTATCCTAATGCTCCCCTTAAAAAAATTGCCTGCGGACCAAACGTGGCTGATTATAATTGGACAGAAGTAATGATGAAAAACGTACCTGCAAAATATATGTGGGGAATGTCATTACACTATTATACCATACCAACAGGCAACTGGACCGTAAAGGGCCCGGCTACAGGATTTAGCGATATGGATTATTTTAAAACCGTAAAAAGCAGTTTACGTATGGAAGAGCTGATTACCAAACACTCGGCTATTATGGACAAGTATGATCCTGAGAAAAAAGTGGCTTTAGTAGTTGATGAATGGGGTGTTTGGACGGATGTAGAGCCGGGTACTAATCCAGGTTTCTTGTACCAGCAAAACAGCTTACGCGATGCGTTGGTAGCGGCCACAACTTTAAACATATTTAACAACCATTGCGATCGTGTTAAAATGGCTAACCTTGCACAAACTGTAAACGTTTTGCAGGCATTAATATTAACCGAGAAAGAAAAAATGCTGCTTACCCCTACCTACCACATATTTGATATGTACAAGGTGCACCAGGATGCTAAGTATTTAAATATTAAACTAAATACGCCTGATTTTGAAATGGGCGGCGAAAAGATCCCTGCCGTTAGCGCTTCTGCTTCGCAGGATAAAGCAGGTAAGATACATGTGTCGTTAGTTAATTATGATTCTAAAAGGAACATACCTATCACCATTGATATGAAAGATATTAAATGGACCACCGTAACCGGCCAGGTATTAACTTCAGCAAACGTTGCAGATCATAATACCTTTAAACAGCCAAATAACATCCGCTTAAAAGGCTTTACCGATGCCCGTAAAGATGGCGATAAATTGATAGTAAATATGCCATCAAAATCGGCTGTAACTTTAGAGTTGAATTAAACTCCCTCTCCACGCGTCATTGCGAGCGTAGCGTGGCAATCTCTACACAGAAAGGTAATACATTGCCTGTTAATTCAGAGATTGCCACACTCGTACCTCGTTCGCAATGACGCTTGATGTTAAGGATAAGCAAAGCACTTATCCTTTTTTTATTTTATTTGAATTATTACGAAATATTCGTAGATTTACTTAAAAATCGTAAATCATGAAATATTTACCTAAATTAACCCTTACCCTAATTGTAGCCTTTATCACATTTAATGCCACAGCACAAAGGCTGCCTAACGTGCAAACTACCGGCCTTCGCATACCCGCCAATAGTAAGATGGACGGTAAAACCACTGAATGGGATAATAAATTCCAGGCTTATAACACCGCCACTAACTTATATTATACCATGGCTAATAATGCTGAGTTTGTTTACTTGATAGCGCATATAAAGGACCCTTCAGTAATTAAAAGAATCACAGACTTTGGCTTTACCTTTGAAATTTATCAAAATGAGGCTTTGAGAAATAAAGACATGGTGAGTGTTACCCTCCCTTATGCTGCAAATAAATACTTTAGTCTTAATTTGAGTAAGCCTACAGGTGCCGACCCATCACTTGAAAAAGCCATCCTAAAAGAGAATAATTCGCTTTTAAGTAAACACCATAAATATATTTTAGTGAAAGGTGTACAAGGACTTGATAGTGTAGCTATTTACAATGATAAAGGGATAGCGTTTGCTGAAGCTTTTGATAGCAATGAAGACTATACCATGGAATTACAGCTGCCTGTTAAATTTATTAAATTTTTGTCAGGCAACGGATCTAAATTTTCCTACCGATTGGTAATTAATGCCCGTCCCAACTTTGGCCCCGTAAGGCAAATTATCTCCTTGGGTGTTGGCGGAACAACTACTTTTACAGAGGCTAAAGATTTTACCCCCGAACAAAAAGCGATGAATGAAGAAATAAGTGCAATGAATGCCATAAAATATGCCGCAACAGATTTTAAAGCAGAGTATACGTTGGCAAAGGAAGATAAATAAATTGTCATTTCGACGAGGAACGAGGAGTACTACTTTCTTGAGCGTAGCGAAAAAATCTATACATATGCAAACCCTTGCATGGATTTCTCACTATGTTCGAAATGACATTTTTATAGGATAAGCAAATTACTTATCCTTTTTTTATACTTGACGACCTAACAATCAGCTTAGGCATAATACTGATGGTTTTTGGTGTTGTGGCAACTTCGCGATCCTCACTTCCCTGGAAATACAGGTTAGCTATGGTTTTACCCATGTAAACGCTAAACTGATCAATAGTGGTAATTGATGGCGTTGTTAACTCGGTAAAAGGCTCGTTGGCATAGCCGCAAATACCTAATTGTGATGGCACTTTAAATTCCATCGCGTTAGCAACCTCCAACACACCCAGTGCCGAAAAATCAGATGTTGAAGCAAATATGGCATCAGGCGGGTTAGGCAAACTCAATAACTTACGCGTAGCCTCGGCACCTAACTCTTTTGTCCAGGCATTCTCTACAATCAATTGGCTATCCTGCGGTATATTATACTTTTTTAACGCCTTTAAGTAACCGACTTTACGCTGGCTAAAAATACCCAGTGCCTGAGGGCCCTCTAATAAAGCTATGCGTTTATAACCTTGCTCAATTAAATGCGATACAGCTTCCATGGATGCCTGTTCATTATCATTGATAACTTTCAAGGTTTCCAGTTCATCAATAATACGGTCAAACTGTATTAGCTGTATGCCATGATCTAATACATTTTGCAAATGACTGTAATCATTACTACCAACAGACACCGATATTACAATGCAATCCACATGCTGATTGATGAGCGTATTAATACATTGTATCTCTTTTTCGTGCGATTCATTAGATTGGCAAATGATCAAATTATAACCATGCTGATAAGTTGCATCCTCTAAACCCACTATAACATTCGAGAAAAAATTTTGATTTATACGCGGCACTACCACACCAATAGTTTTGGTTTTACCCATCCTTAGGTTTGAAGCCAGTACATTGCGTTTATAATTAAGCTCGGCAGCCGTTTTTAGTATTAATTGTTTGGTTGCCTCGTTAACATAATTACGATTATTCAATGCCCGCGAAACCGAAGACGCCGTTATATTTAGCTTCTCGGCAATATCATAAATCGTGGTACGTTTCTTCGGTTTCATCAGCCGTAAAAATATGCAAAAAATAAATTTCGACAATCGATTGCTTTTATAAAAAATAATTTAAATTCGTTGCGTTAAAAAAACCGAGAATTACTAACTCATTTTATGCAATTTATTAACCAAATAACATGTTATTATTAGGTATTGACATAGGTACTTCCTCTATAAAAGTAGCTATTGTTGATGCAAACACGCAAAAAACACTAGCATTAGCACAATACCCCGAAACTGAGTCGCCAATTACATCATTACAGTTGGGTTGGGCAGAACAATCGCCCGAAATGTGGTGGGAACACATACAACAAGCCATAGTTTTATGCCACAGCAGTGGTAAATACAACCCTGGCGACATTGCCGCAATTGGCATTGCCTACCAAATGCATGGCCTGGTTTTGGTTGATAAAGATCAAAAATTATTACGCGATAGTATTATTTGGTGTGATAGCCGTGCGGTTGAAATTGGCGATAAAGCTTTTGATGCTATTGGGCACGAAAAATGCTTAGCACACCTGCTAAATTCACCAGGTAATTTCACAGCATCAAAACTGGCCTGGGTTAAGGAGAATGAGCCAAAAATATACGATCAGATATATAAAGTAATGCTTCCGGGCGATTACATTGGCATGAAGCTTACCGGCGAAATTACCACATCGGTATCATCATTATCTGAAGGTGTATTTTTTGATTTTATAAATAACGAGATATCAAAAGACGTAGTTAACTACTATGGCTTTAATGAGTCGATGTTTCCGGAGATAAGGCCGGTATTTGCTGAGCATGGCAAATTATTATCTTCCATGGCTAACAAGTTGGGGTTATCTGCGGGTATCCCTGTATCCTACAAAGCCGGCGACCAGCCTAACAACGCATTATCCTTAAATGTATTAAACCCGGGTGAAGTTGCAGCTACTGCAGGTACATCGGGCGTTATATACGGTGTAAGCGATCAGCTAACTTATGATCCGCAGTCGCGCGTAAATACGTTTGCACACGTAAACTACACGGAACAGCAAAAAAGCATGGGTGTACTGCTATGCATAAACGGAACCGGCAGTTTATATCGCTGGACAAAAAACCTTTTTGGATCGGGCGAAACCTATGTGCAAATGAACGACGAAGCCAAACAAGTACCCCTGGGTAGCGATGGCTTACGTATTTTGCCATTTGGTAACGGTGCCGAACGTATGCTTAACAATAAACTGGTAGGCGTACACATGCAAAATATTGATTTGAACCTGCATAGCCGTTCGCATATTTACCGTGCGGTACAAGAAGGTATAGCCTGCGCATTCCGTTATGGATTAGATATTATGCGCGAAAATAAAATGAATCCAACCGTTATACGTGCGGGCAGGGCCAATTTATTTTTGAGCGACCTTTTTGCACAATCATTTGTAAACATGACCGGCATACCGGTTGAGTTATATAAAAATGATGGCAGCGTGGGTGCAGCATTAGGTGCGGGTATTGGTGCTAAAATATACACATCACCACAGGATGCCTTTAAATTTATGCATGCTATACAACTAATTGAGCCCAATGGCGATGACGTTGAGCCTATTTACCAGGAATGGAAAAGCTTACTGGAGCGTCAATTAATAGCAACTAACTAACAACAAATAAGTAAATAACTAATTTCAAATAATAAATAAACATTATGGCAAGTATTGTAACAGGCGAAAAAGAATTTTTTAAAGGAATTGGCCAAATCAAATACGAAGGACTTGAATCAAACAATCCATTAGCTTTTCGCTGGTATGACGCAGATAAAGTAGTGGCTGGTAAAACTATGAAAGAGCATTTCCGTTTTGCGGGTGCTTACTGGCATTCATTTGTAGGTAGCGGTGCCGATCCATTTGGTGGCCCTACTCATATCTTCTCTTGGGATAAAGATGGTGATCCGGTACAACGTGCAAAAGATAAAATGGATGCCGCGTTTGAATTTTTTACCAAATTAGGTTTACCATACTATTGTTTTCATGATGTAGACGTGGTTGATTATTGTGATGACATTAAAGAAAACGACAGACGCTTACAAGCATTAGTTGAATATGCTAAGCAAAAACAAGCTGCCAGCGGTGTAAAATTACTTTGGGGTACTGCAAACCTTTTCTCGCACACAAGATACATGAACGGTGCTTCTACCAATCCTGATTTTCATGTATTAGCACACGGTGCTGCACAAGTTAAAGCTGCTTTAGATGCTACCATTGCATTAGGCGGCGAAAACTACGTATTCTGGGGTGGCCGCGAAGGTTACATGACCTTGTTAAACACCGATATGAAACGTGAGCAAGAGCACTTGGCTAAGTTTTTACACGCGTCAAAAGACTATGCACGTAAAAATGGTTTTAAAGGCAACTTCTTTATTGAGCCAAAACCTTGCGAGCCTACCAAACACCAGTATGATTATGATGCAGCTACCGTTTACGGTTTCTTGCAAAAATATGATCTGTTAAATGACTTCAAATTAAACTTAGAAGTTAACCACGCTACATTAGCCGGCCATACCTTTACGCATGAGCTACAAACAGCTGCTGATTGCGGTATGTTAGGTTCTATCGATGCTAACCGTGGCGATTACCAAAACGGATGGGATACTGACCAGTTCCCTAATGATATCAATGAAATTACTGAAGCTATGTTGATCATCCTGCAGGCAGGTGGTTTACAAGGTGGTGGTGTAAACTTTGATGCTAAGATCCGTCGTAACTCAACTGATCCTGCTGATCTGTTCTACGCACACGTAGGTGGTATGGATATTTTTGCCAGAGCTTTGATAGCTGCTGATAACATCCTGCAAAAATCAGACTTCAAAAAAATCCGTGCCGAGCGTTATGCTTCATTTGATAGCGGTAAAGGTAAAGAGTTTGAACAAGGTAAACTTACTTTAGAGGACCTAAGAGCTTATGCTATTGAAAACGGTGAGCCTAAAACTATTAGCGGAAGACAAGAATATATCGAAAACTTGGTAAATCGCTATATATAGTTTATTATTGTTTAACCAACAAAATAAAACCTAAATTATGAAAGAATTATCTACCGGTGATTATGTAGTATTTTTAATATACTTCCTAATCGTTGCCGGTTACGGTATTTGGATATACCGCCGTAAAAAAATCGTGGGTGTGTCCTCCTCAAAGGACTATTTTTTAGCAGAGGGGTCACTTACCTGGTGGGCTATTGGAGCCTCACTTATTGCATCTAACATATCGGCAGAGCAATTTGTAGCTATGAGTGGTAACGGCTTTACTATGGGTCTGGCCATATCAACTTATGAGTGGATGGCTGCCATTACATTAGTTATTGTAGCTGTATTCTTCATTCCTGTTTATTTGAAGAATAAGATATTCACCATGCCCCAGTTTTTGCATCAACGGTATAACAGTACTGTGGCCATGATCATGGCTATATTCTGGTTATTGTTGTACGTTATTGTAAACTTAACTTCCATACTTTACCTGGGTGCAATTGCTATTCATGGTATATCTGGTATTAATTTCAACTTATGTTTGGGGTTACTTGCCGTATTTGCCATAATAATAACGCTTGGCGGTATGAAGGTAATTGGCTTTACGGATGTTATACAGGTATTCTTTTTAATACTGGGTGGATTAGTAACCACATACATTGCTGTTACTCTTGTAGCCGAGCATTACGGACAGCAAGGTTTGGTTAATGGTTTAACTATCATGTATGAAAAATATGATGACCATTTCCACATGATATTACAACGCGATAACAAAAGCTATGGTGATCTTCCCGGCTTGACCGTATTATTAGGCGGTATGTGGATAGTGAACCTTAACTATTGGGGTTGTAATCAATACATCACTCAGCGTGCTTTAGGTGCCGATCTGAAAACTGCCCGTGGTGGTATTTTATTTGCAGCTTTCTTAAAATTGTTGATGCCGGTTATAGTAGTATTACCTGGTATTGCAGCTTACGTGTTATTTAAAGAGCAGGTATTTGATCCTGCAAGTGCAGCAAGTGTTGGCGAAAACCCTGATAACGCATATCCGGTATTATTAAACCTATTACCTGCCGGTGTTAAAGGTTTAGCATTTGCGGCATTAACTGCTGCTGTTGTAGCTTCGTTAGCAGGTAAGGCAAACAGTATCGCAACTATTTTTACGCTTGATATTTACAGGAAAAAGCTTAATCCTAACGCAACCGAAAAAAACCTGGTAACTGTAGGTAAGGTTAGTGTTGTAGTAGCTATGATACTGGGTGTTGTTATTTCACCATTCCTTGGTATTGATAAAAAAGGCGGTTTCCAATTTATACAAGAATATACAGGTTTTGTATCTCCGGGTATCTTTGCCATGTTCATCCTTGGTTTCTTCTGGAAAAAAGCATCATCAAACGCTGCTTTATTTGCAACAGTGGGTGGCTTTGGTTTCTCGGTATTCTTCAAGTTTTTACCAAAGTTTGCTAACCTTGAGCCATTGAAAAATATAGGTTTTTCTTTCTTTAATACCCAAAGTGGTTTATGGGAAATACCTTTCTTAGATCGTATGGGTATTACATTTGTAATATGTATCATTTCAATGGTTATCATCAGCTTAATAGACTCGGCGCGTGGTGTAAAAACCAATGGTCTTGAAGTTGATAGCTCAATGTTTAAAACTACCAACGGTTTTGCTGTAGGTTCATTGATTATCATAGGTATATTAACCGCACTATATACTGTTTTCTATTAATAAATAGCAATCAAAATAAAAAGCGCCCCAAATACGGGCGCTTTTTTTATGCCCCATTGTTCCAAACTAAACTATCTTTCCTATTTTTGCAATCGATTGCATCAAATCTTATTATAATGATTAACACATTAGGTAAATTGCAACATTAAATTTTAAGATACACCCTGTATAATGATCAATAATTTAGAACAAACATTTCGTTGGTTTGGCCCGTCAGACGCGGTTACTTTGCAAGCTATAAGGCAAACCGGCGCAACCGGCATTGTGAATGCTTTACACCATATCCCTTCAGGTGTGGTATGGAGCCCTGAAGAAATAAAAAAACGTAAGGATATCATAGACGCTGCCGGCCTTACCTGGTCAGTGGTAGAGAGTGTTAATATACACGAAAGTATTAAAACCGCTACAGAGGGTCGGAATGAGGCTATAGCTAACTATATTCAAACTTTGAAAAATTTGGCGGCACAGGGCATTAAAACCGTGTGCTATAACTTTATGCCGGTGTTGGACTGGACCCGTACCAATTTGGATTTTAGATTATCTAACAATGCGTCGGCATTACGATATGAGACGGCTGCAGTACATGCGTTTGATTTGTATATTTTAGAACGCCCCGGAGCATTTGATGAGTTTACCCCAGCACAACAAAAAGCCGCTAAAGCCTATTTAGATAGCATTAGCGCCGAGGAAAAAGAATTATTGATAAATACTATTATGGCAGGCCTGCCGGGTACTGATGAAGTATTTAGCATACCTGAGTTTAAAGAGCATCTTAAAAAATATGAAAATGTTAATGCTGATACCCTAAAAGCCAACTTGGCTTACTTTCTACAAGCCATTATCCCGGATGCGGAAAAATTAGGCGTAAAAATGTGTATCCATCCGGATGATCCACCCTTCCCTATTTTAGGGTTACCACGTGTGGTATCAACCGAGGCTGATTTAAAATTTATTGTTGACGCTGCACCATCGCCAAGTAATGGCTTAACCTATTGTACAGGCTCATTAGGTGCACGTGCCGATAATGATTTGCCGGGTATTATGAACCGTTTGGGCCAGCATGTACACTTTTTGCACCTGCGTAACGTCAGGCGCGAGGCTGATGGAAGCTTTTATGAAGATAACCACTTAGAAGGCACTACAGATATGTATGCGGTAATGAAGGCTGTAATTTTGGAGCAAAAGAAAAGAGTTGACGCCGGTCGCGATGACATTGCCATACCTATGCGCCCCGATCATGGCCATAAAATACTGGATGATTATAATTACAATACTTACCCGGGTTATTCTGTTACCGGGCGTATGAAGGGATTGGCAGAACTGCGTGGCTTAGAACTGGGTATAAAACGTACCTTATTCCAATAATAAATACAACCAAATTTTAGTAAAAGGCCCGTTAATAACGGGCCTTTTTTATTGGCAGATAATAAACAAAAAAGCAGGATGCTTTCGCATCCTGCTTTTAACCAAATCAAATTATAACCAAATTAATTATAACCATTATTTTGAGGGTATACAGGACCGGTTAATACCGCGTTAATGTGTCCTTGAGGTATCGCCCTGCGCATGTGGTAAGGCTGAACATTATCGGCACCAACTGTTTTGTACATTTTAACACGACGTACCAGTTGGCGAGTGCGGACTAAATCCCACCAACGGCGTGGATCGCCATATAATTCACGGCTATACTCGTCTAATATCAAATCCATACCGTTTAATGGCGAACCAACTGTATTACTGTAAGGAACTGCCAACTGAGCTAATTGAGCTGCGTTAAGAGTCATCGTAGCTAAGTTGGTTGCATTTGCTACTCCCTGATTAGCGGTAGTTACCCTAAATTGGCTTTTTGGTATACGATCTCCATCAGCAGGAACGCGGAAAGATGCGCGTTGTCTAAGCACATTTAATGAAGCTGCTGCTTCCGGTACTTTATTCAACATGTAATTAGCTTCTGCGTTCATTAAATACATTTCAGAAAAACGCATCTGAACAATTGGACGGCTTGAGAAGTCGTTCATAAACGCGCGTCTCGGGTCATCAAACTTTTTAACTACCGGGAACCTTGCGTTGTTAACCTGTAATGGTTCAACAAGTAAGCCAGGAAACGCATCTCTTCTGGCCATGTTTACATCACCGGTTGTGAATAACAAAGCTGTATCACCATCAACAGGTACATTGTACGATGTTTCAGAGAAGTTAGAAAGTGGCCTTAAAGTAGGTCTTGTAACAGCAGGAGTAATTGTAGTACCTGTTATAGGGGCTGCTATGTTAGATATCCAAAATGTTTGGAAAGTTGCATCAAAACGACTATCAGCTACCTGATCCCATATCCTATAAATATAAGGAGCATTTGGAGCAACACGGGTATACGGGCGGCCGTTATAATTATCACGGCGCATTGGTTTTTTTGTTGTATTTACAGTTTGCGGTATTGCATCAATACCGGCAACGTTATCAATACCCAAATCAGCCGGATAATTCATACGCCATACTACTATTAATAGGTTATCAGTTTGGGCTGTAGTGGCTAAATAGTTAGTATACGGTGCATCTGAACCGCCAAAACCAAAGTCAACGTTAAACATGTTTTCTTTACCCTGATCATTAGCCGGTTTATGTACGTCGGCATAATCTTGCCAAAGATCAAAACCATATAATGCTTTATTGGCTATTACTTCAGCCGAAAGATCCGCAGCTTTTTGAAAATCTGCAGCTTTATTCGGTGTAACTTCGTCAAGATAACCACGTGTTAGGTACACCTTAGCTAAATAAGCCTTGGCAACACCCACAGTTCCGGTTTTTCCGACACCACCTGCCGAAAAAGGATTACCTGATTCAACTTTGTTTGGTAAACCGGTTATAGCCTCAGTAAAGTCTTTGATAATCTGGTTATAAATATCAACAGCCGGTGCCGGAGCAGCAGCAGTGCTGGCCTCGGTTCTATAAGTAAGATTTAATGGTATACCGCTCTTTTCAGTAGCCGTAGTTCCACCATAAGTCTGTACTAATTTAAAATATATCCATGCCCTTAAAAACTTTGCCTGAGCGATATAGCTTGTTTTTTCTGCAGTTGTTAATTGCGTAGATTCTTCGGCATATTTAATAACACCATTTAGTGTATTAATATCTACCCATAAACCACCAAACCCCGGTGTGTTTGAACTGGTTAAACCATTATACTGGTCAAACGCGGTACCACCGGTACTCATTACACCAAAAGTAGCTTCATCTGTACCTACCCAATAATGTACGGTTTCATTGGAAAATTCGCCCCTAAGATCTCCATAAACCCCTGTTATACCGGCTTTAATACCAACAGGGGTATTAAAGAAGGTTGGGTATAAAGCGTCCCGTGGCTCTTCAACTAAGAATTTTTTGCAGCTCGAAACTGTGCCCACTACTGCTGCAGCGGCAAGGATAAGACCTGTTTTTTTAAATATTTTCATAACTTTTCTTTTTTAAATTAAAATCTTGCCATTATTCCAAAAATAAAATCGCGTGTTTGCGTGCCCGCGTTAATACCCACGGCCCTATTATTAGGAGGGCCTGGACCGCCTACGTTTCCGCTTGCGCTAAGTCCGTTTGATTCAACTGGAGTTGATTCCGGATCAGTAACCGAAAATCCTTTATGCATTACAGGGGCATAAATTATAAAAGGATTGGTAACATTAGCATATATCCTCAATGAAGATAAACCTGCTTTTTTTACTAAATTACTTGAAAACGTATAACCCAGGTTAATTGCTTTTGCACGAATAAATGATCCGTCATAGTATTGCAATGTTGAATAAAATTGGCTTTGAGTAGTGCTATTTGCAGCCGGCCATTGACCACTTTGGTTTTGCGGTGTCCAGTAATCTAACACAGGCTGATTATGGCGACCCGTGCCTAAGAACTGCCAACCCAAAGCTGCAGAAGCAGACGATGATACATAAGGTACCATAGTAGTAAAGCCCATGCGGCCTAAAATAACTACGTTTAGATCGAACCCTTTGTAAGCAAATCTATTAGTTAAACCAAAAGTATAATTAGGGTTAAAATGACCAATTATCTGGTTATCATTCTGATCAATTACGCCATCAGGTACACCGTTAGGTCCGCTTTTATCCTCTACCCTGATTTGACCAGGATATTGCAAAGGAGAAGTTTGTGCACTTACACGTTGGTAAACCGGGTATTGTACGCCGCCAGGTCCTAAAAGAGTGGTTGTGCTGCCTGGAGAGTCAGATATTTGCCAGATACCTATTTTTCTAACATCATAAATAACTGATAACGGCGAACCAACAAATAAGCCCGAGCCTATAATACGTGGAGAGCCGTTGGGTAACTTAATAATTTCTTCGCGAATAAAGCCTATGTTAAAATCAGTTGACCAGCTAAATCCGTTGGCATTTTGAATATTAACACTGCTTAAAGTTAACTCAATACCTTTATTATTTGAAGATCCTAAGTTACTGTTTTGAGAGGTAGGCCCGTTGGTAGGCGGAAGCGAATTGGCCATAATTATACCATCAGTCCTTTGATTAAACACCTCGATACTACCGCTTAAACGATTGTTTAACACAGCAAAATCTAAAGCTAAGTTAATCTCTTTGGTACGTTGCCAGGTAAGTTCAGGATTAGGGATATTTGTTACCCGTACACCTGTATTATTACCGGATGACGCTCCACCAAACTGATAGTTTGAATTACCCAGGCTACCTAAAGTTTGATATACGTTGCCACTAATGGTAGAGTTTTCACCATAACCAGCACGCAGTTTCAAATTATTAAGAAAAGTATACTTTTGCATAAATTTCTCGTTGGTAATTGTCCAACCTATACCAACTGAAGGGTAGGTTGTCCACTGATTTCCTACAGCAAGGGTTGAGTTACCGTCAGAACGTATAGTAGCTTGTAAATTGAACCTGTTATCAAATGTATAGGTTACACGGCCCAGGTATGAAAGTAATCCTCTTTCATTCCATGTACCGTTCCATGCATTAAATGTACCTAAAGCAAGGTTGGCATTTTTAACCGCATCGGCAGGAAGTCCCATAGCTCGCGCCCATGAATTTTCATCATGCTGCATTTCAGCTGTAAAACCACCTACAAAATTAATGGAGTGTTTACCAAATGTATTATCATAAGTTAATAAATGCTCGTGCATTAAACGATAACGATAATTGTTATCTGTTCTGGCATCAGTTCTGGCCGGTTCCAAAATACTAACCTGGTTAAGGCCATTATACTGTCCTTGCAATGATTGCTGAAAATTATAGTTAAAAGTATACTTATAGGTAAAGTGCGCCAAAGGCTTAATTTCAACATACAAGGCGTTATTACTAACATATTCTCTTCTATAGTTATAATAAGCAGTGCCTATTTGGGTCCGGCGCAATAAAACGTTTGCTCCGTCATCCTGACTTCCTGCAAATGGTCTAATATTTATAGAACCATCAGGATTGTAAGGGAAGGCTAACGGACTCTGCCACTGAGCTGTCCCTAAGGAGTTGCCACCGGCTGAATTTATTAACCTCATAGTGTTTTGAATATTAACACCAAATTTAATGTAGTTATTAATTTTATGATCTACGTTCACATTTAAGGTAAAACGCTTTTGATCATTACCTTCCTGAAGGTTATCATTTTTTTGCGTACGGTAACCAGCACCTACATTAAATTGAGTTCTTTCATTTCCGCTGGAAACACGCAGGTTTTGATCCCAAAGTATGGCCGGTTTGATTAACAGGTCAACCCAATCAGTACTAATACCTGCAGCACGCGCTCTAAGTTCCTCGGTAGTTAACGCATTAGCCTGAAGACCTCCGGTGTTTTGCATGATAGAACCTATCTGTGCATCATCTTTTAGTTTAACATAACCATCAGCATCCAACACCTTAAGTTTACCCTGTAAGGTAGTAATACCTACATAGCTATCATAAGAGGTTTGAGTTCTTCCTACACGACCTCTGTTGGTAGTGATCAAAATTACACCACCAGATCCGCGCGAACCGTAGATTGCTGTTGAAGTAGCTCCTTTTAAAACGTCAACACTTTTAATATCTTGCGGGTTAATGGTATTTAAGTCATTATAATACGGTGAGCCATCAAGTACAATTAACGGTCTGTCAGCACCTTGATTACCAATTGTACGGTAACCTCTGATAGTAATTTGACCATTCACTACATCCAAACCTGCAACACGACCCTGAAGCTGTTGGGCAACGTTTGGCGCAGGTATTTCTTGTAATACCTTTGTATCTATAGAAGCTACGGTACCTGTTACTTCTGTTCTTTTTAATGTACCATAACCAACTACCACAACCTCACTAAGATTACCGGCATCAGCAATAAGCTGTATAGTTCCTAAATTGGTAGTACCCGCTTTAACAGGTACGCTTATAGTAGTGTAGCCTATATAGCTTACATTTACAGCTGTTGTGTTTGCACCAGCGCGTATTGTAAAGTTACCGTCAACATCGGTAGTAGCACCAACATTTTCGGCCGTTCCCGGCACTTTAACTGTAGCGCCAATTAAAGGTTCACCTTTTACGTCAGTAACACGACCTCGTAAGGTTACATCCTGCGCATGAATTTTAACTGCAAACAAGCTCATGCCTATAAGCAAAAGCAATGTTTTCCAGCATTTGATAAGTTTAAGTTTTTCCATAATTTAATTGATTGTTGTAAGGTTTTGCATTGTTTTAAGTTTAAAATTTCAGTATATCCGGTGGGCCAATGCAATTTAAGCCGGACTTAATTTTATGCAATGCTTATGGCCAGTGGCCTGATTGCTTTTAAGGATTAAAGTCTGTTTTTTACCATACTTACTTGTTTATTTATTTGATTAAAGATTACGATTGCAATCGATTACATTAATAAATCGCAACCATCTTATATACAGACAATTACGACAGTAACTCATCGAGTTTTATTGAATATTACTTTAAATTTGATTTTATAATTGATCTTATAGATGAATAAAAGTAGAAATAAATTTGACAATTGCAATCGGTTGCGGTAATCGGTTACCGCTAATTTGCAATCGGTTACCGTAATCGATTGCAACAAACAACGGATTATATTGAAATAATTGTAACATTTTTAATATATTATTAAAACTTAGCAAATAATTTAAGCGCTTAAATCAAAATAAATTAAAAATTATTATTTTAAATTTATTCCTGTTTTTTTCTTCTTTAAATAGAAAAAGAGGAATAAATCTTAATTTGTAAAATAACTGTTAGAAAAAATCAATCAGCCCGAAGCGATTATATATTTACCCTATATTTGTAATCGATTGCAATAAACCAATATACGCTAATCTATATTACCATGAGAAGATTTATTACAAGGCTTAAACCTAATAATATTAGGTTAGCTATTAACACTTTATCTATAAGCGTTTCACTATTATTATTTATTTTAATAAGTACTAATGCATATGCCGTTGACGAGCCTTACGTATCTATAAAAAAGCTACCCGGGTCGTTCACCTTATCAGCTTCAGGAAAATCCACTACGTTATTTGTTAGCGAAACAGATTTTGAAGGTGTAACAATGGCTGCAAAAAACTTGCAAACTGATATTAAAAAAGTAACCAATGCTGAACCTCTCCTATCAACCGGCAAAGTAACAGGCCGCGAGGCGGTAATTATTGGTACATTTGGCAAAAGCCCGTTAATTGACCAACTTATACAAGCTAAAAAAATAAATGCTGCCGATCTATCAGGTAAAAAGGAACTTTTTATATCGCAAGTAGTAAAAAACCCTATGCCGGGTGTTGAAAGCGCTTTGGTTATAGCCGGAAGCGATAAACGCGGTACCATTTATGGTATTTATGACCTTTCCTCACAAATAGGTGTATCGCCATGGTATTACTGGGCTGATGTGCCTGTGTTACATAAAAACGCCTTATATGTATTACCGGGCCGACATACCGATGGCGAACCTGCTGTAGAGTATCGTGGTATATTTATTAATGATGAAGCTCCGGGATTTTCCGGTTGGGCCAAAGAGAAGTTTGCAGCACTGAACAAAAAACCATCGGCAATAAATGGTAAAATAATGGATAACGGCGTAAACCATTATTTGTATGAACATATGTTTGAATTGTTGCTAAGATTAAAGGCTAACTTTTTATGGCCGGCTATGTGGAACAATGCCTTTAATGATGATGATCCGGACAATCCAATCTTAGCGGATAAAATGGGCATTATTATGGGCACCTCGCACCACGAGCCTATGACGCGTGCACAAAAGGATTGGGAGCGCTACAAACAAAACTTCCCGAAGGAACAGCAAGTTTGGAATTATGCTACTAACCAGGATGTATTAAAAGAATTTTGGCTGAAAGGCATGCAGCGAAATAACGGAAAAGAAGTATTGGTAACGGTAGGTATGCGTGGCGATGGTGATGAGCCAATGGCACAGGGCGGAGCGGCAGCCAATATCTCATTATTAGAAAAGATCATTAAAGAGCAACGCGAATCTATCGCGGCAGCAACAGGCAAACCGGCTAACCAAACACCACAGGTTTGGGCTTTATATAAAGAAGTACAGGATTACTACGATGCCGGTATGCGTGCGCCCGAAGATGTTACCATATTATATTGCGACGATAACTGGGGCAACGTAAGAAGGCTGCCAAAATTGGGTGAAAATAATAAAGGCGGATATGGCATTTATTATCACTTTGATTATCATGGTGGCCCACGTAATTACCAATGGGTAAACACCAACCCGCTTCCGCACATTTGGGAGCAAATGAACCTGGCTTATAACTATGGTGTAAAAAAAGAATGGGTAGTTAACGTAGGCGATTTAAAACCTTATGAGTTTCCTATCAGCTTCTTTCTAAGTATGGCCTGGAACCCTAAAAAATACCCAGCCAACAGCTTACAGGAATATACCAGGAATTGGGCAGCTCAGCAATTTGGTCCAGAGCATGCGGCAGAAATTGCACAAATCATTTCACAATACGGAAAGTATAATGGCAGACGTAAACCCGAAATGGTTGATCCAACTACTATACGTACCAGTACGCCTTATAGCTTAACTGATTATCGCGAATTTGAAAACGTAGTAGCTGACTATAATATGCTTAAGGAGCAAACTATCAAGCTCAGTAAAAAAATACCTGCTATTTATAAAGATGCGTTTTACCAATTGGTATTACACCCGGTAACCGCATCAGCTAACTTTAATGAAATGTACCTGGCATCAGCCAAACAAAAACTATATGGTAACCAGGGCCGCACCGCTGCCGATGATGAAGCTAAAAAAGCAGAAAAGCTTTTTGCTGAAGATGCCCGTATAACTAAATATTTTAATGATACGCTGGCTAATGGTAAATGGAGCCATATGATGGACCAGGTACACATTGGTTATACCTCATGGAACGAGCCCGTAAGGCCAGGAACCCGCATTCAGGAAAATAGGTTACCTGCTTTTGTAAAAATATCCCCTGCTGCTAATGCCGAAATGGGTGTATCTGTTGAAGGCTCTGCGGATTACTGGCCAAAAGCAACCACCGAAGCAGTATTGCCCGAGTTAACACAATATCCAAGGGTTGGACGCTATTTTGAGGTGTTTAACCGTGGTTTAGAATCTTTTAATTATACAGCGAAATCAAGCCAACCATGGGTGCAAATTACCCCGGCAAGCGGTAAAATTGATAAACAGCAACGCGTTTGGGTTAATGTAGATTGGACCACAGCACCAAAAGGAATTAATCGTGTGCCAATAACTATAACCTCAAGCGATGGTAAGACGGTAGTTGTGCAGGCAATTGTAAATAATAGCAAACCTGTACCTACGTCGGGGTTTGTTGAAAGCAATGGTTATGCATCAATGGAAGCTATTCACTACAGCAAATTAGTAAATGGAACATCTGTTAAATGGAATATCCTTCCCGATTATGGACGTACATTATCAGGAATTGAAGGTACGCCTATCACTCACCCGCGTATTGAAAACCCGGGAGGTAATAGTCCGCATTTGGAGTACGAAGTAAATGTTGCTGATACCGGTAAAGTAAAGCTATTGGTTTATACTGCGCCATCTATCGATTTTACACACGAAAAAGGATTATGGTATGCCATTTCTATTGATGATGAAAATCCGGTAAAAGTTAATATAGATCCGCTAATTGCCGACCCAAGAAGAGCAAATAACGTAATGGAAGGTCATTCGGCCAATTTGATTAAGGTATTAAGTTCTGACCATTACATCAGCAAACCGGGTAAACATATCATTAAATACTGGATGGTTGATCCATCTGTAGTATTAGAAAAAATAGTTTTAGACCATGGTGGTGTTAAGTCAAGCTATTTAGGTCCGCCTGAAAGTTATAGAGTAACAGCTACCGCAAAAAAATAGTAGTAAAAGGCTCCGAAAATCGGGGCCTTTTTGCTTGTAAAATTAAACTGTCATTTCGAACGAGGTACGAGGAGTACTACTTACTTGAGCGTAGCGAAAAAATCTATACATATGCTATTTAGCAAGTGTATACATTTCTCGCTATGCTCGAAATGACACCAGTATAATATTTATCTTACATTTATAAACAATTGGTTGGATTTCTGCCTTATAGTATAGCCGTTACATCTAACAACTAATTAACCACGAATACTATATGCCATCTATAGCAGCCACATCAACTGTCGACCTACCGTATAAAACACCCCAGCAGGAAGTAAAGAAACAGGCACACGAATTATTTTCGGCCAACTTTCCTCAAACAGACAGGCTGATATTTGCTTTTGATAATACAGAGATCATTACCCGTAATTTTTGCAAGCCCCTGTCCTATTACGCCGAGCCAAACACTTTTGAGGAGCGTAACAATGACTATCTGGAATTATCTTTAAAATATTCTGTACAAGCCATTGAGGAATGTGTCATCAAGGCCAATATAAGGAAGGAAGATATTACCGATATCCTGTTTGTATCAACCACCGGTTTAGCCACGCCAAGCATGGATGCACTTATAGTGAATAAAATGCGTCTTGATCCTCATATTAACCGTACCCCGGTTTGGGGTCTGGGTTGCGGCGGAGGCGTATCAGGCATGGCAAAAGCGTGTACAGTGGCCAAAGCAAATCCTGATGCTGTGGTACTATTGGTAGCGGTTGAATTATGCTCATTAACCCTAATAAAAAGCGATTATAGCAAAAGCAATTTTATAGGTTCAAGCTTATTTTCTGATGGGATTGCCGCTTGCATTATTAAAGGCGATAGTCATGGCGGTGATCAATCCATAAACTATGTTGCATCAAGCAGTAAATTGTATTATGATTCGTTGGATGTAATGGGTTGGGAGTTTCAGGATACAGGGTTTAAAGTGTTATTTTCAAAAGATATCCCTACCTTTTTACATGAACATATTAAGGATGATATCACCGAGTTTTTAGATAAACATAATTTGCAATTGAGCGATATTAAAAACTTTATCTTCCATCCCGGCGGAAAAAAAGTATTGGATGCTTATACCGAGGCATTAGGGGTCGAAGGCGACTTTTTACATCATACAAGAAGTGTAATAGCTGATTACGGCAATATGTCAAGCGCTACGGTGTTGTATGTGTTGGAAAGATTTATGAGCCAGGGTTATGAAGATGGCTACGGATTGATGGTAGCCATGGGGCCGGGCTTTTCAAGCGAGATGGTTTTGTTGAAATTGAACAAATAAAAACACATTGTCATTCTGAGCATAGCGAAGAATCTGTCGAGCGGGTATGGATAGTTGAGATTCTTCGCTACGCTCAGAATGACAAAAAAATAATTGCAAACATATGTACTTCATCCTATTTATATCCTTCCTGATACTGCAACGCTTATCAGAGCTATATATATCCAGCCGTAACGAAAAATGGCTATTAAGCCAGGGTGCAATACAATATGGGCAAAGTCATTATCCTTATATGGTGGCGATGCATACGCTATTTATTGTAGCTAACATTGCCGAGTACATTTGGGGAAACCATGCTGAATTTAGCCCAATATTGTTAATAGCGTTTTTACTGGTGCTATCCTTTAAGTTTTGGGCGCTATCCTCATTAGGTAAATATTGGAATACTAAAATATACCGCGTCCCCGGCGTATATCCTGTAAAAAAAGGGCCATATAAACTATTTAAACATCCTAATTATATGGAGGTAGTTTTAGAGATTGCCATCATACCGTTAGTATTTAATTTGTATTATACAGCTATCGCTTTTTTGATATTAAATGCAATTATGCTTTATGTGAGGATAAGCGAGGAGAACAGGGTTTGGGCTAAGTAATACTTGTCATTCTGAGCATAGCGAAGAATCTATCGAGCGCCGTATGCATAGTTTTGAGATTCTTCGCTATGCTCAGAATGACAAGAGAATTTAAATCCGTCTAAACACCGCAGCCCCCAACGGCGGTATCGTAATTTTTATAGAATGATCGCGTCCGTGCCAGTTGATGTATTCCGCGTTTAAAGTACCATAATTGGTTACCCCGCTACCCCAAAATTCTTTGGTATCTGAGTTAAATATTTCTTTCCAGCCACCACCTTGGGTTACACCTACCCGGTAATCATGGCGGGTAACCGGGGTCATATTTAATACAACCACCACATCATTTTTAGCATCCTGTCCTTTACGTGCATACACCACAATAGAATCATCAGCATTGCCGCCATCTATCCATTCAAACCCACTGCTGTCAAAACCTTTTTCGTATAAAGCAGGCTCGGTTTTATACAAATTATTTAATGCTTTAACTGAAGCGGCCATTCCCTGGTGGTTAGGATATTCCATTACATGCCAGTCTAATGAGTATTGGTAGTTCCACTCCTCGCCTTGTGCAAACTCGCAACCCATAAACAGCAACTTGGTGCCGGGGTGGGTAAACATAAAGCTATATAGCAAGCGTAAATTGGCAAACTGTTGCCATTCGTCACCTGGCATTTTGCGCAGCATGGAGCCTTTACCATAAACTACCTCATCATGCGAGAAAGGCAGCATAAAGTTCTCGGTAAAGGCATAGATCAAACTAAAAGTAAGCTGGTTGTGGTGGTACTTGCGGTGCACCGGATCATTGCTAAAATACTTGATAGCATCATGCATCCAGCCCATCATCCATTTCATACCAAAACCCAATCCGCCCAAAAACACCGGGCGACTTACTCCAGTAAATGAAGTTGATTCTTCAGCAATTGTTTGCGTATCAGGGAAATGGCTGTAGCAAGCTTCGTTAAATTCTTTTAAGAAAGATATGGCTTCCAGATTTTCGTTACCGCCAAACATATTTGGCTCCCATTCCCCTTCGTTACGTGAATAGTCTAAATATAACATCGATGCCACCGCGTCAACCCTTAGGCCGTCCACATGGTATCTATCCAGCCAAAAAATAGCATTACTAATTAAAAATGCGCGAACCTCATTACGCCCGTAGTTAAATATATATGACTTCCAATCGGGATGAAAGCCTTTGCGCATATCTTCATGCTCATATAAATGCGTACCGTCAAAATTATACAAAGCGTGAGCATCACCGGGGAAATGCGACGGTACCCAATCCAGTATCACACCTATTCCTTCATTATGAAAACGCTCAATTAACAACATTAATTGCTGCGGTGTACCATAACGTGACGACGCGGCAAAATAACCGCTTACCTGGTAACCCCAGCTTGGATAATAAGGGTGCTCCATTATAGGCATAAACTCTACGTGCGTAAAGCCCATATCCTTTACATAAGGAACCAGTTTATCTGCCAGTTGCTCATAAGTAAAAAACTCATCCGGGCTTTCGGGGCTGCGCGCCCATGAGCCTATATGTACTTCATAAACCGAGTATGGCTTGTCTAAAGCGTTATGTTCGTAACGCTTTTCCATCCAGGCTTTATCATTCCACTCGTAAAAAGTATCAGAAATTATGGATGCCGTGCGTGGCGGTTCTTCCCAGCGCAAAGCGAAGGGATCTGCTTTTTCCAGATCTTCGCCGGTATTGGAGGCTATAAAATATTTATAGGCCTCACCATTACCAATGTTTGGAATAAAGCCTTCCCAAATTCCCGATCCATCCCACCTAACATATAAACCGTGCGAACCACGGTTCCAGCCATTAAAGCCGCCCATTACCGATACAAACTTGGCATTAGGTGCCCATACCGCGAAATAGGTACCCACCACCCCATCATGCTCTATTACATGCGAGCCAAATTTTTCATACAATTTATAATGTTTTCCTGCTTTAAAAAGGCCAATATCAAATTCAGTAAAACGGCTGTAGGGCTGTACATTATATTTTTGTGGAGGAACCAGCGTAGTTGTTTTTTTTACAGGCGCAGATTTTTCCTTAGCCACAACTTTAGGCTTTACAGTTTTAACTTCTTTTTCGGCTTTTGGTGTTGCAGGTGCTTTTTTGGCCATAATTTATATACCCTTACGGGATTAGAATATGTAATAACCAAATATATAAATATTGTGGGCGTACACACCATAAACAAAAAAGACTTTCGAAGTTTTGAAACTTCGAAAGTCTAATCTCCATACGTCATTGCGAGGTACGAAGCAATCTCTGCACTTGCAAATCAATTTCCACGATGACGATTTTTTACAACATCTACCGCTTGACTGTCCTATGTAGAGATTGCTTCGTACCTCGCAATGACGGTTTTATTATTACTTCACTATCTCCAACATCTTAAAGTTTTTACTAAACTTCATTTCAAGGCAGTTATCAATAAAGGTAAAATCAGTTATCAACTTGCCTTCGCTATTAGTAATTTTTGATGGTTTAAACGGTAAACCAATTATTTTAAAGGCATAGTTTTCATAACGCGGGTTGTATAAGCCTTCCATGCTTTGCGTAATGGTAAAACTGGTTTTGGTACCGCTTACCGCGAATTTTTTTTCTAAATAGATATCCTGCTCGTAAGCAAAAGTTTCGCCGTAATCTTCAAACAGGAAGGAATTAGCTTCGTAATCGCTATAATAAATGTTTAATATAACTTCTTCAATCTCCTTTTCGCCTACGTATTGCATTACCGGGTATTCGGGTATTACCGAGCCTGCTTTAACAAAGATGGGGATGGTTTCCAACGGTGTTGGCACTTCGGTTTCTTTACCGCCTTCAACCATTTCATGAGTCCAGAAGTTGTACCAGTTGCCTGTTGGCAAATATACCTTACGGCTTTTTTGACCGGGTTCTAAAACCGGGCAAATCAATATTTTATCGCCATAAGTAAATTCATCCTGGCGGAAGTGATTGCTATATACTTCCTGCTCCTGCATTACCACCGGCCTTAGTATAGGGAAACCATAACGATGATGCTCCCAAAACGCGGAATACAGGTAAGGCAATAAACGATAACGCAACTCAATAAATGTGCGGTTAATAGCAGTATATGGGTCGCCAAAACTCCATGGCTCGCGTTCCTTGGTATCCCCTGCAGAGTGTGCCCGCATAAATGGCGAGAAAGTACCCATTTGTATCCAGCGGGTAAACAGTTCGCCATCAGGCTCGCCGCTAAAACCACCTATATCTGTACCAATAAATGGTATGCCCGAAACCGACATACGCTGGCACTGTATATTACCTAATTTTAAATGCTCCCATGAGGCTACGTTATCACCCGTCCATGCCGAAGCATAGCGTTGTACGCCTGAATAACCGGCACGAGTTATGGTAAACGGACGTTTATTTTTCATCAGCTTACGCAAACCCTCATAGGTTGAGCGTACCATTTGCATACCATAAACGTTATGCGCCTTACGGTGCGATCCACGGTGCCCATCATACTGATGGCGCACATCGTCAGGGAAAGTACCTGCACCAAAAACGGCAGGCTCATTCATATCATTCCAAACACCGGCTACTCCTGCTTCAACCAGGCCTTCAAATAATCCTCCCCACCATTCTCGTACATCGGGGTTGGTAAAATCAGGAAACTGACAACGGCCCGGCCAAACGTGGCCCTCCATAAAGTAATCATCACTTCGACGGCAAAAATGCTTTTTCTCCTTACCCTCTTTAAACACCCAGTAATTATCATCCACACGTATGCCGGGGTCAATAATTACTACGGTTTTAAAGCCATCAGCAGCTAACTCGCTGATCATCCGTTTTGGGTTAGGGAAGTATTTTTTATTCCAGGTGAAGCAACGGTACCCGTCCATATAATCAATATCCAGGTAGATACCGTCGCACGGAATTTTATTTTCGCGGAAACCGTTAGCTATTTTTTTCACTTTAGCTTCCGGATAATAGCTCCACCGGCATTGGTGGTAACCTAATGCCCATAATGGCGGCATAGGGTGCGTACCGGTTAACAGGTGGTAGCTTTTAACTACATCCATCATATGCGGACCATGGATATAATAGTATTGTAGTTCGCCACCATCGGCCCAAAAGCTGGTTTTAGTTTTATCTTCGGCACCAAAATCAAAATGCGTTTTAAACGTATTATCAAAGAAAATACCGTGCGCTATGTCATCGTTTAAACTGATATAAAAAGGTATGGCGCGATATAGCGGGTCCTGGTTCCAGTTAAAGGAATAGGCATCGGTGTTCCAGTTTTTTAAACGTTTGCCGCGCAGGTTAAGCTCGGTAGGTTTATCACCTAAGCCAAAAAAGCTTTCTTCGGGGCGGCACTCTTTGGTGCTGAATACATAATAGCCGCCAAATTTTATATTTTCCTCCCAGTGCATAGGTACAGCATCGACACTGGTGATGTTACTATCGCAATCAGAAAAAGATATATGAAAATTCTCTTTAGATATATGGCAACTTACCGCGCTGGTAGAAATACGAAACTCATCATCTTCTTCGGCTATGGTAAAAGCAACAGGTTTGCTATTTAGTTTAGGAACAGCGTATGAAAATTCTTCCAGGAATACACCATGCGGAGCCAGCCTTACGCGTATAACCTGGTCAGTTACAATAACGATCTCTACCTTGGCATCGCCGTCGGTAAAGTATATTCTATTATCTAACTGCTCGGCCTGTTTAGGTATGCCCAGGTATTTTTTAACTACCGGCTTTATGGCATCGGCAGGGTTATTCAAGTGGTGAAACTCTTCCTCCTCTTCAAGCAATTTATTGGCTAACAACTCCGGATCGTGTATATTTTCTTCCATAAAACACTTTAATATGCTTGCACACCGCACTCCAATTAATCAATAACCGGGATATGCTTTTCTATAGGCTAATAAACGAATTATTTTTCAATAAACGGGCAATACATTGCTTTAAAAATAACAAAATGGATATATTTTTATGAAAATAGCAACAATTAAGCATTAAAATTTCAATATTCCTCCATTCATACCAGTTAAAGCAATATTCAAGCCGCTTTTAATGTCAGTAGTATTATAATTTGCGCCGGTTAACATATCTGTTAACTGTTTTTCACCGTTTAAGTTAAATTGAGCTAACAGCTCATCCGGTAAAACAACATTCAAATCGCGCGGATTACGGTCAAAATTTACCACTATCAAAATTTGCTCCTGGTTAGTATAACGCAGGTAGCAATATATGCGCTCATCAAAGCCGCCGCGGTTTTGGTTGGTCAGCATTAATTCAAAAAATTGGCCTGTACGCAGCGCTTCATGGGTCTGTATCGTGGTTAATAACTTGCAGTAAAATTCGCGCAGTTTTTTTTGGTCATCGTTTAAGCCGCCACCATCAAACTTTCCGCTGTTTAACCATTTCTGGTGTTCGGGCAATCCCCAGTAATCAAAAATGGTGGTGCGGCCATCATCGCCGCTAAAGCCCTCGTTGCCATAAGCTTGCTCTCCTACTTCTTGTCCGCTATAAACCAGCACCGGGCCGGTTGAAAGTGTAGCGGTTACGATCATTCCGGGTATGGCATACCAGGCATTACCTGCAAAATAGCCCGAGGCTATGCGTTGCTCGTCATGCGTTTCCATAAAGCGCAGCATATGCTGGTCAATATCCTTAGTATCGTAGTTCCACACGGCGTTTATTTGCCATGTAGAGTTATTGTAAGGATCAGTAGTGATACGCCTTAAAGTATCATATAAGCCTGTTTTATCATATAAATAATCAAACTTGCCTTTATAGATATAATCGCGGTATTTATTCTTATCATAGGCTTCGCCGATGAACACGATAGAGGGTACTTCGGCCTTCAATTTAGGCACTACCCATCCCCAAAACTCAAAGGGTACATGCTCCACCATATCGCACCTAAAGGCATCTATGCCTTTTTGGGTCCAATAGTGCAGAATGTCATAAAGCTTATTCCACAATGGCGGAATAGGGTCAAAATGCCGCTGATTAGTAGCATAGTCAACACCGTAATTCAGCTTAACGGTCTCAAACCAATCATTAATGGATGGATGCGGATCAAACACATCATTACCGGTTGCTTTGGCGGGGTACTCGTCAAACTCGCCGTCCTTAAGCGGACTATCAAAACCGTCACCACCGGGATTATACCCATGCGGCACTTCAAAATACTGGCCCGGCATGTAGTAAAAATCATTGGTGGGCGAAAACGCTTTGGTGCTATCATCATCCTGCCCAAAATCGCGCACGCCGGCAGGCTTTTTATCTGAGGCATAAGTACGGGCCACATGGTTGGGAACAAAATCAATAATAACCTTTAAGCCATTTTGGTGCGTACGTTCAATCAAGGCATCAAATTCTGCCATCCGGTTGTTTACATCCACCGCCAGGTCTGGGTCAACATCGTAATAATCCTTCACCGCGTATGGCGAACCTGCCCTGCCCTTTACAATATCCGGATCATCCGCTTTTATGCCATAAGCAGAATGATCGGTCATGGTAGCGTGTTCAATTACACCACAATACCAAACGTGGGTAAAACCCATGTTTTTTATCTCTTGCAGTGCCTTATCGGTAATGTCATTAAACTTACCCACACCGTTCTCCTCAACCGAGCCGTAATATTTATTAGTGGCATTGGTATTACCAAACAGGCGCGGCAATAGTTGATAGATGATGAGTTTATGATCGGGTTGGTTGGATAGCATATTGAAATACTAAAGTAAAGTATTTTTAATTAAAGGTTGCGTGTTATTCATTAAACAATACGCTCTTTTCCATGCACCAAAACGGTAATTGGTGTACCCGATAAATTTTTAATATCAACCCCTCCCTTACTTACTTTTACATTCAAAATCGCCCCCCTAAAACCTACATTAAAAGAGAACGATTGCCATTTACCCGGCAAGAAAGGATCAAATGAAAGCATACCGTTTTTAACGCGCATACCACCAAAACCTTCTACCACCGCCATCCAGGTACCGGCCATGGAGGTAATGTGGCAGCCGTCTTCGGTATCGTTATTATAATCGTCCAGGTCAAGTCGTGAGGTGCGCAGGTAAAACTCGTAGGCGCGTGCCTCATCACCAAGTTTGGCGGCTAATATAGCATGCACACATGGCGAAAGTGACGACTCATGTACCGTACGCGGCTCATAATAATCAAAGTTGCGGCGGATAGTATCAATATCGTACCTATCTTCAAAAAAGTAAATACCCTGCAATACATCGGCCTGCTTGATATAACACGACCGCAGTATCCTGTCCCAACTCCAGTTTTGGTTTAGCGGGCGCTGGCCTGCGGGGATATCTTTAACCAAAATCTGCTCTTTATCTAAATACTCATCCTGCTGTAAAAATACCTGCTGTTTTTCATCATACGGGTAATACATATGTTGGATGATATGGCTAAAACGGGCTGTTTCCACTCCCTCACTAAAGTTGATACGCTTTACTAACGCATTATACTTAGTGCTATCTGCTGCTTTAACTTTAGCAATTACATCCAGCGTATACTGCATACACCATACCGCTAAAGTATTGGTGTACCAATTATTGTTAATGTTATTTTCATACTCATTGGGCCCGGTTACACCCAGCATCACATACTGCTGCTTATCCTCGCTCCAATTCACCCTTTGCGACCAAAACCTGGCGATAGCGATTAAAACTTCCAGTCCATAATCGACTAAATAAGCTTCATCTGCTGTATAGCGCACATAATTATAAATAGCATAAGCAATTGCGCCGTTGCGGTGTATCTCTTCAAAGGTTATTTCCCATTCGTTATGGCACTCGGTACCATCCATGGTTACCATGGGGTATAATGCGGCACCGTCTTTAAACCCTAACAACTGCGCGTTCTCGATAGCTTTTCCTAACTGTTTATAGCGGTAAAGCAGTAAGTTACGGGTTACTTTGGGGTCGGCAGTGGCGAGGTAAAATGGCACGCAATAAGCCTCGGTATCCCAATAGGTTGAGCCGCCGTACTTTTCACCCGTAAAACCTTTCGGACCAATATTCAGGCGGTCGTCTTCCCCTGTATAAGTTTGATTTAACTGGAAAATATTGAACCTGATGGCCTGCTGCGCGGCCACATCGCCCTCAATAATAATATCGTTATGCTTCCACTTTTCGGCCCATGCGGCAGCTTGCTCTGCAAGTAGGGTATCAAATCCCTTTTTGCTAACGCGATCTAAAGTTTTGTTTAATTCATTAACCAAATCTTCCGCCTTATAATTTTGCGAAGATAGGTTAGCGGCGTATTTAATGATGGTGATGGGCTTACCTTGCTCCACCTGTAGTTCCACTTTCGTGGCAACATATTTTTCCTTTTCAACCGGACTGGCTTTACCCTCCTGCGAGATAGTGAACAGCATACCCGTAGTTACCTCAAAACCCGTCTTTTTGGTTTTGAGTTGTACATAACCGCCGTTAGCATTAGCATGCTTTTCTACCTCATCCCAAAACTTTTCATCGTAGTTAGAATCTTTGTTGACGACATCACCATCAATATAGGGTGTTATGGTTATAACCCCGCTAAAATTTAATGGTGTAAGAGTATATTTTATGACACCGGCCTCATCATCAGCCATACTGCAAAAACGGATGGCTTCTACCTCTACTTCCGTTCCTTTAGCTGTTTTGGCGCGGAAATTTCTTTTCAGGTAGCCTTCTCGCATATTCAACTCGCGCCTGAATTGGCTTACTTCACATTTAGCCAGATCGAGTTGTTCTTCGTCAATCACCACATCAATACCTATCCAATTGGCGGCATTCAATACTTTGGCAAAATATTCGGGGTAGCCGTTTTTCCACCAGCCTACGCGGGTTTTATCGGGATAATAAACCCCGGCCATATAGTTTCCTTGTAGGGTCTCGCCGCTATAAGCTTCTTCAAAGTTGGCGCGCTGACCCATACGTCCATTGCCCAGGCTAAAAACGCTCTCGGCAATTTGGTTATGCTTAGGGTCAAAACCTTCTTCAATTATTTTCCACTCGTCAACTTTAAAGTATTGCTTCATTGTTTTCTTTTAACCGTCATTCCGAGGAACGAAGCAATCTCTGCACATGCAAATCAATATCCTTGATGATTGCCTGGAACAGCATTTATCTGCTCGACTGTCCTATGTAGAGATTGCTTCGTTCCTCGCAATGACGCTTTTATAATGTTTTCAATTTTTCCAAACTCATTTCATCCAACCCATTCACTACCAAATTAGCCCCTTTAAGCACACTTAGTGAACCTATACCTACTACTTTCATTCCGCCGTTAATGGCGGCTTCTACGCCTGCTATGGCATCCTCAAATACCACACAGGCTGATGGAACAACCCCTAACGCTTCAGCCCCTTTTAAAAATACTTCAGGGTCGGGTTTGGCTTTGCTTACTTTATTACCGTCAATAATAGCATCAAACAAACTAACCATCCCAATTTTCTCTAAAATGGTCATGGAATTCTTACTCGCAGATCCTAAGGCTGTTTTGATACCGGCATTGCGACAGGCTTGCACAAACTCACGTGCACCCGGCAATATTTCATCCGGACGCATTTGGTTGATCATATCTACATACCACGCATTCTTACGGGTAGCCAACTCTTCTTTTTCCGCATCGGTTTTGGTAACGCCGCCAATCTCTAAGATAATTTCTAAAGATCGTACCCGACTTACGCCTTTCAGCAATTCGTTTTGTTCCTCGGTAAAATCAAAACCCAGTTCGTTAGCTAAGCGTTTCCAGGCCTTGTAGTGATAAACCGCGGTATCAACAATTACTCCATCCAGATCAAACAGGCAGGCTTGTATATTATTCATGTATTATAGTTCAAGGCAAGTATTAACACTTCACCGTATTTTTCTTTTTGCCTTTAGTTCTGGCTAATGTTTTTTCCACATATTGCGCAGCATCGGGTACTTTACAGGCAGTACCATTCATATCAGCTGTAACTGTTCCTATTTTATTTGCAGCAGCTATTGCGTCATCTTTTAATTGGACAACATAACTACCAATGGCAATTATAAAACTATTCATCACATAACGCACACGATTTTGCGCGTTATCTATCGTTTCAACCACGCGTTGTAGTAACTGCTTCAATACTTGTACATCCAGTTGATCATCAGGTTTTAGCGCTACCCAATTGGCCATTGTTGACCATCCTGCGGCGGCGATATACTCTTCATTACTATCTATCCATCGCAACGCCAGTTCAGCACCGTAATTGCCGCCTGCTGCAACCCAGGGCACGGTGTACTCGCTTATATTATTGGAAACCGCTTGTTGTACCCAAGTTTGCAAATCTTCGCGGGTCATTTTCTCATCATCGGCTATTAATCCTGCCAGGTACATGGCATCGGCATTACCGGTAGCATACAAATCCTTTGCTAACTGGTAATCCTTTTTTATCTTTTTCTGGATAGTTTTTAAATACTCCACCTTAACGCCAAAAAAGGGCTCTTTAACGCCGTGCTTTGATAAGATCTTCTTGATGCTTTCGCTGCCGTTGGCCTGCAGGTCGGCCATGATTTCGGGTACCGTCATGATAGCGTGAGTTAACTTAGCGCAATTTAATAAAAAGCCCTTATAATTTTATCTGCTTACAAGCTTATCTTTGCCGGTAATGAACATACCCGGTAAGCAGCAAATATTTTCTATCAATAATGATGAGCAATTTAATGCCGCTGCTTTAGCCATTTTTCAGCACCAGGCTAAAAACTGTGCAATTTACCGGGAGTTTATTGAAGGTTTAAGAATTGATCCTGCTTCAATTACTTCTATTCAGCAAATCCCATTTTTACCCATCGAGTTTTTTAAATCGCGCGATGTGGTGAGCAGTACCGACCCCATTGAGGTTACCTTTACCAGTTCGGGCACTACGGGGATGATAACCAGCAGCCATCAAGTTACTGACGTAAGTTGGTATGAAGAGAGTTTTCGTAAGGCTTTTAGCTTGTTTTATGGAGATATTAAAAGCTATACCATTTTAGCACTACTACCATCTTATTTGGAACGCGAAGGTTCGTCGTTGATCTATATGACTAACGACCTGATACAGCAATCCAACAATCCCGATAGCGGCTTCTTTTTGTATAATCATGACGAGTTGGCTTACCAGTTAAAAAAACAACAGGAAGCCAATAAACCGACTTTACTAATAGGGGTAACTTTTGCACTCCTTGATTTTGTGGAGCAGCATAGCATAAACTTCCCTGAATTAATAGTAATGGAAACCGGTGGCATGAAGGGCCGCCGTAAAGAAATGATACGCGAGGAATTACATGATACTTTGTGCAAAGGCTTTGGTGTACATGTTATCCATTCGGAATATGGGATGACAGAACTGCTATCACAAGGCTACTCCAAAGGCAACGGTATATTTAACTGCCCACCCTGGATGCGCATTATTACCCGTGATACTAACGACCCAATGAGTTTGTTAACTAACGACCGGGCAGGTGGTGTTAATGTCATCGATCTGGCTAATATTAATTCGTGCTCGTTTATCGCCACGCAGGACCTAGGCAAGGTTTATACTGATGGCTCGTTTGAGATATTGGGAAGATTTGATAATGCGGATATTAGAGGATGCAATTTGCTGGTGGGTTAGTTGACTCACCCCGACTTTGCTCCGCTCGTCGACCCTCTCTTCGCCTTTGGCGTAAAGAGGGTTTTAAAAAGAATTTAACTATTTTTGTACCTGCATAAAGAAAACAATACCATGATAGAGAAATTTTTGCGCGACGACCAGGACCCTAAAGCGATCGAGAAAGTTCATTCACGTTTGGTTGACCTGTTAACTACCGGCGAGGAAATATTATATATAGCTGTACAGAAAAAACCATTGGTAAACTTATTACCCGACTGTATTGCCATAACCAATAAACGTATCTTATTCTTTACCCCTGCTAACCTTGGGCTATCTATCAAATTTGTTGATTTTGTTTGGAAAGATGTAGTTGATGTGGCTACCAAAGAAGAAATTATAGGTGCCGTATTCAGTATAAAAACTACCAACGGAACCGAAATGGGTGTTGATTACCTGCCTAAAATACAGGCGCGTAAACTTTATCAATATGCACAGGAACGTAAAGAATCTGAGCGCGAGGCACGTCGCCTGCGCGAGTTAGAAGAAAAACGCGCTGAATCTGGTTCTGTACAATTTGAAAACCCTACAGCCTCAGCTTATGCAGGTTTTCATGCTGCGCCGCCTGTTCAGACAACTGCTCCAACTCCGGCTCCTGAAGCTCCAAAAGCAGATGAGTTGACCGAGAAATTGAAAAAGCTACGTACCTTATTTGATAACGGCCTGATATCGCAGGAGGAATACAATAATAAAAAACTGGATTTACTGAGCGACTTATAATAGAAAAGTTTTATAAACGTTCATAAGGCTTACTATTACCCAATGAGGAAGTGTGTTATTTTATTATTGCTGGTAATATCCATCAACAGCCTTGCGCAATCTGTTTATGATAACCAGGTTTTTAACGGCAACATTAAAAGTGTTGAGTTTTATAATGCTACAAAGCAAGGGTCTTTCCCGATTTATCCTTTAAATTCAAAAGAGCAAGTTTTATTAGGTTTTGATGACCTGCGCGGTGGCGGCCGTAATTATTTTTATACGCTGGAGCATTGCAATAGCCAGTGGAGATCATCCAACATCTCTCCTGCCGAATATTTGATAAGTTTTAATGAAGACAGGATAAGAGATTTCACCTATTCTGGCGGCACCCTTCAAAAATATACGCATTACGAACTTAAACTTCCTAATGAAACTATTGCTCCCAAATTAGCCGGCAACTACATTTTAAAAGTTTATGAAGATAGCGATCAATCCAAATTGATACTAACGCGCAGGTTGTATGTGGTGGGTGCTAAAGTTTCATTAGCGGCAACTATTGTGCCGTCAATCCTCAACCGCCAATCCAACCAAAAAATTAATTTTCAGGTAGATTATGGCAGGTTACCCCTGCAAAACCCTAATGCGGATGTTAAAGTATTGATCATGCAAAACGCTAGGCCTGAAACGGGTAAATGGAGTTTACAACCCCAATCAATTCGTGGCACGCAGTTGATATATAATGATGTTAATACCAATGATTTTCCGGGCCACAATGAGTTCAGGCGATTTGATACACGTTCGCTAAGATTAAAGTCAGAGCGCGTCGGCCAGATATATCGCGATACGGGTAACACCGTAGTTTTACTGGGCGACCCTAACCGTAACACGCCTGCTTACTCTTTTCAGTTCGACAACAATGGGCAGTTTTTTGTGATGAACACGGATCCTAATGGTAACGACCCACGGCGTGATGCCGATTATGCCCAGGTATATTTTAGCCTGGCTGCAAATAAAAATGCTACCGAAGGCAGCGCCTATGTTATTGGCCAGTTTAATAATTTTAAAATAGATGCCAATAGCAAAATGGATTACGAACCCGGTAGGGGGCGCTTTTTTACCAACTTGTTTTTAAAGCAAGGCGTATATGATTATCAATATGTGTGGGTTGACAAAAACAGTAAACCTGACGATATCTTGCTTGAAGGCAGCTACTTTGAAACCCAAAATGAATACCAGGTATTGGTTTATTATCACCCGGCCAATGCCCGCTGGGAAGAATTGGTAGGTTATAGTTTACTGAATAATCAAAGATAGTACCTGTTTATTGTCTTCTATAACCACCCACTGCTACATAACAAGTTGGTGTATATGTACCTGAGCATTCCGTAGATAAATTCATTTCACCGTCACTTAAAAAAAACGAATGTACTGTTGTAGTAGTGCCGGGTACTGCTACCATATTTTGCGGTCCTGTTTGTACATAGGCACTTTTATTGGTACTATTTTCGTAGTCTTGATTAAGGTAAGTAACCGTGTTATAAAAAGTCAGCTTTTTAGGGGCAGTGGACTTAAGGCTAAACTTTGCTTCTTTTCTGTACAGGTCATATAAAACCTGGCCATTATTATCCAATTTACTACTGGTGTATACCGATGTACTGTCTTCCTTAAAGGTGACGCTACGCAGTATCTGGGTTAAATTATTATAGGTTTTCCATGTGCCAAAAATGCCTATCTTTTCGGATTCCTTTTTGCACGAAGTAATACTCAATAACACTAGAACTATCGCAGCTGTGGTAAAAAAATAACTTAGCTTAATATTTTTCATATCGTGGGTTAAGTAATCTGTTTATTTAAAGTTAAAGATATTTATAAGCAACCAATATTTAGGCACTAAATACCCGTTTTTATGTATTACGAGATAAGATGATGGAATGCTACATCTGATAGTAAATTAAAATCTCTTTATCTTAGCCACGATGAACCAATCTCCATCCGCTAATTATACCAAATGGCTTTACCTGTTTATAGGTGTTGCAGCGGTAATAAATTTGACCGGATTATTTATACCCATCATGGGGCCCGATGCTACGCTGTATGCTACCATTAGCAAAACCATGGTTCAGCGTAATAATTATGTAGAACTGTTTGCCTTTGGAAAAGATTGGCTGGATAAACCACACTTTCCGTTTTGGATAACCGCTTTATCATTTAAGCTGTTTGGTTTTACTACCTGGGCGTATAAATTACCTGCCATACTATTTTTATTTGGCGGGGCATATTACACTTATTTATTTGCCAAAGCTTTATATAATAAGCAAGTTGCCTTTTGGGCAGTATTGATATTGCTTACGGCCCAACATATCATACTATCCAACAATGATGTACGTGCCGAGCCTTATTTAACCGGGTTAATTATCGCGGCTGTTTATCATTTATATAAAAGCTATAATCCCAATAACTTTTGGCATTTATTGGCTGCTTGCTTATTTACCGCCTGCGCCATCATGACCAAGGGAATGTTTGCTCTTATTCCTATCTGCGGGGCCGTATTTGGGCATTTTATAATCACCAGGCAATGGAAGTTGATTTTTATTTGGCGATGGCTTATAGCGGCTGTATTGGTCTTAATATTTATCCTGCCGGAAATTTATTGCTTGTACATACAGTTTGATGCTCACCCTGAGAAAACCGTATTCGACAGACAAAATATATCAGGCATTAAATTCTTTTTTTGGGATAGTCAGTTTGGCCGTTTTTTTAACACAGGCCCCATCAAGGGCCACGGCGACCCAAGCTTTTTTATTCATACCACCCTATGGGCATTTTTGCCTTGGTCGTTACTGTTATTTGCAGCAATATACCAGTTTATTAAACAGGGCATTAAAAATGTGCAGGTGAGCGAGTGGTATTGTATATGCGGGTCATTGTTAACCTTCCTATTATTTTCAGCTTCTAAATTTCAGTTGCCGCATTATTTGAATATCGTTTTTCCCTTCTTCGCCATTATCACTGCACAATATCTATATAAAATAAAATCAGCAAAAACTATTTTGGCTGTACGCATTACACAAATTGTAATAATTATATTAATGCTGGCTGCAATAACCGCCTTGCAGCATTTTTATAATTCGCTGGATTATGAGGATGCTATCAGATTGTTTTTATTTATACTTTTTTGCGGATTATTATTCCTCCCTC
The DNA here is from genome assembly GCA_964524015.1 of uncultured Mucilaginibacter sp. Classification (GTDB taxonomy): domain Bacteria; phylum Bacteroidota; class Bacteroidia; order Sphingobacteriales; family Sphingobacteriaceae; genus Mucilaginibacter. The sequence goes on along the minus strand of CAZGBN010000004.1, from coordinate 5,580 downwards.
AACGATTAACAACGGACCCAATACAACAAATTATCTTTCGCACGCTGTTAGCATCTTTTGTGGTGAACCTGTATTTAAACCAGGTGTTTTATACCAGCCTGGCGAATTACCAGGCAGGCAGTGAGGCGGCAGTTTGGATCAACCAAAACAATAAAAACAAATTACCCATAGCACAAATTGATGATTACTATGCTACCGCGATGGAATTTTACAGCGATAAACCGGTAATCAATTTAAATCCTGATGGAACGGGTTCAGTTCCGGAAGGTCAATTTATTCTATACGCGCCATCAGATGTTATTGTCGGTTTAAATGCCAAAGGCTGGAACACCCGTCCGCTTAAAAAATTTGAACGCTATTGGGTTACCCGTTTAAAGCCTGCCTTTTTAAACGAGGCAACAAGAAAGAGCGAATTGAGTAGCGCAGAAGTAGTGCTAGTTACTAAATGACGGGAATACGATATTGACGAAAAATAATAACGCTACTTTTGCCCCAATGAATACTACACTGAAAAACAAATACGACAGCATCATATTTGACCTTGATGGTACCCTTTGGGACAGTACGCAAACGGTAGCAGATGCCTGGCAAAAGGCTAAAGAAGAAGTTGACTTTGTAAAGGATGATTTTACTAAGGAAACCATCATGTCCATTTGCGGGATGACCTACAAAGCCATATTTGAAAAACTGGTACCATACCTAACAGAAGAAAAGCGTAATGAGTTTAAAGCCATTTGTGCCAACCATGAATTGAATTTACTGAATGAAAAAGGGGGTGAGCTTTATCCTGAATTAGAAGCAACACTTCAATATCTGGCTAAATATCATAAATTGTACATCGTAAGCAATTGCCAAAGCGGGTATATAGAAACCTTTTTTAAAACAAGCGGCCTGCAACAATACTTTTTGGGTCACCAATGCTATGGTACCAAAAGTTTGCCTAAGGCAGATAATATACGTGACATAGTAAATGACCATCGCCTTACCGCACCCGTGTATGTAGGCGATACGATGGGCGACTATTCGGCGGCCAAACAAGCAGGTGTTCCATTTATTTTTGCGGCTTATGGTTTTGGTGAAGTTAATGAGGACCAGGTAGCTACTATAAATAACTTTAACGAGTTACAAGAGTTATTATAATCACAAACTTTTGCTTAAACAGGTGGTTTAATTTATTTGATACCATGAAAATATCTAAATATCTGCACTCCTGCTTATTATTTGAGTTACAAGGTTATAAACTATTAATAGACCCGGGTAATATTACATTTGCCGAGGGTTTGGTAAAGCCTGAGCAATTTGCTGATGTCAATACGATCATCATAACCCATATCCATCCCGATCATTTGGATATTGAGCATCTAAAAACCATTGTTGCCTTAAGCGGGGCAACTGTTATTGCCAATAAGCAGGTAGGCGAACAATTAACCGCGAATAATATCGCGTTTTGTTTGTTGTGTGATGGCTTATCACAAATAGGGCCGTTTAAACTGGAGGCCTTTCCGGTGGTACATGAATTAATAATGGATAACCCGTTGCCACAAATGACCGGACTATTAATAAATGATAAGGTGCTCCATCCTGTCGATTCAATGGAAGATGCATTAGTAAAATATAAGGGTATAGAACTGCTGATCATGGTGACCATGGCTCCCTTTGCCAATGAACCACGCATAGCAGCTTTCGCAGATCAACTAGAACCCAAACAGATATTGCCTGTACATGATGGTTATGCTAAAGAATTTTTTATTAAACAGCGTTATGCTGCGTATACCAAACACTTTGATAAACGGGGCATCAAGTTTCACCAAATTTACCAACCCGGAGGCAGTATAACTATTTAAGGGATTGCAGCTTTCTTAGCAGACTTACGCCTGTAGGATCGGTACTTTCGGCTGCGTTGGATAAGATGACCAGACCTAAATTTTTGTTTTTATTAAAAGCGAGGAAACTGCTGCTGCCTCCCGTGCCACCATTATGGAAATAATAATCAACACCGCCAACTACAATAATATGCCATGCCAGGCCTATTCTTGCATCATTATTTAAAGTGATTTGATGTGTAAGGTCAATGGCTTTGTCCAACGAGGTTGCACCTTTGCTGTTTAAATTTGCTTTAACATACAACAGCATATCATTTATAGTTGATCGTAATGCTCCTGCGGATGCTAAGGCATCAAAATCCCAGGGAGAAGTTGGGTTACCATCCTCGTCATATACCGTTGCAAAACGTGGCGAAAGCATGGGGTATATCTTCTGAATGGTGCTTTTCATACCCAAGGGTTGGGTAATAATATCAGCCACCATTTGCTCGTAAGGTTTACCGCTAACTTTTTCTAAGATAATACCTAAAAGGCCCGGTGCTAAATTGGAATAAGCATATCTTTCGCCCGGATTGGCAATAAGGGTACATTTGGCCAGGTAATCAAATAATAATTGCTTGCTGTAGTTTTTATAAGGATTAGCCTCGTCATAATGCTTTTGTAAAGCACTATTGGAAGGTATGCTTGACAAACCGGAAGTATGGTTACTTAAGTTTATTAGTTTAATATCCTTTAATTGAGGGTTTGATGCTGCAGGTTCGGGTAAAAATTTAGTTATCGGGTCGTTCAAGCTCACTTTACCCTGGTTTACGTACCAGGCTAACAATGTTGAGGTGAATGCTTTGGTTATAGATCCTATCTCAAATAAAGTATTACCATCGGGTAACTTGCTATTGCCTTTGGTAGTTTCGCCATAATTATAAACGCTTACCCTACCATCTTTAATTAAACCTATGCTTAAACCGGCAGTATTCTGCTTTTGTATATATAACCGCGCTATGGAATCTACCATTTTGTCAGTTATTGTAACCATCGGGTTTGAAGTGGCCACCTTTCCAGGTTTATCGCCAATAGCAACCACATTATAGGGCTGAAAAATAAATGCTTCTAACTTACCTTTGTCATCCAGGTTCATTAATAACTTTAGCGTAACCGCGTCCAGTTGAATTTTATAGGTAGCATCTTTATTATTGGTAAAACTGATCAATGAATCCCGCCTTATAGCACCCATGGGAAATAACTGTTTCTCAGTAACGCTTCGGAATGATTCAAAATCCACCGCCTTTTTAAAATTTGCGCCGACAAGTGCATATATGGCGTTAACGTCTTTTTCGTTAAAGGCTTTTTTAACTAACCGGTATACCGAATCTGTTTTTTGCTGCTGGCGGCTTTGGGCAGTTGCCGTAAGCGTTAAAACGCTTATAAACAACGCGGCAATAAAACCTGAAATTACTTTCATGATTATGGGTTTTGCCCGGCCAGTAAGAATAATACCGCCATGCGTACAGCAACACCATTTTCTACCTGGTCAAGTATGATAGATTGCTTACTGTCAGCAACATCGCTGGTGATCTCCACCCCACGGTTAATTGGGCCCGGATGCATTACGGTTATCTCTTTATTCAGCGAGTCCAGTATTTGCTTATTTAAGCCATATAGCATGGTATATTCACGCAGCGACGGGAAGTATTTAATATCCTGGCGCTCTAACTGTATGCGTAGCATATTGGCTACATCGCACCAGTTTAAGGCTTTTATTAAGTTATGCTCTACTTTTACCCCTAACGAGGTGATGTATTTAGGGATCAGCGTAGTTGGCCCGCAAACCATCACCTCGGCACCCAATTGTTTTAAGCAAAGTATATTTGATAGTGCCACACGCGAGTGCAAAATATCGCCCACAATAACCACTTTTTTACCTGCTACATCACCATACTTTTCTCGTATGGAGAAAGCATCCAGTAAAGCTTGCGTTGGGTGCTCATGCGCGCCGTCGCCGGCATTTACAATCTGCGCGTTTACGTGTTTGGATAAAAAGGTTGCTGCCCCTGCGTATGGATGGCGCATTACTACCATATCCACTTTCATGGCTAATATGTTATTTACCGTATCAATCAACGTCTCGCCTTTGCTTACTGATGATGACGAAGCGGCAAAGTTTACTACATCGGCAGATAAACGCTTTTCGGCTAATTCAAAGGATAAACGGGTACGGGTAGAGTTTTCAAAAAATATATTGGCAATAGTAACATCACGCAGCGAAGGGACTTTTTTTATCGGGCGGTTTAAAACCGTTTTAAAATTATCGGCTGTTTCAAATATGAGTTGAATATCATCCGCGTTCAGATCTTTTATTCCTAATAAATGTCGTGTGCTTAATGCCATTAGTTTATTTTTCCGATATCAATACAATTTTATCTTCTCCATCTGTTTCCTTCCAGCTTACCACTACCTTTTGCGATGCGATGGAATCCACCTCAATACCCACATAATCTGCAGCTACCGGTATATGGCGCGAATAGCGGCGGTCAACAAGGGCTAACAATTCAACTTTTCCGGGCCTTCCAAAATCCAGCATGGCATCCATAGCGGAACGTATGGTACGGCCTGTCCACAGCACATCATCCATCATGATTACTTTTTTGCCTTCTATTATAAAATCTATTTTAGTTTCATTAGGCACCAGCTGCGATTCGCGCCTGCGGAAATCATCCCTGTAAAAGGTGATGTCCAGGTCGCCCTGCTCAATTTTGCTTTCGGGTAATATTTTTCGTAATTCTTCGGCTACACGTTTAGCCAGGTAAATTCCACGAGGCTGTATGCCTATTAAAACTGACTCAGAAAAATCATTATGATTTTCAATTAACTGACGACATAAACGCTGAATAGTGATTTGAAATTTTTGACCGTCGAGCAGCGTAAGGTTTTGCATCGTTTGGTGGATTTGGGCAAATGTAGAAAATAGTTTTGAGTTTTAGGTAATGAGTTAGTAGTTTCTTGTAAAACATAATCCACAAAAAAAGCCCCCCAATAACTCGGAGGGCTTATATAATTAAGTTAAGTTAAACTTATTCAGCTGATTCGTCAGTTGAAGCAGGCTCGGCTTTTTTAGCTGCTTTTTTGGTAGCTGCCTTAGTTTCGGCACCCTCCATTTGCTCTTTCAATTGAGCTAACACGCTTAAATCACCTAAAGTTGATTTTTCTACTGAATCTTTCACTTTCTTTACCGCGTTAGTAGCAGATTTTGCTTCTTTTTTACGGTTTTCGAAATCCTGTACACGAGCATCAGCGCGAGCTTCTTCCCATATACGTGCGTGTGAAATAACGATACGTTTGTTCTCTTTGTTAAATTCAATGATCTTGAATTCAGCTACTTCTTCAGCTTTTATGCTCTTACCATCTTCTTTAACCAGGTGTTTGGTTGGCACAAAGCCTTCAACACCGTAAGGTAAAGCAACAATAGCTCCTTTTTCGGTTACTTTTAATACCGTACCTTCATGTATTGAATCAATAGTGAAGATGCTTTCAAAAGTATCCCAAGGGTTTTCTTCTAATTGTTTGTGGCCTAAGCTTAATTTGCGGTTCTCAACATCCAATTCTAAAACAACCACGTCTAATTTCTCACCAACTTTAGTGAACTCATTAGGGTGATTAACTTTTTTAGACCATGAAAGGTCAGAGATGTGGATCAATCCGTCAATACCGTCTTCCAGTTCAACAAACACACCAAAGTTGGTCATGTTTTTAACTGTAGCTA